>CAYREH010000151.1:0-2393 GCA_964423245.1 uncultured Bradyrhizobium sp. | reverse complement strand
CTGATGCACATTCTCCTCCTCGGTTCCGGCGGCCGTGAACATGCCCTGGCATGGAAGATCGCAGCCTCGCCCCTGGTGACCAAATTCTGGTGCGCGCCCGGCAATGCCGGGATCGCGAAGGAGGCGGAATGCGTGGCGCTTGATGTCGCCGACCATGCGGCGGTGATCGATTTCTGCCGGGCCAACACGGTCGCGCTCGTCGTGGTCGGGCCGGAGACGCCGCTGGCGGCCGGCATCGTCGATGATCTCACGGCCGCCGGCATCAAGGCGTTCGGGCCGAGCCGGGCGGCGGCGCAGCTGGAAAGCTCAAAAGGGTTCACCAAGGCGCTGTGCACCGAGTTCGGCATTCCCACGGGCGCCTATCAGCGCTTCACCAAGGCGGATGAGGCGCGCGCCTATGTGCAGAGCCAGGGCGCGCCGATCGTGGTCAAGGCCGATGGCCTTGCCGCCGGCAAGGGCGTCGTCGTCGCGAAGACCGTGCGCGAGGCGGAGGACGCCATCGACATGATGTTCGAGGGCGCCTTCGGCGAGGCCGGCGCGGAGGTCGTGATCGAGGAATTCCTGCCGGGCCGCGAGATCTCCTTCTTCGCGCTGTGCGACGGCGAGACCGCGATCCCGCTCGCCTCGGCGCAGGACCACAAGCGCGTGTTCGACCACGACGTGGGCCCCAACACCGGCGGCATGGGCGCCTATTCGCCGACGCCGCTGGTGACGCCTTCCGTCCACGACGCGATCATGGCGAAGATCATGCTGCCGACGGTCGCGGGCATGAAGAGCCGCGGCACGCCGTTCCGCGGCATCCTCTATGCGGGCATCATGCTGACGACGCAGGGACCAAAACTGTTCGAGTTCAACGTGCGCTTCGGTGATCCCGAATGCCAGGTCCTGATGCTGCGCATGATGAGCGACATCGTGCCGGCGTTCCTCGCCGCCTGCGACGGCCAGCTCAAGAATTTCGACCTGCGCTGGCACAAGGACGCCGCGATCACGGTGGTGATGGCGGCCAAGGGCTATCCCGGCGACTACCAGAAAGGCACGCGCATCACGGGGCTGGAAGAGGCCGCGAAGGTCGAGACCGTCGAGATCTTCCACGCCGGCACGGTGGAGAAGGACGGCGCCATCCTCGCCAATGGCGGCCGCGTGCTCAATGTCTGCGCGCTCGGCGCGACCGTGACGGAGGCGCAGGCCCGCGCCTACCAGGCCGTCGACCGCATCGACTGGCCGGACGGCTTCTGCCGCCGCGACATCGGCTGGCAGGCGGTGGAGGCGGAGAAGGTAAAGGGGTAGAGTCCCGCGGGCGGTCCGGACCCCTGATGGCGCGGTTTGGCCCCGAGTTCCGGGCTGAGCGAAATCAAGGGGTTAGCGACGGCCCAATGGAAATTCTCACTTTGCATGGGGTTGTTTTTCGAGAGCTGAGGTTTGCCATGTCCGATCTCGCCGACCTCTATCCCGGCTTCAGGGCCGAATGGATCGACACGTCCTCGGGCCGCATCTTCGCCCGGGTCGGTGGCAAGGGCCCGCCGCTGCTGCTCTTGCACGGCTTCTCCGAAACGCATGTGATGTGGCACCGCGTGGCGCCCGCGCTCGCTGAGGCCTTCACGCTGATCATCGCCGACCTGCCGGGCTATGGCTGGTCCGACATGCCGGACAGCGACGCGCAGCATCGGCCCTATTCCAAGCGCGCGATGGCCGGGGCGATGGTGGAGGCGATGGAGCGGCTCGGCCACATCCACTTCGCGCTCGCCGGCCACGACCGCGGCGGCCGCGTCGCCTATCGCCTCGCGCTGGATCATCCCGGCCGCCTCTCGAAGCTCGCGGTGCTCGATATCCTGCCGACCTATGATTACTGGGAGCGGATGAACCGCGCCTATGCCCTGAAGATCTGGCACTGGACCTTCCTCGCCCAGCCCGCGCCGCTGCCGGAGACGCTGATCGCGGGGCAGGGCGAATTCTTCCTGCGCTTCAAGATGGCGAGCCAGACCAAATCCAAGACGCTGGACGAGATCGACCCGCGCGCGCTGGCGCATTACCTCGCCCCGTTCCGCGATCCCGCCCGCATCCACGCGATGTGCGAGGACTACCGCGCCGGCGCCTATTTTGATTACGAGCTCGACAAGGCCGATGTCGAGGCCGGAAGGAAGATCACCATTCCCATGCTGGCGCTGTGGGGCTCCACCGGCATCGCCCAGGCCGCCGCCACCCCGCTCGACACCTGGAAGCAATGGGCGACGAATGTGAGCGGCCAGCCGGTCGAGTCCGGCCACTTCCTCACCGAGGAGAACCCCGACGTCACCGCCAGGGCACTGCTGGAATTCTTCGCGGTCTAACCGCCGTCATTGCGAGCGCAGTGTTCAGCCCGGAGACATAGCTTACACCTGTTCGGGGACATGGTT
>CAYREH010000150.1:0-2977 GCA_964423245.1 uncultured Bradyrhizobium sp. | reverse complement strand
TCCGGCCCGCGTTCGTGACGATCGCGATACGCCCCTCTTCCTTGGGCCGGAGTTGAGACGACACATACGACAATTCCGAATTTCGGTAAAGCGGAATATTTTCGCTGTCGTAGCTTGACCCAGTCTTCGGGTGTGTTGCCCGACGGGCAACGCAAGATCTCGTCGCCGGAGCGCAGCCGCATGCGGGGTCTGCCGGTCGGCTCGCTCAAGACAAGCGAAAGGCCCGCCGCAGCGATGCGGCGAGCCTTTGGGATCGGGTCGTCTTGGGATCTCTCCTGCAGACTTCTGGCCTTACCAGCCGCGATAGACGCCGGTCAGTGTGCCGTTGTTGTTGCCTTCGGGGCCGACGTCGCCCTGCGTGGAGCTGGGCGTCGGGTGATTGGTGCCGTTCAGCGGGCCGTAGGGGCCGGCGCCACCCGGATAATACGCCGCGCGCGGCGGCGCGACCTCGTAGACGGGCGCGGTCCGGTCCCAGCCGGCGCGCGGTCCGTTCCACTCATAGCCCTGCGCGGACGCAGCCGCAGTGCCGGCGATGAGCGCAGCGGCGACGGACAGGAGAAGTTTCGATCGGTTCTGCATGATTGCTCCATTCTTCTTGTGCAGGGCAACAAATGCGGTGCGGAAGCGTTCCGGGATCGCGCCGTTGCAGCGATCAACTCCCATCAACTGAATATGAAGCGGGAACAGGGAACAGCGCCGCAGCCAGCGAGCAAGGCGGGCGACGTGTCGCAGCAATCCGCCCGTTAATCCCGTGCCTTAACCAATAATTAATTATAGGTTTGCGGCTGGGCGAGGGCCCGTCCTAGCGTCGCAGGCGGGGAGCGGCCGAAGCCAAACGAGTGGTGCGTATCATGATGTCCAGATCACACGGGGCCTTGCTCGCCTCGCTCAGCGCAGCAGCGCTGCTCCTCGCCGTCAGTGACGGATCTGCAAGGCCGGGCGCCGCCGCGCCGCATGGCGTCGTCGCGATGCCCGCAGCAGCCCATGCCCCGATCGCTCCGTCGCCGCGATTCCGCGGCCGCGGCAAGCCCTGGGTGTACTGGCCGGGCGGCGGCGGCTTCGTCTATGACGCGCCCAGCTACGGCTATCCGTTCGCCGATGCCGGGCAGCCGCTCTCGAACGACGTGCGCTATACCTATACCTACGACGTGCCATGGGACTGGACGCATCGCTTCCCGCCGAATGTGATCCCCTCCGACCGGCCCTATGTGCCGAGCTGCCCGACCGAGCAGGTGACCGTGCCCGGCCGTGGCGGTGGCGATCACGTCGTCAACATCATGCGCTGCTACTGAACGGCGGCGTCAGCCGAGTTCGAAGCTGGTGACCCCGAAGACGCGGTCGATCCGCAATGGCGGGATCGGCCCCGTATACATCCGCGCCGTCTCGAACACCGGATTGAGTCCGAGCGCGCGTGCGAGCGCGACGGCCTCCGTGTTGATCGCGGGCACATCGAGGAAAGTCTCGCCACCGCCCGCCGCCGCCAGCAGACCCTCGACCACCAGCTCCGCCGCCGCGCGGTCGTCGGCGACGAGCGGACCGATCTTGCGGCCGGTTCGGCACGGGCGGATCACGCCCCATCCGGCCAGCCGGCCGTCGCGCATCACGGCGCGGCCGACATGGCCCGGCGCATCGATCCACGCGCGCAGGAAGGTGCCGCGATGCGCGGGAAACACGGTGGCATCGTCGGCTTCCACCAGCGCGCGCGGGACCGTGTCGAGCGCCACGGCATGCGCGGGCTCCGGCGGCGCCGAGACGCTCCCGCCGAAGCGGATATTGGCATGGGCCAGTTCGAAACCCGATTTGCGGTAATTGTCCTGCTGCGCCACCACGCCGTCGAGGCCGATCACGCGCGCACCTGCATGCGCGATCGCGGCGTTCCAGATGCGCAGGCCGTGGCCGGCACCGCGAAACGGCGCGCGCACGATGTAGAAGCCGAGAAATGAAAAGCGCTCGTCGTAATTGACGCAGGAGACTGTCGCGACCGGCTCGCCATCGATCTCGCCGACGAAGAATCCCTTCGCATCGGGGACCGCGAAACAGGCGGCATCCGCCAGGCCGGGATTCCAGCCTTCGGCGGCGGCCCAGTCGAGGGCGACGGAAATTTCCTCGGGCCTCAGATTGCGGATCTGCAAGTCGTTCATGCGGCGCACCTTCCGACGTTGGACCTGCCGGCAAGTCTGGTTATAGAAGTCTGGCTATAGAAGGCCCACATGATAGGCCCGTCATCGCGCCGGCCTCAACTCCATCAAGGGACAGCATCGCCATGGCAGCAGAGAAGGTCGCACTCGTCACGGCAGGCGGCAGCGGCATGGGGGCAGGGGCGGCGCGCCGGCTCGCCGCCGACGGCTTCCGCGTGGCGATCCTGTCGTCGTCGGGGAAGGGCGAGGCGCTTGCGGCCGAGCTCGGCGGTCTCGGTGTCACCGGCTCCAACACGTCCAATGACGATTTGAAGCGTCTGGTCGACACGGCGCTGGCGGCCTGGGGCCGCATCGACGTGCTCGTCAACAGCGCCGGCCACGGCCCGCGCGCGGCGATCACCGAGATCACCGACGAGCAATGGCATCTCGGCCTCGACACCTATCTGCTCAACGTGATCCGTCCGACCCGTCTGGTGACGCCGGTGATGCAGGCGCAGAAGAATGGCGCCATCATCAACATCTCGACCGCCTGGGCGTTCGAGCCGAGCGCGATGTTCCCGACCTCCGCCGTGTTCCGTGCCGGCCTTGCCGCCTTCACGAAGATCTTCACCGACACCCATGCCGCCGACAACATCCGCATGAACAACGTGCTGCCGGGCTGGATCGACAGCCTGCCGCAGCAGGACGCGCGCCGCGACAGCGTCCCGATGAAACGGTACGGCAAGGTCGAGGAGATCGCGGCGACGATCGCCTTCCTCGCCTCCGACGGCGCCGCCTACATCACCGGCCAGAACATCCGCGTCGATGGCGGGTTGATGCGGTCGGTCTGAGGCGGCCGG
>CAYREH010000149.1:0-2987 GCA_964423245.1 uncultured Bradyrhizobium sp. | reverse complement strand
TCGCTTCGCACCAAACTCAATTCGATCAAGCACGCGATGAAAGAGGCAGGCTGATGGACATCCGCGCCGCGGAAATTTCCGCGATCCTCAAGGACCAGATCAAGAATTTCGGCCAGGAAGCTGAAGTCTCCGAAGTCGGACAGGTGTTGTCCGTCGGCGACGGTATCGCCCGCGTCTATGGTCTGGACAATGTCCAGGCCGGTGAAATGGTCGAGTTCGAGAACGGCACCCGCGGCATGGCGCTGAACCTCGAAACCGACAATGTCGGCGTCGTCATCTTCGGTGCCGACCGCGAGATCAAGGAAGGCCAGACCGTCAAGCGCACCCGCGCCATCGTGGACGCGCCGGTCGGCAAGGGGCTGCTCGGCCGCGTCGTCGACGCGCTCGGCAACCCGATCGACGGCAAGGGCCCGATCCAGGCCGAGAAGCGCATGCGCGTCGACGTCAAGGCGCCCGGCATCATTCCGCGCAAGTCGGTGAACGAGCCGATGGCGACCGGCCTCAAGGCGATCGACGCCCTGATCCCGATCGGCCGCGGCCAGCGCGAGCTGATCATCGGCGACCGTCAGACCGGCAAGACCGCGATCGCGCTCGACACCATCCTGAACCAGAAGCCGCTCAACGCGCAGCCCGACGAGAACCTCAAGCTGTACTGCGTCTACGTCGCGGTCGGCCAGAAGCGTTCCACCGTCGCGCAGTTCGTGAAGGTGCTGGAAGAGCAGGGCGCGCTCGAATATTCGATCGTCGTCGCCGCCACCGCGTCCGATCCGGCGCCGATGCAGTACATCGCGCCCTTCACCGGCTGCACGATGGGCGAGTACTTCCGTGACAACGGCATGCACGCGGTCATCATCTATGACGACCTCTCCAAGCAGGCCGTCGCCTACCGCCAGATGTCGCTGCTGCTGCGCCGCCCGCCGGGCCGCGAAGCCTATCCGGGCGACGTGTTCTACCTGCACTCCCGCCTGCTCGAGCGCGCCGCGAAGCTGAACAAGGACATGGGCTCGGGCTCGCTGACGGCGCTGCCGGTCATCGAAACCCAGGCCAACGACGTGTCGGCCTACATCCCGACCAACGTCATCTCGATCACCGACGGCCAGATCTTCCTGGAGACCGACCTGTTCTTCCAGGGCATCCGCCCCGCGGTGAACGTCGGTCTGTCGGTGTCGCGCGTCGGCTCCTCGGCGCAGACCAAGGCCACCAAGAAGGTCGCCGGCAAGATCAAGGGCGAGCTGGCGCAGTACCGCGAAATGGCGGCATTCGCGCAGTTCGGCTCCGACCTCGACGCCTCGACCCAGCGCCTGCTGAACCGCGGCTCGCGCCTCACCGAACTCCTGAAGCAGCCGCAGTTCTCGCCGCTGAAGATGGAAGAGCAGGTCTGCGTGATCTGGGCCGGTACCAACGGCTATCTCGATCCGCTCCCGCTCAACAAGGTGCGCGCGTTCGAGGACGGCCTGCTGTCGCTGCTGCGCGGCAAGCATGTCGAGATCCTCACTGCGATCCGCGACAGCCGCGATCTGTCCGACGACACCGCCGCCAAGCTGAAGTCGGTCGTCGAGGGCTTCGCGAAGAGCTTCGCGTAACCGCGCGAAGCCGTCACGGCCGTCCACGCGGGATCGCGGGGACGGCGAACACATTGATGCCCGGGACTGGCCCGGGCATGACGACTGGGATAGGCGAGCGGCTCGACCGTCAGGGTCGGACCGCCGGGGTGAACGAGAATGGCGTCACTTAAAGACATGCGCGTGCGCATCGCCTCCACCAAGGCGACGCAGAAGATCACCAAGGCCATGCAGATGGTCGCAGCCTCGAAGCTGCGTCGCGCACAGACCGCTGCGGAAGCTGCGCGTCCCTATGCCGACAAGATGGCGGATGTGATTTCCAACATCGCCACCGCCACGGCGGGCTCGCCCGGCGCCTCGCCGCTGCTGGCCGGCACCGGCAAGGACCAGGCTCATCTGCTGCTGGTCTGCACCGGCGAGCGCGGCCTGTCCGGCGCCTTCAACTCCTCCATCGTGCGTCTCGCCCGCGAACGCGCCCTGGCGCTGATGGCGCAGGGCAAGGACGTCAAGTTCTTCTGCGTCGGCCGCAAGGGCTACGAGCAGCTGCGCCGCCAGTTCGACAAGCAGATCGTCGAGCATCTCGATTTGCGCAGCGTGCGCCAGATCGGCTTCGTCCATGCCGAGGACATCGCCAGGAAGGTGCTGGCCCGTTTCGACGCCGGCGAGTTCGACGTCTGCACGCTGTTCTATTCGCGCTTCCGCTCGGTGATCGCCCAGATCCCCACGGCCCAGCAGGTCATCCCGCTGGTCGTCGAGGCCGGCGCGGCCGCGAGCACCGCGGCTTACGAATACGAGCCGACCGAGGACGAGATCCTGAACCGCCTGTTGCCGCGCAACCTCGCGGTCCAGATCTTCCGCGCCTTGCTCGAGAACAACGCCTCGTTCTATGGCGCCCAGATGAGCGCGATGGACAACGCCACCCGCAACGCCGGCGAGATGATCCGCAAGCAGACGCTGGTCTACAACCGCACGCGTCAGGCCCAGATCACCAAGGAACTGATCGAAATCATTTCGGGTGCCGAGGCCGTCTGACGAGGACGCACCGGCTTCCACTACGCAACATCCCGGTCGCAGGACCGAGGTCTCAAAGTTCGGATCGAAGGAGATAGAGTTCATGGCTACAGCAGCCAACCAGATCGGTCGCGTCACCCAGGTCATCGGCGCCGTCGTCGACGTGCAGTTCGAAGGCCACCTCCCGGCCATTCTCAACTCGCTCGAGACCAAGAACGGCGGCAACCGCCTGGTGCTCGAAGTCGCCCAGCATCTCGGCGAATCCACGGTGCGCACCATCGCGATGGACACCACCGAAGGTCTGGTCCGCGGCCAGGAAGTCACCGACACCGGCGCGCCGATCCGCGTGCCCGTCGGTGAAGGCACGCTCGGCCGCATCATCAACGTCATCGGCGAGCCGATCGACGAAGCCGG
>CAYREH010000148.1:0-2990 GCA_964423245.1 uncultured Bradyrhizobium sp. | reverse complement strand
CGACCGGCGTGAAGATCTTCTCCTGGATCGCCACGATGTGGGGCGGCTCGATCGAATTCCGCGCCCCGATGATCTGGGCGGTGGGCTTCATCTTCCTGTTCACGGTCGGCGGCGTCACCGGTGTCGTGCTGGCGAATGCCGGCGTCGACCGCGTTCTCCAGGAAACCTACTACGTCGTCGCGCACTTCCACTACGTGCTGTCGCTCGGCGCGGTGTTCGCGATCTTCGCCGGCTGGTACTACTGGTTCCCGAAGATGTCGGGCTACATGTACAATGAAGGCATCGCCAAGCTGCACTTCTGGGTGACCTTCGTCGGCGTCAACCTGGTGTTCTTCCCGCAGCACTTCCTCGGTCTGTCGGGCATGCCGCGCCGCTACGTCGACTATCCCGACGCCTTCGCCGGCTGGAACCTGATCTCCTCGCTCGGCTCCTATCTCTCCGGCTTCGGCGTCCTGATCTTCATCTACGGCGTGATCGACGCCTTCGCGAAGAAGGTGCCGGCGGGCGACAATCCGTGGGGTGCGGGTGCCACCACGCTGGAATGGACGCTGTCCTCGCCGCCGCCCTTCCACCAGTTCGAAGTGCTGCCCCGCGTCCAGTAAACCTTCTTCCGCGGCGCCCCTTGCGGGCGCCGCGGCTTCATCGAGAAGCGAGTTGAGCTAGTGTCCGTCCTCGACCAGAACGCCATCGACATCCAACCCCGCATCTCCGAGGCGGAGGTCGGCGACTACATCGCGCTGCTCAAGCCGCGCGTCATGTCGCTCGTGATCTTCACCGCGCTGGTCGGGTTGGCGATGGCGCCCGGTCATTTCCACCCGGTGCTGGCGATCACCTCGCTGCTCTGCATCGCCGCCGGTGCCGGCGCCTCCGGTGCGCTGAACATGGCGCTCGAAGGCGACATCGATTCGATGATGTCGCGTACCGCGAACCGGCCGATTCCGCGCGGTCGCGTCACCCGTCCGGAGGCGATGGCATTCGGCCTGATTCTCGCGTTCTTCTCGGTGATGACGCTCGGAATCCTCGTCAACTGGATCGCGGGCAGCCTGCTGGCCTTCACCATCTTCTTCTACGTCGTGATCTACACGATGGGCCTGAAGCGCTGGACCGCGCAGAACATCGTGATCGGCGGTGCCGCCGGCGCGCTGCCGCCGGTGGTGGCCTGGGCCTCGGTGACCGGCACGGTCGATGTCGAGCCGCTGCTGCTATTCGCCATCATCTTCTTCTGGACCCCGCCGCATTTCTGGGCGCTTGCGCTGTTCCGCTCCGACGATTATGCGCGCGCCGGCGTCCCGATGCTGCCCAATGTCGCCGGTCCCGATGCGACGCGTCTGCAGATCCTGCTCTACACCATCGTGCTGATCGCGGTGGCCGCGGCGCCCTGGGCGCTCGGCTATTTCGACGCCGTCTACGGCGTCGCCTCGCTGGTGCTCGGCGCAGGCATGCTGGTGCTGGCGATCAATGTCTATATGCGCCGGGAGCGCAGCCAGTCGCTGCGGGCGACCCGCAAGCTGTTCGCGTTCTCGATCTTCTACCTGTTCGCGCTATTCGCGACCCTGCTGGTCGAGGTCGTGGTCCGGGCGCTCGCGCCGATGGTCGGGGGCGCATGAGGCGGGAATGGCCAACAAACCCGAGCCAGATGGAATCGTCCTCACCGAGGCGCAGCAGAAGAGCCGTCGTCAGCGTTCGATCGCCATCGCGCTCGCGCTTGGCGTGCTCGTGCTGCTGTTCTTCGCCGTCACCCTGGTCAAGGGACCGGCGGTTCTAGTCCGGCCGATGTAGGGACAATGGATCAGAAGC
The DNA here is from genome assembly GCA_964423245.1 of uncultured Bradyrhizobium sp. Taxonomy (GTDB): domain Bacteria; phylum Pseudomonadota; class Alphaproteobacteria; order Rhizobiales; family Xanthobacteraceae; genus Bradyrhizobium. The sequence continues at coordinate 1,193 of CAYREH010000148.1, read as the reverse complement.
CGACCATAGCGCAGACATCGACAGCGACGCCCCGCCGTGGCCTGGGCCGCGACGCGCTGGTCGCTTCGATCTGCGGCGGCGTGGTCGCGCTGATGGTCGGCGCGTCCTACGCGGCGGTGCCGTTCTACAACTGGTTCTGCCGTGCCACCGGCTTCAACGGCACCACCCAGGTTGCGACCTCCGCGCCGGCGACCGGCCCGATCGCCCGCAAGATCTCGGTGCGTTTCGATGCCAATGTCGCGCCGGGCCTGCCGTGGAAGTTCGAGCCGGAGCAGAGCGAGATCGAGGTCAATATCGGCCAGGTCGTGACGGTGTTCTACACCGTGACCAACCAGGCCGCGCGCACCACGGCGGGACAGGCCGCCTACAACGTCGCGCCGCTGACGGTCGGCTCCTATTTCCAGAAGATCAACTGCTTCTGCTTCACCGAGCAGACCATGGCGCCCGGCGAGAAGCGGGAGATGCCGGTCGTGTTCTACGTCGATCCCTCGATCGCGGACGATCACGAGAACGACGGCCTCAACACCATCACGCTGTCCTATACGTTCTACCAGGTGCGTGATTCCGTGGTGAAGCCGCTCGCTGCGGGCGAGGACGACAAACGCAAGGGCAATCTCTGATCACGGGGCCGACGCCCGGGATCGGAACAAGGGGATAAGTGCCGCGCAGGCACGGGATTGAGGAGAGAGACCGCAAATGGCTACCGCGCAAGGCAAGCATCACGACTATCACCTGGTCGATCCCTCTCCCTGGCCGGCCGTCGGTTCGCTCTCGGCCTTCATCATGGCGGCCGGCGCCGTCGCCTGGATGCACCACATGTTCGCGGCCGCGCCGATCGTGTTCGGCGTCGGCACCGTGGGCGTGCTCTACACCATGGCGAGCTGGTGGGGCGACGTGATCAAGGAAGCCCAGTACAAGGGCGACCACACCCGCGTGGTGCAGCTGCATCACCGCTACGGCATGATCCTGTTCATCGCCTCCGAGGTGATGTTCTTCGTGGCCTGGTTCTGGGCCTATTTCAACGCCGCGCTGTTCCCCGCCGATGCCGTCCACGCCACCCGCGACGCGGTGTTCGGCTGCGGTCTCGGCACCCAGGCCGGCGCCTGCGCGGTGCCCGGCACCTGGCCGCCGAAGGGCATCGAGACCTTCGATCCCTGGCATCTGCCGCTGCTCAACACGCTGATCCTGCTGAC
>CAYREH010000147.1:0-3104 GCA_964423245.1 uncultured Bradyrhizobium sp. | reverse complement strand
CTACCGGTTGCTCACCTGCACCGGCCCGTTGTCGGAGATTCGCGCCACCACGCCGCCGCGGCCGGTCATCATGCCGTCGAGGCGGTCGCGCTCCTTTTCGAAGCCGGCCAGCATGGGGCCTTCCAGCGAGCGGCCACGCGGCAGCTTGACGCGCATCGGGTCGACGAAGCGGCCGTTGACGAGGATCTCGTAGTGGACGTGCGGGCCGGTCGACATGCCGCTCGAGCCGACGAAGCCGATCACCTGGCCCTGGCGCACCTTCTTGCCGACCTCCATGCCCTTGGCGAAGGCCGACATGTGGCCATAGGCGGTCTCGTAGCCGTTGGAGTGCCGGATACGGATATACTTGCCGTAGCCGCCTTCGGGGCCGGCCTTCTCGATCACGCCGTTGCCTGAGGCGAAGATCGGCGTGCCGTAGCTGGTGGCCCAGTCGACGCCGGTGTGCATCTTGACGTAGCCGAGGATCGGATGGCGGCGGCCGCCGAAGCCGGAGCGCATGATCGCGTTGTTGACGGGCTTCCTGACCAGGAACTTCTTCGCGCTCTTGCCGGTCTCGTCGTAATAGTCGACGACGCCGTCGTCGGGGCTCTGGTAGCGGTAGTATTTCTTGGTCTCGCCGCCGACGGTGAGCGAGGCGAACAGGACCTCGTTCTTTTCGGACGCCGTCACGCCCTCGTCCTCGCCGGCGTAGAACACGTCGAAGGAATCGCCCGGCTGCACCTTGCGCTGGAAATCGACGTCGTAGGAATAGATCTTGATCATGTCGTCGATGACCGGCATCGGCACCTTGTTGCGCATCGCGGTCTCGTAGATGCTCTGGTAGAGCCGCACGCCGGAGCCGTCATCGTCGTCGTCATCGTCGCTGCTGGCGTTCGCCGCCGTGTCGGTGGCGGTGTTCATGCTGGACACGTCGACCGCGACGTATTTGCCGAGGTCGGACAGCGCTGCGATCGCCTCCACCATGGTGTCGTTGGCAACCACGACGCGATAGGGCTGGAGCCGGGCACCGGGTGTCGCGGGCGCCATCAGGATGCGGAGCTTCTCGCCTTCCTTCAGGCCGCCGTCGCGGCCGCGCGGTCCCAGCGTCGCCGCGATCGCCCTGATCTCCTCGGGCGTCGCGCCGAGATCGCGCAGCACCGAACCGACGCTGTCGCCCTTCTTGACCAGGTGGACGCGTTCGCCGTTCGGATTTCCGCCGGTGATCTGATCCTTTGTCTTGGGCAGCAGCGTCACGTTTTCCGGCACCACGCGCGTCTCGAAACCGGCATAGGGGTCGGACGGCGAGACCTCGGTGGCGTAGGCGCTTCGGATGTCGGAGCGGACGATGTCGGATTTGCCGGTGGCGCCGGACACGTCGGCGGCGGCATTGGCCAGCGAGGCGTAGCGCACGCCGCCATTGCCGCGCCAGTTGGCGGCATCGCGCACCCGCATCAGGATGTCGTCGAGCGCGACCACGGCCGAGATCTTGGCCTTGGGCAACACGGCCGACAGGTCCTTGGTGACGAAGGAGACCTCGGCGTCGGGCTCGACGGCCTCCGGATTGTTCGGATCTTCCGAGGCCGTCTTCGGGTCGGAGCCGACATCGGTGAGCAGGCGCTGCGCGTTGAAGGGCGGGATCTTCGCCGACAGATCGCTCGTCGTCATCGACAGATTGCCGGCGATGCGAACGAAGGGACGCACCCGCATCACGTCGCGATTGCCGACGCGGGCGACCGTCGAGACGCGGACGATGCTGCGCGAGGCGTTGGATTCGTTCGGCGGGGGCAGGCGGTCGCTCTTGTGCAGCGTGGCGGCGCGGTCGCCGGCGCCAAAGGCGCCGCGCAGGGCGCCCTCCACCCGCTCAGGGACCTTGGCGAAGGTCATTTCGCCGTCGAGGGATGCGAAAACGGCGCCGCCGATCAGGGCTGCGCCGCAAAGTCCGGTCAGGATCGTGCCGCTGAACCATTGTACCGAGACGCGACGGCGGTCGATCACGGCGGCTTCGGAGCCGTCGACGGACAGCGGCGGCTCGTGGCCGAGATCGATGATCCCGGTTTCACGCCCGTAAGCGCCGCGTGACGTCCTGTGGCTCAACCCAAGTCCCCCAATCAACGACCCGAGGTGCCCGTTCCCGCCCTTGTCCTGGCTGCCCTCTTCACGGGGCGTCTTCGGAAAAGGCGAGCCGCGCCGGCGTCCGCGTTCAGTTAGCCCTTCGAGGGCCGGCCGAAATTACGAACAGCTGGGCGGGTAAAGGTCTCTCGATGTCTCTCGAATGTCCGAAGAAGGCTGCGTCATGGTGAGATCGCCTTCCTCTGACCCCATGAAAACCGCCGGCAGCCCCCACTGGCATCCCGGCGATTCAAGCTTGTCTCTTACCAGAACGCCGCGGGAATGTGGCTCAAGTACGGCGCCTCCCGCCGAAAAACTTTCCCGGTCACAGGGGGAGGACCATGTCTATAGCTGCTCGATAGGGACGCCCCGGGGCACCCGGCGGGAGGCCCCTGGAGGGCCTTCCGGAGCCCCGTGGCGCGCAAACTTTTTTTGAAATTTTTTGACGGGTCGGCGGCGATCATCCAATCCTTAGCCATCTAACCCACTGTAAATGCGTGATTTTTTAAGCCAGTCCCCAGTACGACGATTTGTTGACGATTGGCGTTGACAGCCCGGAAGGCGGGGCCTATAACCCCAACCACTGAGCGCGGCGCCGCCGGGTCACTGACCAAGGCGAGCGAACGCGCCACTGATGCTCCTCACCTTGTTGAGTGACACAACAGCCGACACAAGTCGGTTGGAGTTCATCCATCGTCGGTAAGGGTGTCGGAACCCTTCCGCAGAGGAAGGTTGGGGCCTCCTGGTCCCGGGCTGTTTGACAAGTGAAGATGAAGAAAGAGAAACGTGGACGGCGGAGTCCTTGCGGGTCTCGCTTCTGAAAAGCTTCGGCTTTTCTGATCGAGACCGGACGAAAGACTTCGGCGGTACACGTTTCAAAGGAAACACCATCGTTGCCCGCGATGTGAATCGCAGGCAGCACATCGACTTCGGTCGATAATGGTGGGACCTCGTCAAACGTTGTGATCAGCCGGTTCAAAGTTCAAGTCCAACTTGAGAGTTTGATCCTGGCTCAG
>CAYREH010000146.1:0-3209 GCA_964423245.1 uncultured Bradyrhizobium sp. | reverse complement strand
CATCTCGACCTCCCATAGGAATTAGAACCAGAAGCGGATACCTGTGACGAAGCTGGTGCCGTGGACGTTTTCGCCGGCGTTGCGAGCGAAGCGTGCGGTGTTGCCGGTTTTCTGGTAGAATGAGACGCCGATATAGGGGGCGAACTGGCGTGCGATTTCGTAGCGCAGTCGGCCGCCGAGTTCATAGTTGACGAGGCCTGAGCCGATGTCGTTTTCGGGGACGTCCTGTGCGGCGAAGTTGAGTTCGACGCGGGGCTGGAAGACCAGGCGCTGGGTGATGCGCTGGTCGTAATAGCCTTCGAGGCGTCCGAGCAGGTCGCCCTTGTTGGAGAGGAAGAGCGCGGCCTCGACCTCGAAGAAGCCGGGGGCGAGGCCTTCGATGCCGACGGTGGCATAGGTGCGGCGGGGTCCGCGGCCGATATCCTGGCGCACGCCTGCCTGCAGGTTGAAATAGGGATCGATCGCGCGGCTGTAGAGCGCCTGGACTTCGCCGGAATCGAGGCCGCGGCGCACCTCGCCCTCGCCTTCGCTCTTGAGCCACAGCCGGTTGATGTCGCCGCCATAGAAGGCCTCGCCGTCCCAGCGATAGCCGTCGGCGCCCTTGTGCATCTGATATTCGAAGATGTTGAGCAGCGCCTGGCCGAAGGTCTGGCCGCCGCTGTCGCGCATCATCTCCGTGCGCGCGCGGGCCATCTCGGCGGCCGGGAACTGGCGGTCGGCATAATGGTCGCGCGGCGGCGGCGGCGCGGGATCGTTGCCCGCCGGCAGCGCGGTCCCGGTCATCTCCATCTCATGGCCCGGCCGGCTGCCCGGCATCGCCATGCCGGGCATCGCCGAATGGTCCATGCCGGGCATCGTATCAGCCTGGGCATCGGGCTGGGTGCCGGGTTGGGCGGGCGCGCCGTTCATCGGCATCGCGCCATGATCCATCGGCGCGGCCTGACCCTGGCCGGAATGATCCATGCCGGGCATGTCGGCCATGCCCGGGGCCGCGGGCGTGGCCGCCGCCGGCTTTGCCGCGGGCTTGCGCGGCGCCGGCTTGGGCGCGGCGGGTCTGGCGGGCGCCGCCTTCCTGGCCGGCGCTTTCCTGGCCGGGGGCTTCTTGGCCGGCGCCTTCTTGGCCGGCATCGGCATCGCCATGCCCGGCATGTTGGCATGGTCCTGCGCGGCGGCCGGGACGGCGAGCGCGAGCAGCGAGGTGGCCGCGAGCGCGGCGGCGAGCCGGCTCATGCGGCGTCTCCCTTCGGCCGGACGCTGACGACGCGCATCATCCCGGCATGCATGTGATAGAGCAGGTGGCAGTGGAAGGCCCAGTCGCCGACCGCGTCGGCGGTGAAATCCCAGCTGACCTTGCCGCCCGGCTGGACGATGACCGTGTGCTTGCGCGGCGCGCGGTCGCCATGCCCGGTGACGAGCTCGAAGAAATGGCCGTGGAGATGGATCGGGTGGCCCATCATCGTGTCGTTGATGAGGGTCACGCGCACGCGCTCGCCCTCGACGAAGGGGAGCGGTTCGTGGAAGTCGGACATCTTCTCGCCGTCGAACGACCACATGAAGCGCTCCATGTTGCCGGTCAGGTGGATATCGAGAGTGCGCGAGGGCGCGCGCACGTCGGGGTTGCGCTCGAGCGCCATCAGGTCGCGGTAGGTCAGCACCTTGTGCCCGACATCCTCGAGCCCCTGGCCCGGATAGTCGGTGCGGTCGACCGGCATCGGCGAGATCGTCTGCACGCTCGGGGTCTTCTTCACCTGCGGCGCGTTGGAGAAGTCGCGCATCTTCATCGAACCCATGTCCATCGAACCATGGTCCATCCCGGCCATGCCGCCCGAGCCCGCCATTGCGCCATGGTCCATGCCGGCCATCGCGCCCGGCTGCGCGGCCATGGCGCCGTGATCCATCCCGGCCATGCCGGACGGGTCCATCGCCATCGCGCCATGATCCATTCCCGCCATCGCCGCACCCGCCGCCATCGCGCCGGTCGCCAGCCTGGCCGAGGCGTTCTTCTCCGCGGTCGGATCGACGCCGCGTTGCGCGCCGCCGCCCATGTCCATGCCGCCCATCGCGCCGCCGGACATGTCCATGCCCTGCATGTCGCCCTGACCCATCGACATGTCGCCCATGCCCATGTCCTTCATATTGGCGAGCGGGCGCTTCCTGAGCGGCGGCACCTCGCCGGTCATCCCCGCGCGTGGCGCCAGCGTCGCGCGCGCCATGCCCGAGCGGTCGATCGCCTCGCCGACGATCGTGAAGGCCTTGTCCTCCATCGGCGTGACGATCACGTCATAGGTCTCCGCCACGCCGATCTGGAACTCGTCGATCTCGACCGGCATCACGTTCTGGCCGTCGGCCTGCACCACGGTGAGCCGCAGCCCCGGGATACGCACGTTGAAGGTCGTCATCGCCGAGGCGTTGACGACGCGCAGGCGCACCCGCTGGCCCGGCGTGAACAGCGCGGTCCAGTTGTCGCGGGGGCCATGGCCGTTGACCAGATAGGTGTAAGTCGAGCCGGTCACGTCGGAGACGTCGGCCGGGTCCATCCGCATCATGCCCCAGTCGAGCCGGTCCTTGAGCGTCTGGTCGCGGCCCGACAGCAGCCCGGCCAGCGTCTGGCGCTGGAAGTTGAAGTGGCCCGGGTTGACCTTCATGCGCCGGAAGATCGCGTCGGGCGAAAGATGGCTGTGGTCGGACAGTACCACGACATGCTCGCGGTCATGCCGGACCGGATCCTCGCCGGCCGGGTCGATCACGATCGGACCGTAATGGCCCAGCTGCTCCTGCAGGCCCGAATGGCTGTGATACCAGTAAGTGCCGCTCTGGATCACCGGAAACTCGTAGAGATAGCTCGAGCGCGGCTTGATCCCCGGAAACGAAACCCCCGGCACGCCGTCGAACTGCGGCGGCAGCAGCAGGCCGTGCCAGTGGATCGAGCTGTCCTCGTCCAGCTCGTTGATCACGTTCAGGCGCACCTTCTGCCCCTCGCGCAGCCGGATCAGCGGCGCCGGCACCGTGCCGTTGATCCCGATCGCCGGCGAACGACGCCCGTCGATCGTCATCGCCATCCGCGCAATCCGCAGCGTGATGTCCTCGCCCGACACCTCAGGCAACCCCGCCGCTATCCCGCCAGACACAGGCTGCGCCCACGCCGGAAAATATGCCGCCAGCGCCAAACCACCTCCAGCCATCATGCCCCCGCGAAGAAGCTCTCGTCG
>CAYREH010000145.1:0-3612 GCA_964423245.1 uncultured Bradyrhizobium sp. | reverse complement strand
ACGAGCTTGTGGCCCGAGCATCTCCAACCAACGCAATCTGCCATATGCGATTGCCTGGCGCCTGCGGGAAGAGGTGAAAGCGAAACGGATGTCTCTGCGAACGAACGGATCCACAAACGAAAAAGCCGGCGTTGCCGCCGGCTTTCGTCTCGTTCGATCCGCCAATGTCCTGCGCGCGATCTCTTGCGCGCGGAAGCCGTTCAGTGCGCGGCTTCCAGCGCGGCCTGTTCGGCCTTCGCGATCGTGCCCTTGACCGCGGCCTGCACCTTTTCGAAGGCGCGGACCTCGATCTGGCGGACGCGCTCGCGCGACACGCCGAACTCGGCGGCAAGGTCTTCCAGCGTCATCGGCTCATCCGCGAGGCGGCGGGCCTCGAAGATGCGGCGTTCGCGCGGGTTGAGCACGCTCATGGCGCCGTTCAGGGCGTCACGGCGGTGATCATATTCCTCGTGCTCCGCCATCAGGGCTTCCTGGTTGGGCGAGGTGTCGACCAGCCAGTCCTGCCATTCGCCGGCTTCGCCGTCGTCGCGGATCGGCGCGTTGAGCGACGCGTCGCCGCCGAGGCGGCGGTTCATGTCGATCACGTCCTGATCGGTGACGCCGAGGCGCTTGGCGATCATCTTCACCTGGTCGGGGCGCAGATCGCCCTCGTCCAGCGCGTTGATCTTGCTCTTCGCCTTGCGCAGGTTGAAGAACAGCTTCTTCTGGTTCGCGGTGGTGCCCATCTTCACGAGCGACCACGAACGCAGGATGTACTCTTGAATCGACGCCTTGATCCACCACATCGCGTAGGTGGCGAGACGGAAGCCCTTCTCGGGCTCGAAACGCTTCACCGCCTGCATCAGGCCGACATTGCCTTCCGAGACGACCTCGGAGATCGGCAGGCCGTAGCCGCGATAGCCCATGGCGATCTTGGCCACGAGACGGAGATGGCTGGTGACGAGTTGGTGCGCCGCGTCGCGATCGTCATGCTCGCGCCAACGCTTGGCGAGCATGTATTCCTGCTGGGGTTCCAGCATCGGAAACTTGCGGATCTCGGCGAGGTAGCGAGACAGGCCGGACTCACCATTGAGGACCGGCAAAGCAGCGGTACGGGCCATAGTGCGCCCTCCAAAAGGTTCAGGCCCCCGATAGCGGCGGGCCAGGCAGACGACCGCTTTGTTAAAGCCAATCGCACTGCGATGTTCCGCGTTGGTCATTTCAACGCAGGCGCAATATAGCTCAGAGGGGGCCGAAAAGGGAAGGATTGTTGACGTCACGAGGCCGTGTGGCCGCTATAACTTTTTGTAATGTAAAGGCTTTCTGAAGCGGCCTGCGTCATAGCGCCGCTTTGAGGGCGCGTTCCAGGAGCAGCAAATCCTCTGGTAGAGGCGCCTCCCAGTGCAAAAGTTCTCCGGTCCTCGGGTGCTCCAATACCAGGAGGTAGGCGTGGAGGGCCTGCCGGTCCAGCGCGGCCAGGGCGGCCTGCGACTCGGGGCCGAGCTGATTGGCCTTGGTCTTGAAGTGCGGACCGTAGACCGCATCGCCCATCAGGGGATGGCCGATATGGGCGAGATGCACCCGGATCTGGTGGGTGCGCCCGGTCTCGAGCTCGCAGGCCAGCAGGCAGGCCACCGGCTTGCCGTCCCGCCCGGCATAGCTCTCCCTGATGTCCCAATGCGTCACCGCTTCGCGGCCGCCCTGGCGCACCGCCATCTTCTCCCTTGCATGCGGATGGCGGTCGATCGGCGCGTCGATCGTGCCGCGATGCCGTCCCGGCACGCCCCAGGCGAAGGCCATGTAGCCGCGCCGCATCTCGCCGGTGCGGCCGTGGTCGGCGAACTGCGCCGAGAGCGAGGCATGGGCGAGGTCGTTCTTGGCGACCACCATCAGTCCGGTCGTGTCCTTGTCGAGCCGGTGCACGATGCCGGGCCGGCGCACCCCGCCAATGCCGGACAGCGAGCTGCCGCAATGGGCGATCAGCGCGTTCACCAGCGTGCCGGTCTCGTGCCCGGCCGCCGGGTGCACCACGAGGCCCCTGGGCTTGTTGAGCACCACGATGTCGTCGTCCTCGAACACGATGTCGAGGGCGATGTCTTCGCCCCTGGGCTCGGCCGGGGCCGCTTCCGGCACGTCGATTATGATCGTATCGCCCGATACGACGTGATAAGCGGGGTCGCGGATCGCGGCGGCCTTCAGGCTCACCGCGCCCGCCAGAATCAGGGCTTTCAGCCGTGATCGCGACAGGTCGGCGAGATGCGCCGCCAGCACGCGGTCGAGCCGGGCCGAACCCTCGTCGCCGCCGACCACGACCTCCAACCTCTGAGCAGACCCTGAGCTTTCCATGACGACGACTGATACCGCTGTTCCCGAACCGACCCCCGAGCAGGCCGCGCTGGTGGCGCGGGTGCGGCGGATGATGCTGATCGCCGGATTGACGACGGCGCTGGCCTTCTGCGCCGTCCTGATTGCGGTGGGCTACCGCCTTTTCAAGTCGGGGGAAAGGGCCCCCGAGGTCGCCCTCGACGTCACCGCCACCCTGCCGAAGGGAGCCCGGATCGTCGCAACCGGCGTCGCCGGCGACCGCCTCGTCGTCACCCTCGACATCGGCGGCCTCACCGAGATCCGCACCTACGACGCCGCGACGCTCAAGCCGACCGGCAAGCTGAAATTCGCCAGCGAGCCGTAAGGGGCGCACGCCCACATTCATCCCGGGGTGCACGCAGCGCGAATCCGGGATTCCTGTCCCCAGGACACCCTGATCGTCGAAGCGGTGTGCGTTGTGTTGCCGCGCAACTTCTGATTTAGCTTCGGCCTAGGTAAGTTGGGCTGGGACTGGCAATGGGACGGATCGGGTCGCGCGTCGCTGCAATCGCTTTCTTGATCGGTTGGATCGGACCTGCCGGACCTGCCGCGTTCGCGGAGACCGCCAAACCGCCCGCCGCACCAGCCAAACAGGCGTCGCCCGCGACCCGGTCCCCATCGCCCGCGGCGCAGGGCAAGCCGTCGGGCTCGCGCAACGCGCGCCTCTATTTCCTGCGCGAGAAGGGCATTCTCGGCGCAATGGGTGGACTGGCCGCGACAACGGAAGTCCTGATCGACGGCAAGTCCGCCGGCAAGGTCGACATGGGTACCTTTTTCGTCGTGGAGCGCCCGCCCGGCGTCCACAAGATCGCCACCCATATGAAATTGTCGATCACGGACTACGAGATCGAAGTACCTGTTGAGGCGGGCAAGACCTATTATTTCGGAATCGGAACGCCGCGGACGGGGCCGCCCGTTCAGGACCTGCTCAACCAGGCCATCGCGGGCAGCAGCGGCCAGCAGATCCGCTCATCCTCGCCCTTCAAGTCCGCCTTCGCCGGCGCAAGCCTGTTCCGCCTCGAGCCCGCCGCCGGCGCCGCGGCGATCGAGAAGCTGAAACAGCCGTAAGGGGGGCCGGCTCTTCGCGGCCGGCGACATCCCCCGACCGGCCCGTCAGGTGACCGGGCCGGGCGGACTGACCTTAAGCATCCGGCATTTCATCGCCCATCGAGGCTTGCCGCCGGCAAAATTCGCGGCTATGTCCTACGCCTCACGCTCCCTTCGTCTAGCGGTTAGGACGCGGCCCTCTCAAGGCTGAAACAGGGGTTC
>CAYREH010000144.1:0-3706 GCA_964423245.1 uncultured Bradyrhizobium sp. | reverse complement strand
CGCCTCGACGGTCAGCTCATGGTCGTCCTCGATGTCGACCGCGTGCTCGAACTTGCGCCGGAGATGATGGCGGCCTGATCCGGCGGCATCGCCGCCGCGTCGCCTGGAATTGGAATTTGTCCTCGAGGGGACGGAAGTAGAGGCCCACATGCGAACTTGTCTCGTCGTTGATGATTCCAGCGTCATCCGCAAGGTTGCGCGCCGGATTCTTGAGGGGCTCGACTTCCAGATTCTCGAGGCCGAGGATGGTGAGAAGGCTCTGGAGACCTGCAAGCGCGGACTTCCCGACGCCGTGCTGCTCGACTGGAACATGCCCGTCATGGATGGCTACGAATTTCTCGGCCATCTCAGGCGCATGCCGGGCGGCGACCAGCCGAAAGTCGTTTTCTGCACCACCGAGAATGACGTCGCGCATATTGCGCGTGCGCTGCACGCGGGTGCCAACGAGTACATCATGAAGCCGTTCGACAAGGACATCGTGACGGCCAAGTTCCAGGAAGTCGGACTAATCTGAGCGAGCGCCCGGAGGCTGAACGGACCCTTCGGCGTGTTTTGTCAACTGAACCGTTTCAGTCTGAGTTGGTGAGTTATGAGTGTTGCGTTCGCAGGTAATTCGACCACGAGCCCGTCGCGTGAAGCCGGGCCGTTGCGGGTGATGATCGTCGATGATTCCGTCGTCATCCGGGGAATGATCTCGCGCTGGATCGGCGCCGAGCACGACATGGAGGTCGCCGCCTCGCTGCGCACCGGACTGGAAGCGGTCAACCAGCTCGAGCGCATCAATCCCGACGTCGCCGTGCTCGACATCGAAATGCCGGATCTCGACGGCATCTCCGCCCTGCCGCAGCTGCTGGCCAAGAAGCGCGACCTCGTCATCATCATGGCCTCGACGCTCACCCGCCGCAACGCGGAGATCAGCTTCAAGGCGCTGTCGCTCGGCGCGGCCGACTACATTCCGAAGCCGGAATCCACGCGCGAAGTCTCTGCTGCCGACACCTTCCATCACGACCTGATCCAGAAGATACGCTATCTCGGCGCGCGCGTGCGCAGGAAGACCGCGATCGCGAGCCCGCCGCTGGCGCCCGCTGCACCGGCGCCGCTCGCGCGCGAGCCCGCCCGGACACCCTTGCAAGCACCGGCCGCGCCTGCACCGTCGATCCTCCGTCCGTTCTCGACGCAAGCGCCCAAGGTGCTTCTAATCGGCTCCTCGACCGGTGGACCGCAGGCGCTGATGGCGCTGGTGACCGAGCTTGGCACGGTGATCGACCGCTTCCCGGTGCTCATCACCCAGCATATGCCCCCGACCTTCACCACCATTCTCGCCGAGCATCTGGCGCGTTCGAGCCGCCGCCCCGCGGCCGAGGCCGTCCACGGCGAGCCGGTGAAGCCGGGCCGCATCTATCTCGCGCCCGGCGGCAAGCACATGCGGGTCGTGCGCAACGGTGCAGACGCCGCGATCGCGCTCGACGATGGTCCCGCCGTCAATTTCTGCAAGCCTGCGGTCGATCCGCTGTTCACCTCCGCCATCGACATCTGGCACGGCGGCATCCTGGCGGTGATCCTGACCGGAATGGGCTCTGACGGCATGCGCGGCGGCAAGGACATCGTCGCCGGCGGCGGCAGCGTGATTGCGCAGGACGAAGCCTCCAGCGTCGTCTGGGGCATGCCGGGCGCGGCCGCCACGGCCGGCATCTGTTCGGCCATCCTGCCGCTCAATCAGATCGGATCCAAGGTCAACCGCCTGTTCGCGGGGGATCGCGCGTGACGCCAGGCGATTACGAGTTTCTGCGCAAGTTTCTGAAGGAACGCTCCGGCCTCGATCTCTCGGCCGACAAGCAGTACCTGGTCGAGAGCCGTCTCGTCCCGCTCGCCCGCAAGGCGAGCCTGACCGGCATTCCCGATCTGGTGCAGAAGATCCGGAGCGGCGACGGTCGCCTAGCCACTGAGGTGGTCGAGGCGATGACCACCAACGAGACCTTCTTCTTTCGCGACAAGATTCCGTTCGATCATCTGCGCGATACCATCCTGCCCGGCCTGATCCAGGCGCGGGCCGCGCGCAAATCGCTGCGGATCTGGTCGGCGGCTTCGTCGACGGGACAGGAACCTTATTCGATCGCGATGTGCGTGAAGGAGATGGGCGCCGCGCTCGCCGGCTGGCGGGTTGAGATCGTGGCGACCGACCTGTCGCAGGACGTGCTGGAAAAGTCCAAGGCCGGCGTCTACAGCCAGTTCGAGGTGCAGCGCGGTCTGCCGATCCAGCACCTGGTCAAGTACTTCAAGCAGTCCGGCGAAATCTGGCAGCTCAATGCCGATCTCCGCTCGATGGTGCAGTTTCGGCAGCTCAACCTGCTGCAGGACTTCGCGCATCTCGGCACGTTCGACGTGATCTTCTGCCGCAACGTGCTGATCTATTTCGATCAGGACACCAAGGCCACGATCTTCGAACGCATGGCGAGACTGCTGGAAGCCGACGGCACGCTGCTGCTTGGCGCCGCCGAGTCCGTGGTCGGCATCACCGATGCGTTTCGTCCGATCGCCGATCGAAGGGGCCTGTATCAGCTCAACCCGGCGCGGTCCGGCCGTCCCATGGGCGGCCTGATGCCGCAGCCGTTGAAGGTTGCCGCGTCGCTGTAGGCGCTGCCTGCTTACCTGGCTCGGTTGGCGCGACGGATCGTGCCGCGGCGTGGCGCTCGAGGCCACGGCGCGCGATGGCCTCGACGCGGCGGGCGTGGGCCGGGTCGATACCACTCGCTTCGATGTAGTTCAGCATCTCCGCGCAGGCGACCAGCAGGCCGACGCAGCCGGAAGGCGTCGCAAACTCGTCCCTGAACTCATGCTCCAGCCGATGCATGAGATCGATGTTCCAGATGGACTGCACCATGAGGTAGGCGGCGTCATAGGCGCGCGGTGCCAGGCCCCATGTCTCCCAGTCGTAGAGAACGAGATCCGGAACGGTCAGATTTGCCCAGCTCAGGTCGCCATGCGCCGTATGCCATTCCGTTGCAACGGTCGGGGCCTCGGCGCCGAATCGCTCCCTGATCGCCGCCGCGACATAGGGCTCGCTCAGACAGCGATGCGTGGTGGGGATGCTCGCGAGCTGCCCGAGCGTCGCTCGGAGCCTGCCGAGCCAGTCCTCGTCATGGGCCAGCGAGCCGCCGCCGTCGAGGAAATCCCGAACCGTGGGCGATGACACGGGCGTCATGGCGACCGCATACCATTCGACGCCTCTGGACCGCCATGTGGTGGTCGCCAGCACCTGCGGTGTTCGAAGGCCGTCGAGAACGGGCATCGACTTCTCGCGTTCGCGCCGCATATTCGTCGTGCCCCGTGGCACGCCCGACAGCTTCAGCCATTGCAGGCTGTCGTCCGCCGACCTGACGAGTCCGCCGCAGGATTTCGCGTTGAAGCCATGAAGCCGATCGGACAGCGGCGTCACGCGCAGGCGCCGGCAGGCGCGGATGAATGCCTTTTCGAAGCCCCTCGTGACGAAGCCGTAGACGAGATTCTCCGGGGCGATCGCTGAATGGTCCTTTGGAGAGAGGGCCCCGACAAGGCGGGAGGCGGCAGACCGCAAAAACATGGACACGACGTCCAGCATTCCAATTGATGGCAGAAAGCTTAGCCAAGCACTGATGGCGCGACAAGCGACGGCGCGTTGTTGTCCTGCTCATCTGGACCTCGCCGGGACGCGGTATTCGGTCGCAGA
>CAYREH010000143.1:0-3717 GCA_964423245.1 uncultured Bradyrhizobium sp. | reverse complement strand
ATCTGGACGACTGGCGCCGGCATCTGGCCTGGGTGCCCCAACAGCCGCGTCTGTCCCAGGGGAGCACCGCCGACAATATTCGGCTCGGCGTGCCGGACGCGAGCCTGGACGCCGTGCGCGAGTCGGCGCCGCGCGCGCGCGCCGACCAGTTCGTCGAGGCGCTGCCCGACGGGTACGACAGCCGGGTTGGGGGGCGCGGCGCGGTGGGGCCGGGCACCCCCTTCTTCGTTTCGGGAGGAAGCTGCTAGCCCCGCCGCAGTGCGAAATGAGCGCCGCAGAACGCCATCACCGCGCCGAGGCCCAGTGCGGAGAGGCCGGCCAGCACGCCGGAGACGGTCGGGATGGCGCTCGGCGCCGAGGCCACCTGGCCGGCGCCGGCGAGCAGCAGCACGCCAACCGCGATCAGGAATTGCCGCATGCGTTGCGGAATCTGGCCGGACACCGCGCTCTGCATCAGTGTCGCTGTGAAATAGCCGCCCGAGAAGCCCACGGTCGCGATCAGCCACCATGCGATCGCCGCGCCGGCCGGTATGAATTCGTGGGTCTCGGATCGCCAGAGGCCGCCGAGATCGAGTCCATAGCGCGCACCGAGCATGTGCACCGCGAGCGCGAGCAGCATTCCGGAGATCACGGCGGCGCCGAGGATGAGGCGGCGCGGAAAAAAGGTCGTCTCGGCCATGACCCGCTTGTAGGATGGGCGAGGGCGATCACGCAAGCAGGTCGCGGGCGGGAGCGTCGGGGATCGATGGACGAGATGCAGGATCTTGAGGCGCAGCCCGCTCCGGCAACGCGCTACGCCTACAAGGCCTCGCTGATCGGATCGGCGCACCGTTTCGAACTGACGGAGCAGGGACTGTCCTGGCAGGTCTCGGGTCGCTCCGGTCTGTGGCGTTACGACGAGATCAGTGCCGTCCGCTTGTCGTTCCGCCCGGTCTCGATGCAGCAGCACCGCTTTCGTGCCGACATCAGCCACGCCGCCGGCGGCCGGATCCGGATGCTCTCGACGAGCTGGCAGACCGCCGCCCTGATGGCGCCGCAGGACAACGGCTTCCGGGACTTCATCCTCGAGCTGCATGCGCGGATGGCGAAGGCCGGCAGCCGGGCCGAATTGAGCGCGGGCCTCGGCCGCACGACTTATGCCGCTATGCTGGCCTTCCTCGCCGTGCTGGCCGTCGCCATGGCGGGACTGCTGATCCGCGCGCTGATGGTCGGCGAACTCGCCGGCGCGCTGTTCATCCTCGGCTTTGTCGCGCTGTTCGTCTGGCAGGTCGGCGGCTTCGTGCGTCGCAACCAGCCGCACAGCTACAGCTTCGATCATGTGCCGAAGGCATTGCTGCCGTAGACGGCGGGTTATTCCGTCGAGTCGAAATCCTCTTCCTTCGTGCCGAGCAGCGATGCGATCGTGCGCAGGCCCGCATCGAGCTGCTCGGGCGTCGGCGGGGCGAGCGCGAGACGCACTGCGTTCGGGGCGTGGCCGTGCGCGATCGCGAAGGTCGAGGACGGCGTCAATGCGATGCCGCGGCGGGCGGCGGCGGCGACGAAGGTCTGCGAACGCCAGTGCGGCGGCAGCGTCAGCCACAGATGATAGGAGCGCGTATCGGCCGCGATCTGGTAGCCGGCGAGCAGGCGTGCGGCGGTCTGCTGCCGCCGCGCGGCGTCGATCCGCTTCAGGCGCGTCAGCTCGGCGACGGTGCCGTCGGCCATCAGCCGCTGCCCCGCCGCGACGGCATGGCCGGAGGCGATCCAGCCGCCGGTGCGGACCGCGCTCATCAGGCTCTCGCGCAGGTGCCGTGGCGCCACCAGGATGCCGAGCGCGAGGCCCGGAGCGACCTTCTTGGACAGGCTGTCGACGACGATGCAGCGGTCCGGTCCGAGCGCCGCGAGCGGGGTATCGTCGGCGAGGAAGCCGTAGACCGCGTCCTCGATGATGGAGAGGTTCAGCTTCTCGGCAACGCGCATGATGTCGGTGCGGCGCGCCGAACTCATGGTGACGCCGAGCGGGTTCTGGATGATGGGCTGGAGGTACAGCGCGGACAGATGCGCCTCGCGATGCGCCTTCTGGATCGCATCGGGCCGCGCGCCGAATTCGTCCATCGCGATGGGGACCAGCGCGATGCCGAGCCGCGCCGCGACGCTCTTGACGTAGGGGTAGGTCAGCGCCTCGACGCCGCAGCGTCCGCCGGCCGGGACGAGCGCCGCCAGCGCGGCCGCGAGCGATTGCTTGCCGTTCGCGGTGAAGAGGATCTGCTCGGGCTGCGGCGTGAAATCCTTGCGGGAGAGATAGGCGGCCGCGGCGCTGCGCGCGTTCCGCGTGCCGGTCGAGGTTGCGATCCGCAGCGCGGCCTCGAGCGCGTCGACGCGTTCGAGGCCGGCGAGGCTCTTGGCGATCATGGCCCATTGCTGCGGCACGATCGGATAATTGACCTCGAAATCGATGCGCGCATCGCGCGGCTCGCTCAGCGTCTCAAGCTCGCGCCTGACGGGACCGGAGATGAACGTGCCGCGTCCGACTTCGCCGACGACGAGCCCGCGGCGGAGCAATTCCGTATAAACACGGCTCGCAGTGGACACTGCGATACCGCGGTCATAGGCAAAATTGCGCTGCGGCGGCAGCCGGTCGCCGGGCCTTAACGTGCCGTTAGAGATATCGGCTGCAATGGCATCGGCAAGCTTCACGTACTCGAACTTGGACATTATTGCACCGAGAGCAATGTTTTCCTTGCTCCGAGTAATGTACTGGAGCATTTAAGTTCCATCAAGGTCAGCGATTGAGCCGAGGTGAGCGAGAGCAATCCGACGGCAAATGAGGTGCAAACGCCCTGGCGGTTGCGCCAACGGCGAACGTTTCGCCGCGCAGGACGACCAGGCCGGAGAAGAAAAATGAACACGATCTCGCAAACTGCCGGGCGGAGCTTGCGCCCATCCACGTCGGGCGGATTCTTCCGCGCGCTCGCCAGCGGCGCCTCCGCGCTGTTCGACCGCCTGGAGCGCCGCTCCGCCGTCAAGACGCTCAACGAACTCGACGACCGCGCCCTGCGCGACATCGGCATCACCCGCAGCCAGATCGAGGATGCGGTCTACGGTGAGTTCAAGGCCGAACTGACGCGGTATCTGTAGGCGCTCTCGATCGTCTTGGTTAAGCGGGCGTTGCCGCTCGCTCGCGTGTCCCGGACGCGCTGCAACGCCCTGGCGTTGCGGCGCAGGGCCGGGACCCATGAGGCCATGCGTCGCGCTGTTGCTGGGCCCCGGCTCGGCAGCGCACCGCGCCCCATGATGCTCCGCATCTCCGGGAGCGCTGCGGCTTCGTCCGGGGCGCGAGAATGTGATTGGGCGCACCCATGTCTCCACATCGTCATTGCGAGCGCAGCGAAGCAATCCAGAGTCTTTCCGCGGAGGGACTCTGGATTGCTTCGTCGCTACGCTCCTCGCAATGACGGCTTGGTTGGCAGTTCGGTCTCTCCAACACGCACTGTCATTCCCAGCGAAAGCGGGGAATCCAGTACGCTGCGGCGTCTCGGATGATTCATTACGGTCTCTGGAATACTGGATCGCCCGGTCAAGCCGGGCGATGACGGCGTGGGTGGTTGGCAGGCACAGTTTCGCGCTCTCGCGGCTTGTCTCGCCCGAGCTGTGCGTCACTTCCTTCGCCGCGAGCCCTCGAATGAAAGAGGGCGCAGGGAAGACCGGGAGCCCGCTGGCACCCGCGGTCCCCGTGCG
>CAYREH010000142.1:0-4215 GCA_964423245.1 uncultured Bradyrhizobium sp. | reverse complement strand
GGCGGGGAGCATCTCGTCAATTTCGCAATCGAGATCCGCGATCACGTCCTCGATCGCGGCGATGGCTTGTTGAAGCGTTGCGAGTTGCCTGAGTTCGTCGTCGCCAATCTGGACGCCGCGGTTCTGCAGTGCGACAACCAGTTCGCGCCGCCGTTCCTTGAGCTGGACAAGGGGCAATCCATGATCGGGTGGGTACTGCATCTCGCACCTCTTGGTTTTCTGGATTGCGACCCTAGCGACATTCCGCTGAAGCGCCGTTGCAAGATCCTTTCAATTTTGAAGTTTTGGGATCCGAAACGATGTACGTTCATGGAGCGCTAACCAACCCGCCCGCGGCTCGCCTTGCCAAAGCGCGGTTGGATGAGCCTGCAGACCCGGCAAGGGTCACGCGATGGACGGCGCGCGTCTGCTGCGGTGACGGTAGGTCGCAAATCCGATCCCGGCAAAACCAAGAAGCATCATGGCCCAGGTCGACGGCTCGGGCACGGCTGTGGTCATCGTCGTGTTCGTGAACACGAACTGCTCATCCCGATAGTTGTGATCTGAGTTGCTGTGACTGTTCAGGATGTCTTCGAACGCGACGTAGACGCCTGCAGGAATACCGGAGCCGCCGGAATAGGGTGTTGAGTAAACGTGGTTCTCGCCGTCGGCGTTTCTGGATGTGTCCGAGTAGAAGGTGTCACCCGTTGTCGTCACCTGGATGTAGAAGACCAGGCGATCACCCGCGTGGACATTCCCGAAGTTCAGCAGGGCCCCGAAGGGCGTTGAGTGATTTTCGAAACCGGTCACTCCGGAGTCCTGGCCGTTGACGATCAGGCCGAGCGTTTCAGAAAAGGACGCGTTCGACCCGTAGAAGTAGGCCACCAGCGGGCCGTCTTGCGTGGCGGTGAAGATGTAGCTGGTCGGATTCTGGGTCCCCGCATCCGGATAGGGGATGATGTCGGCCCGAGCCGAGCCGGATGCAGCCATGAGTCCGAAAGCGAAAATGAGTGATTTAATACGCATGCGGCCCTCAAAATATTTAAATTAAATACTCTGTTAAATTTTAATATTGGTCAATGATTAAATGAATGTTGGCCGTCTGATAGGCTTGCGTATGTGACGATGGGAGGCGGCGCCCCGCCTTGCTGACGGGAGCTGCGCAATGCCCTGAAGGGCCCGGATAGAATAAAAAAAGCCAAGCATTATCAATTGATTGCGTTGGGTTTGATCTGCGAGGCACCGCGATTGGCCGCGAATTCGGGCTCTCTTGGCCTTGTCGGCAGACCTCCGGCGGAAGGCCCAGCGATCTTGCGGCCATCAAGAGGTTCCTGACGCGGGCGTTCGAGCCAGAGGTGGTCCACCCCGATATGTGACCCCTCCCCATCAGGAACCAGGATTGCGAGCGGGGGACTGAGCACGGTGCACTCACGCCTCGCGCAAGCGCGGAATATGCGGAATATCAGAAATTGCTATTGATGCGCGAGCGGCGGTGCTGCACGATGGTCTGGGCAAGCGCGTCGAGACGTCGATGGCGCCGTCAATTGGGGCCTATGCGCGTGACCTCTGGGACCGACACCAACCTGAAGAACCCCGTGCAGGCGGTCCCTTGCGGCTGTCGAGAGAAAGGCTAGGCCGAGCGCGAGCTGTTCACTGCAGTGGCTGCGACAATGATCGCTGCGATGGTAATTCCGATTGCCGTTAGCATCTGTCATCACCCGATGGCTTGCGATGCCTGCATTGTACGGCTCAACAACGCATTTTTTACGCCCAAATGCTCGTCGATCGATCCAAACTTTGGGCGGCAGCCTGCCTCATGTTTGCGCCCAGTCTCCTCCCAACAGATTGGAAAAACTATCGGGCGCAGCTCTCAGGTGTTGGCGATACCGATGCGGGCCGTCTGATATCCCCGGTTCAGAATGGCCTGCCACCAAGGCCGGTTCTCGCAGAACCATCGGACCGTCTTCGCAAGCCCGCTTTCGAAGTTCTCTTCCGCGCGCCAGCCGAGCTCGGTTTCGATCTTGGTCGCATCGATGGCGTAGCGCCGGTCGTGGCCTGGCCTGTCCTTGACGAACGAGATCAGGCGCCGGCGCGAGCCTGATGGTGCCGGTTCCGTCGCGTCCAGCAGATCGCAGATGGTCTCGACGACGTGCAAATTGGTTCGCTCGTTGCGACCGCCGACATTGTAGGTCTCGCCGATGACGCCGCGTTCGAGCACGAGCGTCAGCGCGCGGGCGTGATCCTCCACGAACAGCCAGTCGCGCACGTTCTGCCCGTCGCCGTAAACCGGCAGCGGCTCGCCCGCGAGGCCCTTGATGATCATGTGGGGAATGAGCTTCTCGGGAAAGTGATAGGGACCGTAATTGTTCGAGCAGTTGGTCACGATCGTCGGCAGATCGTAGGTCTCGTGCCACGCCCGCACCAGATGATCGGACGAGGCCTTGCTCGCCGAGTAGGGCGAATTCGGCGCGTAGGCGGTGGTCTCCGTGAAGAGGCCTTGCTCTCCGAGCGAGCCGAACACCTCGTCCGTCGAGATGTGCAGGAAGCGGAAACGCGCGCGCCGCTCGGGCGTCAGCGCGCGCCAGTGTCGCAGCGCCTCCTGCAGCAGCGTGAACGTGCCGACGATGTTGGTCTGGATGAATTCGGCCGGGCCGTCGATGGAGCGGTCGACATGGCTCTCCGCGGCGAGGTTCATCACCGCGTCGGGCTGGTAGGTCTCGAACAGCTTGCGCAGCGTGTCGGCCTCGCAGATGCACTGGCGCTCGAAGGCGTAGCGCGGGTTCTCGGTCGCGCCGGGGAGCGAGGCGAGGTTCGCCGCATAGGTCAGCTTGTCGATGTTGACGACGCGCGCCTCGGTGTCGCGCAGCAGATGACGGATGACGGCCGAGCCGATGAAACCGGCGCCGCCCGTGACGAAGATCGTTTGCCCGGCAAAACGCAATGCCGCTCTCCCTTCGCCTCAGGACCTGTTGCGGCTGAACGACCTGGCGACCGAGGCCAGGTATTCGCCATAGCTGCTCTTGGCCGTCTTCTGCGCCACCTTGTTGAAGGCTTCGAGAGAGATGTAGCCGCGGCGCAGCGCGATTTCCTCGGGGCAGGCGATGCGCAGGCCCTGGCGCTGCTCGAGGATCTGGACGAAATGGCTGGCCTCGACCAGCGAGGCGTGCGTGCCGGTGTCGAGCCAGGCGAAGCCGCGGCTCAGCACCTCGACCGAGAGGTCGCCGCGCTTCAGATAGGCGTTGTTGACGTCGGTGATCTCGAGTTCGCCGCGCGCCGAGGGACGGATCGTTGCGGCGATGTCGAGCACGTCGTTGTCGTAGAAATACAGGCCCGTCACCGCGATGTCGGATTTCGGATGCTTCGGCTTCTCCTCGATCGAGATCGCCTTGCCGCTGCCGTCCATTTCGATGACGCCGTATTGCTCGGGCGTGTTGACGACATAGCCGAAGATGGTCGCGCCCGTGGTGCGGGCGGCGGCGCGCTTGAGCATGTCGGGCAGGCTGTGGCCATAGAAGATGTTGTCGCCGAGGATCAGCGCCACCGGGCTCTTGCCGACGAAGTCGCGGCCGACGATGAAGGCGTCGGCGAGGCCGCGCGGCGAATCCTGCGCGGCATAGGTGAAGCTGAGCCCGAGCTCGGAGCCGTCACCGAGCAGGCGCTGGAACAGCGGCTTGTCGGAGGGGGTCGAGATGATCAGGATGTCGCGGATGCCCGCCAGCATCAGCGTCGACAACGGATAATAGATCATCGGCTTGTCGAACACCGGCAGCAGCTGCTTGGAGACCACGGTGGTGACCGGATAGAGACGCGACCCGGTTCCGCCGGCGAGAATGATGCCCTTCATGGCTCCTCACGTATTTACTAACATGAAACTATCATTTGGTGTGCGTCGCACAAGTCGGCTATCCTGTCACGGTAAACGGGTGTTCGGGCGATCATTGACGATGCAGGTTCTTAGGACGGCGCTGGACGGGGTTCTCATTCTGGAACCGAAACTGTTCGGCGATTCCCGCGGCTTCTTCCTGGAGAGCTATCAGTTCGCGCGCTATGCCGAGCATGGCATGACACGCCCCTTCATCCAGGACAACCTGTCGCGTTCGGCGCGCGGGGTGGTGCGCGGGCTGCATCTGCAGAACCCGAACACGCAGGGCAAGCTGGTCACCGTGACGCGGGGGCGGGTGCTCGACGTCGCCGTCGACGTGCGCGTCGGCAGCCCGGGCTTCGGCCGCCATGTCG
>CAYREH010000141.1:1848-4546 GCA_964423245.1 uncultured Bradyrhizobium sp. | reverse complement strand
CTCCGTCGCCCTCGACGGCGTGCCGACCGCGCTCCGCCACCCCCCCCTCCCTCCCCCGCCCCCCGCCCGGCGGCTCGCCGTCCGGGCCCGTCGTTCGTCGGAACGTCCGTCAGTTCGCCGTGGCACAGGCCTGCATGATCCCGTCGATCTCGGCCTGCGAGAGCACGCCGAGTTCGGCGATGAAGACGATGCGCGCGCGCGGGACGGCGTCGGCCTTCGCTTCGCCCGGCGCCAGCGTGGCGCGGCCGCCGGCGAACTGAAAAACCATCTGCCGGCCGGGCTGCTCGACGGTTTCGAACAGACCCTTGGCCCGCACGAGCTTCGACGCCAGCCGGCCGATGGCCTGCTGCAGGCGCGGCAGCGCCAGCGGCCGGTCCGAGGTCCAACTGAAGGTTTCGAAGCGCTCTTCGGACGGACGTTTCGGACCGGGATCGCGCGGTGGAGGCGCGCGATCGGCGGGCGCGGGGAACAGCAGTCCGGGCGGAAGCTCGCCATGCCTGGCATCGACCACCACGGCGGGGACGCGGTGGGCGCGGATGGCGGCGCGCAGCCTTGCGCCGGCGCCCTCCTCCGCGAGATCGAGCTTGCTCAGCGCCACGATGTCAGCGACGCGCAGCTGCGAGCGCGGAAGCGCATCGTCCAGCGATGACGGCGATGCCGTCGCGTCGATCACGCACAGCACCGTCTCCAGCGGCGCCTCGCGCAGGATCACGGGGTCCATCAGATTGCGGACGATGTCGGCGGGATCGGCGACGCCGCTGGTCTCGATGACGATGTACTCGGGCCTGGGATCACGGCGGAGCAGCGCGGACAGCGTGCGCAGCAGATCGCCTTCGAGCGAGCAGCAGATGCAGCCATTGGCGAGACTGACCACGCCATCGCTGGCGCCGGCGATCAGCTCCGCATCGATGTTGATCGCGCCGAAATCGTTCACCACGGCGGCGATGCGGCGTCCGTCGGCATGGGCCAGCAGGTGATTGACGAATGTGGTCTTGCCCGCCCCAAGGAAGCCCGTCACCAGCAGGATGGGGACCGGCATGGATCAGCTCGCGACGACGGGCCGGCGCACCGGCTGACCGGGCCGCGCCGCCACATCCATCACGCCGTCGCTGATCAGCACCTGGCCGCTGACGACGAGATGCCGCACGCCTTCGGAAGGACGATTCATCGCCGTGAAGGTGGCGCGGTCGCTCAGCTTCTCGTAGTCGAACACGACGATGTCGGCGTCGGCATCCCTGGCGAGCCGGCCCTTGGCGCGCATCGCGGGCGTGCTCTGCGACAGGATCTCGGCCGGGATCAGCGCGCATTTGCGCACGCCTTCGAGCAGCGACACCGTCTTGCGCTCGCGCACCCATTCGCGGATGAACTTGGTGAAGCAGCCGGCCGAGCGCGGATGCGAGGTGGCATCGTCGGGCAGCGGCCAGGAATCGCCTGTATAGGTCGAGCCGTCCGGCAGGGTCCAGGGCATCGCGTCGGAGGCGATGGCGCCGCCGGGATAGAGCACCGACATGTCGAGCAGGTCGCGGTGATGCGCGTTGGTGTCGGTGTCGAGGATGTGCCAGAGCACCAGCGAGGACGGCTCCTCGGCCTGCGCCTTCAGCAGCTCCTCGCGGTCGCGGAAACGATGGCCGTCGGTGACGCGCTGCACGGAATCGTAGCCGGTGCCGTTGCGCTCGACGAACTCGGGATCGCTGAAGAAGGCGGCGGCCAGCACGGTGGAGCCGGTGCCGTAGGGATAGGCCTCGACCGTGATCGGCAGCCCTTGCGCCTGCGCCTTCTCGATCAGCACGCGGCAGCGTTCGACGTCGGTCTTGCTCGACGAGTTGAAATGGCAGATGTGCATGTGCGCGCCGGTGGCGCCGGCATAGCCGATCAGGCGGATATAGGCCTCCGCCGCGCTTTCGGGGTCGATGCGCGACATGTAGGCGACATGGGTGAAGGTCGGCACGTCCTTGGCGGCGGCGAGCTGGCACACCGCCGTCAATTCCTGCACGCCGGCGCCGGGCGCATAGGCGTTGAGGATGCCGATGCCGATGCCGCCTTCGTCGAGGCCGCGCGACAGGCGCTCGAGGATGCCGGAGACTTCCGGCTCGCTCGCGATATTGTCCATCCAGCGGCGGTCGCGCATGGCGTTGCCGAACGCCTCCAGCGAACTCTCCGCATTGGAGCCGGTCATGGCGCCGATGCGCGCGAAGGCCCAGTTGGTGGCCGCGCCGTAATTCAGCACGCGGCCCTTGCGCGCCTGGCGCTCGTACCAGGAGCCGACCGGCAGCACGCCGGCTTCGAGATCGAGCGTCGTGGTGACGCCGTCGAAGGCCTGCATGCGGTCGGCCGGGATCGACTGGCCGTGCGCGTGCAGATCGATGAAACCGGGCGCGACCACGAGGCCGGTGGCGTCGATCACGCGCTCGGCGCCGCCGAGCGAGGTGCCGACCGCGGCGATCTTGCCGCCGATCATTGCGACGTCGCCCACCGCGTCCATGCCGCTCGCGGGGTCCACCACCCGTCCGCCGGAAATCACCAAGCCGCTCAAGTCGTCACTCCAAAAGCTGAAGACCAGGGCCTCCCAAAGGTCAGGCACCTTCGGAAGGACGGGATCGGCGCATCCCGCACCGTCTCGCGGGCACATAGTGCAGATTCTGGCGAAAACGACCACCTCCGCCGATGCCGAGGCGGCATGCGGCGAGCGCCCGCGCCG
>CAYREH010000141.1:0-1748 GCA_964423245.1 uncultured Bradyrhizobium sp. | reverse complement strand
CGGTCAGATGGACCGGCACTATCGCGTCGTCCTCGACGAACCGGTGCCCGCCCTGGGTGGACTGACACCGCGAGATGCCGTCAAGACCGACGAAGGACGGCGACAGGTCGCGACTGGCTCAAGCTGATGGAAAACAGCACGGCGAGGGCCGGCGATAGCAACGACCCGATGGCCAGCTACGATTTCGGCTGGTGGTGGACCGAATTGGGCCTCGTAGCGCTGCGACGGTGACGACGCGCGGATGCCGGCAGCATGCCCGCGAGCAGGGCCGCGCGGAACGTGGATGCCCGGGCCTTTGCCGCGCCGAAGCGGCTTCGGCCGCACCGGCGGGACGAGCCCGGGCATGAGCGTTAGAGCCCGTCGAACCACAGCTTCCATTTCGGCACCGCCGTCGCGAAGGTGCCGCGATGGGTGGTCGAGCCGGTGGAGACGGCCTCTACCGCCGAGTTGCCGTTGCCGATCGCCTTTTGATAGGTCATCGCGAGGCGGCCGAGGCCGACGCTGATCGCCTCGTCGGTCTCGCCGTAATAGTTGCGGACCGGGCTCTTGATCACCCAGCGATAGGCCTGCGTCTGGGCAACGAGGCGGCCATAGGCGGACGCCGCGAAGAACTGCGCATCGAAATAGTCGGGCCGCAGCAGCTTGTGCAGATCGGTCGGCACGTCGGCGGCATTGAAGGGCTCGCGCAGATAGGCCTTGCGCGCGACGTCGTAATAGGCGTCCGCGATCAGCGAGCGCGCCAGCCCGGGCACGCCGTAATAGTTCTCGAACGAGAACGCCGACAGGATGAACAGCGAATTGACCCAGCTCGCATCGTTCTTGCGCGGGAAGCTGAGGAAGCCGTTCAGTGCCACGGAGACGTCGACCGGCGCGCTCGCGGTGACGGCGGCATCGACCTTGACGCCGGACTGCTCCAGCTTCTCGAGCATCGCCATGGTGACGAAGCCGCCCTGCGACCAGCCGGCCAGGAACAGCCTGGTCGTGGTGAATTTGAGATGATCGAGCACGGCGCGGCTTGCCGTCAGCATGTCATAGGTCGCCTGCTGATGGCTCGCCTTCACCATGTAGCCTTCGGGCTCGCTCGAATTGCCCATGCCGAAATAATCGGCCCCGATGACGACATAGCCCTGGCCCGCGAACTGCGCGATCATCAGCTGCGTTTCCGGCGACTGCTCGGGGAAGGACGGGACCTCCTTCTTTCCGTAGACGGTGCCGTGCTGGTACGAGACCATCGGAAACGAGGTGCCCTCGCCGTCCGGAATCGCGATCAGGCCGGAGGTGACGATCGGCTTGTTGCCGCGCTCGGGCACCACGGAATTGTAGGTCACGCGGTAGAGCCGGACGGCATTGCGCGCAGGGGTATAGGTGACGCCGATGCCGGCAAAGGCGGGCGTGTCGACCTGCAGGATCTTGTTGAGCTGATCGGCATCCCAGCGCGCGATGCGCTGGTATTCGAGACCAGCGGAGAGCTTGACGATCTGGCCCTCCTGCGCCCGGGCGGTGACCGCCGGCAGGAGAAGGACGACAAACAGAAGACAGAACGACCGGACCAAGGACATGAAGGAACCCGCTGGATGAGAATGCGACAGGCCTACGCGGGTTGGGTTGACATTGTGTTTCACCGCGGCAGCGCATCGCGGTCTCGCGGCATGGCGGTGCCCGAGCTTTGCTTTCAGCTTCGCCCTTTCGTGACGAAAGGGCGCAGGGAAGGCCGGGCGCCGGCTGGCACCCATCAGAACCCCCGTGCC
>CAYREH010000140.1:1285-5029 GCA_964423245.1 uncultured Bradyrhizobium sp. | reverse complement strand
AGTCTGGATTGCTTCGTCGCTGCGCTCCTCGCAATGACGGGGGGAGAGAGCGCTCACACCGCCTGCGGCGTCCGGATCTCGCGCGGAAGGATGATCGCGGCGGCGATCGCGAGCAGGCAGAGGCCGGCGAAGGCGTGGAGCATGGTGACGAAGCCGCCCTGCTCGTAGAGCCAGGCGACGAGGCCGACCGAGGCGCCGGCCGCGGTGAAACCGACGAAATAGCGCACCGCATAGGCGCGCGAGCGCCATTCGTCGGTGGTGTATTTGCCGACCATGGCGTCGTTAACGGTGACCTGCCCGAAGGCGCCCATGACGATGCCGATCGACACCAGGATCAGCGGCAGGTTGGACAGGCTCGCGGCGAGATACAGGAACGGCGCCAGCATGAAGGACAGCGGCAGCGCCACCGTCTTCAGCGAGTAGCGATCGAGCAGCCGGCCGATCGTGTACTGGGTCATGGCGCCGAACACGTAGACGCAGGCCGCGATGACGCCGAGCAGCGCGGGACTCTTCGTCAGATCGGCCAGGCGCTCGGCGAACAGTTTCGGCAGCGCCACGGTGACGGCATTGAACGTGGTCGAGATCGCGATCACGACGATCAGCAGCGCCAGGATCACGCGCCACATGTCCTTGCGGGCGACGCGCGCCTGCGCCGCCGCCTGCTTGCTTCCCTTGCGGTCCTCATGCACGACCAGCAGCGCAAAGGCGATGCCGATCAGGATCGTGACGATGCCGGGGACGATGAAGGCGAAGCGCCAGCCGAGATACTGGCCGATCACGCCGGTGACCAGCGCCGAGGAGGCGACGCCGAGATTGCCCCAGACCCCGTTCAGGCCCATCTCGCGGCCGAGCCGGTCGGCATAGGACACGATCATCGCGGTGCCGACCGGATGATAGATCGAGGCGAAGATGCCGATCGCGAACAACGCCACGCCGAGCTGGGCCTGCGTCTGCACGAACCCGACCGAGATCATGGCAAGGCCAATGCCGATGAAGAAGATCAGCATCATGTGGCGGCGGCTCCAGCGGTCCCCGAGCCAGCCGGTGACCAGCGAGCCGGCGCCGAAGGCGACGAAGCCCGGCGTGGCGTAGGGCAGCAGCTCCGAATAGGCCATGCCGAGCGCGGGACCCATGACGATCACCGCCGCGGCGAAGATCAGCATCGCATAATGGTCGATGAAATGGCCTGCGTTGACGAAACCGATCACCCGGCTGGGGCTGTTCATTTTCCGAATCCTCTCCTGCGCCGAAATGAGTTATATGTCAGCGCCATGACGGGATGCTGCCAATGACTATCTTTGACACGCCAATCTTGGAAACGCCGATCCTGCGGGAGGTCCGGAGCAATCATCGCTCGCCCGCGGGCGTGCACCTGGTGGCACGCGACTATGCCAGGGGCATGCGGATCGCGCCGCATCTGCACCGCGAGGCGCAGCTGATCTATGCGGCCAAAGGCACCATGCAGGTGACGACGCCCGGGGGACGCTGGCTGGTTCCGCCGGACCGCGCGGTCTGGGTCCCGGCCGGGCTCGAACACGCCATCGACCTGCTCGCCGACATCGAGATGCGGACGTTGTATTTCGACCTGGCCTGGCTCAGGCGCGAGCAGCCGGACCAGGGCTTGACGCGGGAGTTCGTGGTGCGGGTGTCGCCGCTGCTCAACCAGGCGATCCTCGCGCTGTTCGATTCCGGCAATACCGAGGAGCGCACCGATCTGCTGGTCCGCCTCGTCATGCTCGAATTGCACCAGGCCGAAGACTCCGCGACCTTCGTGCCGCTGCCGCGCGAGCCGCGCAGCCGCCGCGCCGCGCTGATGGTGCTCGACGATCCCACCGGGGCGCACGACATCGACAATCTGGCGCGCGCGGTCGGCACCTCGGCGCGGACCCTGTCGCGGCTGTTTTCCACCGAGACGCAGCTCAGCTTCAAGAGCTGGTGCCAGCGCGCCCGCATCGCCGCGGCGATCGAACTGCTGTCGACCGATCCGGGCGTCTCGGTGAAGCAGCTCGCCACCCAGCTAGGCTATGCCAGCGTGCCCGCGTTCTCGGCGGCGTTCCGCCAGGTGACGGGGCGAACACCGACGGAGTTTGCGGGGAAAGTCTAGCGCGGCGCGCTCTTTCGGGCGTCATTGCGAGGAGCCCTTGCGACGAAGCAATCCAGACCGCGCCAGCTGAGGGATTCTGGATTGCTTCGTCGCTCCGCTCCTCGCAATGACGGCTGAAGGAGTATCGTTCGTGGCATGATCGTATCCTTCCGACGCATGGCTCGGTTGGAGTTGGTCGCCGGTGCCTCCCAATTGTGATCGGCTTTCGCCCAAATCCCGTGTAAACTTCTCGCAACGCACAAACCTGAATCGAAAGCCCTCATGGCCAACGCCTTTTTTTCCGACCTGCTCGCCACCATCTCCGAGCGCGGCCGGACGCTGCTTCGCCGCGGCGATTCCGCCGAGACGCGGCGGGACGCCGACGGACTGATCGAACTCTGCGGCGCGCTGCTGTCCGGGCGCGGCGAGGCCTCCGGCACAGCCCTGGCGCGCGACGTGCTCGATCTCTACCAGGAGCTGGATGCGCCCGGCCGCCGCGCCTTCTTCGAGGCCCTGGTGCGCGATTTCGGGCCTGACCGCGAGCGGCTCGCCCGGGCCATCGAGGCCTGGCGCAGCGGACCGAACGACGAGGACGCCAGCGCGCTGCATTTCGCCTCGGAGCCGCGGCGGCAGGAACTGATCCGCCGGCTCAATCGCGCGCCCGGCGGCACCGGCGATCTCGTCAACATGCGGGCCGATCTGCTCGGCCTGATGAAAGGCAATTCCGATTTCGCCGCGCTCGATCGCGACGTCTCGCATCTGCTCTCGTCGTGGTTCAACAGGGGGTTTCTCGTGCTGCGCAGGATCGACTGGTCGACCCCGGCCAACATCCTCGAAAAGATCATCCGCTACGAGGCCGTGCATGAAATCTCGGACTGGGACGAACTGCGCCGCCGCATCGATCCGGTCGACCGCCGCTGCTACGCCTTCTTCCATCCCGCGATGGTCGACGAGCCGCTGATCTTCGTCGAGGTGGCGCTGACGGAAACGATTCCGGCCGCGATCGCGCCGCTGCTCGCGGTCGATCGCCAGCATCTGTCCATCGAGAAGGCGCGCACCGCCGTGTTCTACTCGATCTCGAACACGCAACGTGGCCTCGGGGGTATCTCCTTCGGCAGCTTCCTGATCAAGCAGGTGGTGGAGGAGCTGCGCCGCGAATTGCCGAAGCTCGATACTTTCGTCACGCTGTCGCCGGTGCCCGGCTTCATGGCATGGGTGAAGCAGGACGAGGATTTGCCGCTGTCGGACGAGGACCGCGAGATCCTGAAGCGCCTCGATGATCCCAGATGGTTCGAGAGCCCCGAGACCACCGCACAGCTGCGCGGCGTGCTCGAGCCGCTCGCCGCCCACTACTTCCTGAAGGCGCGGACGCCGAAGGGCCGGCTGATCGATTCCGTCGCCCGCTTCCACCTCGGCAACGGCGCACGGCTCGAGCGCATCAACTGGCTCGGCGATCTCTCGCCGAAGGGCCTGCGCGAATCCGCCGGCGTGATGGTGAACTACCTCTACCGGCTCGACGACATCGAGAAGAACCACGAAGCGTATGCGAATGACGGCGAGGTCGTGGCGTCGAGCGCGGTGAAGAAGCTGATCAAGGGCGAAGGACGGCGGCTGCTGGACATGCGGCTGTCGTAGCGAGAGGTCGTCCCGCATCGTCATTG
>CAYREH010000140.1:0-1185 GCA_964423245.1 uncultured Bradyrhizobium sp. | reverse complement strand
CTGGATTGCTTCGCTGCGCTCGCAATGACGGAGTATCCCGCAGCGGGCGGGCTACTCCGCCAGCGCTTTCATTTCCTTGTAGAGATCCGACTTGCCTTCGAAGCCGATGCCGGGAAGGTCGGGCATCGTGATGTGGCCGTTCTCGACGCGGACGCCGTCGGGGAAGCCGCCATAGGGCTGGAACAGGTCGGGATAGCTCTCGTTGCCCCCCAGGCCGAGGCCGGCGGCGATGTTCAGGGACATCTGGTGGCCGCCATGCGGAATGCAGCGGCTGGGTGACCAGCCGTGGGTCTTCAGCACAGCAAGCGTGCGCTGGTATTCGCACAGGCCGTAGGACAGCGCGCAGTCGAATTGCAGCCAGTCGCGGTCGGGGCGCATGCCGCCGTGACGGATCAGATTGCGGGCGTCCTGGTGGCTGAAGAGATTCTCGCCGGTGGCCATCGGGCCGGGATAGAACTCGGCGAGCGCGGCCTGCAGCGCATAGTCGAGCGGATCGCCCGCCTCCTCGTACCAGAACAGCGGATAGTCGCGCAGCATCTTCGCGTAGGCGATGGCGGTCTCGAGATCGAAGCGGCCGTTGGCGTCGACGGCGAGTTGCGCGTCCTTGCCGATCTCCTTGAGCACTGCCTCGATGCGGCTGCGATCCTCGTCGATATCAGCGCCGCCGATCTTCATCTTGACGACGTTGTAGCCGCGATCGAGATAGCCGCGCATCTCGCCGCGCAGGGCGGAGAGATCCTTGCCGGGATAGTAATAGCCGCCGGCGGCATAGACGAAGACGCGCGGATTGGGGTCAAGGCCGTGGCGCTCGGCCAGCAGACGGAACAGCGGCTTGCCGGCGATCTTCGCCACCGCGTCCCACACCGCCATGTCGATGGTGCCGACCGCGACCGAGCGCTCGCCATGGCCGCCCGGCTTCTCGTTGGTCATCATCGCGCCCCAGACCTTGTCGGGGTCGAGATTGTCGCCGGCCGCGTTCAGCAGCGAGTTCGGGTCGGCCTCGATGATGCGGGCGGCAAAGCGCTCGCGGATCAGGCCGCCCTGCCCGTAGCGGCCGTTGGAGTTGAAGCCGTAGCCGACGACGCGCCTGCCGTCGCGCACGACGTCGGTGACGACGGCGACGAGGCTCGTCGTCATCTTCGTGAAGTCGATATAGGCGTTGCGGATCGGCGAAGAGATCGGCTT
>CAYREH010000139.1:0-5321 GCA_964423245.1 uncultured Bradyrhizobium sp. | reverse complement strand
GGCAAGCGACGATCTCTGGCAGCAGATTTGCGCCGAAGCGAAGCGCGGCGCGGCGGCTGACCCGGTGTTCGGCGCGGCGCTGACCACCGCAGTTCTGGCGCATGACGATCTCGCCACCGCACTGGCCGATCTGATCGCGCGCCGGCTGGCCGGGGCTGATGCGGATCGTGCGCGTCTTGCCGATGTCGCGATCCGTGCGTTTCGCCGCGAGCCGGAGTTGGTGGAGGCGGCCGCGCTGGATCTACGGGGGATCGTGCGGCGCGATCCGGCGGTCGCCGGGCTTCTGCAGCCGCTGCTGCATCACAAGGGCTATGCCGCGCTCCAGGCCTGGCGTGTCTCGAACTGGCTCTGGCGGCACGACCGCGCCGATACCGCGCTGCTGTTGCAGAACGAGGCCTCGCACGTGCTCCACGTCAGTCTTCATCCTGCGGCCCGGATCGGATCCGGCGTGCAACTCGACCACGCCACCGGCATCGTGATCGGCGCCAATGTCGTCATCGCCGACGATGTCACCATTCTGCAGAACGTCACGATGAGCCGCACCGGCACATTGCCGGCCCGCGCCCCGCGCATCGGCCGCGGCGTCTTCATCGGCGCCGGGGCGTCGATCCTCGGTGATGTCGCGGTAGGCGACTTCGCCCGGATTGGCGCAGGCACGCTGGTGACATCGAACGTGCCGGCAGGCTGCACGGCAGTCGGCAATCCGGCCCGACTGACCAATTGCCCGGACGTTTCGGCGGCGTAGAGCCCGGCTGCGCGATTCTCTCAGGGCGCGCCGTGCAGCGCCTCCGCCACGGCCTGCTCGAGCGGAAGTGTCGGCCGCCCGGTCAGGGTCGACAGAACGCGGCCATCATCGTGGAGAACACCGGTGGATACGCCGCGCGCTTCCACCTCAGCCAGCATCGCAGCGACCGGCGGCGGCAGGCCGAAGGAGGCATAGACGCCAGCGTGCTCCTGCTCCGTGAGGTTGCGGTAGATGAGAGGCTTGCCGCTTTGCCGCATCGCCTCGGCGGCGAGATCGGTCATGGTGTACGACGTGTCGCCCGCAAGCTCGTATGTGTTGCCGGCGTGGCCGCCACCCGTCAGCACCGCCGACGCTGCATCGGCGAAATCCTGACGCGAGGCCCAGGAGATCCTGGCCTCGCCTGCACTGCCGACCATCATCCCGTGTGCGAGCGAGGCGCCAAGCGCGGCCGTGTGGTTCTCCCAGTACCAGCCGTTGCGCAGGATGGTGTAGGCGAGACCGGAGTCCTTGAGCCGTTCTTCCGTCACGACATGGTCGCGCGCGAAAGCGGGAGCCCAGCGATCCGCATGCAGCAGGCTGGTGTAGACGACGTGCCGCACGCCCGCCGCCTTTGCCGCGGCAATGACGTTGGCGTGCTCGGCCTGACGCGTATCGAACGAACTCGAAGAAATCAGAAGAAGCTTGTAGATCCCGGCGAAGGCACGTTCCAGCGCCTGCGGCTCGCGATAATCGGCCGCGCGAACATCGACGCCCAGATTGGCCGCCTTGCCGGCGTCGCGGACCACCGCCACAATGTCGGACGCCGGGACCTCTCTCAGCAAGCTTGTCACCACCTTGCGGCCCAGCTGGCCCGTGGCTCCGGTGATTGCGAACATCAAAACTCCTGTTGGATGGCGTGGCTGCAATGATGCCCGTCACTCACAACGGGCCAAGCGTCCCCATGCCGCCTGCCCGATACCTGGCCACCGCGGCTGCGATTTGCGCCGCATCGCTCATGATGAAGGGACCGTCGATGACGATCGGTTCGTCCAGCAGCGGACCCGACACGATCAGAAACTGGGTCGGCGATTCCGTGCTGAACATGACGCGGCCGCCCGTTCCATGCAGGGCGATCGCGTCGCTGTCCGAAAGCCGTCGCGTCTCCCCGTCGCTCGCGATCGCGAGCCCTCCATGCACGACATAGGCGATCGCGACGTGATCGGACGGAAGGTCGAAAGCAAGGGTGCGGCGCAAGGCGATGTCCAGGAGCGTGAAGGGCTGGTCGGTGACCAGCGGCGAGACGAAGCCGCCGAAGGAGCCGGCGACCACGCGGACGCAGTCGCCGTCATCGCTGCGCCATTCCGGCACCAGATCGGCGGGGAGCCGCAGCGTCTTCGGTGGATCGAGCTTGTTGAGCGCCGGCGTATTCACGAACAATTGGAGCCCGTGCAGCGGGCGCGGCTCGGCAGGCACCTCGTGGTGGATCACGCCGCGACCCGCCTGTGTCCAGACCAGACCACCCGGTGCTGCGACGAAATCATGACCGAGCGAATCTCGGCTGCGAAGCCCGCCCTCCGAATCCGCGAAGACATAGGTCACCGCAGCGAAGCCCGCGTGCGGGTGCGGCGGAAAGGGCCGGCCTTGGACACGAAATTCGTCGAAAACGACGACCGGCGAGTGGACCGGACCAAATCCGGCGAGGTCGAGCGCGCGCACCGAGAACGAGCCGTCGCGGCCGCGCTGCTGCGCCGCGACGGTGGGTGAGAGGTGAACGGTCATGCCCGTTGGTCCTGAACCGATCGCAGGATCAAGCCGCGACCTTGGCGGCCATCTCGCGCGCGGCGTCGATGGCCTTGGTGCGCGCTTCCGGTCCCATGGCGACGCCTTCGGCCCGCACGAAGGTGATGTCCTTGATGCCCAGGAATCCGAACAGCGTCGTGAGATAGCTCTCCTGGTGGTCGAACGTCGCCGCCGGTCCGGCACTGAAGACGCCGCCGCGGGCCGACGCCACGATCAGCTTCTTGCCGACGCAGAGGCCGACCGGGCCCTGCGGATTGTAGCTGAAGGTCTTGCCCGGCACCGCCAGACGATCGATCCACGCCTTGAGCTGCGTGGGTATGCCGAAATTGTACATGGGGGCGCCGATCACGATGACGTCCGCCGCGAGAAACTCCTCGAGGGCGGCCATGCCGGTCCTGAGCTCGCGGCCAAGGGCCTCGTCCACGGGGGCACCCTGCAGCGCGGCCATGTAGGCTCCGGTCAAATGGCTGAGCGGGTCCGCTGCGACGTCGCGATAGGTGATCTCGAGGCCGGGATGGCGCGCCGCCAGTCCTTTCACGATGTCCGCCGAGAGCGTGCGGGTGACGGAGCCGTCGCCGGCGATGCTGGAATCGATATGCAGAAGCTTCATTGCAGTCTCCGAGTTCGACTGCGCTTCACATGAGGCGTTGCGATCCATCGAAGAAGCCTATATATTTCGATACTAATCATCTGTTTTGGCGATATATGCTCGACGGTATCTCCCTCGATCAGTTGCGCACCTTCATTGCGGCCGCCGATTCCGGCAGCTTCTCCGCGGCCGGGCGGAAGCTGCACCGCGCCCAATCGGTGATCAGCCAGAGCCTCGCCAATCTGGAGGGCCAACTCGGCCTTCGGCTGTTTGATCGGACCGGCCGCTACCCCGTGCTGACTTCCGAGGGGCGGGCGTTGTTGAACGATGCGCGCATTGTCGCTGCGAGCCTCGATCAGCTGAAGGCCCGCGCGCGGGGCATCGCCGAAGGTCTTGAGCCGGAGTTGAACGTCGCCGTGAACGTGCTGTTTCCAACCGCCGTGCTGACGGAGGCGGTCGCGGCGTTCCAGAAGACGTTCCCACACACCTCCTTGCGAATGTCGGTGGAAGGCCTCGGAGGCGTCATCGAGCCAGTCCTCGAACGCCGCTGTTCGTTCGGCATTCGCGGTCCGCTGCTCGTCAACCATCCGGAGCTGCAGGGCGAGCCACTGCTCGGCACGCGCTATCTCATGGTCGCCTCGCCCCGCCATCCTTTGGCGCAGCATCGTGGTCCGATTCCGTCGGGTCTGCTGCGTGAGCACGTGCAACTCGTTCTGACCGATCGGTCGCGCCTGACCGAGGGGCAGGACCTGCGGGTGCTATCGTCCAGGACCTGGCGTCTGTCCGATCTCGGCGCCAAGCATGCCTTCCTGCGCGCCGCGCTCGGCTGGGGAGGTATGCCCCATCATGTGGTCGAGCAGGATCTCGCCGGCGGGGAGCTCGTTCCCCTGGTCCTCGAGGATGCGGAATCGGATGCCCGCATTGCCATGTCGGCGGTGTACAGGACCGACACGCCGCCGGGACCGGCCGGTCGATGGCTGATCGACCGGCTGAAGGAGCAGGGGGGAGCGCCGCCCTGACGGGCTGCTCGTGACCGGTCGCCGCTGCGCCTGTATCAGGGCGTCATCCCTTTGCATTGCCTACCATTCCGGCAGCCAAATCAGACATCGGGTAACCCCGCATTAACCAACGCCGGGCTCTGGTAAGGGCGGACAATCGCGCCCAAAAGCCTGTCGCCGAGGCCCTTAGTTTTGACATCTTGGCAGGGAATGCAGGCGGCGGCTTTGGACGAGCCCCTGCACCCCAGAAAGACAAGGTTTTGAGCGGGCTTGCCCGCCGCGCCTGATGGTGCGGCTGTTGGGGAACCGGCGGCCTTTTGCCGGCGGGACGTGACGTAACGATCGCCTTGAGAGGATAGTGCCTATGAATCCGGCCGACGTGGCTCAATCAGCCCTTCCGGTTGCCGCGTCCGCGGACGTGTCGCTGATCGCGCTGTTCTGGCAGGCTCACTGGATCGTGAAAGCGGTGATGCTGGGCCTGTTGGCCTGCTCGGTCTGGGTCTGGGCCATCGCCATCGACAAGATCTTTCTGTTTGCCCGCACCCGCCGCTCGATGGATCGCTTCGAGCAGGCGTTCTGGTCCGGCGAGTCGATCGAGGAGCTTTACCGCACGCTCTCCGCCAAGCCGACCCATTCCATGGCAGCCTGCTTCGTGGCGGCGATGCGCGAGTGGAAGAGGTCCTTCGAGAGCCACGCCCGCTCGGTCGCGGGCCTTCAGATGCGCATCGACAAGGTGATGAACGTCTCCATCGCGCGCGAGGTCGAACGGCTGGAGCGCCGCCTTCTGGTGCTCGCCACGGTGGGGTCCGCCGGCCCCTTCGTCGGCCTGTTCGGCACCGTCTGGGGCATCATGTCGAGCTTCCAGTCGATCGCGGCGTCCAAGAATACCTCCCTGGCAGTGGTCGCCCCGGGCATTGCGGAAGCGCTGTTTGCCACCGCCGTCGGCCTTATCGCCGCCATTCCTGCCACTATCTTCTACAATAAGTTCGCCTCCGAGGTGAACCGGCAGGCCCAGCGGCTCGAAGGTTTCGCCGACGAATTTTCAGCCATTCTGTCGCGCCAGATCGACGAGCGGGGCTGAAGGCCGGGATGTATAGTGTGAAGGGCATTTTGGGCACCAGACCATGGGCATGAACGTTGCGAGTTCGTCCGGAGGCGGCGGGCGCCGTGGCCGGCGCAAGCCCGTCGTGGCCGAGATCAACGTCACGCC
>CAYREH010000138.1:0-5333 GCA_964423245.1 uncultured Bradyrhizobium sp. | reverse complement strand
CGGACCTTGCCCTGGCGGACGAGATCGTCGAGCGCGCGCAGGCTCTCCTCGATCGGCGTCAGCGGGTCGTAATCGTGCTGCTGGTAGAGATCGATGTAGTCGGTCTTCAGCCGCTTCAGGCTGGCTTCCACCGCCGACATGATGTAGCGGCGCGAGGCGCCCTGCTTGGTGCCGTCTTCGGCCATCGGCTTGGCATATTTCGTCGCCAGCACGATGTCCTTGCGGCGATCGCCGAGCACCGCGCCGAGCACGGTCTCCGAGCCGCCCATGTTGGAATAGATGTCGGCGGTGTCGAACAGCGTGATGCCGAGATCGAGCGCGCGGTGGATCACCTTGCGCGAGGTCTCCAGATCGGTGCGCTGGCCGAAATTGTTGCAGCCGAGGCCGACCGCGGAAACGCGAAGGCCGGAGGCGCCGAGATTGCGAATGTCCATGAGGGGTCCCGTCAGGAGAACAACGGGAAACATTGTGGCCCAGCGTGCATCGCAGCGGCAAGCGATCGCCTTGCGCTGCTGCCATGCTGGCGGCGAGGCGCAAAAAAATGCGGCCCCAGTCAGACGCGGCGACTGACGGGGACCGCTTTGGGGCGCTTGATCGGTGACGGGGGGCCTGATCAGACGCAGCCGTAACCTAACCCCGGCATGTTACGCGCCGGTGACATCGGGGCTTATCCACAGGCCGTTGCCGGCTTCAGAAGACCTTGCGATAGACGATGAAGCCGGAGCGCTCGGCGACCTTGTCGTACAGTTTCTGCGCCGTGACATTGGTCTCGTGCGTCTGCCAGTAGACGCGCGGCGATCCCGCTTCCGTCGCGCGCTCGTAGACGCCGTGGATCAGCGCCGAGGCGACGCCCTTGCCGCGCGCGGCCTCCAGCGTGAACAGGTCCTGCAGATAGCAGGACGGCTCGATCGCCGTGGTGCTGCGGTGGAACAGGTAATGCGTCAGTCCGAGCAGGCGTCCCTCGCTCTCGGCGACCAGCGCATGCACGGGCTCATAGGCGTCGAAGAAACGGTGCCACGTCATGCGCGTGATCTCGGGGGCGAGCGCGGTCGGACCCGAGCGGCCGTAGAAGGCGTTGTAGCCGTCCCAGAGCGGCAGCCATCGCTCGTAATCCTGCTGCGTGACGGCGCGGATGGTGAGGGGCAGCTGGGACATTGAGGCGACTCCGGGACACAGGACGATGATGCGTCCTTCATAGTTGATGATCTCGCGTCGGATCAATCGCGCGATGCGTCGGAGCCGTGCTGCCTCAAGTCATGCGGTGACGTGCCGCATTCGCTGCTGCTGCTGCAGAGGCGCGTGCGTCAGTGTCCCCGCGCTCTTCCGCATGCCCGTGAAAATCAACAGCGATGCCGCGACCAGGATGGCCGCAGTCAGGGTAATGGCAACGACGACGACGGGTGATTTCATGCAAGTCCTGTCGCAAGTCCTGTCGCAAGTCCTGTCGCAAGTCCTGTCGCAAGTCCTGTCGCAAGTCCGGTCGGCGCGCGCCACGCGGCGCCGTGAAGGCAGGTCCAGGATGAGACGGGGATCAGACCGGCAGACCCATCGCCATGGTCGCCTTGGTCGACAGCACCGTGAGGGTGACGATCAGACACACCGACAGCGCTGCGATGGCGAGCGAGGCCGCCACGGCATGGGTGAGCCGGGAAGACGCAACGGTAGCGGGACGGCCTTGAAACCCTGCCGTGCCGGACGCCCGAATCATGGTCTAAATCCTTCCACGTGCGGGCGAATCACCCGCGACGCAGAACAATTTCACAGTTTCAACCGGCAACATTGCGGCGAAGGCCATGCCGAAAATGGCCGGATTGCGGCATCCGCAGCCGTTGTGCCCGCTATTCGCGGGGCTGTGGATCAATTCAGGCGCCGGCCGCGATGCTGGCCGGATCCTCGATATTCGCCGGCCGCCAGTCCATCGCCACGAAACCGGGGGCGGCCTCGACCCGCTTCAGCCAGTCCCGGATCGCCGGGAAGGCCTGGAGATCGAAGTCGCAGCGGTCGGCGAGGTGGGTGTAGCCGTACAGCGCGATATCGGCGACCGTGAGCTGGCGCGCCGCGAAGAAATTGTTGGTCTTGAGGTGGTTCTCCATCACCTGGAGCGCGCCATAGCCGCGCTCCATCCAGTCCTCCAGCGCATGGGTCTGGAGATCGCGTCCGCCCTTGACCAGCAGCAGCCAGAAATAGGCGGCGCCGATATTCGGCTCGAGCGCGTGCTGTTCGAAGAACATCCATTGCAGCGCGTCGGCGCGATCGATGCGGTTCTCCGGCGCGAGCGGCGTGCCGACGGCGACGTACCAGAGGATGGCGTTGGACTCGGCAAGGTAGCGGTTGTCGCCGACCTCGAGCAACGGCACCTGGCCCGACGGGTTCTTGGCGAGAAAGTCCGGCGTGCGGCTCTCGCCGCGCAGAATGTCGATCTCGATCGATTCATAGGGTTCGTTCAACAGCGCCAGCGCAAGGCGGACCTTGTAGCTGTTGCCGGAGCGCTGCATCGAATAGAGCTTGTACATTCTGCGGCTTCAATTCCGTAAGGGCGGGACGCGGCGCTTGTTGCCCCGCAACGCGGCTAAACAATGATGCCGTTGCGAATCCGCCGCAAGGCCCGCGCCATAGAAAAACTCGAAAAGCCTACCGCATTGCAGCGCGAGGAAAGATCATTGTCGCGCGGCGGGGCGGGTGAGATCACGCTTGCGTCAACGCGCGGTCCCACCGCGTCGCGTTTCGCTGAAGCGGCGTGATTTGGTTGGGGACGGCGACATGAAGCCAGGACTTCGTCATGCCCGGGCCTGTCCCGGGCACCCACATTCTCCGTGCCGCGTGGCAAGGCGTGGATGGCCGGGACGAGGCCGGCCATGACGAAGCATGCGGGACATTGCTCCGAGGACAAGCCTTGCTGGATATGAGGAGTTTGCAAGGCAAACTTGCCGAAAATTGCAGGAAATCAGAGCCTGAACCGTTCCTGATCCGCTAAACTTTCGCAAGATCGGCCGAAGTTTCTTGCGGTGCAACGGCACACGTTTTAGGGTGGATCCATTCCCACAATCGGAGTCGTGAGGCCAGAGGGTTCACGACGCTTGTCAGGAGATGACGATGTCCTTCCTTGCCGCTGCGCTCGACCGTGTGAAGCCGTCCGCGACCATCGCGGTCACGGACAAGGCGCGCGCGCTGAAAGCGGCGGGCCGCAACGTCATCGGTCTCGGCGCCGGCGAGCCCGACTTCGACACGCCCGCGAACATCAAGCTGGCGGCGATCCACGCCATCGAGGCGGGCAAGACCAAGTACACCGCGGTCGACGGCATTCCCGAACTGAAGGAAGCCATCATCGGCAAGTTTCAGCGCGAGAACGGTCTCACCTACAAGCCGAACCAGATCATCGTCGGCACCGGCGGCAAGCAGGTGCTCTACAACGCGCTGATGGCGACCATCAATCCGGGCGACGAGGTGATCATCCCCGCGCCCTACTGGGTCAGCTATCCCGAGATGGTCGCGCTCGCCGGCGGCGAATCCGTGCCGGTGGTCTGCACCGCCGAGCATGGCTTCAAGCTCCAGGCCGACGCGCTCGAGCGCGCGATCACGCCGAAGACCAAGTGGGTCATTCTGTGCTCGCCCTCGAACCCGACCGGCGCGGCCTACACGAGGTCCGAGCTCAAGGCGCTCACCGACGTGCTGCTCAAGCATCCGCATGTCTGGCTGATGACCGACGACATGTACGAACACCTCGTCTATGACGACTTCGTATTCACCACGGCGGCGCAGGTGGAGCCGAAGCTGTTCGACCGCACGCTCACCGTGAACGGCGTGTCCAAGGCCTATTGCATGACCGGCTGGCGCATCGGCTATGCCGGCGGTCCGGCGCAACTGATCAAGGCCATGGCGACGATCCAGTCGCAGTCGACCTCCAACCCGTCCTCGATCGCGCAATGGGCGGCGGTGGAAGCGCTGAATGGTCCGCAGGACTTCATTCCCGCCAACAACAAGGTGTTCAAGGAGCGCCGCGACCTCGTGGTCTCCATGCTCAACCAGGCGAAGGGCATCGAGTGCCCGCGGCCGGAAGGCGCCTTCTACGTCTATCCGTCCTGCGCCGGCACGATCGGCAAGACCGCGCCGTCCGGCAAGGTGATCGACAACGACGAGGCCTTTGTCACCGAACTGCTCGAGACCGAAGGCGTTGCGGTGGTGCAGGGGTCGGCCTTCGGCCTCGGTCCGGCCTTCCGCATCTCCTACGCCACCAAGACGTCGGACCTCGAAGACGCCTGCAAGCGCATCCAGCGCTTCTGCGGCAATCTGCGGTAAGCCCGTCGTGACAGTGCGGTGTTACCCTCTCCCCTTGTGGGCGAGGGTGGATCGCCGCGAAGCGGCGAGACGGGTGAGGGGTCTCTCTCTCCGAGTCTAACTCTCATTTGAATTCGCGGAGAGAACCCCTCATCCGGCGCTTCGCGCCACCTTCTCCCACAAGGGGAGAAGGGACGGCCGCGCATCATTTTGCAGTCCCCGATCTGGCACCCTCAGGGCTCTTGTGGCATAGACCATCGCGCATCGCCTGCCTGGCGATTCAACTCGCCTAACATCATCGCCGGAGATTTTTCATGCGCCGCTCATTCCTCCTCGCCGGGCTTGCCGCTGCGAGCCTCGTCGCGTCCGTCGCAAGCACCAGCGCGCAGAGCGGCCTTGTGCAGATCGGCGTGCTGGAATGCCGCGGCGGCGCCAGCGTCGGCTTCATCGTCGGCTCCGTCACCAATCTCGGCTGCGTGTTGCGCGCCGACGGCCGGCCTGAAGATCGCTATGTCGCGACGATCCGCAAGGTCGGCCTCGACATCGGCATCACCCAGGAGACCGCGCTCGCCTGGGGCGTGTTCGCCCCGGTCAACCGGCTCGGACCCGGCGACCTCGCCGGCAATTACGCCGGTGCACAGGGTAGCGCGTCGGTCGGCGTCGGTCTCGGCGGCAATGTGCTGGTCGGCGGCTCCAACAATTCGATCGCGCTCCAGCCGCTCAGCCTGCAGGGCCAGGTCGGCCTCAACATCGCCGCCGGCCTCGAAAGCCTGGAACTCCGTCCCGGGCGTTGAGACGGCTCAACGGCGGTGCTGCTTCACCTCTCCTGAAGGGAGAGGTCGGATCGCATCGAAGATGCGATCCGGGTGAGGGGTTACAGTCTCACCGAATGCTGCGGCCCCTCACCCGGATTGCTCAAGCGCGCAATTGCGCGCCAGAGCAATCCGACCTCTCCCCGCTGGGGAGAGGTGGAACGACAGCCGCCAAGACGCGCCCCGGTTGACGACGCAGCGCAGCGATTTTTGACGCTTGCCAAATCTCGGGGACGGGCAGAGCAT
>CAYREH010000137.1:0-5463 GCA_964423245.1 uncultured Bradyrhizobium sp. | reverse complement strand
GCAAGGTGGCGCCCAAGGCCTGGACCTACGACAACATCGCCGCGATGAAGAAGCAACTCCGCTCCATCGGGCTGTCACTGGACTGGTCCAGAGAGATCGCGACCTGCGATCCCAGCTATTACAGGCACCAGCAGAAGATGTTCCTCGACTTCCTGCGCGCGGGCCTTGCCGAGCGCGAGAAGCGCAAGGTGAACTGGGACCCCGTCGACATGACCGTGCTCGCCAACGAGCAGGTGATCGACGGACGGGGCTGGCGTTCCGGTGCCGTTGTCGAACAGCGGGAAATGAACCAGTGGGTCTTCAAGATCACGAAGTACTCGCAGGAGCTGCTGTCGGCGCTGGATGGGTTGGATCGCTGGCCCGACAAGGTGCGCCTGATGCAGCGCAACTGGATCGGCCGCTCGGAAGGCCTGTTGATCCGCTTTGCACTCGATCAGGCCACGACGCCCGCAGGTGAGAGCGAACTCAAGATCTTCACCACGCGGCCCGACACGCTGTTCGGCGCCAAGTTCATGGCGATCTCGGCCGATCATCCGCTGGCGCAGGCGGCGGCCGCCAAGAACCCGAAGCTCGCGGAGTTCATCGCCGAGATCAAGAAGATCGGAACCGCGCAGGAAATCATCGACACCGCCGAGAAGCAGGGTTTCGACACGGGCATCCGGGCGGTGCATCCGTTCGATCCGAGCTGGAAGCTGCCGGTCTATGTGGCCAATTTCGTGCTGATGGAATACGGCACCGGCGCGATCTTCGGCTGCCCGGCGCACGACCAGCGCGACCTCGACTTCGTCAACAAATACGGCCTCGGCAACACGCCGGTCGTCTGCCCCGAAGGCCAGGATCCCAAGTCCTTCGTGATCACCGACACCGCCTATGACGGTGACGGCCGCATGATCAATTCCCGCTTCCTCGACGGCATGACGATCGATCAGGCCAAGGACGAGGTCGCAAAACGCCTCGAGGGCGAGTTGCGCGGCAACGCACCGGTGGGCGAGCGCCAGGTCAATTTCCGCCTGCGCGACTGGGGCATTTCGCGCCAGCGCTATTGGGGCTGCCCGATCCCGGTGATTCACTGCCCCAAATGCGACGTGGTGGCGGTGCCGGACGCCGACCTGCCGGTGGTGCTGCCGGAGGATGTGACCTTCGACAAGCCGGGCAATGCCCTCGACCATCATCCGACCTGGAAGCACGTCACCTGCCCGCAATGCGGGGGGCCGGCGACCCGAGAAACCGACACCATGGACACCTTCGTGGATTCGTCCTGGTACTTTGCGCGCTTCACCGACCCTTGGAATGAAACCGCACCGACGACACCTGCGGTGGCCAACAGGATGCTGCCGGTCGATCAGTATATCGGCGGCGTCGAGCACGCGATCCTGCACCTGCTCTACAGCCGTTTCTTCACCCGCGCGATGAAGGCGACCGGGCATATCGCGCTGGACGAGCCCTTCGCCGGCATGTTCACGCAGGGCATGGTGGTGCACGAGACCTACCAGAAGGCCGACGGGACCTTCGTGCAGCCGGCCGACGTCAAGATCGAAGTGGGCGGCAACGGCCGGCGCGCCACGCTGCTTGCGACCGGCGAGGACATCCAGATCGGCGCGATCGAGAAGATGTCGAAGTCCAAGAAGAACACGGTCGACCCCGACGACATCATCGCGACCTACGGCGCCGACGTCGCCCGCTGGTTCATGCTGTCGGACTCCCCGCCCGACCGCGACGTGATCTGGAGCGACGAGCGCGTCCAGGGCGCCTCCCGCTTCGTGCAGCGGCTGTGGCGGCTGGTGAACGATTCCGTGGAACTCGGCAAGGCCGCGCCAAAGGACCGGCCGGCCAGTTTCGGTCCGGACGCGATCGCCCTGCGCAAGGCCGCCCACGGCGCGCTCGACAAGGTCACCACCGGGATCGAACGGCTGCACTTCAACGTC
Organism: uncultured Bradyrhizobium sp.; assembly: GCA_964423245.1. GTDB lineage: Bacteria > Pseudomonadota > Alphaproteobacteria > Rhizobiales > Xanthobacteraceae > Bradyrhizobium. Next base: position 3,538 of record CAYREH010000137.1, on the reverse strand, counting down.
TGCCTCGCCCATATCCGCGAGTTCGCCAATACGTTCTCGGAGGTGCTCCAGCGCCCGGGGCAGCCCGCTCCGGATCTGGCCTGGGCGATCCGGGAGGCCAGCCAGATCCTGGTCCAGCTGTTCGCCCCGATGATGCCGCACCTCGCCGAGGAATGCTGGCAGGTCCTGGGCCAAAGCGGGCTGGTTTCCGAGGCCAATTGGCCCAAAATCGAACGCGATTTGCTGGTTGAAGACAGCGTGACCCTTGTGGTCCAGGTCAACGGCAAGAAGCGGGGCGACATCACGGTTGCAACAGCGGCCCAGAATCCGGAAATCGAGGCTGCCGTTTTGGCCCTCGATGCGGTAAAGCTGGCGCTGGACGGCAAGCCCGTCCGCAAGGTGATCATCGTCCCCAAGAGGATCGTGAATGTTGTCGGCTAGGTTCCGCATCGCAGCCCGCTTGCTCGCGGTCGCCGCATTGGCGGCGCTGACGGCCGGCTGCTTCCAGCCGATGTATGCCGAGCGGACCGACGGCACCCCCGGCCTGCGCGAGAAGCTGATGGGGGTCGAACTGCCCCCGATCTCCAAGCCCAATGCCGCCCGGGAAGCCCGGGTCGGGGTCGAGGTCCGCAATGCCCTCGCCTTCAAGCTCTATGGCACGGCGACGGGGATGCCGCCGACCCACAAGCTGGAGATTCGCTTTTCGTCCAGCCGTTCGTCGCTGATCGTCGATGCCAACACCGGCCTGCCGAGCAGCGAGAACTACGGCATCGATGCCCAGTACAATCTGATCGAGGTCGCGACCGGCAAGTCCGTGATGACGGGGACGACCTTCTCTCGCGTGTCCTACGACATGCCCGGCTCCTATCAGCGGTTCTCCCGCAACCGCGCGGTGCGCGATGCCGAGGATCGTGCCGCCAACGAGATCGCCGAGAACATCACGACCCGGCTTGCCGCGTTCTTCACCGCAGGCACCTGAGGGCTGATCCCGTCACGGGCGGACATCCGCTGGGCGGACCCGGAATTTAGAAATCTTGATAGAGACTTGCGGGTGCGCGCCTGGTGCGCCCCGGAACGACAGTTGAGCCCGATGGTCGCGCTGCGCGGAAGAGAGATCGACGCCTTTCTGGCCCGGCCCGACGCGGGACGTCCGATCATCCTGCTCTACGGCCCCGACACGGGCCTCGTGCGCGAACGCGCCAATGCGCTGATCGCCTCGGCGGTCGACGACCCCAACGATCCGTTCTCGCTGGTCAAGCTCGATGGCGACGAGCTCTCGGCTGAGCCATCGCGCCTCGTGGACGAAGCCATGACGGTGCCGTTGTTCGGCGGCCGCCGCGCCATCCGCGTCCGCGCCGGCTCCCGCAGCTTCGCCAGCGGCATCGACACGCTCGCGGACATGTCGGTGCGGGATTGCCGCATCGTGATCGAAGCCGGTGAACTGCGTCCCGAATCGCCGCTGCGCAAGGCCTGCGAGCGCGCCAAGACCGCGGTGGCGATCGGCTGCTATCCCGACACCGAACGCGACCTCGCCAAGTTGATGGAAGACGAACTGCGCATCGCCAATCTGCGCATCGCCCAGGATGCCCGGGCCGCGCTGATGTCGTTCCTCGGCGGCGACCGCCAGGCCTCGCGCAACGAGCTCCGCAAGCTCACGCTGTATGCGCACGGCAAGGGCGAGATCACGCTGGATGACGTGATGGCCGTGGTCGCCGATGCCTCGGAGCTGAAGCTCGATCCCATCGTCGACGGCGCCTTCGCGGGCCGGCCCGACGTCGTCGAGACCGAGTTCGCCAAGGCCATGATCGCCGGCACCTATCCCGGCGTGATCATCTCCGCGGCGCAGCGGCAGGCCGCCTGGCTGCACAAATCCGCGCTGGCGATTGCCGACGGCACGCCGGCGTCCGCCGTGCTCGACGGTGGCTTTCCGCGGCTGCATTTTTCGAGAAAACCGGCCGTCGAAACCGCGCTGCGCAATTTCAGCGCGCCACGGCTGGCGGCGATCATCGAGCAGCTCGCGACCGCCGCGCTCGAAACCCGCAAGCAATCCACCCTCGCCGCCGCCATCGCCCAGCGCACGCTGATGGCGATCGCCGCAAATGCAAGGCGGCGCGGCTGAGCCGCCGTTTTCTCCGCGGCATTGCGAGGGGCGTAAGCGACGAAGCAATCCAGACTCTCTCCGCAGAAAGATTCTGGATTGCCTCGCTGTGCCCGCAATGACGCGGAGAGTGCGGAAGTCTACAGCGCGCCCTTTGCGAGCCGCTTCATCACCTCGTCGAGCTGATCGAGGTTGCGGTAGTTGATCTGCACCGAGCCGCCGGAATCGCGGTGGTTGACGGTGACCTTGAGGCCCAGCGCATCGCTGACGCGCCTTTCCAGGTCGATCGTATCGGGATCCTTGTCCTTGCCGCCGGTAGCGCGCGCCTTCTGCGGCTTGCGCTCCGGCACACCCTCTTCGTGGGCCAGCGCCTCGGTCTGGCGGACGTTGAGCCCTTCCTCGACGATGCGCTTGGCGGCCGCGAGCGGATCCGGCACGCCGATCAGAGCCCGCGCGTGCCCGGCCGTCAGTGCGCCGGTCGCGATGAAGGCCTGCACCTCGGCCGGCAGTTTTGTCAGCCGCATCATGTTGGCGACATGGCTGCGGCTCTTGCCGACGACCTTGGCGATGTCCTCCTGGCTGCGTTTGAATTCGTTGGCGAGCGCGTGATAGCCCTGCGCCTCTTCCATCGGGTTGAGATCTTCGCGCTGTACGTTCTCGATGATCGCGAATTCCAGCGCATCACTGTCGCTGATATCGACCGGCACGATCGGCACCTCGTGCAGACCCGCCATCTGCGAAGCGCGCCAGCGCCGTTCACCGGCGATGATCTCGAAGCGGTCCTGCGCGCCCTTCACCGGACGCACGACGATCGGCTGGATCACGCCGTGCTGCCGGATCGAGTCCGAGAGTTCCTTGAGCTCGGTTTCGGAAAAGGTGCGGCGCGGGTTGCGCGGATTGGGCTTGATGAATTCGATCGGCACCTTGCGCTGGGCGCGCGGGCGATCGACGTGCTGGGCCTCGCCGCCGACGTCACCAATCAGACTTGCAAGACCCCGGCCCAGTCGCGAACGCGCTTCGTCGGCCATCGCCAGCTCCCTTGGATTCACGGTGCAGCACTCCAGAACTCGTTTTGAATCGTAGGGTGAGTTAGCCGAAGGCGTAACCCACCATTGTCAATTTCCGCGGAAACAATAGAGGTGGGTTACGCGTCGCTAACCCACCCTACGGGCTACGGCACCATCAATGCGTGACGCGCAGCTCGCGCTCGCGCTGGATCACTTCGGTGGCGAGGCGCAGATAGGCTTCGCTTCCGACGCATTTGAGATCGTAGACCAGGACCGGCTTGCCGTAGGACGGCGCCTCGGAGATCCGCACGTTGCGCGGGATCATGGTCTTGTAGACCTTCTCGCCCATGAACTGGCGCACGTCGGCCACGACCTGGTTCGACAGGTTGTTCCGCGAGTCGAACATGGTGAGCACGATGCCGTGGATCGACAGGTTCGGATTGAGCGTCGAGCG
>CAYREH010000136.1:0-6186 GCA_964423245.1 uncultured Bradyrhizobium sp. | reverse complement strand
AATTCCGGAACTGCTCCAGGAACATGCGCAGGCTGTCGTGCGGACTCTCGATGTCGGTGATCAGCCATCCCTCCGGTCCGTTGACCAGGATGAAATTCAGGCTGACGCGCCGGCCGCGATTGTCGAAATTGGCCGCGACATAGGTCTTGTCATACTGCTTGCGAACGATCGCGATCTCGACCGGACCGAGACTCCAGGTCGGGCTCTGCACCAGGAAATCGTATGGCTCGGTTTTCGGCGCGCTCCAGGCCCTGCGCAAGGAGGGGTCGAAGAATTGCCGGGCGGTGGCGTCGTCCCGCGGCAGCCCCTTCGAAAGCTCGGGCAGGCCCGCGCCGTAATGGGCGTAGACGTTGCGGACCAGAGATTCCGGCGTGCGGAAGCCGGCCTCCGCGGGGGACAGCAACAGCAACCCGGCGAGCAGGGCGGACATGGCCACAAGTTCCCTCATGCCCGCCGCTCGCTTTATCGGCCGCTTGTCTTGTCGTAGAAGGGGCTTCATTCCGCAAAACCTAGCATCGACCGACCGGGACCGAAAACTCACATGCGCGAATTGTTCGAGGACGCTGCGGGAGAGCCCCGGCCGGATCCGCAGGACGCCATCCGCAAGGCCGCGCGTCCGCCGCTGCGCAAGCGCTTCTACAAGGAGACCGGTGTGGTCGAGGCCGATGGCGGCTTCGCCATCACGCTGGACGGCAAACCGATCCGCACCCCGTCGGGCCGGCAGGTGGTCGTGCCCTCGCATGCGCTCGCCGAGGCCGTCGCGGCCGAATGGGCCGCGCAGGGCGAGGCGATCGACCCCGTCACCATGCCGCTGACCCGCGTCGCCAATAGCGTCGTCGAGGGCGTGGTGGACCGGGTCGACGACGTCGCCGAGGACCTCGCGAAATACTTCCACTCCGATCTCTTGTTCTATCGCGCCGGACACCCGGAGGGGCTGGTGGCCCGTGAGGCCGCGCATTGGGACCCCGTGCTGTTCTGGGCCGCGGACGAGCTGGGCGCGCATTTCATCCTGTCCGAGGGCATCATGCATGTGAAGCAGCCCGACGAGGCGGTCGCGGCCGCGCGCGCCGCATTGCCAGACGATGCCTGGTCGGTCGCCGCGCTCCACATGGTGACGACCATGACCGGCTCGGCGCTGCTGGCGCTGGCGCTCGCCAGGGGCGCGCGCGATGCCGAACAGGTCTGGGCCGCCGCCCATGTCGACGAGGACTGGAACGCCCACCAATGGGGCGTGGACGAGGAGGCCGCCGCCCGCAGGGCGCAACGCCTGCGGGATTTCGAGGCGGCGGTGGCCGTCCTGAACGCACTCAAGGCGCCTGCGGTCGAAGGTCCTTAACGAGAGGTTTACGAGCGCGGCCTTAGGGTGGGGCTCGCAGTCACCGGGCCCCCAGATGCCGACGCCGGTCAGTTCGATCCTTCCCGTCAGTGCCGCCACTCCCGCGGCCGATGCGGCGACGCCCGATCTGGTGCTCCAGGCCGGCAGCGTCGTCGATGCCAGGGTCGTCAGCCTGCTCGCCGACAATCTGGTGCGGATCGCGATCGCCAATCTCTCGCTCGACGTCTCCTCGGAAGTCGCGCTGTCGCCGGGGCAGAATCTGCAGCTCGCGGTCTCGAAGAACGACGGCACGATCAGGCTCGCGGTCGTTGGCGGGGCAGGCGGGTCGGCCGCCGACCAGGTGACGCTGACGCCACAGGCCGCTTCGCTGATCGAGAGTCCGCCGCTTGCGCCATCGGCCGGCGCGGCACGCACGAGCCTGACCCCGCTGGAGCAGGCCGTCGTCACGACCGCCTCGGCCGAGGCCGCCACGAAGCAGGGCAGCCAGGCCCAGCTATTCGCCGATCTCGCCTCCGTCGTGACCGGCAGCCAATTGCCGGCGGGATTGAAACAGGCCGTGCTTGACGTGCTGGCGCAGCAGACGCCGCTCACGACGCAGCTCGACGGCGGCGATATCGAATCCGCGTTCCAGAAGTCCGGGCTGTTCCTGGAGGCATCGCTGGCCGCCGGTGCCGCGCCGTCATCAGGCACGGGGCCCGATCTCAAGGCCGCGCTGCTGGTGCTGCGCCAGACCTTGGCCACGCTGGAGACCACGGCGCCACCCGCGCAGGGACCCGCGACGGCTGCGCCCGGGAGCACCAGCCCTGCGCAGGTCGCTGCCGCGCCGGCTCTGGCTGCCGGCGAGGCCACGCAGGCTGCGGGCGCGACTGCCGAACTGGAGATCGCCCAGCCGCAACAGGCGCCGCGCAATCCCTCACTCGCGGCGAGCGTGCTGGTGGATATGGCCAGCGAGGCCGCACCGGGCGCGGTGCCTCGGACGATGTCCGCAGGCCTTGCCGCGGCCCTGCTGCAGGAGGTCACGCAGAACCTGCCGCGCCTGACCGGCAATGTGCCGGGCTCGAACAAGGCCGTGCCCGACGGCCATCCGTTCGAGGCCGCGGCGCGAACGACGCCGCCGCCGGTTCGTGGAGCCTTGCCGGTGCCGCAGTCCGTCGCCTCGCCGATGCTCGCGCCGGATGCGCCGCTCGGCGCCGTCGTGCACCGCCTGCGGGACGATACCGATGCCGCGATCGCACGCCAGACCCTGCTTCAGGTCGCTTCGCTACCCGATCGTACCGATGCCGGAGGTCACCGCATCGATGCGACGGCGCCGCAGTGGAACTTCGAGATCCCCTTCGCGACCCCGCAAGGCACGGCGATGGCGCAGTTCGAGATTTCGCGCGATGGCGGCAACGAGTCCGCCGATCCCGCGACGCGCGCCTGGCGCGCCCGGTTCACGCTCAATGTGGAGCCAGCCGGTCCCGTCCATGCGCTCATCACGCTGAGCGGCGACAAGACCTTCGTGCGGATGTGGGCGGAGCGGCCGGCGACCGCCCAGCAGCTGCGCGACGGCGTGGCCGAACTCAGCCAGGCATTGGCGCGGGCCGAGCTCAAGCCCGGCGACATCCTCGTGCGCGAGGGCACGCCGCCGCAGCCCGCGCCGCCCCGGGCCGGCCATTTCCTGGATCGCGCGACATGAGCGATCCGTCGAAGCTTGCGATCGCGCTGCACTACGAGAAGGGCAGCAACGCGCCCGTCGTCGTCGCCAAGGGCAGGGGCACGGTCGGCGAAAAGATCGTCGAGATCGCCAGGGCCAACGACATCCCGATCGAGGAGAACGAGATCCTGGCGGGGGCACTGTCGAAGGTCGAGCTCGGCGAGGAAATTCCACCTGACCTCTACAAGGCGGTCGCCGAGGTCCTGGTGTTCGTGCTGCGGCTGTCAGGCCGGGGACGATGACCTGTCATCCTTTCACCATGAAGGCGGCTGCATGGTCGCGTCCACCTTGTATCGTTCAACGGACATTGCCGTGCTGACCCGCCGCGCCACCTTCGGACTGCTTGCCGCAACCGCCATTCTGCCCTCGCGGCTCCTCGCCCATGTCGCCCCGCCGCGCAACGAAATCCGCGAGAGCCTCGCCAAGCGCTTCACGGACCTCGGCACGTCAGGCACTTTCGTGGCCTACAAGGTCGACGACTATCTCGTCGTTGCCAGCGACCGGCAGCGCTCGGGCGAGGCGAAGATCCCGGCCTCGACCTTCAAGATCCCGAACTCGCTGATCTCGCTGGAAACGGGCGTCGTCGCCGATCCCGACAAGGACGTGTTCGCCTGGGACGGCGTCAAGCGGCCGATCGAGGCCTGGAACAAGGATCACACGCTGCGCAGCGCGATCGCGGTCAGCGCCGTGCCGGTCTATCAGGAGATCGCGCGCCGGATCGGGCAGGAGCGCATGCAAAAATATGTCGACCTGTTCGATTACGGCAATCGCGACATCGGCGGCGGCATCGACCAGTTCTGGCTGTCGGGTGCCTTGCGCATCGATCCGGTCGAGCAGGTGGATTTCGTCGACCGGCTGCGCCGCCGCGCCTTGCCGGTCTCACAGCGCAGCCAGGATCTGGTCGCGGACATCCTGCCGGTGACGAAGGTCGGCGACAGCGTCATCCGCGCCAAGTCGGGCCTCGCCGGACGCGACCAGGGCTCGATCGGCTGGATGGTCGGCTGGGCCGAGAAGGGCGCGGCGCAGACCGTGTTCGCCCTCAACATGGATTGTCCGGAGCCGCGTCATGTCGAGGCTCGCATGAGCCTGACGCAAGCCTGCCTTGCCGAGATCGGCGCCATCTGAGCGCGCATCAATCCGCGCCGTGCTGGTGCCTGCAAGGCCGCTCGACTAGCATTTCTCTCGACCACACAACAACAAAGGTCGGGAGGATACCAATGAATGCAACGCCGCTCTGGCTCTCATCGCTCACGCTGGCCGCAGCAGGGGGCTGGCTCGCCGCCACCCTGTTCGCCGGCCCCGCCACCAGCAAGGAGCCGCGCTTTCCGCAGCTCACCATGGACCAGCTCGACGCACGGCAGAAGCCGCTCGGCGAGCAGATCATGAAAGTGTCGAGCGTTGGCATCGGCGGGCCCTACAATCCGATGATCCGAAGCCCGGTGCTGGGGCAGCGCCTGTTCGATCTGTTCTACTATCTGCGCTGGGAGACATCGGTCCCCACGAAACTCAATGAATTCGCGATCCTGATCATCGGGCGGCAATGGCGCTCGCAGGTCGAGTGGTTCGCGCACGCTCCGCTGGCGGCGAAGGCTGGCCTGTCCGCCGACATCATCGCCGAGCTGAAGGCGAACAGGCGGCCGTCGAAGATGGCCGAGGACGAGGCGGTGGTCTACGACTTCGTCACCGAACTCACCACGACGAAGAAGGTGAGCGACGAGACCTATGCGCGGGCGAAGAAGGTGTTCAACGACCAGCAGATCGTCGACCTCACGGCCGTCTCCGGAAATTACGTGATGGTTGCCATGCTGCTCGCCATGGCCGAGGAGACCGTGCCGCCCGGCAAGGAGGAGCCGTTCAAGCCGGGCGAGCCGTAAGGGAATCGATCTCGTGCCCCGGGCGCAGCGCAGCGCCCCTTCGGCTCTGCGCAGCAACGCTAAGCATTGCGGCGCGTCCGGGACACGGAGAGCCGTCAGCGGTCTTTCTTCTTCGCCGTCAATGCCTGGTCGATCGCGAAGCCGCCGATCTCGCTCATCGCCTGCGAGATGACGTCGCCCTTGCGGGCAAAGCCGTCGGACAGCATGTCGAACTGGGTGCGCGCCAGCCGCAGCACCTCGATCGGCACCGCGACGACCGTTTCGTTGTAGCTGTCGACCGAGGCGCGCAAGGTCTCGAGTTCGGTGGTGAGCTTGCCGATATGGCTCTCGGCGCTCTGCATCAGGTTGATCAGCTTGCCGCGCTCGGCGTCGAAGGCGGCGCGCTCGGCCGCGGCGGCGGTGGTCACCTCCGCCAGCTGCACGCGCAGCGCCTCGATCTGGCCCACCATGGCATCGGAGGCGAGTTCGGCGGCTTGGCGCAATTCGCTGTTCCGGGTGCTGTCCTCCTGCTGCTCGTGAAACAGCCGTTCGGCCGTCATCGCGCGCTGCGCCAGCGACTCGATCAGGCTCGCCGCACGGAGCAGCATCTCGCCGTTCCGTCCCGACACCATGCCGGCCATCCGGCGCAGGAAGTCGACGGTTTCGGACGAGGGGTTCGGCGGCAGGGGGACGACCGTCGCGGACATTTGCGTGATGCTTGCAGCCAGACTTGGGGGACCGCGCCGGACCACTGGCTCACGCAACATCGGCGCCTGATCGTGGGCACCAAGCAAGCCTGAATCGCGGAGCCCGGTCAACCGGCCGCACGCCCGGATCGGCGGGGCGTCTTGCCGCTGCCACGCGCGGCCCGGGGCCGCGGCTCAACCGTCCGTCCGTCGCCCGATCCGGGCCGAAACCGGCCGAATATTTCATGCCATGGCCGATGGCGCGGTCGAGACCGGTATGGGGCAGCCTGATCAGGGCGACGGACCGGGTGAGCAGGGGCCGAGGCCCCTTTGGCAAATCTCTGTAATTCCTTGCGCTTTGGCGCTGCGGCAAGGCAGCCCTGCGGCACCGAAAGCCGCTTCCCGGTCCGCAAAATGACGTGTTAGAACGCCCGGCACTTAGAAGCTTGAGAACTGGCGGGAGCAAATGAAACACATCCTGGACGCCCTTGAAGACCGTCGTGCCGGCGCAAAGCTCGGCGGCGGCGAGAAGCGCATCGAGGCGCAGCACGCCCGCGGCAAGCTGACCGCGCGCGAGCGCATCGAATTGCTGCTCGACAAGGGATCGTTCGAGGA
>CAYREH010000135.1:0-6276 GCA_964423245.1 uncultured Bradyrhizobium sp. | reverse complement strand
CGGGAGGAACAACAATGAAACACACCTACATACCCCGCACCACCAACTACACCCTCAATCCCGGGGACGAACTCAACGACCTCAGGATGTCGGAGCAGGTGCGGCCGCTCTACGACCACGTCAAGAAGTTCATCCGCGACACGGTCGATCCGATGTCGATCGAGTTCGCCAAGGCCGGCGAAGGCAAGGAGGACCGCTGGAGCTTCACGCCGAAGCAGCTCGAAGTGCTCGAGATCGCCAAGAACAAGGCCAAGAAGGAAGGCCTCTGGAACTTCTTCCTGCCCGACGACGAGACCGGCCAGGGCCTGAAGAACCTCGACTACGCCTATATCGCGGCCGAACTCGGCAAGAGCCCGCTGGCGTCGGAGACCATGAACTGCTCGGCGCCGGACACCGGCAACATGGAGGTGCTTGAGCGCGTCGGCACCAAGGAGCAGAAGGAGAAGTGGCTGAAGCCGCTGCTCAACGGCGAAATCCGCTCGGCCTATGTCATGACCGAGCCGAACGTCGCCTCCTCCGACGCCAAGAACATCTCGACCACCGCCAAGCTCGTCGGCGACGAATGGGTCATCAACGGCGAGAAATACTACATCTCGGGCGTCGGCGACCCGCGCTGCAAGATCCTGATCGTGATGGTGAAGACCAATCCGGACGCCGCGCCGAGCAAGCAGCAGTCACAGATCCTGGTGCCGCGCGACACGCCCGGCGTCGAGGTGCTCGGGCCGATGCACGTCTTCGGCCAGGACCACGCCCCGCGCGGCCACATGCACATGCGCTTCAACAATGTGCGCGTGCCGAAGGAGAACATCCTGCTCGGCGAAGGCCGCGGCTTCGAGATCTCGCAGCTGCGCCTCGGGCCCGGCCGCATCCATCACTGCATGCGCACCATCGGCAAGGCCGAGAAGGCGCTGGACCTGATGGTGCAGCGCGGCCTCACCCGCGAGGCGTTCGGCAAGAAGATCGCCCATCTCGGCGGCAACATGCAGATCATCGCGCAGGCCCGCTGCGAGATCGAGGCGATGCGGCTGATGGTTCTGAAGGCGGCCAAGGCGATGGACGTGCTCGGCAACAAGGAGGCCCGCGTCTGGGTGTCCATGGTCAAGGCCATGGTGCCCGAACGCGCCTGCAGGATCATCGACCAGGCCATCCAGATCCACGGCGCCACGGGCATCTCGCACTGGACCCCGCTCGCGGAGATGTACCAGGACGTGCGCCATCTGCGTTTCGCGGACGGTCCGGACGAGGTGCACTGGATGGTGGTGGGACGTCACGAGCTGAGCATGGCGTGATTTCAACTCGTCATGCGCGGGCTTGACCCGCGCATCCATCGAAGGGGACATTCGTTCAGGATGATGGATTGCCGGGTCAAGCCCGGCAATGACGACTTGCCGAGGAGCCCCCATGGACTACGCCGCCAGCGACCTGACGCCCCGCGAACGCTACAAGGTGCTGACGTCCTTCATCCTGCCGCGACCGATCGCATGGGTGACCACGATCGGGCCGACGGGTATCGTCAATGCCGCGCCGTTCAGCTTCTTCAACGCGTTCTGCGAGGATCCGCCGCTGTGCATGTTCGCGGCGAACCGCAAGCCGAACGGCCAGGACAAGGACACCTTCCTCAACATCCAGCGTACCGGCGAGTTCGTGGTGAACATCGCGGACGAGCCGCTGGCGCGCGCCATGCACGAGAGCAGCGGCGACTTTCCACCTGACATCGGCGAGCCCGACTATCTCGGGCTCAAGCTCGCACCTTCGACCACAATCGCCGTGCCCCGGCTGGCCGACACGCCCTGGGCGATGGAGTGCAAGCTCTGGAAGATGATCGACGTCAACGACGATCGCCGGCTGATCATGGGCGAAGGCCTTCACTTCTACATCCGCGACGAGCTGTGGGACGACAAGGCGATGCGGGTGAACATGGATCGCTATCACCCGATCGGCCGCATGTTCGCGGATCGCTATTGCCGCACCGACGACCGCGTCGTGTTTCCCGCAGCCGAGGGGGTGAAGGGGAAATAGGCCTCACCACAACGCCAGGTGCGTCCCCTCGCCCCGCTTGCAGGGAGAGGGTTGGGGTGAGGGGCCTCTCTCCACATGTGCGAAGTTCGAGAGACGTGTCCCCCCTCGCCCGAATTCGATCTTCGATCGAATTAGACCTCTCCCCGCAAGCGGGGCGAGGTGAAGAAAGAGCATCTCACGTCGCAGGCGCGATCTTGTCCTGCGTCTTCGTGTCGAAATCGCTGGCGTCATGACGCTCGTGGAGCTGGCTGGCGGGATCGCCGGTGACGCGGTTGACCATGCGGCCGCGCTGCACCGCCGGGCGCTTGGCGATCTGGTCGGTCCAGCGCTGCACGTTCTTGTAATCCTGCACCGACAGGAACTCGCCGGCACCATAGACCAGCCCCTTGGCGAGCGCGCCGTACCAGGGCCATACCGCGATGTCGGCGATGGTGTAGTCCTTGCCGGCGAGATATTCGTTGTCGGCGAGCCGCCGGTCGAGCACGTCGAGTTGCCGCTTGGTCTCCATCGCAAAACGATCGATCGCGTATTCGATCTTGAACGGCGCGTAGGCGTAGAAATGGCCGAAGCCGCCGCCGAGATAGGGCGCGCTGCCCATCTGCCAGAACAGCCAGGACATGGCCTCGGTGCGCGTCTTGATGTCCTTCGGCAGGAAGGCACCGAACTTCTCGGCCAGATAGACCAGGATCGAGCCGGACTCGAACACCCGGATCGGCTCGGGGCCGGAGCGGTCCATCAACGCCGGGATCTTCGAGTTCGGGTTGATGTCGACGAAGCCGCTGCCGAACTGATCGCCATTGCCGATCCTGATCAGCCAGGCATCGTATTCGGCGCCGGCGTGGCCGAGCGCCAGAAGCTCCTCGAGCATCACCGTGACCTTCACCCCGTTCGGCGTCGCCAGCGAATAGAGCTGGAGCGGATGCTTGCCGACCGGCAGCTCCTTGTCATGGGTGGGGCCGGCGATCGGGCGGTTGATGCTGGCGAATTGGCCGCCGTTCTCCTTGTTCCAGGTCCAGACTTTGGGCGGCACGTAAGCGGGGGCGTCGGTCATGCGGGGGCTCCGGCGGAAAGATGCACCTGCATTAATTAGCCAGATGCCGGCCAATGACAAGAGCGCGGCGTTGCATTCGTGGGCGCAGCCCCTCACCGTTTCGTCATGGCGGCGTCAGCTATGATGCCGCGGCCCTGGGCTGATCCGCCCGCTGCAGCACGAATCCCTCATACCCCTTCGCGGCGACCTCGTCGCAGATCCGGCGGTAGACGCCGACGCCGCCGATATAGGGCATGAAGATGCGCGGTTTGCCCGGAACGTTGGCGCCCATGTACCAGGAATTGGCCTGCGGATAGAGCGTGCCCGCGGCGACCTCGTTGACATGGGCGACCCATTTCTCCTCCGCATCCCGATCGGCCTCCATGGTGGCGAGACCCTGGCGGCGCAAACTGCCGAGGGCATCGGCGATCCAGTCGACATGCTGCTCGATCGAGACGATCATGTTGGACAGGACCGATGGACTGCCGGGACCGGTGATGATGAAGAGGTTGGGAAAGCCCGCACTCATCAGCCCGAGATAGGTCTTCGGCCCCTCCGCCCATTTCTGGTTCAGCGTCTGCCCGCCGCGCCCGCGAATGTCGATCCTGGCGACAGATCCTGTCATGGCGTCGAAGCCGGTCGCCAGCACCAGCGCGTCGACCTCGTGATCTGTCCCTGCGACGCGGACCGCGTTTGCGGTGATTTCCTCGATCGGATGGGTCTTGATGTCCACCAGCGCGACGTTCGGACGGTTGAAGGTCGCGAAATAGTCGGTGTCGACGCAGATGCGCTTGGTGCCGATGGGATGGCTGTTCGGCTGGAGCAGCTTCGCCTTGCAGGGATCACTGACGATCTCCGCGATCTTGCCGCGCACGAAATCCGCGGCGGTGTCGTTCGCGGTCCGGTCGAGGCCGAGATTGTTGTAGGCATACATGAAGGTCAGGCCGCCGCGCTCCCAGCGCGCGGCGTATTTCGCCCGCCGCGTCTCTTCGTCATCGTCGAGCGCGCCGCGGTCGGGCTGTTCGGTGTAGATGCCGTTGCGCGCCACCTCGCGGGCAAAGCGGCGGATCTCGGGATAGTTGTTGCGGAACGCGCCGCGCTCCTCGTCGCTCAGCGCACCGTTGCGCGCCGGCACCGAGAAATTGGGGGTGCGCTGGAAGACCGTGAGATGGCTGGCCTGTTCGGCGATGATCGGCGCCGACTGGATGCCCGACGACCCCGTCCCGATCAGGCCGACGCGAAGGCCGGTGAAATCCACCGGCTCGTGCGGCCAGTTGCCGGTGTGATAGACGGGCCCCTTGAAGGTCTCGAGACCCTTGATGTCGGGCTTGCGTGCGTTGGACAGGCAGCCGGTCGCGAGCACCACGAACTGCGCCTGCACCGTGTCGCCATGGGAGGTCGTCACCGCCCATCTGCCGGTCACCTCGTCGAACACCGCGCTTTCGATGCGGGTGTCGAACTGGATGTCGCGGCGCAGGTCGAAGCGATCGGCGACGTGGTTGGCGTATCTCAGGATCTCTGCTTGCGGCGCATAGCGCTCGCTCCAGTCCCATTCCTGCTGAAGCTCGTCCGAGAACGAGTAGGAATATTGCATGCTCTCGACGTCGCAGCGCGCACCGGGATAGCGATTCCAGTACCAGGTGCCGCCGACGCCACTGCCCTGCTCGTAGACCCGTGCGGAGAAGCCGAGCCCGCGCAGGCGGTGCAGCATGTACATTCCAGCGAAACCTGCACCGACGACGACAACGTCGTAGCTCTCGGCGCCGCGGCACGGACTCGTGTGCCCTTGCGACATGGACTGGCCTCCCTCGCTGTCTTCTCTTTGTTGAGGACAGCATTCTCTCAGCCGGTCCAAAGCGCAAGAGCCAAGGCGCGAGACCCGGCCCGCCTTATTTTGTGCAGCGGAATGGCCGCCGCCGGGCGGCGCCTGCACGCAAGATGCACGGGCAAAACCGGCTTGGCATCACCGGCGACGATGCGCTAGCGTCGGGCGGTCCTCGCATCCGAAAAGCAAAGCGAACGCGGCGGGCCTCGGGAGAGAATCATGAAATCGCCGATCTGCGACATGCTGGGGATCGAGTTCCCGCTGCTCGCCTTCAGCCATTGCCGCGACGTCGTGGCCGCCGTCAGCCGCGCCGGCGGCTTCGGCGTGCTCGGCGCCACCGTGCACACGCCCGAGACGCTCGAACGCGAGCTGAAATGGATCGACGAGCACGTCGACGGCAAGCCCTATGGCATCGACGTGCTGATCCCCGAGAACATCTCCACCGCGGGCGAAAAGGACGTCACCTGGAAGAGCCTGGAAGCGCGCGTGCCGCAAGCGCACCGCGATTACACCCGCAAGCTGCTCCAGACCTATGGGATCGAACCGGTGACCACGGAAGTGGCCGACGACCAGCCGCAGCCATTCGATGCCAGGACGGCGCTGGCGTTGCTCGAGGTCTCCTTCAACCATCCGATCCGGCTGATCGCCAATGCGCTCGGCGTGCCGCCGAAGGCGATGATCGAGATGGGCAAGAAACACGGCGTGCCGGTCGCAGCGCTCGTCGGCGCCAAGGAGCACGCGCTACGCCAGGTCGCGGCCGGCGTCGACATCCTCGTGGTGCAGGGCACCGAGGCCGGCGGCCATTGCGGCGAAGTCTCGACGCTGGTGCTGGTGCCCGAGGTGATCAAGGCGATCAGGCCGATCCGCGACGTGCCGGTGCTGGCCGCGGGCGGCATCATGACGGGACGGCAGATGGCGGCGTGCATGGCGATGGGCGCGGCCGGCGCCTGGACCGGTTCGGTGTGGCTCGCCACCGTCGAGGCCGAGACGACGGAGATCTTTCGCGAGAAGATGATCGCGGCGTCTTCGCGCGATGCGATCCGCTCCAAGGGGCGCACGGGCAAGCCGGCGCGGCAGCTGCGTTCGGTCTGGACCGATGCCTGGGACCGCGCGCCGGAGAGTCCCGGCGCACTGCCGATGCCGCTGCAGAGCATCATCAGCCGCGACGCCTTCGATGCGATCGACCGTGCGGCCGCCGGCGGCAATGCAAGGGCCCGCGATCTCGTCAGCTATTTCGTCGGCCAGGGCGTCGGGCTGATCGACAGCGTCAAGTCGGCGGGGGCCGTGGTGCAGGAATTCAAGGAAGACTTCGCCGAGGCCGTCGAGCACATGAATGCGCTGGTGGCGGAGTAATCGTCCCTCCGTCATTGCGAGCGCAGCGAAGCAATCCAGGATCGTTCCG
>CAYREH010000134.1:0-6310 GCA_964423245.1 uncultured Bradyrhizobium sp. | reverse complement strand
AGGGTCGTGCCCTTGCGGAGCGAGAGCAGCTCCAGCATCTGGTATTCCTTGCCGGTCAGATGCACGCGCTGGCCGCCGACTTCCACCGTCTTGGTGTCGAGGTTGACGACGAGGTCGCCGGTCTGGATGACCGACTGGGCGTGACCCTTGGAGCGCCGCACGATCGCATGGATGCGGGCCACCAGCTCGTCCTTGTGGAAGGGCTTGGTCATGTAGTCGTCGGCGCCGACGCCGAGACCCTTGACCTTGTCCTCGATGCCGGCGAGGCCGGAGAGGATCAGAATCGGTGTCTTGATCTTGGAGACCCGGAGCTGCTTGAGCACGTCGTAACCGGACATGTCGGGCAGGTTGAGGTCGAGAAGGATAATGTCGTAATCGTAAAGTTTACCGAGATCGACGCCTTCTTCCCCCAAATCGGTCGTGTAGACGTTGAAGCTTTCGGACTTCAGCATCAGCTCGATCGACTGCGCGACGGCGCTGTCATCTTCAATCAGCAAAACGCGCATGCCAGTTCCCCATAGTCGCCGCTCCTGGGCGTCAGGTCGGCCGCATTCGCGGCACTCAACAAAACGCCTTTGAACAACTGATTCGGATCCTGACAACAGATGGTTAACAAACTCTGATTCTGGAACGCAAGTCCCCAGGGTGCAATTTTTGTCGAATCGCCCTAAGGTCTTGGCCGCAAGCAGCTTTCGTCACCCGGTCCTGTTCAAGCTCCACTTTAAGAGACGGGCCTAACCGACTCCCGCGACTCAGCCTTCTTCTGAAGGGGAGTCGCGCTCAGTCACAAAGACAGTGACGCAATGATTAATGATGCGGGTAAACACGAAGTTAAGCGGCGTTCAGAAATATGGCGAAACTTAAGGTTCGCGTTCCGAAGGCCAAAACCGTGACGGATGCGACCCTGATGAAGGCCCGCCCATGAAGGCACTCGCGGAGCAGATCGGCGACATCGACGGCATCAACATCTACGGCCGGGTGGTCGGCGTGCGCGGCCTGATGGTCGAGGTGGCCGGTCCGATCCACGCGATGTCGGTCGGCGCGAGGCTGGTGATCGAGACCGGCGCCAACCGGTCGATCCCCTGCGAGGTGATCGGCTTTTCCGGCAACAATGCGGTCGTGATGCCCTTCGCCGGGCTCGACGGCGTGCGCCGCGGCTGCAAGGCCGTGATCGCCAATGCCGCCAACCAGGTGCGCCCGTCACAGGCCTGGCTCGGCCGGGTCGTCAATGCG
This sequence comes from uncultured Bradyrhizobium sp., assembly GCA_964423245.1. Taxonomy (GTDB): domain Bacteria; phylum Pseudomonadota; class Alphaproteobacteria; order Rhizobiales; family Xanthobacteraceae; genus Bradyrhizobium. Next base: position 5,077 of record CAYREH010000134.1, on the reverse strand, counting down.
CTCGGCGAGCCGATCGACGGCAAGGGGCCGCTGCCGCAGGGCGCCTCGCCGATGCCGTTCCGCAACGCGCCGCCGCCGGCGCATTCGCGCAAGCGCGTCGGCGCCCCGCTCGATCTCGGCGTGCGTGCGATGAACACCTTCCTGACCTGCTGCCGCGGCCAGCGCATGGGCATCTTCGCCGGTTCCGGCGTCGGCAAGTCGGTGCTGCTCTCGATGCTGGCGCGCAACGTCGATGCCGATGTCAGCGTCATCGGGCTGATCGGCGAACGCGGCCGCGAGGTGCAGGAGTTTTTGCAGGACGACCTCGGCGAGGAGGGCCTGGCGCGCTCGGTCGTGGTGGTCGCGACCTCGGACGAGCCGGCGCTGATGCGCCGGCAGGCGGCCTATCTGACGCTCGCGGTCGCCGAGTACTTCCGCGACGAGGACAAGGACGTCCTCTGCCTGATGGACTCGGTGACGCGCTTTGCCATGGCGCAGCGCGAGATCGGGCTCTCCGCGGGCGAACCGCCGACCGCGAAGGGCTACACGCCCACCGTGTTCACCGAGCTTCCGAAGCTGCTGGAGCGGGCCGGCCCGGGCCTCGGCGTCGGCGCCATCACCGCGATCTTCACCGTGCTGGTCGACGGCGACGACCACAACGAGCCGATCGCCGACGCCGTCCGCGGCATCCTCGACGGCCACATCGTGATGCAGCGCTCGATCGCCGAGCGCGGCCGCTATCCGGCCATCAACATCCTCAAATCCGTTTCCCGCACCATGCCGAAATCGGCCGACCCGCAATTCTGGCCGGTGATCCAGCGGGCCCGCCAGGTGATGGCGACCTATGCCGACATGGAGGAGCTGATCCGGCTCGGCGCCTACCGGGCCGGTTCCAGCCCGGAGGTCGACGAGGCGATCCGCCTGCACGAGCCGCTCGAGGCGTTCCTGCGCCAGCGCAAGGATGAAAGTGCATCGCTGGCGGACGGCTACCGCCAGTTGGCGCACATCCTCGGCAGTTTGGAAACGGAACGCTAACTTTGTCAGGTCATCATCCGATCCCACAGAGTAGCAAAGCCGGTCTCGGCCCCGTTCGGGCCTGTGGGGAGACCGGTGTCGTCCCAATTCATGCGTGTCTTGCAGCGAGGGGACTTCTGGGGAGTACGAGTCGATGAAGTCACGAGATACCCTGATCCGCCTGAAGAAGTTCCAGGTCGACGAGAAGCGCCGCCGGGTCACACAGATCGAGACGATGATCGCCGACTTCCAGCGGATGTCGACCGATCTCGAACGCGAGATCACGACCGAGCAGGAACGCGCCGGGATCAACGATCCCTCGCATTTCGCCTATCCGACCTACGCCAAGGCCGCGATCCAGCGCCGCGAGAACCTGACCCGCTCGGCCGACGAGCTCAAGGGCCAGCTCGACGAGGCCAAGGCCGCGCTGGCCGAGGCCTTCGAGGAACTCAAGAAGGTCGAACTGCTCGACGAGCGCGACCAGGCCCGCGAGCGCGCCGAGGAGAACGCGCGCGAGCAGGCCGATCTCGACAGTATCGGCCTGATGCGCGCCCGCATCGGCGCCATCGCCTGAGCGGCGGGCAGCTACAGTCATCGCGACTTTCGCAAGACCCGGGCCCGCAAGGCCCGGGTTTTCGCTTGGGCTGTCCACAATGGCGGCCAGCCCCCTTGGTGATGGGCTGCGCCACGCGCTATGGTGGTGGTTACGAAAGTGTTGCCAGCGGCGGAGGCGTCCGCCTCTCCCGTCGGGAGAGGTCGGCGCGGAGCGCCGGGTGAGGGGATCCGGTCCAACGCGAGCCCCAAGCCCCCTCACCCGATTTGCTGCGCAAATCGACTTCTCCCCGTTGGGGAGAGGTGAAGAGGACGGCGCATTGGGGGCTGAATGCTGACGCCAGCGGAGCTGGTCGGGCTGATTGAGGCGGTCGCGCGGAGCGACCAGGCCGCGTTCGAGCGCCTCTACGTCGCCACGCGCGCGAAACTCTATGGCGTCGTGCTGCGTATCTTGCGTCGGCAGGATCTCGCAGAGGAGGTCATTCAGGAGACCTACGTCAAGATCTGGAACAGTGCGGGCCAGTTCAACCCGTCGCTGTCCTCGCCGATCACATGGATGGCGTCCATTGCGCGCAACCGTGCGATCGACATCGTGCGCAAGAAATCGGAAGTCTCCATCGAGGAAGAGCCCCAGGCGATGGAGGTCGCGGCCGACAGTCCCGATCCGCTGGCGCGCCGTGAAATGACCGAGGAGCTGAAGCGGCTCCTGGAATGTATCGGCCGGCTCGAGCCGGACCGTCAGCGGCTCGTGCTGCTCGCCTATTACAACGGGTGGAGCCGCGAGCAATTGGCGGAGAAATTCGCCGCGCCCGTCAACACCGTGAAGACGTGGCTGCGACGCAGCATGCTGGATATCCGGGAGTGCCTCGGATTGTAGGGGATCCTGGACCGTAGAGGAATTTGGACTTGAGATGAGAGAGTCTTTGATGGCGCGGCGCTCTTGCTTCACCTCTCCCTTGGGGAGAGGTCGGATTGCATCGCAAGATGCAATCCGGGTGAGGGGCTGTGCTCTCTCATGGGACCTGAACCCCTCACCCGATCTGGATCGGGCGATGCTTCGCCACGCCCGATCCAGATCGACCTCTCCCTTCCGGAGAGCTGAAGGAAGCTGATGGCCTACACCGACGACCATATCGCGCTCGCGGCGGAATACGCGCTCGGCACCCTCGATGCCGAGGAGCGCGCGCAGGTCGCGACCATGATGACGGTGGATCCGGCCTTCGCCGATATCGTGCAGGCCTGGGAATTCCGGCTCGGCGTTCTCAACCAGATGGTCGGCACCATCGAGCCGCGGCCGATCGTGTGGGAGAACATCAGGAGCGAGATCGCGCGCATCGCATCGCCGCCACCGCTGTCGTCCGAGCCGCCATTGCTGTCATCCGATCCGCCGCAAGGGCCGTCGGAGCCGCCGCCGCCCGCGGCCGAGCTTGCGACGCCGGAGCCGGTCGCTGCGGAGCCGTCGCAGCCGTCATCGCCGGAGCCTGAACCGCCGCCATCCGGCAGCGATGCGATCCCGGACATCGCGCCGCAGTTCGTTCCGCAGACGCACGCGCCCGACCCCAGCGTCAGGCCGATCCAGCAGCAGGCGCCTGTCGTCGACGACACCAGGGTGATCCAGCTCGAGAGCCGCGTGAAGCGCTGGCGCAGCGTCGCGTCTGCCGTCGGCGCGCTCGCGGCCGCGCTGCTGGTGACGTTGTCGCTGCAGATCCTCCAGCCCGACGCGCTGCCGGGCGCGCTGCGTCCGCCGCCGCGCATTCAGACGGTGCAGGTCAAGGCCCCGCCGCCGCTCGCGGCGTCCGCGCAATATGTCGCGCTGCTGCAGGGCCAGGGCGGCGGTCCTGCCTTCATCATGACGATCGACGGCGCGACGCGGAATTTCACCGTGCGCAAGGTCGGCGCGACGCCCGAGCCCGGCAAGAGCTTCGAGCTCTGGCTGATCTCGGACAAGCTGCCGCGCCCGCGCTCGCTCGGCGTCATCGGCGGCGGCGACTTCACCGCGCGCCCGGTTCTGGCGTCCTATGATCCCGACGTCGTCAACGGCGCGACCTACGCCGTCACGGTGGAGCAGGCCGGCGGCTCGCCGAACGGCGAGCCCAGCTCCGCGCCGGTGTTTTCCGGCAAGCTGATCGAGACCGTGCCGCCGGCGCCGCAGCCGCGGGCCCCCGCGCAAAAGTAGGTCGGTCTGCGTCTTGCCTGTTTTTCCCGCGCTTCGGCCGATGCGAGCCCGAGCGCGTCTCGTTGGCGCGAAAAGCCGCAAGGGCGCGCGTTCTGTCGCCGTGGTCCATTCGACTGTCGCCTCCCGACAGCCTCGATCCGCTTCCGCTTTGAACCTGTCAGCAATCGCAGGCGTCCAATCCCCGGAAATCAAGGCAGGCGGCGCCGTTCGCGGCGCCGGAGAGGGGCTAGGACTCACATGGATGCAGCGAAGACGCCGGGCATCTTCATTCACCAGTATGCAGGTCTGCCGCAGGGCCAGGCCTTCGAGGCGTGGCGCGACAGAACCTTCGGCAGCTGCGGTATCGACATTGGGCCGAGCCGCGGCGACAGCATCGACTGCAGGCTTCAGGTCAGCATTGTCGACAACATCGCGCTGGCGATTCCCCAGGGTTCGTCCGCGCGATATTCGCGCACACCGGTCGGACTTGCCGACGGCAGCGACGATCTGGTCCTGATCTCCGCCCATGCCGGTCGCGTGCAGGTCGGGCAGAACGGCGACACCGTCGAACTCGAACCTTCGCAGATGGTACTGGTCGACATGAGCGTCACCGGCACGGTCGGTCATACCGACGCGGACCGCTTCACGTCCATCCGCATGCCACGCCGCGCTTTGCTCGAGATCAGTCCGCGCGCCGAGGAGAAGATCTCGCTGTTGCTTTCCGACGGCGCGGTGGCGGAGACGGTGTTTCGCTATCACGCGCTCGCGGCCAATCATGCGCCGCATCTCGATGCGATCGGCCAGCGTCTGACGGCGCAGCACATGGTCGACCTCGTCGGCCTGCTGCTCGGCACCGATGCCGAGCATGCCAGCCTGGCGCGCGGTCGCGGCCAGGCTGCCGCGCGCCTCGACCTGATGCGGGCCGACGTGATGGCGGCGCTCGGACGCGCCGATCTCTGCCTGTCGGAGATCGCCACGCGCTCCGGTCTCAGCCCGCGCCAGGCCCAGCGCCTGTTCGAGCAGGCCGGCACCACCTTCACCGAATTCGTGCTCGAGCAGCGCCTCTTGCTGGCGCGAAAACTGCTCGGCGATCCCCGCGCGCGGGCCCGCAAGATCAGCGACATCGCGCATTCCTCCGGCTTCTCCGACCTGTCCTATTTCAACCGCGCCTTCCGCAAGCGCTTTGGCGCGACGCCGAGCGAACTGCGCGAGGCGTGAGGTACGCTGCGCTCGCAATGACGAACGCGGAGGCCGCCGGGCTACAACATCTTGCGTTGCCCGTCGGGCAAAACGCCCGACCAGTAGGTCAACGCCCACACCCAAAAATATTCCGCTTTACCGAAATTCGGAATTGTCGTATGTGTCGTCCCACTCCGG
>CAYREH010000133.1:0-6484 GCA_964423245.1 uncultured Bradyrhizobium sp. | reverse complement strand
CAAAATCCTCCGCCCAAAATCCTGATCCATTGAAAACCTGTATCCTCTAGGCAACCATGTGAGCCTGGGAGACCGCGGCTGCATGCATGGCCACAAGCGGGTCTCCAGGGGGCTCGTGCGGTCGTCACATGGCAATCCTGATTCCCAGCCTGGGCTTTGCGCGCTTCGACAGCCGTGGGGAACTTCGGCTCGCGGAGCGCCTCAAGGACTTCCTCGAAGAAAACACCGTCGTTTGGCACAACCTGCCTGTCGGTCCGCTCAACCGGCACCCGGACTTCATCATCGTTCATCCCGCGAACGGCCTGCTGGTGCTCGAGGTGAAAGACTGGCGCCTGGATACGATTGTTTCAGCGGACAAGACGAAAGTGGAGCTGCTGACAAGCCGCGGTATCGTGCGCGAGACAAATCCGCTCGAGCAAGCTCGCAAATACACATTCGACGTCGTGCGGACGCTGGAGCGCGACGGAACGCTGCTGTTTCCGTCCGGTCATCGCTTCGCGGGTCGCCCCCTTCTGCCGTTCGGCTATGGCGCCGTGTTCACGAACATCACCCGCAGGCAGTTCGACCAGACCGATCTCAAGGAGGTGTTCTCCGAACCGCTCTGTGTGTTCAAGGACGAAATGACGGAGGGCGCCGATCCCGAGGAATTCCGTTCGAGAATGTGGCGCATGGTCTTGCCGCGTTTTGGAGAGCCGCTGTCCATGCCGCAGTTCGATCGGCTGCGTGCGCTGCTCTTTCCGGAAATACGCATCCGACAGATTGCTCTGCCTCTGGAGGACACGCCGGATGTCGATCAATCGGACCGCACGCTCGCAGTCATGGACATGCATCAGGAACAATTCGCGCGCAGTCTCGGTGAGGGGCATCGCATTATTCGCGGGGTCGCCGGATCGGGCAAGACACTGATCCTCGCCTTCCGGGCCGAGTATCTGGCGCGGGCTGCGACGAAGCCGGTGCTGATCCTGTGTTACGCCAATGGCATCGCCGGGCGGCTCGAGGATGCCATGCAGAGCCGGGGAGTCGAGAACCGTGTTCAGGTTCTCACCTTTCACTCGTGGTGCTACCGGATGCTGCGGACATATGGGATCCCCGCGCCGTCCGTGCAGGATTATCCGGACTACGCGGATCGACTGGCCGCCAGCGTTTCGGCAGTCGTTGAGGCGGTTGATCAAGGCCATATCCCGCCAGAGCAATACGATGCCGTCCTCATCGACGAGGCCCACGATTTCGAGCCGCGCTGGCTTGCGCTTGCGGCCAAGATGGTGAACCCGCGCACCAGGGCGTTGATGGTCGTCTATGACGACATCCAGGCGATCTACAAGGGGCGCGAACGTCCGGTGTGGAGCCAGCTTGGAATCGAAGCCAAAGGCAGAACGACCGTATTGAAGGTCAACTACCGCAACACGGCGCAGATCGTTGCTTTTGCCAGACGCTTCGCCGCAGACGTCATTGGCGCTCCAGGCACGACGGCCGATGATGAGCACGCCATCCTGCTGCCCGAAGATGCTGGACGGCAGGGGCTGGAGCCATCTGTGCGGCGCTGCGTGAGCATCGACGCCGAAGCTCACTGCGTGGCCGAGTGGTTGCTGGACCGGAAGAAGGCCGGGTACGAGTGGTCGCAGATGGCGTGTCTCTACCCGGAGCACTGGATCGGGGGAAAGGTCGCACAGATCCTGGCCAGGCATGCCGTGCCGATCGATATGGCCAAAGACAACCGCAACAGGGTTTCGGTCAAGCGGGTGGCTGTGCGGTTCTTGAGCATGCACTCCGCTAAAGGACTCGAGTTCCCCTGCGTCGCCATCGCTGGCCTGGGCTCGCTCGGTCGCCATGGCGAAACGATCGAGGAATGCGTCCGGCTGACTTATGTCGGGGTCACTCGGGCGACCCACGAGGCGCTCCTGACATATTCGAGCGAATCAGCATTGGTGCAGCGCTTGATCGCCTAGGCTGGCGCCGCACAGGCTCGTCACGCCGCCGTGCCGTCGACAGCCCGCCGGATCACCTGCTGCACGTCCGTGTTCGACAGGAAGAGATCGTGATTGATGATGCCCCAGCCTTCCTGGGACGCATCGACCACCCGCACGCCGAGCCGCGCGATCGCGGCCTTTTCCGCCGCGCCGACGCGCGTCATGCCGCCGGCGAGCTGTCCTGAGAGCGCAAGCGCGCGGTCGTTGGTCGAGGCGATCACGGTGATCTTGCCGGCCAGCGGGCCGATGCGCTGGACCGCCGACGAGAACACGTCCATGTCGATGTCGGGGGCGGCAAACACCACCGCGCCGATCCTGCCGGTGACCGTGTCGCCGTACCGGCCGTAGAGCTGACGCAGGCTTTCCAGCGTCAGCATCGTTCCCATGCTGTGGGCGACGATATGGACGCGGCCGTTGCCCGGCGCCGAAACCAGCGTGGAGAGGACGCGCTCGAATTCGTCGCGCGACCACATCGCGCTGTCGCGGTCATAGGCATAGTCGAACAAGCCGGCGCGCGACGGCCAGGAGAACGCCATGGTCTTGCCGCGGAACCGGATGCCGTCCGACAGATGCGCGGCATCCAGCACGGCTGTCTCGAACGTCTGCTTGAAGCCGTGCACATAGATCAGCACGTCGCCTCCGCCGGCCTGCGCGGCGAGGTCGCCGGCTTCGGCCGGCGCAGGTTCGAGCCGGTCGAGCCGCCAATCGCCAATCCCCACCGATGCGAGCGAGAGGCGGCTTTCGTCGGGCGCGACCAGCCTGGCGCGCGCGATCGTCATACTGGTGGCGCGCTCCGGACCGAACCAGGGCCTGGTGCGGCCGCCATTGACCGGCTTGCGCGTGGTGGCGACGAGCACCGTGGGATCGGCCGACAGTGACGATGCGTCAAACCGCGCGCCGGTCGCGCCCAGACCCGCGCATCCGCCGAGTCCGATGGCACTTCCTGCGGAGAGCAGTCCACCGACGAAGGCGCGGCGCGAAACGGCATGATGGGGGTCGCGTTGCAGAGGACGTCGAACGATCACATGGAACCTTTGGGCACTTTGGACCCCACTCGCGCCGCCCCGTCTGGCTGGTGAAGCACAATGCGGGCGAGAACACGGCGGAGCTGCTGTACGAAGGCAGGCACACTGCTTGCGAGCAATCGCCTGGTCCGAGACTTGCGGGCCGAGTTCCATCTGGCGTTCGTCGGATGGGGTGAGCCGGCGCGAAGACCATCGCTGTTGCAGCCTGATCCGTTCCGGCGACGGCCTTCTATCCCTCCAGTTCGATCCCCTCCTCCTCGCACCACGCGCGCAGCGCCGTCTTGGTCGCCTCGTTCTCGAAGGCGTGCCAGCGGTCGGTCGCGCCGCGTCGGGCGAGCAGCGCCTTGAACTTCGGGTACGCGCCGCGCCTGCTGAAGATCGCGCGGACCTCGTCGAAATCCCGCGGCAGCATCTCGCGCGCGAAGGCGAGCACGAGGGGCTTGCCGAGATCGAGGTCGCGCCTGTCCGGAAGCGCGGCGTACTTGCCGTCGTCCTCGATGTCGTCGGGAAGCTCGTCGTCCGGCTCCCCGGAAATAGCCTCGCTGCCCTGATAGAAGATCTCGCCGGTCTCCTTGCGCACATAAGCGCGGAACTCATGGCTCACATTGGCGAATTCGAAAGCCAGTGCGATGTCGGCGAATTTGGCGGGCATGTCTGAACTCCGGAATGAACATTGAAACAGGAGCGGGGCGCGGCTGCATGGCTCGTCTTTGCAAGCGCAATTCCGGGCGCGCCTAGGCCTCGCGCACCAGCCACCAGGTCCACACCAGCTCCAGCGCGATCCAGTGCTGGAGACGCGCGTGGAAATCGGGATCGAGAAACACCTCGCCGCTGCGCGGTCCGATCGCGAGCCAGCCCTGGTCGCGCGCCGCCGCCAGCAGCTTGTTGAGGTGGGTGCGCGACACGTCCATGCGCGGAGCCAGCACCGCCGGCTGGACGGCGGATGGAATGCCCGCGCTGTCCACGGGCCCGCAGTTCTGCAGCAGCTCGAGCAGCAGCAGATAGCCGGACGCGCGATCCATGAAGGCCTGGATCTCCGGAAAGCCGTCGTAGAGCCTGAATTGATGCCGCGCGAACGCCTCGACATTGCCGCCGTAGAAGGCGAGCATCACATGGCGTCGCCGGCCCCAGTCGTTCGCGGGCGCCGGCAGCGGCTGCACGATCTCCAGTGCAGCGAGCCGCGCGGCGACGTTGTCGGCCTGGATGTCCAGCAGCAATGGCCGCGGGCGGAGCCGTCTGGCGCGGCGGTCGGTCGGATGGTCCTCTTCCGCGATCAGTTCGAACGACAGCAGCGTCCGGATCGCGCCGCGCACCGCCTTGGGGCCGGCGAGGCCGCCCGTCGTGCAGAGCTGGACGAGTTGCGAAGTCGTCGTTCCCTGCGGACTGACATGGTCGAGATAGACGACAAGAACTGCGGTCGCCCAGCCCAGCGTATGGGCGAGGCCGATATTGGCAAGCCGCCGGCCGGCGTGAGTCTCGATCATGCCCTGGCAGAACGCCCTGACGGCGCGATCGAACCCCGGATGCGCGCGCAGGGCGCTCGCTTCCTGTTCGAGCGCCGTACGGTCGGGCGGGGAATTAGTGTCCCTTTGTTTCATTGCGGGGGGCCCATCATCTCTCTAGCGTCCCGTAGAAATACTGGAGCCCGCGCAAAAATCGAGGGGTACAATCCGTGCGCGCGTTTGAGATGGGTGCCGGTGGTCGGCCACCGAATTGGCTCTGCGCGGCCGTGGCATTTGCCTCGGCGCTGTTACTTGGAGCCAACTCAGCGCATGCCGTGGTGTGCGGCGTCGCTGGCGCAACCTCGGGCGGGAGCGTCGCATTCGTGCCGTCCGGGACTGGTATCGTCGCGTCCATCGCTCTTGGGTCAATAAGTCTCGTGGTGCCCTCGACGTTCGGCGATCCGTCCGGATCCCCCTCGGTGGTGGGGCAAGCAGGTGCGTTCGCGGCGCAACCGATCGTGCAGGGGGCGGGAAACGACTCGGGAGGGACGAGTGCTTTGGCCTGTGGTGACGGTGCGGTTGCCAGTGGAACCGATGCGACCGCCGTTGGTACGAACAGCCAAGCCTCCGGCTCATATGGCACCGCCGTCGGCTTTGGCGCCAATGCGGCTGGATCGAGCGCGATTGCCATCGGTCGGCAAAGCGTTGCCTCCCGCGAAGAAAGCACGGCGATCGGCCTCTACGCCCGTGCGGATTCGATCAGCTCCATTGTGGTGGGCCGTGGAGCCGTCGGAACGCAATCCGACGGCGGCATTGCCATCGGCGATTCGGCAGTGGTCGCAAATCAAAGCGTCAATGCGATTGCGCTCGGCGTCTATGCCAGACCAACCGGCCAGAATGCCGTTGCGATCGGCTCAAACAACGTTCTTGCGGGAAACAGCAGTGCTTCCATTGGTGCCGATCAATGGGTCAATGGCGACCGCACCTTCGTGCTCGGCAGCAACAACAACGTCAACACCACCTCCGGCGGAACGCCCGGCTGGGGCGACGATGTCAATGTCGTCGGCTCCGGCAATGCCGTCGCCGCGACGGGCAATGCGTCCGGAAGCGCCATCCTGGGCAACCGTAACACCGTCGATGCACAATTCGCGGTCGCGATCGGAAACATCACGACCGTGACCGGTGCCACCGCGGTGGCGATCGGCTTCAACGTCCGTGCGAGCGGAACGAACGCGGTCGCGATCGGAACGGATGCGGCCGCGGCGAGCGGTTCCGTGGTGATCGGCCCGGGGGCCGTCGATAACGGGTTCACCAGGGCCGCGGTATACGGATGGGAGGCCAAGGTCGGCGCCGCCGGCAATGTCGCGATGGGCAACAGCGCCAGTGCAATGGGCTCGAACTCCGTCGCCATCGGCGAGGCCAGCAGCGCCGCCGGCGCCGGCTCGACCGCGCTCGGCCGCGGCGCCACGACGCTCGCCGCTGCCTCCAATTCCGTCGCGCTCGGCCAGGGCTCCGTGGCGAGCGCGGCCAACACCGTGTCCGTCGGCGCCACGGGCAGCGAGCGGCGGGTCACCAACGTCGCCGCCGGCGTCAACCCGACCGATGCCGCCAACGTCTCGCAGCTCTCGAGCGCGGCCACCGGCCTGCAGACGCAGATCTCGGGGCTCCAGACCCAGATCAACGGACTGCAGACCCAAATCACCCACGCCAATTCCGGCATCGCGATGGCGATGGCGATGGGCGGCGGTTTCCTGCCCGACAACAAGCGCTTCGCGCTCGCCACCAATTACGGCACCTTCGCCGGCCAGAGCGCGGTCGCCATGACCGCATTTGCGCGCCTCTCCGACAACGTCGTGCTGTCGGGTTCGGCGAGCTATGGCCTGCGCAGCGACGTCAGCCAGTTCGGCGGGCGCGTCGGCATGCAGGTGGCCTGGTAGACCGGCACGCGGTTTCGCGGCCGAAACACCCCCGCGACCATGTCAATCCCTCCGCAATAAAATATTCCACTTTACCGAAATTCGGATTTGTCGTATGTGTCGGCCATCCCGGC
>CAYREH010000132.1:0-6626 GCA_964423245.1 uncultured Bradyrhizobium sp. | reverse complement strand
TCGATATAGAGCTCCGCGGCGCTCGCGGGAGTCTCCAGGCCGAGCGACACCATCAGGGCCCGGCAGCTGCCGCCATGGGCGACTGCGACGGTGTCGGTCCGGAGGTCGTCGTACCAGGCGCGGACGCGGACCTCCACATCGGCATAGGTCTCGCCGCCCGCGGGTCCCACCGTCCATTTGTCGGCGAGACGCCTTGCATAGATATCGGGATCGGTGGCCTCGCTCTCGGCCAGCGTCAGCCCTTCCCAGCTTCCATAGCCGATCTCGCGCAGGCGATCATCGAGCCCATAATCCGCGACCGGCAGCTCGAGTTTGCCGCGCGCCAGTTCCATGGTCATGCGGGCGCGACCGAGCGGGCTTGAAACGTAAGCGAGTGCAGCCTTGTCGCGGCCTTCGCGCCGGAAGATATCGGCGAGAATGCCGCCCGCCTGCGCAGCCTGCCCGCGCCCGCGCGCGTTGAGCGGAATGTCCTTGGTGCCCTGGAGCCTGCCGAGCACGTTCCACTCGGTCTCGCCGTGGCGAAGATAGTAGATCGTCGGCCTGGGCATTGCGGATCGAGCGGCTAGTCCTTCCCGCCCAGCGAGATATCAGGCGCATCCGGGCGCTTCATGCCCAGCACGTGATAGCCGGAATCGACGTGGTGCACCTCGCCGGTGACGCCGCGAGAGAGGTCCGAGAGCAGGTACAGCGCGCTGCCGCCGACGTCTTCGGTGGACACGTTCCGGCGGAGCGGCGCGTTGTGCTCGTTCCATTTCAGGATATAGCGGAAGTCGCCGATGCCCGACGCCGCGAGCGTCTTGATGGGACCTGCCGAGATGGCGTTGACGCGAATGTTCTTCTCGCCGAGATCGGCGGCGAGATAGCGCACGCTGGCTTCCAGCGCGGCCTTGGCCACGCCCATCACGTTGTAATGCGGCATCCACTTCTCGGCGCCGTAATAGGACAGCGTGATCAGCGAACCGCCGTCGGTCATCAGCTTCTCGGCGCGCTGCGCCACCGCCGTGAAGGAATAGCAGGAGATCAGCATCGACTTGGTGAAGTTCTCCTGGGTGGTATCGACATAGCGGCCGTCGAGCTGCTCGCCATAGGCGATCGCATGCACCAGGAAGTCGATCTTGCCCCACTTCTCCTGCAGCACAGCGAAGGCGGCGTCGATCGTCGCAGCGTCCGTCACGTCGCAATGGCCGAGGACGAGGCCGCCGATCTCGGCGGCGAGCGGTTCGACGCGCTTCTTCAGCGCATCGCCCTGATAGGTGAAGGCGAGCTCCGCGCCGGCGGCATGGCATGCCTTGGCGATGCCCCAGGCGATCGAGCGGTTGTTGGCGACGCCGAGGATCACCCCGCGCTTGCCTTGCATCAGTCCTGAATCCTGGGCCATCTTGCTGTCGTCCCGTCGAGCTCTCTTTGTGGTCTGGAGGTACACCAGCCCTCCTGTCCGGTACAGCCCTAATACGCGGCGTTAACGCTGTTTCGGGCGCCGGAATAGCCGTTCCGTTCGGGTGTTATGATCGTTGTGGCGCTTGCGCCGAACGTTGAGGACCTCAGGACGACATGAGTGCGTTTCGCCAGAGCGTGGAAGCGATGATCCCGGCGTTGCGCCGCTACGCCCGCGCGCTGACGCGCGACGCCGACGCAGCCGACGATCTGGTGCAGGACACGCTGGTGCGGGCGCTGCGGTCCGAGCGGCTGTTCCTCGGCGGCGACGTCAGGAGCTGGCTCTACACGATCCTGACCAACCTCAACAAGAATCGGCGCCGCTCGCTGGCGCGGCGGCCGCAATTCACGCAGCTGACGGAGAACAATCCCGACGCGAGCGGGACCGAAGCGGAGGGACGCGATATCGAACGTGCGCTGGCGACGCTGGTCGAGGAACAACGCTCGGTGCTGCTGCTGGTGATGCTGGAGGGCATGAGCTACCGCGAGGTCGCCGACATCCAGGGCGTGCCGATCGGGACCGTGATGTCGAGGCTTGCACGTGCCCGCGCGCATGTCAGGGCCTCGCTCGAGGGCGAGCGCCCGGCTCTGAGGCGGGTGAAATGATGGCAGGACCGATGCATTGCCTTTGCCGCGCAGGCCGACCGCCGGCGCGATGCGCGAGACGGACAGACGACCGACATTTTGGGCCGCAGAGCCAGAGACGACCGATATGAACGACCGCAACATTCCAGTGACCGAAGACGAACTGCACGCCTATGTCGACGGTGAATTGCCGGCCGAGCGCCGCGCCGACGTCGAGGCCTGGCTCACCGCCCACCCCGAGGATGCCGAGCGCGTGCAGTCCTGGCGCAGCATGGCCGAACTGCTGCATGCCCGCTACGACGCCATCGCGCACGAGCCGGTGCCGGCGCGGCTCGAACTCGAGCGGCTGGAGCGCCGCCCGCGGCATTGGATCTATGGCGCCGCGGCGGCCGTGCTGATCGCCTTCGTCGCCGGCGGTACCACCGGCTGGATGGCCCACGGCGCCGCGTCCGTGCCGTCGACCTTCCAGAGCTTCACCGCGGATGCGCTGGATGCCCACCGGCTCTATGTCGTCGAAGTGCGCCATCCGGTCGAAGTCCCCGGCAATGAGCGCGACCATCTCCAGGCCTGGCTGACCAAGCGCTGCGGCTGGACCGTGTTCGCGCCCAATCTGGAGGCCAGCGGATTGAAGCTGGTCGGCGGCCGGCTGCTGCCCGGGCCGAGCGGCCCGGCGTCGTTCCTGATGTATGAGGGACCCTCGGGCGAGCGCTATACGATCTACACCGCCAAGACCGAGGGCGGCGCGACGCAGATGCGCTATGCCCGGACCGACAAGGACGGCGCGCTGTTCTGGGCCGATCGGGGCGTCGGCTACGTCGTCAGCGGCAGCAGTGACCGCGAGCGGCTGACCAAGGTGGCGCAGGCCGTCTACGACCAGGCCGAGAAGAGCGGGATATAGACAACCACACTGCGCGCGGTGCCTCGATTCCGTCATTGAAAATTTGGAATCAGGACATGGGCGCGTCTCATTATCGCACCGGGTGATCACGCGATTATGAGGAGCGTTCGATCCGCCGATCGACGCGGGCGGCCTCGATTGGGGTTTTTGGTACCGCGCTGGTCCCCCTCTCGAGGCCGCACCTTTTCGTCGATCGCTCGAGCCGAGCGTCCGACGCGTCAGGGCGCTGTCGCGCCTCAGCCCAGTCCGCTGCGCGGATTGTAGGGATGATGGTCCCGCCACTTCTCCATCAATGCCTCAAGCTCGGCATCGTTCCCATCCGGTAACATGATCCGGGTGGTCACGAAGAGGTCGCCGACACCGCCGGCCTTCGGCAGGCCCTTGCCCTTGAGGCGGAAGGTCCGTCCGCTGGAGGTGTTCTTCGGCACCGAAAGCTCGACGGCATTGCCGAGGGTCGGCACGCGGACCTTGGCGCCCAGAACCGCCTCGTAGAGCGTGATCGGCAGGTCGATGCGCAGATCGGCGCCATCCACCTTGAAATGCGGGTGCGGCGCGATGTTGATGGTGATCAAGAGATCGCCGGGCGGATGGCCCTGGGCGCTCTCGCCCTGGCCCCGCAGCCGGATCTGCTGGCCCTCGACCACGCCGGCCGGAATCTTGACGTTGAGCTCCTTGCCGGTCGGCAGGCGCACCCGCTTCTCGCCGCCCCGCACCGCCTCTTCCAGCGAGACGGACATGGCGACGTTGACGTCGAGATCGAGCCCGATCCCGCCGGTGTCGAATTCGAACTGCCCGGGGCCGCCGGCCCCCGGCCGCGCCCCGCGCATCCCGCCCCCGAACATGCTGTTCAGGATGTCCTCGAAGGCGCCCGCACCGGGACCGGCACCGCCGGCGCCGCCGCGGAAGGTGTAGTTCTCGAAACCGCCCGGGCCCGCACGACCGCGCGGCCCGCCGCCGCCGGGAAAGCCCTGGAAGCGCGGCTTGCCGTCGGCGTCGATCTCGCCGCGGTCGAACTGCTTGCGCTTGTCCTCGTCGCCGAGGATTTCGTTGGCCGAATTGATTTCGGCGAAGCGCTCGGCAGCCTTCGGATCATCCTGGTTGCTGTCGGGATGGTGCTTCTTGGCGAGCTTGCGATAGGCGCTCTTGATCGCGGCAGCGTTGGCGCTCCGCGGCACCCCCAAGACCTCATAGGGGTCGCGCATCCGTCACGTCTCCTTGGAATTCAAAATGTTCGAAGGGCTCCCCGCCCCACTCTCGATCGGATGTGGGGAGCGAGTTGCATTTTTGCAACTACCCCGCCGGCCGATCCGCGACATGATCTTATCGGAAAACCGGTTCCCGCTGCCCCGGATCACCGTCAGCTTCGCCACGGCTTTAGCGTATGAATCTCCCAACGGCCACGGCTGCTTTGGCAGCCGGCGCCCTGGAGCCAGCTCTCGGTCGTCCCGTTGACATAACTCGCCAGGAAGTCGCGGCACTTGCGGCCATCCTCGGCGGCGTAGGACTGGGCGATCGGCGTCACCGAGCCCCGCGCCCCCGTTTCCGGGTTTTCCCAATGCTGGCTGGAGTCCTTGTCGCCTTTGCTGAGGACATCGGTGGCTGCATTGCGGGCGAAGGCGAGGTCGGTGTCCGTCGGCGCGGTGTCCTTCGCCGGCCGCGCGATCGAGCCGGTGAGGTCGCTCTCCTCGGCCTTGGCGTAGGAGGTCGCCGTCTCGTTGCGCGAGAAGCTGCAGCCGCCGCCGACCACCCCGACGAGAATCGTTGTCATCACGATGCCCGATCGGCGGATCGCCGATAGGCCAACGCGTTCCCATGCCCTATATAGGGCCTCAGCGGACAACAGCGCGTTTTGGGCCGCGGGACGCAACTCGGACTCCGGACATGACCGACACGATTTCGATCAAACACCAGACACCCTTAACATCCGGTGATTTTACCGATGCCGACGAGCCGTTCGCCCTGTTCGAGGCGTGGCTGAACGAGGCGATCAAGAGCGAGCCGAACGATCCGAACGCCATGGCGCTCGCGACCGTCGATCCCGACGGCCTGCCTGACGTGCGCATGGTGCTGATGAAGGGCTTCGACACCGACGGTTTCGTCTTCTACAGCCATATCGCCAGCCAGAAGGGCCGCGAACTCGCCGCAAATCCTAAGGCGGCTTTACTTTTTCACTGGAAGTCGCTGCGCCGGCAGGTCCGCATCCGCGGCAACGTGACGCCGGTGAGCGATGCCGAGGCCGACGCCTATTTCGCCACGCGCCCGAAGCAGGCGCAGATCGGCGCCTGGGCGAGCAAGCAGTCGCAGCCGCTGGAGAGCCGCTTCGCCTTCGAACAGGCGATCGCGAAGGTCGCGGCCAGGCACGTGATCGGCGAGGTGCCGCGGCCGCCGGGCTGGAGCGGCTGGCGCATCACGCCCGCGCGGATCGAGTTCTGGCACGACCGCCCATTCCGCCTGCACGACCGCATCGAATTTCGCCGTGACGCGGCCGGCGCGCCGTGGTCCAAGACGCGGATGTATCCATGAGCCCGAACCGATCCTGAGTTCGGGACGATCTGAAAGATGTCCATGCCGCATTCGTCCAACGCGCCTCGCCGCACGCTGCTGCTGACCGGAGCCAGCCGCGGCATCGGCCACGCGACCGTGATCCGGTTCTCGAGCGCGGGCTGGCGCGTCATCACCTGCTCGCGACATCCCTTCCCGGAGGACTGCCCGTGGGATGCCGGCCCCGAGGATCATATCCAGGTCGACCTCGGCAATCCCAAGGACACCACCCGCGCGATCTCCGAAATCCGCGAACGCCTCGAAGGCGGCGCGCTGCACGCGCTGGTGAACAACGCCGCGATCTCGCCCAAGGGCGCCGGCGGCTCCCGGCTCGGATCGGTCGACACCGACCTCGACACCTGGACGCACGTCTTCCACGTCAATTTCTTCGCGCCGATCATGATCGCGCGCGGACTGATCGAGGAACTGAAGGCGGCCAAGGGCTCGGTCGTGAACGTCACCTCGATCGCGGGCTCGCGCGTGCACCCCTTCGCCGGCGCCGCCTATGCGACCTCGAAGGCCGCGCTCGCGGCGCTGACGCGCGAAATGGCCTCCGATTTCGGCCGCGTCGGCATCCGCGTCAACGCCATCGCGCCGGGCGAGATCGACACCTCGATCCTGTCGCCGGGCACCGACAAGATCGTGGAGGAGCAGATCCCGCTGCACCGCCTCGGCACGCCCGACGAGGTCGCCAAGATCATCTATGTGCTGTGCACGGACACCTCGTCCTACGTCAACGGCGCCGAGATTCATATCAACGGCGGCCAGCACGTCTGAGCAACAGGCTCGCGCAAGTCCCGGACGCGGCGCAACGCATAAGCGTTGTGGCGCTGAGCCGGGTCGACGGCGGTGGTGGGACGGGAGATCACGCCTCATATTCAGTGTCGTCCCGGCGGAGGCCGGGACCCATACGCCGCAGCATTTATTGTTACGCGCGATGGTCATGACCTGTCTTCGCCAAACCTCTGCCGCGGCGTATGGGTCCCGGCTTTCGCCGGGACGACCAATAAACATGCGAAATTCATCTCGCGACGTTGCTCGCCCGAGGCTTGCTCCATTCTCGCCCGCTTCAACCAAGAGGGCGCAGGGAAGACCGGGTGCCGGCCGGCACCTGCGGTCCGCTGCGCGAATTGCACACGCAGGAAGAACCGCACAGCAGCATACAGGT
>CAYREH010000131.1:0-6919 GCA_964423245.1 uncultured Bradyrhizobium sp. | reverse complement strand
GCATCTGCCTTCTTGAGCAGCGAACCCTCGACGAACGGGCCTTTCCAGACTGAACGAACCATGTCCGGCGTTCCTTACTTCTTCCGCTTGTGGCGGCTTAGGAGAATGAATTTGTTGGTCGACTTGTTGGTGCGGGTCTTCTTGCCCTTGGTCGGCTTGCCCCACGGGGTGACCGGGTGGCGACCGCCCGAGGTACGACCTTCACCACCGCCGTGCGGATGGTCGATCGGGTTCATGGCGACACCGCGGTTGTGCGGACGACGGCCCATCCAGCGCTTGCGACCGGCCTTGCCGATCGAGGTGTTCATGTGGTCCGGGTTCGACACCGCACCGATCGTGCCGCGGCAACGGCCGTGGACCAGGCGCTGTTCACCCGAGTTCAAACGGATGATGACGTAGTCGTGGTCGCGACCGACGAGCTGGGCATAGGTGCCGGCCGAGCGGGCGAGCTGACCGCCCTTCCCGATCTTGACCTCGATGTTGTGGATGATGGTGCCGACCGGCATGTTGCCGAGCGGCATGACGTTGCCCGGCTTCACGTCGACATAGTTGCCGGCGACGATGGTGTCACCC
Source organism: uncultured Bradyrhizobium sp. (assembly GCA_964423245.1). Taxonomy (GTDB): domain Bacteria; phylum Pseudomonadota; class Alphaproteobacteria; order Rhizobiales; family Xanthobacteraceae; genus Bradyrhizobium. Next base: position 6,346 of record CAYREH010000131.1, on the reverse strand, counting down.
ACGGCGAGGCGCTGCGGCGCCAGGATGTAGGCCTGCTCGCCGTCCTGGTACTTGATCAGGGCGATGAAGCCGGTGCGGTTCGGATCGTATTCCAGCCGCTCGACGGTGGCGGGAACGTCGGTCTTCTCGCGCTTGAAGTCGACGGTGCGCAGCGTCTGCTTGTGGCCACCGCCGCGGAAGCGCACGGTGATGCGGCCGGTGTTGTTGCGGCCGCCCGAGGACTTCTTGCCCTCGGTGAGCGCCTTGACCGGCTTGCCCTTGTAGAGCGCCGAACGATCGACCATGACCAGCTGGCGCTGGCCCGGCGTCGTGGGATTGAATGTCTTCAGTGCCATCGTCGTACGACCTTACAGACCGGTGGTGACGTCGATCCGGTGGCCCTCTTCGAGGGTCACGATCGCGCGCTTGCTGTTCGACTGCGAACCGAGATTGCCGCGGAAGACCTTGGTCTTACCCTTGCGGATCAGCGTGTTGACGCTCTTGACCTTGACGTCGAAGAGCTTCTCGATCGCTTCCTTGATCTGCGGCTTGGTCGCCTTCGCGGCGACCTTGAACAGCACCTTGTTTTGCTCCGAAGCGATCGTCGCCTTTTCGGTCACGACCGGCGACAGGATCACGTCGTAGTGGCGAGGCTCGATGTTCTTGCTCATTTGAAGCGCGCCTCCAGCGCATCGATGGCGGCCTTGGTCAGAACGAGCTTCTGACGGCGCAGGATGTCATAGACGTTGATGCCCTGGATCGGCAGCACGTCCATGTTCGGAATGTTGCGGGCCGCGGCGGCGAAGCCGTTGTTGAGCTCCGCGCCGTCGATGATCAGCGCGTTGGTGAGCCCGAGGCCCGAGAAGTGACCGAGCAGCGCCTTGGTCTTGGCGGTCTCCAGCGCGGCCTTGTCGATCACGACGAGGTCGCCGTCCTTGGCCTTGGCCGAGAGAGCATGCTTGAGCGCCAGGGCGCGGACCTTCTTCGGCAGGTCGGTGGCGTGCGAACGCACCACCGGACCGAAGGCACGACCGCCGCCGCGGAACTGCGGCACGCGGGCCGAGCCGTGACGAGCACCGCCGGTGCCCTTCTGCTTGTACATCTTCTTGCCGGTGCGCCAGATCTCGGCGCGGCCCTTGGCCTTGTGCGTGCCGGCCTGGCGCTTGTTGAGCTGCCACTGGACGCAGCGCGCGATGATGTCTTCGCGCGGCTCCAGGCCGAAAATGGCGTCGGAGAGCTGGACCGAGCCGGCTTCCTTGCCCTCGAGGGTCGTGACCTTCAATTCCATCTCACGCCTCCTGCGCAGCCGGAGCAGCTTCTGCTTCGCCGCCCGCAACCTTGAACTTGCCGGGCTTCGGAGCTTCCTTCGGCAGCGGCTTCTTGACGGCGTCGCGCACGCGAATCCAGCCGCCCTTGGAACCGGGAACGGCGCCTTCGACGAGGATCAGGCCGCGCTCGACATCGGTCTGGACGACGCGAAGGTTAAGCGTGGTGATGCGGTCGACACCCATGTGGCCGGGCATCTTCTTGTTCTTCCAGGTCTTGCCGGGATCCTGACGGCCACCGGTCGAACCGATCGAACGATGCGAGATCGACACACCGTGCGTGGCGCGAAGACCGCCGAAGTTCCAGCGCTTCATGCCGCCGGCGAACCCCTTACCGACCGAGGTGCCGGTGACGTCGACGAACTGGCCGACGACGAAATGGTCGGCCTGGATCTCGGCGCCGACCGGGATCATCGCATCCGCGGTGACGCGGAATTCCTCGACGCGGCGCTTCGGCTCGACCTTGGCGACGGCGAACTGGCCGCGCTCGGCCTTGGGCAGGTAAACGGTCTTGCGGCTGCCAGAACCGAGCTGGAGCGCGACGTAACCGTTCTTCTCTTCGGTGCGGTGGCCTACGACCTGGCAATTGCCGAGCTTCAGCACGGTCACGGGAATATGTTCGCCGGCCTCCGTGAAGACCCGCGTCATCCCGACCTTTTGTGCGATCACTCCGGAGCGCATCGGCTTGCTTCCTGTTCTTTCTGTCCTTGCGGACTAGCTAATCTTCTTCGCGGGCACGAACCGGTCCGAGGACCGGTGCCCGCTTCGCGGGGTCACGCTCAGAGCTTGATTTCGACGTCGACACCGGCGGCGAGGTCGAGCTTCATCAGGGCATCGACGGTCTGCGGGGTCGGGTCGACGATGTCGAGCAGACGCTTGTGCGTGCGCATCTCGAACTGCTCGCGGCTCTTCTTGTCGACGTGGGGCGAACGGTTGACGGTGAACTTCTCGATGCGGGTGGGCAGCGGAATGGGTCCGCGGACCTGCGCGCCGGTACGCTTCGCCGTGTTCACGATCTCGCGGGTCGACGTATCGAGGATACGATGGTCGAACGCCTTGAGACGGATGCGAATATTTTGGCCGTTCATTGCCGTGTCTTTCTTCGTGGGTGGCGAGTAGCGAGTAGCGAATAGAATTCCCTATTCGCCACTCACCATTCCCTATTCGCTTGTTTACTCGATGATCGAAGCGACGACGCCGGCGCCGACGGTGCGGCCACCTTCGCGGATCGCGAAGCGGAGCTTCTCTTCCATCGCGATCGGCACGATCAGGTGCACTTCCATCGCGATGTTGTCGCCCGGCATCACCATCTCGGTACCTTCCGGCAGATGCACGACACCGGTCACGTCGGTGGTGCGGAAGTAGAACTGCGGACGGTAGTTGGTGAAGAACGGGGTGTGGCGACCGCCCTCTTCCTTGGTGAGGATGTAAGCCTCGGCCTTGAACTTGGTGTGCGGCTTGACCGAACCCGGCTTGCAGAGCACCTGGCCGCGCTCGACTTCCTCGCGCTTGGTACCGCGGAGCAGCGCACCGATGTTGTCGCCAGCCTGGCCCTGATCGAGCAGCTTGCGGAACATTTCGACGCCGGTGACGGTGGTCTTCTGGGTGGCACGGAGACCGACGATCTCGATTTCCTCGCCGACCTTGACGATGCCGCGCTCGACACGGCCGGTGACGACGGTGCCGCGGCCCGAGATCGAGAACACGTCTTCAACCGGCATCAGGAAGGGCTGGTCGACCGGACGCTCCGGCTGCGGGATGTACTCGTCGACGTTGCGCATCAGCTCGAGGATGGCGTCGTGGCCGAGCTTCTTGTCGGAGTCTTCGAGAGCGGCGAGCGCCGAACCCTTGATGATCGGGATCTTGTCGCCCGGGAAGTCGTACTTCGAGAGCAGCTCGCGGACCTCGAGCTCGACCAGCTCGAGCAGTTCCGGATCGTCGACCATGTCGCACTTATTGAGGAACACGACGAGCGCGGGCACGCCGACCTGGCGGGCGAGCAGGATGTGCTCGCGGGTCTGCGGCATCGGGCCGTCAGCGGCCGACACGACCAGGATCGCACCGTCCATCTGGGCGGCGCCGGTGATCATGTTCTTCACGTAGTCGGCGTGGCCGGGGCAGTCGACGTGGGCGTAGTGGCGGTTCTGGGTCTCGTACTCGACGTGCGCGGTCGAGATCGTGATGCCGCGCGCCTTCTCTTCCGGCGCCTTGTCGATCTGGTCGTACGCGGTGAACGTCGCGCCGCCGGTCTCGGCGAGGATCTTGGTGATCGCCGCGGTCAGCGACGTCTTGCCATGGTCGACGTGACCGATGGTGCCGATGTTGCAGTGCGGCTTGTTACGTTCAAACTTTGCTTTGGCCATTTGACTCTCCGTTCAATCGTCAGCTTTTCACCGACGACAATCAGGCAAACTTCTTCTGGACTTCTGCCGACACGTTGGCCGGCGCTTCTGCGTAGTGGTCGAACTGCATGGTGAAGGTCGCGCGACCCTGGCTCATGGAGCGCAGGTTGTTCACGTAACCGAACATGTTCATGAGCGGCACCATCGCATTGATTACGTTGGCGTTGCCGCGCATGTCCTGACCCTGGATCTGACCGCGCCGGGAATTCAGGTCGCCGATGACCGAGCCGGTGTAGTCTTCCGGGGTCACCACCTCGACCTTCATGATCGGCTCGAGCAGGACGGACTTGCCCATCTGCAGCGCTTCGCGGAAGCAGGCGCGCGAAGCGATTTCGAAGGCGAGCGCCGACGAGTCGACGTCGTGATACTTGCCGTCGACCAGCTGCACCTTGACGTCGACGACGGGGAAGCCCGCGACAACGCCGGAGGAGAGCACGCTCTCGAGGCCCTTTTCGACGCCGGGGATGTATTCCTTCGGCACCGCGCCGCCGACGATCTTCGATTCGAACTCGTAGCCCTTGCCGGGCTCGTTCGGCTCGACGATGAACGACACGGCCGCGAACTGGCCGGTACCGCCGGTCTGCTTCTTGTGGGTGTAGGAGTGCTCCACCCGCTTGGTGACACGCTCACGGAACGCCACCTGCGGCGCGCCGATGTTGGCGTCGACCTTGTAGGTCCGCTTGAGGATGTCGACCTTGATGTCGAGATGGAGTTCGCCCATGCCCTTGAGGATGGTCTGGCCGGACTCGTGGTCGGTCGACACGCGGAAGGACGGATCCTCCGCGGCGAGCTTGGCCAGCGCCACGCCCAGCTTCTCCTGGTCGGCCTTCGACTTCGGCTCGATCGCGATCTCGATGACCGGCTCGGGGAATTCCATCTTCTCGAGGATCACCTGCTTGTCGGGATCGCACAGCGTGTCACCGGTGCGCGCTTCCTTCAGGCCGGCCAGCGCGACGATGTCGCCGGCATAGGCTTCCTTGATGTCCTCACGGTTGTTCGCATGCATCAGCAGCATGCGCCCGATCCGTTCCTTCTTCTCGCGGGTCGAGTTCACGACGCCGGTGCCGCTCTGCAGGACGCCGGAGTAGATGCGGCAGAAGGTGATGGTTCCGACGAACGGGTCGTCCATGATCTTGAACGCGAGCAGAGCCAGCGGCTCCTTGTCGTCCGCCTTGCGAACGATTTCGTTGCCCTTGTCGTCGGTGCCCTTGATCGCGGGCACGTCGAGCGGCGACGGCAGATAGTCGACGACGGCGTCGAGCAGCGGCTGAACGCCCTTGTTCTTGAAGGCCGAGCCGCACAGCACGGGATAGAACGCGCCGGTCAGCACCGCCTTGCGGATCAGGCGCTTCAGGGTCGCCTCGTCCGGCTCCTTGCCGTCGAGATAGGCAGCCATGGCGTCGTCGTCGAGCTCGACGGCGGCTTCCACCATCTTCTCGCGGTATTCCTTGGCCTGCTCGACGAGATCTTCCGGAATGTCGACATAGTCGAACTTGGCGCCGAGGGCTTCATCGTTCCAGACGACGCCCTTCATCTTCACGAGGTCGACGAGACCCTTGAAGTTGTTCTCGGAACCGATCGGCAGCTGGATCGCAACAGGCTTGGCGCCGAGACGGTCGACGATGTCGGCAAGGCACTTGAAGAAGTCCGCGCCGATCTTGTCCATCTTGTTGGCGAAGACGATCCGCGGAACCTTGTACTTGTCGCCCTGGCGCCAGACGGTCTCGGTCTGGGGCTCGACGCCCTGGTTGGAGTCGAGCACGCAGACGGCGCCGTCGAGCACGCGAAGCGAACGCTCGACTTCGATGGTGAAGTCGACGTGGCCGGGCGTGTCGATGATGTTCAGGCGCTTGCCGTTCCAGAAGGCGGTCGTCGCAGCCGAGGTGATGGTGATACCCCGCTCCTGCTCCTGCTCCATCCAGTCCATCGTCGCGGCACCTTCGTGCACTTCGCCGATCTTGTGGCTCTTGCCGGTGTAGTAGAGGATGCGCTCGGTCGTCGTCGTCTTGCCGGCGTCGATATGCGCCATGATACCGAAATTACGGTAGTCCTCGATGGCATGTTGGCGGGGCATGGGGTGTTCCTTGCGAGTCCGTTTGTTTCGCCGTTACCAGCGATAGTGCGAGAAGGCGCGGTTGGCTTCGGCCATCCGGTGCACGTCTTCACGCTTCTTGACGGCGTTCCCCCGATTATTCGATGCGTCCAAGAGCTCCGCCGAGAGCCGCTCGGTCATCGTCTTCTCGTTGCGCTCGCGCGCAGCCGCGATCAGCCAGCGAATGCCCAGGGCCTGCCGGCGGGTCGAACGAACCTCGACCGGAACCTGGTAGGTCGCGCCGCCGACGCGGCGGGAGCGAACCTCGATCGTCGGCATGACGTTCTCAAGCGCCTGCTCGAACACGCCGAGCGGGTTCTGCTTGGTCTTGCTCTCGATGATGCCGAACGCGCCGTAGACGATTCCTTCGGCGACCGACTTCTTGCCGGCGTACATCACGGAGTTCATGAACTTCGTGACGATGATGTTCCCGAACTTCGGATCGGGAAGGACTTCACGCTTCTCAGCAGAATGGCGACGAGACATGGACGAGGTTCCCGCTTACTTCGGACGCTTGGCGCCGTACTTCGAACGACGCTGCTTACGGT
>CAYREH010000130.1:2303-6948 GCA_964423245.1 uncultured Bradyrhizobium sp. | reverse complement strand
GGGAACAATGCCATGACCGACGATACCTTCATCGAAGGGCCGCTCTACGAGAAGCGCAGGAAGGTCTATCCGCAGTCGGTGCATGGCCCGTTCCGCCGCATCAAATGGACGATCCTGTGCGTGACACTGGGCGTCTATTACTTCCTGCCGTTCTTGCGCTGGAATCGTGGACCGGGACTGCCCGACCAGGCCGTGCTGATCGACCTGCCGCACCGACGCTTCTACTTCTTCTTCATCGAGCTGTGGCCGCAGGAGGTCTATTACTTCACCGGCCTGTTGATCATCGCAGCGATGATGCTGTTCCTGATGAACGCAGTCGCCGGCCGGATATGGTGCGGTTACATGTGCCCGCAAACGGTCTGGACCGATCTGTTCTACGCCGTGGAGCGCTGGGTGGAGGGTGACCGGCGCGAGCGCATCCAGGGCGACAAGCACTACTGGAGCTTCGACCATTTGCGGAAGGTCGCGCTCAAGCATTTCCTCTGGATCATGATCGCGTGGTGGACCGGTGGCGCTTGGGTCCTCTACTTCTCCGACGCGCCGACGCTGGTGAAGGACCTCGCCACGTTCCAGGCGCCCTACACGGCCTATCTCTGGATCGGCATCCTCACGGGCACGACCTATCTGTTCGCCGGCCATGCCCGCGAGCAAACCTGCATCTACATGTGCCCATGGCCCCGCATCCAGGCCGCGCTGACCGACGAATGGGCGCTCAACGTCACCTACCGGCGCGACCGCGGCGAACCGCGCATGTCGGTGAAGAAGGCGGAAGCCGCCCGCCTCCATGGCGAGCCCGCCGGCGACTGCGTCGACTGTCACCAATGCATCAACGTCTGCCCGACCGGCGTCGATATCCGGCATGGCATCCAGCTCGGCTGCATCCAGTGCGGCCTGTGCATCGACGCCTGCGACAACGTCATGCGCGAGATCGGCCGCCCCTCGGGCCTGATCGGCTATGATACCGACATCAACATGCAGCGCCGGCGCGAGGGGAAGGCGCCGATCTACCGCATCATTCGTCCGCGCACGCTGATCTATGCGGTGGCGATCGCCCTGGTTGGCGGCATCATGCTGTATACGCTGGCCACCCGCGGCACCATGGACGTCAATGTCCTGCACGAACGCAACCCGCTGTTCGTGCAACTTTCCGACGGCGGGGTTCGCAACGACTATACGGTGCGCCTCCTGAACAAGGGCGCGCAGCGCTCCTTCCTGCTCGAGGTGTCGGGCCTACCCGGCGCGACCGTCCGCGTCGCCGGCGTTACGGCCGGCTCCGGCGACAAGCCGATCATCGAGGTCGGGCAGGACCAGACGCGCGAGATCCGGATGTCGGTGCAGCTCGAACCTGGCCGCTTGCCCAAGGCGGCGGTCGATATCGGAATCCGCATCACGGACGTCGCAAGTGGCGAAACTGCAAGTGCGCGGGACCATTTCGTGCCGGCCGACTAGCCGGCACCGCACTGCAGAGTTCAAGCCATTTGGGGCTGCAGCACCGCGACGGATTGTGGCGGAGTCAGTCCCCGCGGGAGCTGGAGGTGGCCGGTCTCGACCACTTCCTCCGTCACCACCTTGAAGCGGACGAGTTCGGCCTGTCCGAACGCCGTCGAGATCGCCACGTCGGCCGCGTCCCGGCCGCGCGCGATCACGACGCGACCGATGCGGGGATGGTTGTGGCGTGCATCGAACGTGTACCAGCGACCGCCGATATAGGCCTCGAACCAGGCGCTGAAATCCATCGGCGCCGGATCCGGCGGCACGCCGATATCGCCCAGGTAGCCCGTGCAATAGCGGGCCGGGATGTTCATGCAGCGGCACAGGGTGACGGCGAGATGGGCGAAATCCCGGCAGACGCCGATCTGCTCGGCATGCCCTTCCGAGGCGGTGCGGTCGCCGCGCGCGAACTGATAGCCGAACGTGATGCGGTTGTGGACGTAATCGCAGATCGCCTGGACGCGCGGACCGCCTCCCTCGATTGCGCCAAACCTAGACCAGGCTAAATCCGTCAGCTTTTGTGTATCGCAATAGCGGCTGCCGAGCAGATACACCAGCGCGTCATCCGGCAGTTCCTGCAGCGGAACCTGGGCGGCGGACGGCGCGCTCTCTTCGGGGCGCCCGCTGTCATTGATAATGAAATCGTTGCGGATCTCGATCAGGCCCTGCGGCGCGACCAGGCGGGTGCAGACGTTGCCGAAAGCATCCAGATAGTCGCGGGTCTCGACCTCAGGCGTGGTCTTGATGGCGTGCCGCGAGAGCAGATCGCCATGCCGGGACGGATGGACGCTCAGCATGAGGATCATCGGGACGTCTTGAGGGCAATTGAACGCAATGTCGTAGCCGGCACGGATCTTCAAGATCGTCTCCATCGGTGTCATCGCTTGACCGTGGCACGCAAACACGGGCCGGCGGCTTTTCGTTCCTCGGTTTGCGGCGCGAAACCTGCCGAAATGAGAGGCATTCGTCCCCGACGCGACGAAGCCGGGCGGAATCGCTGAATCACTGCTTGGAACCGGGACGAAAGCAGGGTCATATGGTCGCGGGCCCGAAGCGAGCACATGACAACCTATTCCGTTCACCACCGAACGCTCTACCGCTACCGGAAGCCGGTGAAGCTCGGACAGCATCAGATGCTGTTCCGGCCGCGCGACAGTTTTGACCAGCGCCTGCTCGATTGCCGGCTCACGATCCGACCCGAGCCCGCCGAGATCCGCTGGATCCACGACGTGTCCGGCAATTGCGTCACGCTGGTCGAGTTCGATGCCTCGAGCGACCTGCTGGAGTTCGACACCACCATTCAGCTCGACCACACGCCGGAGAACACGCCGGACTTCCGGATCGAGGATTACGCGCGCGAGCATCCATTCTCCTATTCCGCCAGCGAGCTGCCGGATCTCGAACCCTACATCCGCCGTCATCATCCGGACGATGGAGCGGTGGAGGACTGGCTGAGCAAGTTCGTGCCAACCGACGCGAAGCGGCCGACCGGCCAGCTGTTGATGACGCTCAACGAGGCCATCGCGGAGAGCTTTTCCTATCGCCGCAGGACGATGCGCGGCACGCAGACGCCGACCGAGACGCTCTGGTCGCAGCAGGGAACCTGCCGGGACTTCGCCCTGTTGATGATGGAAGCCGCGCGGGCACTCGGCTTCGCCGCGCGTTTCATCACGGGCTACGTCTACGTGCCGGACCGTGACGGCCCGGTGCGGCTGGGCGGCGGGGCCACGCATGCCTGGTGCTCGATCTATGTCCCCGGCTCCGGCTGGGTCGAGTTCGACCCGACCAACGGCATCGTCGGCAACAGGGACCTGATCCGTGTCGGCGTCGCCCGGACGCCGGAGCAGGCCATTCCCCTGTTCGGCTCCTACTGGGGCGAGGCCGAGGACGATCTCGGCATGGAGGTATCGGTCAATGTGAAGACCGAGCCGACCCTGCCCGATCGCGACAAGGCGCCTCCGCCGGTCGCGCAGTCTGCCTTATCGTCAACGAGCCGTTAACAACTTCGCGCGAATTCAAGCGGCCCGCGAACGGGATTTTCCAACATCTGCGCTATGGACGGTCACGGCGCCGGCTTGTGCCCGCGCGAACGGGGACGACGGGACGTGGTCGACATCACGCAGCAGGCTGCGATACATCCGGCTTCGGCGAACGACGCCGCAGCCGCGCGCGGCTGCATGTCGATCGAGGCTGTCGATCCCTGCCAATGGCGCGCGCTGGCGCAGCGCGCGATCGAGCCGAATGGCTATTACCTGCCCGGCTGGGAGCTGGCCGTCAGCGCGACCGCGCGCGGCCGCACCCAAGCCGCCGCGCTGACCGCCCATGACCGGACGTCGAAGCGACTGATCGGCCTGATGCCGGTGATCCCGCTGTGGCGCGCCTTCAGGATTCCCCTGCCCGCGCTGGTGAGCGCGCATCCCTATGGCACGCTGTGCAGCCCGCTGATCGACCGCGACATGGCGGGCGACGCGGCGACGCGCCTGTTGCAGCATGCCCGACGGTCCGGCGCGCATGCGCTGGTGCTGCGCGACGTTGCCCTCGACGGCGCGGTCATGACCGCGCTGAAGGAGGCAATGGCTCGCGACGGGTTGAGGCCGCGCGTGCTGAGTTCCTATCTGCGTGCCAGCCTCGACGCCACGCAGGATGGCGAGACGTTGCTGCGCGAGGCGCTCGGCGCCAAAAAGCTCAAGGAACTGCGCCGGCTGCGCCACCGCCTCGCGGAGCACGGTACGGTCGCCTTCGAAATTGCGCGCAGGCCCGATGAGATCCGCCCGGCACTCGAGACCTTCCTCGCCCTCGAAGCCAGCGGCTGGAAGGGAAAGCGCGGCACCGCGCTGATCCAGCACGACGGCGATGCGGCCTTCATCCGCCGCGCCGTCCCCGCGCTCGCGTCGACCGCACAATGCGAGGTCATCACGCTGCGCGCCGGCGCGACCGCGATCGCCTCAGGCCTCGTGCTGCGCCACCAGGACCGCGCCTTCTTCTTCAAGCTCGGCATCGACGAGCGCTTTGCGAAATATTCGCCGGGCGTGCAGCTCACGCTCGAACTGACGCGCCATCTCTGCGCCGATCCCACCATCGCCAGCGCGGATTCCACGGCGAGCGCGGATCATCCCATGATCAATCCGATCTGGCGCGGGCGCTTTGCGATCGG
>CAYREH010000130.1:0-2203 GCA_964423245.1 uncultured Bradyrhizobium sp. | reverse complement strand
GCCGGGACTACTCCGCCGCCTGCGCGTTGATTTCCGCGGAGACCTGACGGATGGCCCGCGCGAGCAGGGCGGGATCCTGCGCGCCGGAGACCGCGTATTTCTGCGCGAACACGTAGGTCGGAACGCCTGAGATGCCCTTCTCGGCCGCCTCCTGCGCATCGCCCGACACCCGCGCCACGTCCTCGTCGGTGGCGAGGCGCCGGCGCACGTCCTCGGCATCGAGGCCGATATCGGCGGCCGCCTGCACCAGTACGTTCACATCGGTGAGATCGCCGCCGTCGCGGAAATACAGCTCCATCAGGCGCTGCTTCATCTCGGGCGCCTTGCCGATCGCTTCGGCCCAGAGGATCAGGCGATGGCAATCCGTGGTATTGGGCTGTCGCGCCACGAGGTCGGGCCGGTAGGTCAATCCCTCCTCGCCGGCGGCCGCGACGACGCGGCCGGCAATGCCCTTGTAGGCTTCGACCGAGCCGAACTTCTGGGTGAGGTAGTCCTCGCGGCTGATGCCCTCGCGGGGCACCCAGGGATTGAGGAAGAACGGGCGGAAATTCAGCTTGACCGGAACGTCCGGCACCAATGCCAGCGCGCTCTCGATGCGGCGCTTGCCGATATAGCACCACGGGCACACGACATCCGAGACGACATCGATCTGCAGCGGCTTCAGCGTGCTCATGTCCGACGTGCTCACGGGCACCTCCATCGGGGTTGATGGAGTGGAACATAGACGCTGCGGGGCCCGAGACAAGGCTTCAGGCCAGTTTTGCCGCCATCTGCTGCAGCCGCTCGGCGGTGCGGGCGTCGGCCGGGAAGAACGTCTCCAGCGCCAGTTCCGACAGGGTGATGTCGACGGGAGTGCCGAACACCATGGTGGTGGAGAAGAAACTTAGTATCTCCCCGTCGCGCCGCAGCTTGAACGGGATCGCCACGCTGTCGGCGGGCAGTGGTGCCGCGCGCGCCGGCAGCGGATAGCTCTTGAGCTCCTGATACAGCCTGATCAGCTCCGGATCGGCGGTCGCCTCGCATTGCCGGTGCAGGCGCTCGAGCAGATGTCCGCACCATTCGGCGAGATTGACCGTGTGCGGCGCCAGCGCCTGCGGATGAAAGGCCAGACGCAGCACGTTGATCGGCGGCGCCAGCAGCTCCGGCGCGATGCCCTCCAGCAGCGGCGCTACCATGCGGTTGGCGGCGACCAGATTCCAGTGCCGGTCCACCGCGAGCGCCGGGTTGGGCTCGTGCGCCCTGAGCACGAGATCGATCGCCTGGCGCGCGGATGACAAGGCGGGATCCTCCAGGCTGCGCTGCGGATAGACCGGCGCGTAGCCGGCGGCGACCAGCAGCACGTTGCGCTCGCGCAAGGGCACGTCGAGGCGCTCGGCAAGCCGCAGCACCATGTCGCGCGAGGGCGCGGCGCGGCCGGTCTCGACGAAGCTGAGATGCCGCGCGGAGATCTCGGCCTCGCCCGCGAGATCGAGCTGGCTCATGCGGCGGCGCTGCCGCCATTCGCGCAAATGATCGCCGATATGGACCGGCTGGCTGCGGTCGGTGCGTGCGGTGGCGGCCTGTGCGTTCATGATCCAAAACCTATCATGCGGATGTCGGGGCTTCCATGACCTGCGAGGTAATCGAAATCCGGCCGGGACGCGCGCATCCTCGCATCGTCCTCACGCATGGAGACCTCCGATGATCACCGCATCCACCTTCCTCCGCCGCGCCCTGCTCGCCGACGCCGTCTTCAGCGGCATCGCCGCGCTCGGCTTCACCGTCGGCGCCGCCGCCTTCGCGACGCTGTTCAACCTGCCCGAGGCGCTGCTGCGCGAGACCGGCCTGTTCCTGCTCGTCTATACGGCGCTGGTCGGCTGGCTCGCCGCTCGGGCGGCCGTGCCGAAGCCGCTGGTGCTGCTGGTCATCGTCGGCAATGCGGCCTGGACCGTCGGCAGCATCGCGCTGCTGCTCTCCGGCGCGGTGTCGCCGAACCTCGGCGGCGAACTCATGGTCGTGGCGCAGGCCATCGCCACCGGCGTGTTCGCGGAACTGCAATATGTGGGATTGCGGAAAAGCGTCAGCATGGCGGCCGCGTAGCCCTCTCTCGTGTCCCGGACGTGCCGCAGCGGGCAACGCTGCGGCGCAGAGCCGGAACCCAGGGGCGGCGCGGCGGGGTGACGGATGGGGCCCGACTCTGCGGGGCACCGCTCCCCCCGATGCT
>CAYREH010000129.1:0-7969 GCA_964423245.1 uncultured Bradyrhizobium sp. | reverse complement strand
GGCGCCTCGAGCGCTACAAATGCGTGCCCGGCCATTACGAGATCAAGGGCCACGCCTAAGCGGCCCGCAAGACTACGGAACCAGGACGATCCGGGTGCAAACGCCTTTCGGCGATGATGCGATGCCACTCGCTACCGAAATCGTCGGCGGTCACGCCCGCGCCCGCACTTCGCTTCCGGACTTTCGCGGCCGAGAACCGGCTTGAATGCCGATGAGAGTGTCAAGAAGACCTTCTCTCGAAATCTCTTGCGGTCGCCGCTTCAATTGATTGCGTGTCGCTTTTCGCAGAACAAGCTCGATGCCTCGTGGCCGATCCGAGTCTCTCTATTCGGACTATGCTTCGGCTTTGCCGGCATAGTCTCGCCGCATCGCGACGCCGTGAGGCCGCGACGCCGACCCGGATGATGGAGAGCATTTAGCGAGCCACAGGTTCCCATGGCGCGGACGAGAGCGCTATCAGCCGGGCACGTGCTTACGGTCAATCAGCGTCCCGCCGCCAGGAGATTGGCGCGAGCCGCAAGCGCTTCCACAGGAAGCACGCTCGATGCTTCCTGTGCATCCGGGAGAACCATCGCGGCGACGGGTTCGTCGGGCTTGACGTTCGACAATTGCGAGGTCGGAGCCTTGACTTCGATCGTCTCGTGAGCCGTTTTGACCGTTAATTTGCCGTTGGACTGGACCTGAAACTGGCCAACATACACCTTGCCCAACTCCGTTCGATCCTTTCCATTGCGACGGAAGTAGACATGGTATTCGTCCGCGACCTTCTCTGGCAGCCGAATTGTGCCGCCTCCTCCAGAGCGGGGCGTATCGGAGACCCATTGCAAGCGCGGCTCCGCCTCCACCGCACCGGTCAGGGTCCGCGTGAAGGTGGGAATGGTAATCAATTTCCGATCGCTCGAACCATCCTGGACGCGCATGGCTGCGATGGCGATTGCCAACTCGCGGGCACTGCTCACCTCCTGATAGTTCGAATTGATGTTCACGAGCGGAAGGCTGACGAGCAGAACCGCGATCGTGGCAAAGACCCCACCGATCATGGCTCCGCCGTGGCGTGCGAACACGGCTTGAAGTTGAAACCTCGTCGCCACGGCCAACCCGGCCGGAATTGCTGCGACTGCAGCCAGCGCGACCACAACGAGGCCGGCAATGGGAAGCCAGCTCACCGGATAGATTGAAGCCCATAAATCCGGGTTCCAGTCCCGGAATCCCCACCACGCGCACGCCACCAGCCCGAGTATGACGATGGGGCCGCCCGCGACAACCGCGTCGGTAAAAGGTTGCCTGAGGTCGTCTGTGGTCCTCTCGCTGCCACGGTTTCTCACCTCGTCCATGAACACGTCGAACGGACGTTCCCAGGACAGCGCAGACTGAAGCAGGGCCGCACAGCCCGCACAGGATTCCGCATGCCCCATGCGTTGCTCGGCCAGATCGCCGCGGGCAAACTGCTCGATCTCGTGCGGCATGAAGCAATCAGCGGTGGGATAGGCCGACCTCTGGAGGGACTGACGGTCGTCCGCTAGAAGTTGATCGACGCTCTTGCCCAGTCTGGCGGCGCGCGCAGCTGCCACCGCTTCCAACGCAGAAATACTATCGTCCTGCCGGGCGCCCGGAGTACCAAAACTGTTCGCCATGGTTTTCTCGATATCACGTTGAGCCGCCGGATAGGGATCCTCACTTACAAGACGCTCCCCGGGGGCACTTTTTACAGCCGCACCGCGAATTTATTTGTCTTTATATTTCAATATCTTATGAAGCTTCTGCTTGATCCTGAAATAGCGAACCCCGGCTGCCGAGTACGATAAGTTGCATGCGGACGCCGCCTCCCCCAGGGATCGCCCCTGCATCAGCAATTCCAGCAGTTCGCGATCTTCGGCAGAGAGGCCTTCGCCGATAGCAAGCGCAAGCGCTTCTTCCAACAGCAAGCGCTCATCCTCTGTCGGATCCCCTCCTTGCGGCATCACGGACTCCGCATCGATACCGGCTTGCTCAAAACGCGCTTCCCGCTTGGCACTTCGCATTCGCGAGTTGGCCGCGTTGATTGTCATTCGCCAGATATAGGCGCGAAAGCGCCCCTCCTCACGGATTGTCTCGAACGGCCGTGCGCGCAGAATCCCAAGAAGGACCTGTTGCGCGACATCTTCCGCGGCGAATCGATCCTTCACGCGGCGAAACGCGATCGCGACCACGAGAGGCCAGATCTGGCGGTACAGCAGACGCCACGCGTTCTCATTGTTCGGCTCCCGCGCCAATTGTTCGATGGCGGCTTGAAGCGAGTCCACGGCTGTCATCGACAGTCGATCTGCGGCGGATCGACTACGTGCTCGATGACCCTCGCGATCGCAGTCAGTGGATGAAGCGCACAGGCAATTCTTTCGTCGGGATTGGGCCGGACCGCCTCGACGAGAGCATCGGCCGTGACGATCGGAAGCAGCAGTTTCGCCTCGCTCACGATCTGATCGACCGAAAGTCCGGCCGGCAGAGCAATCCCGAGGCCGACGCGGGACCGCACCATGCTGGCAACGAACTCGGACAGCGATTGTCCCCGCGTCCAGGTGAAACGCGCCCCGAAAAGTCGATCAATGATATCCTGGGCGTCAATCCAATGGCCATTGCGCAAGGCTTCGGCAGCGGTCCTCAGATCCTCGAGATACTGATTGAGTTCGTCCGCCGGAAAACCCCACAGAAACGGGAGCCACAACTCGCGCGCGTGCCGTCGTCCGAGGAAGACGTCGCTGTGCCCATATTCGTGCAGCGGTGCATTGTGAACTCTGACCTTGTGTGTCGCGCAACCCGGGCAAGGTTCGAGCGCATTGGGCAAGGTGTGAACGAATTCGGGCTCATCGAGAAATCCACCATCCCCCGCGGTACCGAGGTCGCGCGCGAGCCAGCGAATTCGGCCAACCGCCTTGACCACCCAATCGCTCGTGCCGAACTCGTTGCGCACGTTTCGAACGCTTCGCGGCCGACTCCGAACGATTTCCGCCCAGCCAAAGTCGCGTGGCAGCACGGGGCTGATCAAAAGCACGTTGGCAAAAGTGCAACTGACGTCCTTTCTGATGACGCGCCCTACGAGGTATGTACCCAGGCTATGCGCGATCACATGAGGAGACCCGGTCTCCACCTTATTGGCGATGTGCTTGACCAGACGTCTCGTGCTCGCCACGCGGTGCAACCAGCCAAGGAACAGACCCAGCGGAAAGGCGAACGCGAATGCGCCCGCGGCAACGACCGCGATGCTACACTGGCCTAGCACGGATGCGACGGCCGACACGACAAGCGCGACCACGGAGAGGAGGAGCAGCCAGATGTTCGACACGGCGCGGACCGGGCCGAATATCCTATCGTAATCGTGGTAGCTATGAGCGATGGGGTCGAAGTGCGGCCTCAACACCTCGGCGACGGCCGGCTGCCACCCCCGGTCCGGATTGACGCCATGAATCGTTACCACGATCTCTTTGGCCATCGCGCGCCATGCCGCAGACTACGGTCTTCAGCATACACGCCCCGGTTGCCATCACAAGGTCTCTCAGGCACCGGTCGCTCGTGAGCTGTCTGCAAACGGCATCTCGGCAGGGCGGGTGGATGATAGCATCATCCTCTGTTTTGCCCGACGGAGCAAGCGAAGATTTCGTTTTTTCGGAACATCAGGAAAGCGTCAATGATTTCCGTGCCTGCTCTACTTTGCATGGGGTTGTTTTCGGCATTGCGTTGCCGCTCCCATAGCGGTGGACGGCCGCGGACCGACGCGTCACCGCCACCGGCGGAGCAGGCTCCACGCCAGCAGCCCATCCACCCGACAGATGCTTTGAGGAAAATGGTCGGAGCGAGAGGATTTGAACCTCCGACCCCTAGTCTCCCAGACTAGTGCGCTAACCGGGCTGCGCCACGCTCCGAACGTCGTTCCATTAGCTAGGATCGCTGCTTTGCGCAAGGCGAGGCAGGCAGCATTTTGGTGGGCAGGCCCCTGTCCTCGCGCCGAGGCCTGGGGAACCGGCCGCACGCCGCCCGGACACGGTCTCAGCCCTCCTTGAGGGCCTCGTCCAGCATCTCGCGGCAGGCGACGAGGTCGGCCAGCGCCCGGCCCAGCCGTTCGCGGTCGAGCGCGCTGGGACCGGCGGGCGCGGCGCTGCCGCCCTTGCGGAAGGTGGTCAGGATCTCCTCGTCGTCGATCTCGGCGAAGCGGAAATCGATGCCATCCTCTTCCTCGCCCTGGAGATCGTCATCGTCGGAATCGGCAAGACCGCGGATCGGCGCCTCGTCCTCGGGCTCCATCAGGCTCTGGCCGATGGCGTCCTCGATCGCGCCGAAGGAGACCGCGGCGGAACTGTCGGCCAGCCCCTGCACCGACTTGATGCCATGCTCCTTGAGGATGCGCTGCACCCCGCGGATGGTGTAGCCCTCGCCGTACAGCAGGCGGCGGATGCCCTTGAGCAGGTCGACGTCGTCAGGACGGTAGTAGCGGCGGCCGCCACTCCGCTTCATCGGCTTGATCTGCGAGAACCGCGTCTCCCAGAACCTCAGCACGTGCTGCGGGATGTCGAGTTCCTGCGCGACTTCGCTGATGGTTCGGAACGCATCCGGCGCCTTGTCCAAAGGCCAAATCCTTTCCGAGCGGCGTTACGCCTCGGGTTGCGCCTTGCTGGCGTCGCCGTTGCTGCGGTGCTGGGCGTTGATGCGCTGCTTCAGGATCGCCGACGGCTTGAACACCATGACGCGGCGCGGCGAAATCGGCACCTCGGTGCCGGTCTTCGGGTTGCGTCCGATTCGCTGACCCTTCTTGCGCACCATGAAGGAGCCAAACGAGGACAGTTTCACCGTCTCGCCCCGCTCGAGGCAGTCGGTGATCTCCTTCAGCACGAGTTCCACGAAGGCAGACGATTCCGTGCGCGACAGGCCCACCTTCTGGTAGACGGCCTCGCAGAGATCAACACGCGTTACGGTTTTACTTTGATCGCTCATCGCCCTGCCCCACATCACGGCGAACAATTGTTGTCTGAAATTAGGAGGTTACGCCACGGCGGTCAACACCGCTCATCCATGCAGACGCATCGATCATGCGATCGGATTTCGGCAAAATTGTAATCGTCCGAAGTTTTGCTACCAGCGCACCAGCGCGGAGCCCCAGGTGAAGCCGCCGCCCATGGCTTCCAGCAGCACCATGTCGCCACGCTTGATGCGGCCGTCCTTGCGCGCCACCGACAAGGCCAGCGGGATCGACGCGGCCGAGGTGTTGCCGTGACGGTCGACCGTCAGCACCACCTTCTCCGGCGCGATGTGCAGCTTGTGCGCGGACGCATCGATGATGCGCCTGTTGGCCTGGTGCGGCACGAACCAGTCGATGCTGTCGGCATTGAGCCCGGTCGCCTCGAAGGCGTCGACGATCACGTCGGTGATCATGCCGACCGCATGCTTGAAGACCTCGCGGCCTTCCATGCGCAGATGCCCGACGGTCTGGGTCGAGGACGGTCCGCCGTCGACGAACAGTTTTGCCTTGTGGCGGCCGTCCGAACGCAGATGGGTGGTGACGATCCCGCGGTCGGTCGCGGCAACGCCCGGCTGCTCCTGCGCCTCCAGCACCACCGCGCCGGCGCCGTCGCCGAACAGCACGCAGGTGCCGCGATCGGTCCAGTCGAGGATGCGCGAGAAGGTCTCCGCGCCGATCACCAGCGCGCGCTTGAAGGCGCCGGTGCGCAGGAAATTGTCGGCGGTCGCCAGCGCGAACACGAAGCCCGAGCACACCGCCTGCAGGTCGAAGGCGGCGCCGTGGTTGATGCCGAGGCCGTGCTGCACGGCGACGGCGGTCGCGGGAAAGGTGTTGTCGGGGGTCGAGGTCGCCAGCACGATCAGGTCGATCGCCTGCGCCTCCAGCCCGGCATCGGCGAGCGCGGCCTGCGCCGCCCTGATGGCGAGGTGCGAGGTGAACTCGCCCTCGGCCGCGATGTGCCGCTCGCGAATCCCGGTTCGCTGCACGATCCATTCGTCCGAGGTGTCGATGCGCGCCGCCAGCTGGGCGTTGGTCACCACCTGCTCCGGCAGATACGAGCCGCAGCCAAGCACGACCGAACGAATTTGAGTCACGAAACCGCCTCCTGCGGGGTCTGCACGGAACTGAGTGCACCACCCTCGCGGTTGAGCATCTGATTGATCTTGTTCAGGAGATCGTATTGCGCCATCTCATAGCCAACATCGATCGCATAGGCAAAGCCTTCGGCATTGGTTCCGCCATGGCTCTTGACCACGATCCCCTTCAGCCCCAGCAGCACGCCGCCATTGGACTTGTTGGGGTCCATCTTGTCGCGCAGGGCCTGGAAGGCGCCGCGGGCGAACAGATAGCCCAGCTTGGTCAGCCAACTGCGTTTCATCTCGGTCCGGAGCAATTCCGCCATCTGCCGCGCGGTCCCTTCGGCGGCCTTCAGGGCGATATTGCCACTAAATCCCTCCGTCACGATGACATCGGCCAGTCCCTTGCCGATCCCGTCGCCCTCGACGAAACCGATATAGTCGAGCTCCGGCAGGTTCCGGGATCGCAGGATCTCGCTGGCCTCGCGGATCTCCTCATGGCCCTTGATCTCCTCGGCCCCGATGTTGAGCAATCCGACCGTCGGCCGCGTCTTGTTGAACAGCACGCTCGCCTTGGCCGCCCCCATCACCGCCAGCGACACCAGATGATGCGCATCGCCGCCGAGCGTGGCGCCGAGGTCGAGGACGACGGATTTGCCGCGCCGGGTCGGCCAGATCGCCGAGATTGCCGGGCGGTCGATGCCCGGCAGCGTGCGCAGGTGGAAACGGGCCATCGCCATCAGGGCGCCGGTGTTGCCGGCGGAAATCGCCACGTCCGCCTCGCCCCGCTTCACGGCGTCGATGGCGAGCCACATCGAGGAGGTCTTGCGGCCGCGCCGCAGCGCCTGGCTCGGCTTCTCCTGCATGCTGACCGCCACCTCGGTATGGACGATCCGCGAGGCGGCCTTGAGCGCGGGATGCCGAGCGAGTTCGGGCTCGATCCGGGCCCTGTCCCCGAACAGCAGGAACTCGGCGTCGCGATGCCTTTGCAGCGCAATGGCCGCGCCGGGAATCACCACGGCGGCGCCGTCGTCGCCCCCCATGGCGTCAAGCGCGATGCGAACCTTGCTTGGCATGAAAGTCCTGGAAACCTGGGTCTGTTGCGGTCTTGAGCGAGCGGGGCCGCAAAATGCATTCGCCATGGACATGGCGAGTGGCCGGGCGCCACGCCGCACCCGGGCCGGGGCGCGACAATAGCGTTTTGTTATCCCGAAACAACCTCTTGCCCCCAGCCTTTTGCATTCGAAGCGACTTCGCCGGGGATGACGGAATCAACAGGAAATTTATTGAAATCAACGGGATGGAGCCAGCTCTCGAACCACCGCCGCAATCGTCTCGCATCCTGCGCGAGCCATCCCCGCCCGGACGGCCCGGTCATTTGCCCTTCTTCTGGTCCTGGAGAGCCTTCAGCGCCGCGAACGGATGGTCCTCCGGATCGGGCGCGGCGACCTCCGTTTCGAACACCGCGCCGGGTTTGCGCGGATAGGGATCGATTGCGAGGAACAGCGCATCGGTGGCGATCCGGCCGAGGTCGATGATGCCGCCCACGATGGCCTCGGGCGGATCCGCCACCTCCGCTGGCTCCGCGTCGTCCTGCCCCTCCTCGATCAGATCGGCGAGGCGTCGGGCCTCGGCCTCGGGCGCGAAGGTCAGGTCCACCTCCTCGTCGATCTCGCTCTCGATCGGGTCGAGGGTCACGACGCAGGTCTGGCCCACCCGGGCGCGGACATGGCCCGTGACATGGACGCGGCCGCCGCTCTTCGGGACGACGTCGAGGCTGGCCTCGGCGGCTGGAATCTCGCGCACCACCCGCAGATGCGCCATCCCCCTCCGCCCCGCGGGCGACGCCGGGGGGGTGCGGGGGGGGAGGGGGCGGGAGCAGTTTGCCAAAAAAAAAAAAGGGCGG
>CAYREH010000128.1:0-8236 GCA_964423245.1 uncultured Bradyrhizobium sp. | reverse complement strand
GATATGCTCGATCCCGTTTCCCGCGTCCGCCGCTTCAACCGGGCCGTCACATCGGCCGTCGGCGCGCTCGATGGCTCGTTCCTGGGGCGTGGCCGGCCGCTCGGGGCGGCGCGCGTGCTCAATGCGATCGGGCATGGGCGCACCGACGTCGCCGAGATCCGCGATTATCTCGGGCTGGATTCCGGGCTGATGAGCCGGCTGCTCCGCGGGCTCGAGGACGAAGGCGCGATCGAGACCATGACGCATGCGGAGGATGCCCGCCGCCGTGTCGCGAAACTGACGCGCGCCGGCCGGCGCGAATTTGCAGCCTACGAAGCGCTGTCCAACGCCCAGGCCGAAGCCATTCTGGCGAGGCACGCGCAGCGCGAGGCGCTGCTGGCGGCGATGGACCTGATCGCCTCGGCGCTGAGCCGGGAGCGCATCGAACTCGTCGAGACCGACCCGCGCAGCGAGGAAGCCCGCTACTGCCTCGGCGAATATTATGCCGAACTCGGCCGCCGCTTCAAACAGGGCTTCGACGTCGCCCGCTCGCGCGACCCCGACGCGAAGGACATGCGAAGGCCGCGCGGCACCTTCCTGGTCGCGATGTCCGACACGCTGCCGATCGGCTGCGTCGGGCTGAAGGGCACCGATGCCGGCTATGCCGAGATCAAGCGGCTGTGGGTCGCCCCCGCCGCGCGCGGCCTCGGCCTCGGCCGCCGCCTGATGCAGCAGGCGGAGGACGCCGCGCGCGGGCTCGGCATCGCGCTGCTGCGGCTCGACACCAACAGCGCGCTCGCCGAGGCCGGCCGGCTCTATCGGTCGACGGGCTGGCGCGAAATTCCGCGCTTCAACGACGATCCCTATCCCGACCTGTTCTTCGAGAAACGCATTCGGCGATAGGCCCGGTCACGCCACCACCGGCCTCGCCTCGCTGACCGGCTTCGGGAACGGCCTGAACATCATCGCCATCGCGAACGCGCCGAGGCCCATGGCCCAGGAGCCGATATAGAGCCAGGCATAGCTGGAGAAGGCATCATAGATCAGCCCGCCGGCGAGCGGCCCGGTCGCCATGCCGAGGCTGCCGGCCATCGCGGTGCCGCCGATCACCGTGCCCATCATGCGCAGTGGAAAGTTCTCGCGGATGATCACCGCATAGAGCGGCATGGTGCCGGCATAGATGAAGCCGAAGACGGCGCCGACCACGTAGAACGTCGCCAGTTGCTGGGCGAAGACATAGGCGAGCGCGCCGAAGGCCTGCAGCAGCAATCCCGAGACCAGCACGCGCTTGGCGCCGAAGCGGTCGCCCAGCAGGCCGAAGGCGATGCGGCCGCCCATGCCGGCGAGTCCCTCGACGCTGTAGATCGTCACCGCCGCGATCAGCGGGATGCCGCACGCAACGGCATAGCTGACGGTGTGGATGATCGGCCCGGAATGGGTGGCGCAGCAGAAGAAATTGGTGGCGAGCAGGATCAGGAATTGCGGCGAGCGCAGCGCCTCGCCGCGCGACATCTCCGCGGGTGCTTCCACCTCGCCCATCGGAACGGAAGCCGCCGCGGCGAGTGCGGGCGGCCGGCGCACCAGCAGCGACACCGGGACCATGATGGCGCCGACCACCAGCGCCACGATCTGCATCGCGGTGCGCCAGTCGTGGTTGGAGACAAGCCAGGCCGCGAGCGGCGACATCGTCATCGGCGCCACGCCCATGCCGGCCGAGACCAGCGACACCGCGAGGCCGCGATGGGTGTCGAACCATCCGGTGACGGCCGCCATCATCGGCGCGAAGATCGCGGCCGTGGCGGCGCCGACCAGAAGCCCGAACAGGATCTGGAACACCAGCAGCGAGGCGGCAAAGCTCGCCGCGAACAGGCTGAGCGACAGCACGATCGATCCGGTCAGCACCACCGGCAGCGGCCCGAACCGGTCGCTCGCGGTGCCCCAGGCCATGCTGGTGAAGGCCATGGCGAGGAAACCGATCGTCATCGCGCTGGAAATGCCGGTCACCGACCAGCCGGTGTCCCTGGCGATCGGCTGCAGGAACACCGGCAGCGAGAACATGCCGCCGACCGCGACGCAGCCGAGCAGGCCGCCGGCGGCGACGATCACCCAGCGATAGTTGGAGGCATTCATTGTCGGTCTCCGAGAGCTCTGTCGGAATGAAGACGAATGGAACCGGGGCCACCCGACAGCCTGTTGTGATTTTTCGCAGTCGGCCTTCGACGATCCGCAAAAACAACCCCATGCAAAGTAAGCGACACGGTTCCGTCAAGCACTTGCGGTGCCCCCACCACACCTTCCGCCTGCGGCGATGCCGCGCCGTGAATTGACACGTCGGGCAAAACATCTGCAGCATGGCAACATCACCCCGCCCGCCTCGCCCGGTCGCAACATCACCTGTCCATGACCATCCGCCCGATCCTCCGCTACCCCGACCGCCGGCTCGGGATGCCGGCATCGCCCGTCACCGCCTTCGACGAGGCCTTGCGCGTGCTCGCCGCCGACCTGCTCGACACCATGCGCGCCGCGCCCGGCATCGGCATCACCGCGCCGCATGTCGGCGTCCCCTTGCGTGTCGTCGTGCTCGAGCTCGACGGCAAGGACGGCCCGCGCACCTACGTCAACCCGCAGATCGACTGGGCCTCGCCCGAGATGATCCAGCATCGCGAAGGCAGCGTGTCGATGCCCGGCGTCCATGACGATGTGCAGCGCCACGCGCGGGTGCGGATCAGCTATCAGGACCTGGATGGCGTGACGCAAACCGAAGAATCCGACGGCCTGCGCGCGGTGTGCCACCAGCACGAGATCGACCAGCTCGACGGGATGTTCTGGATCCAGCGGCTGTCGCGGCTGAAGCGCGAGCGGCTGGTGAAGAAGTTCGAGAAGATGGCGCGGACTCCGTGAGGCGGGTTTGAGAGCGGGACCTGCCGCCGATCTCACCGCTGGCCCGAAAATGTGGACCACGCCTTCGGCTCATCCACTTTGCAGGCTTGCTGTGCCGCTCGATTGGCAGCCCGGATGGAGCGCAGCGCAATCCGTGATCTCTACGTCGGAAACCATGGCACAGTGCGAGGTTTCGCCATTGTCCCGGTTTTCGCTGCGTTCCAACCGGGCTGCGGAGAGGCGGCCGGCCGGACCGCTTCGCTCACCACGGCACGGGCTGACCGCGCCAGTCGAAGAACCCGCCGCTGGAGTCTGCGGAGAGCTGGTCGATCACCGCGAGCAGATGCCGGGCCGCGACCGGCGGGGTGTGCACCTCGAGTCCGGTGGCGGCGAACGGGCTCGTCAGCGGCGTCGCCACCGTGCCGGGATGCAGCGCGAGACACAGCGCCTGCGGCGCGCGTCGCGCCAGCTCCACCGAGGCGGTGCGGACCAGCTGGTTGAGCGCGGCCTTGGAGGCGCGGTAGGCGTACCAGCCGCCCAGCCGGTTGTCGCCGATGCTGCCGATCCGCGCGGAGAGCGTGGCGAACACCGCCTTGCCCGTGCGCGGCAGGCGCGGCAGCACATGCTTCATGATCAGCGCCGGCCCCGTCGCGTTCAATGCAAAGGACCGCGCCAGGCTGGCCGCATCGAGCTGGCGCCAGCTCTTCTCCGGCATCTGGCTGTCATCGTGCAGGAAGCCGGTGGCATCGATGACGAGACGCAAGTTCCCGCATTCGGCGGCCAGCACCGCGGCGCGTTCGAGACTGTCCTCGTCGAGCAGATCGATGGACGGCGAAGTCGAACGGCTGAAGCCGAGCACATCCGTGAACCGGCCGGAGGCGCGGATCGCCTCCACCAGCGCCGCGCCGATGCCGCCGGTGGCGCCGAACACGATGGCGACGCCGGGCTCGGGGAACGATGCGAGACGGATGGCGCCGGCGGCCGCGGGGCCGCCATCGACGGACTCGCTCACGCGCGCCTCGCCCACGCCACGGACGACACGAGCCGCAGCGCGCGCCCGAACAGGCGCGAGAGCAGCGGACGCACCGGCAGGAACAGCCGGTATCCGGCCTCGAGCACGGTCAACATGCCCGGCCACGAGGCGATGCGCGCCGCCCAGCGCCATTGCGGCAGGCGCGACCACACTTCGACGAAGGCCGCGGCGCCCGACAGCAGGCGGCCATCGCCGGCCCGGACGTGAAAGCGCCGCAGCGCCTGGTCCCGCGTCAGTCCCTCCGGCACCGACACGGCCGGATCGGACACGTCGACGAAGCGGCAGGCGCCGGTCTCATCGACGCGCTCATAGGCCGCGATCTCCGCCCGGCACAGCGGGCAGGATCCATCGAAATAGATGGTTGATGGCGATGGCTCGGTTTCCATGGGATCTCCTGCAAACGGAGCTGGCCTTGCAGGTGCAAAGCCTCAAGGAAACGCCATGCGGCGGGGGTTGGATCAATTGGAGCCCGTGTACGCCGCCGCGGCCCAGCCGTCGCCGCCCGGCTTGCCGGGGCGACCCGGTACGCCGCGGCTTTTCGGGCCAATCACGATCGTCTCTGGAATGCTGGATCGCCCGGTCAAGCCGGGCGATGACAGCGCGTGTGTGGCACGACAGGGCGAGGCTGCAACTACCCGCCCGCGATCAGCGCCTTGGCCAGCGCCATGTAGGCCGGCAGCGTTACGGGATCATTCGCCGCGTTTCCGGCCACGGGATGCGAGGCATAGCGCGCGATCACCATCTCGGCCCTGGGATCGATGTAGATGCCCTGGCCGTAGACGCCGCGCGCCATATAGGCGCCGTGTTCGTTGTGCGTGACCCACCATTGATTGCGGTAGGAGGCGCCGGGCAGCGTGGCGTAGCCGGCCGGCTTGAATTTTTCGGGATCGCCGCCGCGCGCGATGTCCTCCACGACCCGTGACGGCACGATCTGGCGGCCGTTGAAACGGCCATGATTGCGGATGGTCTCGCCGAAGCGGGCGAGATCGCGCAAGGTGGTGGAGAGGCCGCCGCCGCCGCTCTCGGTGCCGATGCGGTCGACATGGTAATGCGCATCCTCCTCGGCGCCCATGGGCTGCCAGATGCGCTCGGAGAGCAGTTCGGACAACGTCAGCCCACTGGCGCGCCGGATGATCCAGGCGAGCACGTCGGTGTTGACTGTCTTGTAGGCGAACATTTGGCCGTGCTCGCCCTGCTTCTTCTGGGCGACGAGGAAATCGAAGATCGTGGTCGGCCCGTCATAGTCCGAAGGGATCGGCGCCATGCCGTTGGCGCGGCGCAGGCCCCAGACGTGCGAATTCCTGTCGGTGTAAACTTCGGTGTATTCGAGCCCCGTGGTCATATCCATGACCTCGTGCACCTTCGCATCGCCGAACGCGCTCGCCTTCAGCTCCGGCACGTAGTCGGTGACCGGTCCTTTCGGATCGATCCTGCCCTCGCTGACCAGAATCCCTGCCAGCACGCCGGTGAACGATTTCGTCACGGACATGCCGATATGCGGCTTGTGCGGCTTCAACGCGCCGAAATAGCGCTCGTAGATCAGCCTGCCCTGGTGCAGCACCGCGATGCCGTCGGTGTAGGTCTCCTCCAGCATTTTCTCGAACGTCATCGGGCGGCCGTCCATCGTGGTCGAGGCGACGCCGCCAATGTCCGCTTCCGCGCGCGGCAGCGCCGAGGCCGGCCACTGCCCGCGCCAGACATTCACGGTCGGCACCAGCTGGCGGATGTTGCTCCAGGCCCAGCGCAGCTGCGGGAAGCTGCGGAAGGAGCCGTCCGGGAAGGTGATGAGGCGATCGGGCGACGGCGGGAAGCCGCGCATCCAGCCGAGGGTTTCGGGATCGGTTTCGGCGGCGGTGGCGGGCGGGTTGGGCGCGGCGGTGGACATGCAGGCAGGCTCCGGAGACGGCGAGACCGCTTCCGTATCACGCGGCCGGAGCCCGGACATCCCGCGTTTGCGCAGGTCCGCGCAGCCGCCCGAGATGGGTGTCCGCAAAGCCCGAGGGATATTTCAGTCCGAAGCCGAGCGCCCGGTCGACGCCGATATGGGCGCACCAGATCAGCGCGATCTGCAGCCACAATGCGGATCCCGCCGTCCAGGCCAGCCCGGCGACAGAAGCGACCGCGACATAGGTATGCGCGAGATTGTAGAGGCGCGCGCCAGTCGAGGGGCCGGCGAGATAACCGAGCATCGCGATGTCAGGCGCCAGGAACAGGACGGCGAACAGGACCCAATGGCCGCCGAGCGCGTGAAAGGCCAGGGCGGCTACGAGCGCCAGCGCGAGATTTTCGAAGCGCAGCAGCACCGTCACGCCCGCGGCGGGCGGGGGCGACAGGACGGGTGAGATCGCGGGCGAGACAGCTGGGGACACGGGACTTCCTCCGGTTGAGCCCCCACCCTGCCGCAAACCCCACTTGAACGAAATTGGCTTATTTGCTTCATTGGCTGTACGATTTTATTCCAAGCGACGGACCGATGGACTGGGGCCTCTACCGCACCTTTCTGGAGATCGCCCGCAGCGGCAGCCTGTCGGCGGCGGCGCGGACGCTCGGCATCACGCATCCGACCGCCCGCCGTCACCTCGCCGAGCTCGAGCAGCAGTTGGCGGGCCGGCTGTTCACGCGCTCGACGCGCGGCCTGATCCCGACCGGGCTCGCCGAACGCATCCTGCCCGAGGTCATCAGGGTCGAGGCCTCGATCGGCGCCATCGCCCGCCTCGCCACCGAGCGCCCGGGCCAGGTGCAGGGCACGGTGCGGGTGTCGGCCAGCGAGGTGATGGGGACGGAGGTGCTGCCGCCGATGCTGACGCGCATCCGCGCGCTTCATCCGGGCCTCACCTTCGAACTGATCCTGTCGGACGGCGAGACCGACATCCTGCGGCGGGACGCCGACCTCGCCGTGCGCATGGTGCGCCCGCGCCAGACAAGCCTGGTCGCGCGGCGCGTCGGCGCGATTCCCGTCGGCTTCTTCGCGCATCGCAGCTGGCTCGCCGCGCATGGCGCGCCCGCCTCGCTCGACGCATTGCTCGCGGGGCCGAACCTGATCGGTCAGGACCGCCGCCGCACCCTGGTCGATGCCCTCGGAATCGACCAGACGCGCTTCAGCCGGAGCCTCGTGCTGGCCACCGACAGCGACGTCGCGCAGATCGCGGCGGTGCGCGCCGGCCTCGGCGTCGGCGTCATGCAGGCCCCGCTCGCCAGGCGCGAGCCGGCGCTCCGCCGCGTGCTGCCCAGGCTCGACCACAAGATGGAGGTCTGGCTGGTGACGCACCCCGATTTGAGATCATCGACGCTGGTGCAGAGCGCGATGGCGGCGCTGTACGCGGAGCTGAAGGGGTATGTGCGGGGTGAAGGGTAGAGGCGGGCTGGGCAGTGCCCAGATGCGGACCGCCACCGCGCGCCTCCATTGACCACGTCTCAAGTGAGGCCTATATCTGCCTCATCTGATACGAGACTGCCATGAGCCCTACCACCCTCGCCACCCTGCTCGGCATCAAGTCGCGGACGGAACAGACGACCCTGTCGCTGGCCGCCTCCGTGGAAAAGGGCCTGCCGGTCTCGGCGCTGGACAAATTCGCCGGCCGCATCTCGCCGGGCGACGTGCGCGGCTTCGCCCATCGCGTCGTCCCCAAGCCGACGCTGGAGCGCCGCCGCAAGCAGAAACAGCATTTGACGACCGACGAGAGCGATCGGCTGGCGCGGATCGCCAAGGTGTTCGCCTTCGGCCTCGACGTGTTCCGCGACGAAGCGAAGGTGCGCGATTTCCTCAACCGGCCGCATCCGATGCTGGACGACAGGATTCCGCTGGAGCTGGCCCTTGCGACCGGCCCCGGCGCGGATGCGGTGGTCAATCTGCTCGGCCGCGCGGCCTATGGCGGCGGCGTCTGAACGTGCAGCGGAGCGATCGCGTTCTCGGATGCTATCGCATCGGCGATCCCGACGGCGCCTTCCCGATCTATGACAGCGAGGGCGCCCGGCTCTATCCCGGGCGCTGGAACACGCACAGCAGCCCGGTGATCTATACGTCCGAACACTATTCCACCGCGATGCTGGAGAAGCTGGTTCACGCCAATCTCGTGATGCCCGCCAACCAGCATTTCATCGAGATCACAATCCCGAACGGCGTCTCCTACGAGGTGTTCCAGACCGCCGCCCATCCCGGCTGGGACGGCCGCAGCGAGACGATCTGCAAGACCTTCGCGCAGGCCTGGTACGAGGAGAAGCGCTCGGCGCTGCTGATCGTGCCCTCGATCCCGGCGCGGTTGGAGCGCAATTTTTTGATCAACCCGGAACATCCCGACGCGAAGGGGATCACGCATGCGCTGCCGGAGCCGGTGTGGTGGGATG
>CAYREH010000127.1:0-8337 GCA_964423245.1 uncultured Bradyrhizobium sp. | reverse complement strand
AGCGCGTCATCATGAGCCTGCAGCAGGGCGGCAATTCCAACCTGTTCGTGATGGATCTGCGCTCGCGCTCGACCACGCGCCTCACCGACACGCCCGCGATCGACACCTCGCCGTCCTATTCGCCGGACGGCACCCGCATCTGCTTCGAATCCGATCGCGGCGGCCGTTCGCAGATCTACGTGATGGCCGCGGGCGGGGGGCCGGCGCAGCGCATCTCCTTCTCCAAGGACGACACCAACGCCAGCTACTCGACGCCGGTGTGGTCGCCGAAGGGCGACTACATCGCCTTCACCCGGCAGGGCGGCGGCCAGTTCTCGATCGGCGTGATGAAGCCCGACGGCACCGGCGAGCGGCTGCTCACCTCCGGCTTCCACAATGAAGGCCCGACCTTCTCGCCGAACGGCCGCGTGCTGATGTTCTTCCGCGATCCCGGCGGCAATGGCGGACCGTCGCTCTACTCCGTCGACATCACCGGCCGCAACGAGCTGAAGGTGCCGACGCCCGGCTTCGCCTCCGACCCGGCATGGTCGCCGCTGTTGTCCTCGACGTCGGGCAATGGGGGCTGAACCATCGCGCGCGCAATCCGTGCCGGTGGACACGGTGTTTTTTCGGATTTGGCCGAGGTGCAATCCTTCCTTCACCATGCACCCGGCAAGACTTGCCCTAGCTGCTTGAAATTTCAGCAGAAACGGGTTCGTCAAGACCGAAAAACAACTCGGATTTAACGATGTTCCCTCAGAAAGGCTTCATCTGGTCTGGGTAAAACTACGCCCCAAACAGGACGGCGTACGAACCCAATGCAGTTCGAAAACCAGACCGGAGATTCCGATCGCGGACCGGCCGAGCCCAAGGCGTCGGCGGCGCTGAACGATTGTCTTTTCGAAGCCCCTGGTCCGCTGTTCGCGGGAATCGTCTTCGTGGCCATCGGCGCGGCGATCACGGCTTTGAGGACCGGACAGGTCCTGACCTGGTCGACGATGGCGCTGATCGTTCTCGCCGGGGCCGTCCGCCTGTTCGATCTGCGCCGCTTCCTGCCGCGCAAGTCGAGCCTCACAGAGCAAGAAGCTGCCGTCTGGCAGCGACGCTACGTCATGGGGGCGCTGTTCCAGGCTGCCGCGATCGGAACGTGGTGCGCGCTCGCCCTGGTGAGCACCAATGACGCCGTGGTGCACATGATCGCCCTGTCCATCACCACCGGAATCGTCGGAGGCGGTGCGGGACGGGCCTATGGGCGGCCATCGATCTACCGTCTCCAGGCCCTGCTGATGTTCGGGCCCGCTGTTGTCGCGCTCGCATCGCACGGCACGCCCTATTACATCGCGATGTCGGTCGTGAGCGCCGCGTTCCTGCTGGCGATCATGCAGCTCTCGGCGAATCTGCACAAAATCTTCATGCGGGCTGTCGTGGCGCGCGAACGCGAAGCCGAACTCGCCGGGCGGTTCGATACCGCGCTCAACAACATGCCGCATGGTCTGTGCATGTTCCGCGTCGACCGGCAGCTCGCCGTGATGAATCACCGGTTCAGCGCCATGCTGAACCTCTCCGACGATCTCGTTCGCGCCGGTACCACCGCGCGGGATATCATGGCCGCCTGCGTCGCCTCCGGAGCGATCTCCGCCGCAAGCGGCGAGACGATCATCGCCGGCATCGAGGAGGCCCAGGCCCAGGAGATCGTGACCGTCGATCCGGACGTGGAGAGAAACCGGTCCCTGTCCTGGACCGTTCAGCCGATGGCCGACGGCGGCGCGGTCGTGCTGCTCGAGGACGTCACCGAGCGGTGCAATGCCGAGGCCAAGATCACCCATCTCGCCCGCTACGACGAACTCACGGCGCTGCCCAACCGCGTTCATTTCCGCAACGAGATCGAATCCCTGCTGGCGGCCTCGCAGCATGCCGATCAGCTCTCCGCGCTGCTGTTTGTCGATCTCGACCAGTTCAAGCAGGTCAACGACACGCTCGGCCACCCCTGTGGCGACCAGTTGCTCTGCGCGGTCGCCAACCGCCTGCGCGAGATGCTGCGGCCGGAGGATTTCGTCGCCCGCTTCGGCGGCGACGAGTTCGTCGTGTTCCAGCACAACATCAAGGCGGCCGAGGACGCCGCCAGCCTCGCCCGCCGCATCGTCGAGCGGCTGAGCGAGCGCTATCGCATCGACAATCATCTGGTCGAAATCGGCGCCAGCGTCGGCATCGCGCTGACCTCGCCCGAGGGCGTCAGCGCCGACACGCTGCTCAAGAATGCCGACATGGCGCTGTATCGCGCCAAGGCGGACGGCCGCGGCACCTTCTGCTTCTTCCGCGACGAGATGGCGGCGATCGTCGAGGCCCGCCGCATTCTCGAGCTAGACCTGCGCAAGGCGCTGGCCAACGAGGAGTTCGAACTGTTCTACCAGCCGCTGGTCAATCTCAAGACGGGCAGGATCTCGACCTGCGAGGCGTTGCTGCGCTGGAATCATCCGGTGCGCGGCACGGTCTCTCCGGTGGACATCATCCCGGTCGCCGAGGACATGGGCCTGATCGTCGATCTCGGCCGCTGGATCCTCCGCCGCGCCTGCCTGGAATGCATGAAGTGGCCCGAGGGCGTCAGTGTCGCCGTCAACTTCTCGCCGCAGCAATTCCACCAGCGCGACGTGCTGAGCGAGATTCGCTATGCGCTGGAGGTCTCGGGCCTGCCGGCGCATCGGCTCGAGATCGAGATCACCGAGTCCTCTCTGCTGCGCAACACCCAGCTCACGCACGACATCCTGTCCCAGCTTCATGCTCTCGGCGTGCGCATCTCGCTGGACGATTTCGGGACCGGCTATTCCAGCCTGAGCTATCTGCACAACTTCCCGATGCAGAAGGTCAAGATCGACCGTTCGTTCCTCGAGGGCATCGATACCGACCGTCCGCTGACGCTGCTGCGCGGCGTGGCGCGGCTGTCGGCCGACCTCGGCATGGCGGTCGTGGTCGAGGGCATCGAGACCAACGAGCAGCTCGAACTGGTCAGCGCCGACGGCACCGTGTCCGAAGGGCAGGGCTACCTGTTCAGCCGCCCCGTTCCGGCGGTCCGGATCCGGCAATTGCTCGATGCCTCGCACGGCCGCCGCGTCGCGGACGTGCAGGTCATCTCGATTTCCTCGCGGTCCTTCGGCTAGCCTCGCGCCTGCGCCCGGCAGCGTTTTTCTGCATGTTTCCGGGCATTTCGTCCGGCATTTCGCGCGACAGAATTCTTAACCCTAACAGGTCGAACCCTTTGCAAATCCGTTAATGACTCATTAATCTCGATCTCACTCGCGGAAGTTGCTTGCGAGGCGGGAGTGCCAGATGAAGTCAGGAGCCGAAACGCGTGCGCCGCTCGAGATACGAGGGGCGGGGTTGTTCGATCGCCTCGACTATCGTCTCATCGAAACTCCCGAGGACCGGGATGCGGTCTACGCGATGCGCTACCGGGCGTATCTGCATGGCGGGCTGATCTCCCCGTCGGAGTCGCAGCGCATCATCGACGTCTATGACGAAGCGCCCAACGCCTGGATCTTCGGGGTCTATCTCGATGGCGAACTCTGCAGTTCGCTGCGCCTGCACGTCCTGACCTCCGCGGCGCCGATGTCCTACACCACCGAGTTGTTCGGCGACGTTCTGAATTCTCGGCTCGATCGGGGCGAGGTGTTCGTCGATCCGGCGCGCTTTGCGGCCGATCCGGACAAGACCCAGGGCTTTCACGAACTGCCTTATCTGACGTTGCGGCTGGCCTATCTGGCCTGCGATCATTTCAACGCCGATCTCGGACTTGCGATGGTGCGGACCGATCACCAGGCGTTCTATCGCCGCGTCTTCCTGCACGAGACCCTGACCGAGCCGCGTCCGTTCCCCGGCTGGCATTCGCGCAAGGTCGTGCTGATGGCATCCGACTTCGCAACGCTCCGCGAGCGGGTGCTGACGCGCTTTCCCATCATGCGCTCGAGCGCCTTCGAGCGGCGGATGCTATTCGATCGTGGCAGCCATGGCTTCTCGAAGTCCCGCCCGGTGCTCGTTCCGCCGCCGCTCAGCGCGGCCGCCGCAACCTCGGCCTGACCCCCTGCCGGGGCGGCCCGCCCGCCCCGGGCGGCCGCCAAGGCCAGAGCCCCCAGCCGTCGAGAGCCCGACTCTCGGGGGCCTGAAGCTGGCAAGGCCCAAAATTCAAGCAGAGCCGCCAATTTTGCCGGGTAACTCGGCTTGCCTTCACCCTCACGCCACATTTACAACCCATTAACCATCGCGGGCGCTTTTCGCTGGTCGGGGGCATTTGACCGGCTCAGGCAAGGTTCCGTCAAGGTTGACGGAACGTTCGCTTAACCAACCCCCTGTAGACCGGACAGCAGTGGACGAACGTGAGCGTGGAGGCTCCGGAATGAAATATCCTATGCGTATCCTCCAGGGATTGAAGCTGGCTGCGGTCGTGGCGATCGCGCTGTCGATGGGCGCCTGCGCCAACAAGAATGCTGCCACCGATGCGATGGCCAATGCGGCGACGCCGGGCAGCCAGCAGGATTTCGTCGTGAATGTCGGCGACCGCGTCTTCTTCGAAAGCGACCAGACCGATCTGACCCCGCAGGCGATCGTGACCCTGGAGAAGCAGGCGCAGTGGCTCCAGACCTATCCGCGCTATTCCTTCACCATTGAAGGTCATGCCGACGAGCGCGGCACCCGCGAATACAACATCGCGCTCGGCGCGCGCCGCGCCCAGTCGGTGCGCTCGTTCCTCGCCTCGCGCGGTATCGATCCCAACCGCATGCGCACCATTTCCTATGGCAAGGAGCGTCCGGTCGCCGTCTGTAACGACATTTCTTGCTGGTCGCAGAATCGTCGCGCCGTCACGGTGCTGAACGCGAGCTCCTGACCGCCGGTCAGGCGCCGTTCAGCTTGGATGCATGATCATGCCGGCGCCCTCATGGGCGCCGGTTTCGTTTCAGCAATCCGTGACGGAAACCCCGTGGTGGCAGTCACATTTTTGGCGTACTCCCTTCCTCTAGGTGGCTCGCGGCGCAAGCTTCGCCGCGCGCCGCGTCGCTTTCGTCGTCAGGGCAAAATGTCATCGAAATTCAAGTCACTGACCGGCACTGTGGCCTTCGCCGCGCTGCTTCTTCTCGGCTCGCCCGCCTTCGCGCAGTCCGACGATCTCGATCCGGAGATTCGCATCGAGCGGCTGGAAAACCAGCTGCGCCAGCTCACCGGACAGAACGAGGAGCTGCAATATCGCAATCGTCAGCTCGAGGAGCGGCTGCGCCAGCTTGAAGGCGGCGCCCAGGCCGCGCCGGGGCAGGCGCCGGTGCAGCCCAACGTCGCCGCGATGCCGCCGGCCCAGGTGGCGCCCGGCTATCGCCAGCCACAACAGGTCCAGCCGGGTTACGAGCAGCCGCAGATCGCCGCGCCCGCGCCGATCGTGCAGGAGCAGCCGGGTCCCGGGGCCCCCGGAACGCGCCGCCGCGGCGATGCCTTCGATCCCAGCCAGAACCCGACCGCGCCCGGTGCGCCGCGAGCGCTCGGCGGCGGCCAGCAGCCGCTGCCGGCCGCGCCCCAGGTCGGTAATCAGGTCGGTAGCCAGGCCGGTCCCCAAATCGGGGCGCCCGGCGGTCGCGGCGCCGGCGAGCCACTCGACCTGTCCAACAGCGGCGGCCGCTATCCGCAGGCCGTAGCGCCCCAGCCCGTCCAGCCGGGCTATGCGGCACCGGCCGGCGCCGGCGGTCTCGCGACGCTGCCCCCCTCGGCGACGCCGCGCGACGAGTTCGACCTCGGCATCGGCTACATGCAGCGCAAGGACTATGCGCTCGCCGAGCAGACCATGAAGAACTTCGCCCAGAAATATCCGAACGATCCTCTGCTCGGCGATGCGCAATACTGGCTCGGCGAGAGCTATTTCCAGCGCCAGCAATATCGCGACTCCGCCGAAGCCTTCCTCGCCGTCACCACCAAATACGACAAATCGGCCAAGGCGCCGGACGCATTGCTGCGCCTCGGCCAGTCGCTCGCCGCGCTGAAGGAGAAGGAGGCTGCATGCGCCGCCTTCGGCGAGGTCGGCCGCAAATATCCGCGCGCCTCCGCCGGCGTCAAAGCCGCCGTCGACCGCGAACAGAAGCGCGTGAAGTGCTGATGTCAGGCACAATCCGCCTGACAAGGGGGCCGGTGCCGCGCTAAAGCTGCGCCTGCTTTCGGAGGCGAGGGCTGCGTCATGTCCGACGACGACAATGCTCCGATCCCGGCGCGCGCGGCGAGCCGGTTCTTCGCCGACTTCAGAAATGCGCCTGCGCTGGTGCTTGCGGTCTCCGGCGGGCCGGATTCGGTCGCGCTGATGTGGCTTGCCGCGCGCTGGCGTCGCGCCCTTGCGCGCGGACCCGAGCTGATCGTCGTCACCGTCGATCACGGCCTGCGGCCCGAGGCGGCGCGCGAGGCGCGGCAGGTCAAGCAGCTCGCCGCCGAACTCGGCCTGACGCATCGGACCCTGCGCTGGCGGGGCGTCAAGCCGGCGACGGGATTGCCGGCCGCTGCACGGATGGCGCGCTACCATCTGCTCGCAAAAGCCGCGCGTGCCGCGGGCGCCCGCCATGTGCTGACCGCCCACACCCGCGACGACCAGGCCGAGACGGTGCTGATGCGGCTCCTGCGCGGCAGCGGCATCGCCGGACTCTCGGCGATGGCGCGTGTGTCGGAGCGCGACGGCATCGTGCTGGCGCGTCCGCTGCTCGACGTGCCGAAGTCGCAGCTGATCGCGACCCTGAAGCGGGCGCGGCTCGGCTTTGCCGACGATCCCACCAACCGCGACCCGGCCTACACCCGGCCGCGGCTGCGCGCGCTGCTGCCGCAGCTCGCGGCCGAAGGCGGCGATGCCCGCAATCTGGCGCGGCTCGCGGCAAGGCTGGCGCGGGCCAATGCGGCGGTCGAGGTGCTGGCCGACGGCGCCGAACGCTTCCTCCGGCTCCGCACACGCGGCGATGCGCCGCAGCCCGGCCTTCGGCGCTTCGATGCGGCCGCGTTCGCGGTGCTGCCGGAGGAAGTCCGACTGCGGCTCCTGCTGCGCGCCATCGACGCGATCGGGCATGAAGGCCCGGCGGAACTCGGCAAGGTGGAATCCCTGCTCGCCGGGCTCGACCAGGCGATCGCCAAAGCCGGCCGCGCCCCGCCAGATCGCCGTCCGGCCCTGAAGCAGACGCTTGCGGGCGCCATCATCAGCCTCGAAGCCGGACAAATCCGTATCGCACCGGCGCCGGCGCGCCGCAGCGGAGGTCGCAGAAGGGCGGGCGGGGGCGGATCATGACACCTGCCATTTCCAGCGGGGCCCGTCAGGCCACCTTAACCAGGCAGCAAAAACCCCGAATCCGCCGCCATTATTTCAGCGGGAATCGCGCTAAGATGGGATAAATAGTCCCATCTCGTTCCCTTGGCAGCGACCGGGGCGGCACCTAGATTGTATGCGTCTAACGGCGGGGATTCCTTGGGGTTTTCATCCGACTGTCCCAGGCTGCTGCCCTGACTAACTGCCAAAGGTTTCAGGCCGCGATCCGCGCGGCCACGAAGGAAGATCGATGAACGCCAATCTGCGCAATTTCGCCCTCTGGGTCATTATTGTCCTGTTGCTGCTGGCGTTGTTCACGCTCTTCCAGAATCCGGGTCAACGCGCCTCGTCGCAAGACATCGCCTTCTCGCAGCTGCTGAGCGAGGTCGACCGCGGCAATGTGCGCGACGTCGTGATCCAGGGACCGGACATCCACGGCACCTTCACCAACGGCTCGAGCTTCCAGACCTACGCGCCGAACGACCCGACGCTGGTGAAGCGCCTCTATGACAGCAAGGTGCAGATCACCGCGAAGCCGCCGGGCGACAACGTGCCCTGGTTCGTCTCGCTGCTGGTCTCCTGGCTGCCCTTCATCGCGCTGATCGGCGTCTGGATCTTCCTGTCGCGGCAGATGCAGGGCGGCGCCGGCAAGGCGATGGGCTTCGGCAAGTCGCGCGCCAAGATGCTCACCGAAGCGCATGGCCGCGTCACCTTCGAGGACGTCGCCGGCGTCGACGAGGCCAAGCAGGACCTGCAGGAGATCGTCGAATTCCTCCGCGACCCCGGCAAGTTCCAGCGCCTCGGCGGCCGCATTCCGCGCGGCGTGCTGCTGGTCGGCCCTCCCGGCACCGGCAAGACCCTGATCGCGCGCGCGGTCGCGGGCGAAGCCAACGTGCCGTTCTTCACCATCTCCGGTTCGGACTTCGTCGAGATGTTCGTCGGCGTCGGCGCGAGCCGCGTCCGCGACATGTTCGAGCAGGCCAAGAAGAACGCGCCCTGCATCATCTTCATCGACGAAATCGACGCGGTCGGTCGTCACCGCGGCGCCGGTC
>CAYREH010000126.1:0-8633 GCA_964423245.1 uncultured Bradyrhizobium sp. | reverse complement strand
GTTCGCCGGCCCAGATGCGCCAGCTCGCCGGCATGCGCGGCCTGATGGCCAAGCCCTCGGGCGAGATCATCGAGACGCCGATCATCTCGAACTTCAAGGAAGGTCTCTCGGTTCTCGAGTACTTCAACTCGACCCACGGCGCCCGCAAGGGCCTCGCGGACACCGCGTTGAAGACCGCGAACTCGGGCTACCTGACCCGTCGTCTGGTCGACGTCGCGCAGGACTGCATCATCACGCAGAGCGACTGCGGCACCAAGCTCGGCATCAAGATGCGCGCCATCGTCGATGCCGGCACCGTGGTGGCTTCGCTCGGTTCGCGCATCCTCGGACGCACGGCCTGCGAGGACATCCGCGACAGCTCCGGCAAGGTGATCATCAAGCGCGACACGCTGATGGAAGAAAGCCATCTGGACGCGATCCAGCAGGGTGGTGTCCAGGAGGTGAAGATCCGCTCGGCGCTGACCTGCGAACTCGTCAACGGCATCTGCGGCAAGTGCTACGGCCGCGACCTCGCCCGCGGCACGCCGGTCAATCACGGCGAAGCGGTCGGCGTCATCGCGGCGCAGTCGATCGGCGAGCCGGGCACCCAGCTCACCATGCGCACCTTCCACATCGGCGGTGCGGCGCAGCTCAACGAACAGTCGTTCGTCGAGGCGGCCTTCGACGGCAAGATCGTGATCCGGAACAAGGCCATCTCGCGCAACAGCGAGGGTCACCTGATCGCGATGGTGCGCAACATGGTGGTGGCGATCGTCGATGCCGACGGCACCGAGCGTGCGACGCACCGTATCCAGTACGGTTCGCGCCTGCACGTCGACGAAGGCGACATGGTCAAGCGCGGCCAGCGCATCGTCGAGTGGGATCCGTACACCCGTCCGCTTCTCACCGAAGTGGAAGGCACCATCGGCTTCGAGGATCTGGTCGAAGGACAGTCGATCTCGGAAACGCTGGACGAGGCCACCGGCATCGCCAAGCGCGTGGTCATCGACTGGCGCTCGACCCGCGGCGGCGCGGACCTGCGTCCGGCCATCGTGATCAAGGGCAAGGACGGCAAGGTGCTCAAGCTCGCCCGTGGCGGCGATGCCCGCTACATGCTGTCGGTCGACGCCATTCTCTCGGTCGACGTCGGAGCCAAGATCCAGCCGGGCGACATCCTCGCCCGTGTCTCGACCGAAAGCGCCAAGACGCGTGACATCACCGGCGGTCTGCCGCGGGTGGCGGAACTGTTCGAGGCTCGGCGTCCGAAGGATGCGGCGATCATCGCCGAAATCGCGGGCACCATCCGGTTCGGACGCGACTACAAGAACAAGCGTCGCATCTCGATCGAGCCGCTCGACAAGACCGACGAGCCGCGCGAGTACCTGATCCCGAAGGGCAAGCACATCCACCTTCAGGACGGCGACGTCGTCGAAAAGGGCGACTTCATCGTCGAAGGCAACCCGGCGCCGCACGACATTCTTGCGGTCAAGGGCATCGAGGAACTCGCGGCCTATCTGGTCAACGAGATCCAGGAGGTCTACCGGCTCCAGGGCGTGCTCATCAACGACAAGCACATCGAGGTGATCGTCCGTCAGATGCTCCAGAAGGTGGAAATCACCGACCAGGGCGACACGGACATGATCTCGGGCGAGCAGGTCGACAAGATCGAGTTCGACGCGCTGAACGCCAAGGCCAAGGAAGAGGGCAAGAAGCCCGCCACGGGAACGCCGGTTCTGCTCGGCATCACCAAGGCGAGCCTGCAGACCCGCTCCTTCTTCTCGGCGGCCTCGTTCCAGGAGACCACCCGCGTCCTCACGGAAGCGGCGGTCAACGGCAAGATCGATCCGCTCGAAGGCCTCAAGGAGAACGTCATCGTGGGCCGCCTGATCCCGGCGGGCACCGGCGCCTCCATGGCCAAGATCCGCGAAGTCGCCATGAAGCGCGACAAGCTGATCCTGGACGAGCGCGAGAAGCAGGCGGCCGTCGTGTCGCCGGCGCCGGAGGCCGAACTGCCGGCCTTGCCGCCGGCGGAATGATGGTTCATCCGTAGGACTACTTATGACCACCGAAAGGCCGGCGAAAGCCGGCCTTTTTTGCTGCTTTGGTCCCGTGCTGCAGTGCAGGGCGACCTTTGTTCATCTTCCCTTCAGGCGGAAAAGCGCTTCTGCTAAGGGAGCTTAGACCGGTGGTCCCGACACGGGGGGACGGCCGTAGACCCTCGGAACTGACATGCTTGATCTTGCAATCGTAGGCGGCGGCCCCGGCGGGCTGATGAGCGCCTGGTACCTGAAGCGGAAGCTCGGCGATCTCTGCCGCGTCACCATTTACGAGGCCTCCGACCGGCTCGGCGGCAAGATCGTCACCCGCAAGTTCGATTCGGCGCCGGCGATGTACGAGGCGGGCGTCGCCGAGATCTACGACTACTCGATGACGGGTCCGGATCCGCTGCGCGAACTGGTCCAGCATTTCGGCCTGCAGACGATTCCGATGGATGCCGAGCAGGTGCAGTTCGGCGGCGAACTGCTCGAGGACGTCGCCGGCATGCGCCGCAAATACGGCGCCCGGACCGCGGCGGCGATCGAGGGCTTCCGCAAGCGCTGCACCGAAGTGCTGTCGCCGGTCGAATATTACGAAGGCGTCGGCGCGCACGACAACGAGAATCCCTGGGCCTACAAGACCGCCGAGCAGGTGCTCGACGAGGAGGTCCAGGACGAGACCGCCAAGCGTTTCTTCAAGGTGATGGCGCGCTCCGACATCGCCACCGAAAGCCACAACACCAACGGCCTCAACGCCCTCAAGAACTACCTGATGGATGTCGAAGGCTATATCGGCCTCTATTCGATCCAGAACGGCAACGAGCAGCTGATCGAGTGCCTGCAGTCGGAGGTCGATGCCGACATCCAGCTCAATCACCGCGTGCTCGCGGTCGGCAAGGCGCCGAGCGGCCGCTACCAGCTCAGGATGATGAACGGCAAGGGCCCGGAGACGCGCGACTTCGATCTCGTGCTGGTCTGCCTGCCGCATTCCTGGCTCGCCACCCTCGGCTGGGAAGGCGAGCAGCTGCGCAAGTCGATGGTCAAGCACGTCGCCTATTTCGACAGGCCCGCGCATTATCTGCGCGTCTCGGTCCTGTTCGATTCCCCGTTCTGGGGCGACCAGATCCCCGGCGCCTGGTTCATGTCCGAGGCCTTCGGCGGCTGCTGCGTCTACAACGAGGGTGCCCGCCACGACGTCGGCAAGCACGGCGTGCTGAACTGGCTGATTCCCGGCTCGGACGCGCTCGCCTTCGCCAACCTGTCGGACCGCGAGCTGATCGATGCCGCGCTGAAGTCGCTGCCGGCTTCGTTCGGCGATGCGCGCGCGCACTTCATGGAAGCCAAGATCCACCGCTGGCTGTCCTCGGTGAATGCGATCCCGGGCGGTCTGCCCGTGCGCGACGTCATGACCAATCACCGGCCGGAGCCCAAGGATCATCCCGGCATCGTCGTGGTCGGGGACTATCTGTTCGATTCGACTCTCAACGGCCTCCTGGATTCCTCGGACGCGGCGACCGACATCATCCTGACCGAGATGATGCGGCTGCGTCGCGCGCGCGCGCAGGGCGAGAAACCGCTGTCGGACAAGATCGACCGCGACTATTTCGACAATTACCGGGGCCTTGGTCCCTATCACGAGGCGTGGCGGCACTTCACCAATCCCGACTATCTTCTGAAGCTGATCGGGATCGTCTGGGGCAAGGCGAGGGGCGCCAAGATGCTCGTCGCAGGTTCGGCCAGCGGCGAACTGGTCGGCGCGCTGCGCGACCGCGGCATCGATGCCTGGGGCATCGAGAACAATCGCGTCATCCACGCCAGGACGCCGAAGGCGCTGAAGAAATACAACAAGCTCGGCTCGATCACCGACATGCCGTTCAAGGACGACACGTTCGATTTCGTGTTCGAGACCAGCCTCTGCCATCTCGCGCCGAAGCAGGTGGTTCGCGCGATCCGCGAGCTGAACCGCGTGGTCCGGACCGGATTGGTGTTCGGCTCGATCACCTCGGACATGGCTCCCGCCGTGATCGACCGCTACGACCTGCTGCGGGGGGTCAAGAAGCTCGGCACCTGGTGGGAATGGTCCGAACTGTTCTTCGGCAACGGCTTCGATCTGTCGATGCACCGCAAGGACTGCACCGATGCGCTCTGGGAGGCGACGCTCGCCGCCAACAAGGGGCCGGGCCAGTGGTACGCCGACGCCGACTCCTTGCGCTATTCCTTCTTCGACAAGGTCGAGGACGACGAATAGGGCGGTGCGGACGGGTCGCCATTTGCTTTGCCGAATTCATCCTGATCGCATAGAATCGGTACGATAGCGGTAGCCGCTATTCCCTGCTTTCTCTGCGGTCATGCCGGCCGTCAGCATCGGTTGGTTTCATGGCGTCCAAGTCTCCCCCGCCCGACAAACAGAAGCTCGCCGCGGACGAGGCGGCCGAACACGAGAAAAAGCTCGCCGCGGCGAGGCCCGACGCCGAGGACGACGAGGATCTCGACGACGAAGACGACGCGCTCGATCTCGATGATGACGACGACGAGGACGAGGATCTCGTCGTCTTTACCGCCCGCGAAGCCGCCGGCGCGCTCGCGACCATCGTTGGTTTCGTCAGACCGTTCCTGACCAACTACAAGCGCATGCTCTCGTTCGTGGCGTTCGGCGTCTTCGTCGAGACGCTGTTCAACGTCATCATGCCGCTCAGCCTGAAATACCTGATCGACGACGCGCTCGGCGAGGAGGATTTCCAGGCGCTCTACAAGATCCTCGGCGTACTCGCCGTCGCCGGCATCTTCACCTCGGTCGTGGCTGTCTGGTACGAGCGCTGGGACGCGCGGCTGGCCGCGTGCATCATTTCCGACGTCCGCAAACGCCTGTTCGAGCACGTCCAGGACCTGCCGGCGGCCTATTTCGGCCGCACCAAGCGCGGCGAGATCCTGTCGCGCTTCTCGGTCGACCTCTCGGCCTTCGAAGGCTCGGTCAAGACCTTCGCCAACAGCGCCGCGCTGCCGTTCCTCGAGCTGATCGCCGGCATCATCCTGATGGTGTTCCTGAACTGGCAGCTCGCCGCCGTGGCGCTTCTGGTGTTCCCGATCACGCTGATCGGCCCGCGCATCCTCACCCCGAAGGCGGTGCAGGCCAATTACGAGCAGAAGCTGAACGAGAGCGCGCTGCTCGGCATGGTGCAGGAGAACGTTGCCGCGCAGGCGGTCATCAAGGCGTTCAGCCTGCAGCGACGGATGTTCGGCTTCTTCAGCTTCCGCAACGACGAGACCCGCAACAAGATCGCCTCCGCGGCATTCCTCTCGACGATGGTGGAACGGACCGTCACCATCTCGGTGCTGATGCTGCACCTCGTCGTGCTGGCGATCGGCGCCTATCTTGCGACCAAGGGCCAGATCACCATCGGAACCTTCGTCACCTTCGAGAGCGCGTTCTGGGAGGTCTCCTACAACATCGCCCATGTGATGCATTTCGTGCCGGTGTCGATCTCCTCGGCCGCCGCGATCCGGCACATGCAGGAACTGCTCGACGAGCCGACGCGCGGCGCCGATCGTCCCGGCGCGCCGGACCTGCCGCGCATCACCCACGACATCACCTTCGACCGCGTCACCTTCCAGTACGAGGGCAGCGAGACCCCGGTGCTGGACAATCTCAGCCTCAAGCTCGACGTCGGCAAGAGCATCGCCATCGTCGGGCCCTCGGGCTCGGGCAAGAGCACGCTGCTCAACCTGATCCTGCGCCTTTATGTCCCCGATGAAGGCCGCGTCGCCATCGACGGCGTCGACGTGCGGCGGGTGACGCTGGACTCCCTGCGGCGAAGCATGGCCGTGGTGTTCCAGGAGAACATGCTGTTCAACATGTCGATCCGCGAGAATATCCGGCTGGGCAAGGAGGGCGCGACCGACGCCGAGGTGGAGGAGGCGGCCAAGAAGGCCGAGATCCACCGCTACATCATGAGCCTGCCGCAGAAATACGATACGCCCGTCGGCGAACGCGGCGACACGCTCTCGGGCGGACAGCGCCAGCGCATCGCGATCGCGCGCGCCATCATCCGCAATCCGTCGGTCCTGCTGCTCGATGAAGCCACTTCGGCGCTGGACCAGACCACGGAAGCGGCCATCAACCGCACGCTCCTCAAGGTCGCCAA
Organism: uncultured Bradyrhizobium sp.; assembly: GCA_964423245.1. GTDB lineage: Bacteria > Pseudomonadota > Alphaproteobacteria > Rhizobiales > Xanthobacteraceae > Bradyrhizobium. The sequence goes on along the minus strand of CAYREH010000126.1, from coordinate 2,476 downwards.
GGGCCGCACCATGATCTGGTCGACGCACCGTCTGACCTCGGTGGTCGAGATGGACGAGATCATCGTGATTTCAGGGGGCAGGGCGATCGAGCGCGGCTCGCATGCCGAGTTGCTCGCGAAGAACGGCACCTATCGCAAGCTCTGGAACGACCAGATGCACCAGCCGCATGGCGCGACGGCTCATGCCGACGATGACAGCGACGATGATGACGACGACCTCGATGACGAGGACGACGAGGATGAAGACGACGAGGCGTGACCGAGGAAGTTCGGCTCCATGTCGAACAGCCCTCCGAGCGGCCGCACCCGTCCCTGAATGAACCAGGCAATGAAGCGGGCCCATCGCTGCGCGACCCAATAGGGGCTCGTTGCGGTCGAGACCGAACGGAAGTCGAACGCCTTCGCCGCCGCCCAGTCGTCGCAGGCCCGCTTCACCGGGTCGGCGTAGAAGGCGGCGATCTTCGCTGCGCCCATCCCGTCGGAGGCGAGCCATTCAGGGATGTAGACGTTGCACAGCCGCTCGACGTCGGTGAGGACCTTGTCGCAACCGGTGCCGGCGACAGGGCAGGAGGTCGCATAGGCATCGCCGACCAGGACGACGCCCGGCAGGCCTTGCGGGTCGTTCACATAGAGATCGATCGGGCGGATCTTGACCTCGCCCTTGATCTCGAACGGACCGGTGATGCGTTGCAGCCGCGGCAGCGCTTCGTTCAGCGTCGCGGCCGGGGTCTGTCGAAACGCGCGCAGCCAGGGATCGTCGAAGTCGCGATACAGGAACAGATTGGCGCGCATCCGCGTCCCGATCGGGAACAGCGTGATGTAGGGAATGCGGTCGCCGGGCCGTTCCGAGAAATAGGTGAGGGCCGGGAAGTCGAACGACGTGCGCCCCGAGGGCACGACGTCGAAGCCGATCGAGATCGAATGGCAGGCGCTGAGCACCTCTCGCCTGATTCCAAGCTGATGGCGCAGCCCGACATTCAGGCCGTTGGCGAGGACGACCAGGCGCGCCGAGACTGTCTCGTCATTGGAAAGCACGACCTTCTGACGCTCCACGCTGGGCTGGATCGAGACCGCCTTGGCGCAGATCCGTGGAATGTTGTCGGGAATCTCGTCGCGGACGGCGTTCACCAGCGTATCGTAGAGAATGTTGAACTGCTGGCTCGGCGCCTTGTCGAGCAAACGGCCGAATCGCGCGATCCAGTTCTCGCCGGAATGGGTCGCCCGGCTCAGCACTGATTCTCCGATTCCGGTCGCCAGCAATCCATCGACCTGGCCGGAACCGCTGAGTTTCTCGACCCGGAAATCCGGCGGATAGACGTCGTGAGGGTCGATCAGAACCGCCGAAGCGCCCGCGCGACCAAGCATCGCAGCGGCGATCGAGCCCGAGAGCCCCCCGCCGACGATGGCAATGTCGGTGTAACGCATGGCGCTGATCTCCGCCGGAAGGCGGCAGTTTGACGCATCAACAGGAAAGAAAACCTTAGCATTGGTTATAAAAGTATATATTGCCCGGGTATAAATTCATGTCCTGGGTGGCAGATCTGGCCTCCGGGGCCCATATGAGAGGTGCGTCCGGGGAGGACGAAAGAAGCGAATTCGGCAGGCCGGTGAAGCGCTTTGTGACTGTCGTTTCGCCTTGACTTGACCGATTCCCACTTATACAAGCGCGTCACTCAACGACAGGCGGTGAGCATCGCCAGCGTCGGAACGGGCCACCCGTTTGATCCCACTGGGACCGCATAACGGGCACCAACCTCGACGAATGCCGCTCAAACGCTGTCGATCATAGCTAGGCAATGCCAGTGCGATTTTAGTTCTCTTGAGCACGTTCTCTTGAGATCGAACTCGGATGCATGACCTCAGTGCGCGGGCCGCGGCGTTACGCCGATCGGCTCGAAACTGCGGTCCTCTGTGGCGTCGAAGCGCTTTCCGCCCGTTGATGGGGCGGTTGGCGCGATTTCGCTTTGTGCGGATCGATCCGCGCCGGGCGGCCTTCTCGGGCGGGTGGCCCGAACAGAATTTGCGGACCCGGTGACGGGCCGCGGCAAGACAGCGGTCCCGCGAGGGGCCGCGGCAGAAAAAGGGTGAAGGCCAGAATGCCGACGATCAACCAGCTGATCGCTCAACCGCGCGAAGTGCAGAAGTCGCGCAAGAAGGTGCCGGCGCTGCAGCAGTCGCCGCAGAAGCGCGGTGTTTGCACGCGCGTCTACACCACGACCCCGAAGAAGCCGAACTCGGCGCTTCGTAAGGTCGCCAAGGTGCGCCTGACCAATGGCTTCGAGGTGATCGGCTACATCCCGGGTGAAGGCCATAACCTTCAGGAGCACTCGGTGGTCATGATCCGCGGCGGTCGCGTCAAGGACTTGCCGGGCGTTCGCTACCACATCCTCCGCGGCGTGCTGGATACCCAGGGCGTCAAGAACCGTAAGCAGCGTCGTTCGAAGTACGGCGCCAAGCGTCCGAAGTAAGCGGGAAC
>CAYREH010000125.1:0-8950 GCA_964423245.1 uncultured Bradyrhizobium sp. | reverse complement strand
ATGATGGACTGGACCGATACGCGCTGCCGCGTGTTCCATCGTCATCTCACGCGTCGGTCGCTGCTCTACACGGAGATGTTGACCACTGGCGCCGTCATTCACGGCGATCGGGAGCGGCTGCTCGGCTTCGACGCGGTCGAGCATCCCGTTGCGCTTCAGCTCGGCGGATCCGATCCGCGCGACCTCGCCGAGGCCGCCCGCATCGGTGCCGGGTTCGGCTATGACGAGATCAACCTCAATGTCGGTTGCCCTTCGGATCGGGTGCAGGATGGCCGCTTTGGCGCCTGCCTGATGGCGGAGCCGGAACTGGTGGCGCGGTGTGTCGCGGCGATGAAGCAGGCCGTCGCGATTCCCGTCACGGTGAAATGCCGCATCGGTATCGACGAACAGGATCCGGAAGTCGCGCTCGACGCGCTCGCGCGCGCGGTGGTCGCGTCGGGCTGCGACGCGCTGATCGTGCATGCGCGCAAGGCCTGGCTCAAGGGGCTGTCGCCGAAGGAAAACCGGGACATCCCGCCGCTCGACTATGAGCGCGTCTATCGGCTTAAGCGCGCGCTGCCGAAAGTGCCTGTTATCATCAATGGCGGCATCCGCAGCATCGACGAGGCGAAGACGCATCTGGCTCATGTCGATGGCGTGATGCTCGGCCGCGCCGCCTATCAGGAGCCGTGGCGGCTCTTGGCCGTCGATGCCGAGATTTTCGGCGAGGCTGCGCAGCATGCGACCATGCAGGACGCGTTCGCCGCGATGATGCCCTATATCGAGCGGCAGCTTGCGCGCGGCACGCGGCTGCATGCGATCACGCGGCACTTCGTTGGCGCGTTCCATGCGGTGCCCGGTGCGCGTGCCTTCCGCCGACATCTTGCCGAGCAGGGTGTCAAGCCGGGTGCAGGCCTCGAGGTGCTGCGTGATGCGATCGCGCTGGTCGGCGCGCGTGCGACGGCGGAAGCGGCTGCTTGAGCGCGATCAGTCCACCGCCATGCGCGCGCGGCGGTGGCTGCCCGGCAGTTCCGGATAGCCGGTCAACATCAGCTTGTCGGCGCGAACGCCCCAGCTTTCGAGGCGATCGAGGAAGCTCATGCCAAGCAGATTGGTCTTCATCTGCCCGCGCTGCACGACCAGCGCCGGTACTGATTTCTCGACGAGGTGACCGACCGCGAGACGATCGAGCGTGAGCCGGGCCGCCTTGGTATGGCCCCCGGCGGTCTCGAGGTCCACGTCGTATTCGAGCATCTCGATCGGTAGCCCGATCGCCTTGGCAGTTTCCCAGGTCAGCACCACCGACGTGGCACCGGTGTCGATGACCATGGGCGCGGTGATGCCGTTGATCTTTGCGCGCAGCGCAAACTCGCCGCCCTGGCCGCGTGGAATCTGCACGGCGGGCGCGGGTGCAACGGCCTGGCCGCGGAAGATGTGCGAGACCTTGTGGCTGGCACGGGCGATCTGTTCGGGGTCGCCATAGGCGACGACCGCCCCTGCGGTGCCGGCCAGCATCATCAGAACCAGAAGGAAGCGGATCATCGCGCGCCTCCCGCGGCGCTGAGGCCGCTCAGGCGCGTTTCGACGAGGCCGCGATCGGCTCCAGACCGGCGTCGGCCATGCGCGAGGGAAGCTGAGCCATGACGGCAAGCCGCTCCGCGCCCGCCATGGCGTGCCAGCGCGCGATCTCCGGCAGAGTCCGGCCGCAGCCGAAGCACAGCTTGGTCCTGGGATCGATCATGCAGACGGCGACGCACGGCGTATCTTTGCTCATCGAGATATAGTGAAGGATGGTCGGGCAATTCTGCAAGCATCTCGTTAAGAGCCCGTGCCTGCGCTCATGATCGGCTTGTGGCGAGGCCGGCGCTTCTCGTCGGGAACGATTGCCGGTTCCGGTTGTAGCGGCGGCGAGTCCTCCGACAGCGGCGCCAGGGCGCTCATGACGCGTTCCGGCGGGAAAGTGACGATCACCTCGGTGCCGATGCGCAGCTTGGATTTCAGCGTGAAGGTGCCGCCATGCAGGTCGATCAGGTTCTTGGCGATGGGCAGGCCGAGGCCGGCGCCCTGTTCGGCGGACTTGATCGAATTGGAGCCCTGGCCGAAGGAGGCGAGCACCACCGGTATCTCGTTTTCCGGAATGCCCGAGCCGGAATCGCGCACCGAGAGATACTGACCGCCCGAGGCGGTCCATCCGGCCTTGAGCCAGATTTCGCCGCCCTGCGGCGTGAACTTGATGGAGTTGGAGAGCAGGTTGAGCACGACCTGGCGGATCGCGCGCTCGTCGGCCCACAGCCGCGGCATGGCGTGCTCGAACACCTCGTGGATCGTGATGCCGCGGCTCGAGGCGCGCAGCTTCATCAGGTGATGGCAGTCGGCGACGACGCCGACCAGCGACACGGCCTCTTCGTTCAGTTCGTAGCGGCCGGCCTCGATCCGCGACAGGTCGAGAATCTCGTTGATGAGGTTGAGCAGGTGCACGCCCGAATTGTGGATGTCGGCGGAATATTCCTTGTAGACCGGTACGGCATGTGCGCCGAAAATCTCGCTCTTCATCACCTCGGAGAAGCCGAGAATGGCGTTCAGCGGTGTCCGCAGTTCGTGGCTCATTTGCGCGAGGAAACGCGACTTCGCGACGTTGGCGGCTTCTGCGCGATGCCGCGCCTCGTCCGAGATCGCCTTTGCCTGCTCGAGTTCGCCGATCAATGCATCCTTCTCGGCGCGTGCTTCCAGAGTCGCGAAGGTCGAGGAATGCAGCTGATGCGCAAGCAGTACGAAATAGCCTTCCGCCGCGATGGCGAGCGCCGCCAGGATGTAGTTGTCGAGCGAGCCGGTGATCGCAAAGCTCAATGCCATCGCCACCGCGACAGGTGCGGTGGCCGCGAGGGCTGCGATCGGAAGATTGGCCGCCAGCATGCTCGATACTGCGATCACCAGCAGCATCAGGAACATCATCAGCGTTTCCGTGACCATGTCGAGCACGGGATGGATCAGGATCGCCATCCAGCACAGGCCATAGAGGAGGTCGAGCACGACGAAACGGGTGCGCCAGGTTCGCGTCGCCGAGGGCGAGGAGGGTTCGGTCAGGAAGCGCTGGCAGCTTCTGATCATCGCGCCGTGGATGCAGAGCATCCCGGCCGTCCAGCATGCCGCCGGGATCGGCTGCATCCACAAGCCGAACAGCACGCCGGTGGCGACCACCAGGAGCATCACGACATACGAGGCCGACAGCCGCGTCTGGGCGTATTGACGGAGCAATTCAGCGTCGAAGGCCGGGCGGGTTCCGCTAGTCGACGTTAACTTGTCGCGGGCCTCCCGCACCCGCTGCGCCGCGGCGCGACGATTGCTCGCCGATGGCACGCTCACCGGCTCGGCCGGAAGCTGCACAACCTCGGGCTTTTCAGCGGGGTTACTCATCGAACAACAACAAATTCCCGCCCGCACGGAGACGGGCCTTCTGCACCATCTATCTCTGGCAAGAAATCCTTAAGAGGTGACTTAAGGAGCTAAAGAATTACGTTAACCGGGAGTTAATTCCAGCGTGCTCAGTGCAGCGCCGCGTGCTGACCGACATAGACCGCGGCGCCCGCCAGATAGCCGGCGAGCGCAGGCGGCGCGATGCGGCGTGCGTACCAGAGAAACTCGATCCGCTCGAGCCCCATGGCGGCGACGCCGGCGGCCGAGCCGATGATCAGGATCGAACCGCCGGTGCCGGCGCAATAGGCGATGAATTCCCAGATGAAGCTGTCCGGCGGATAGTGGGCGAGGTCGTACATGCCCATGGTGGCCGCGACCAGCGGCACGTTGTCGATCACGGCGCTGAGCAGTCCGAGCACGACGACGATGACGTCCTGGCGGCCGAATGTGGCATCGAGCCATGCCGCCAGCCGCGTCAGCAGGCCGGCATGTTCGAGGCAGGCGACCGCGAGCAGAATCCCCACGAAGAAGACCACCGAGCTCATGTCGATCCGTGTCAGCGCGTGCACCAGGGTGAGCGGATGGCGCACATGTTCGTCCTTGTGCCGGTGCACGATCTCGCCGACCAGCCAGAGTACGCCGAGTCCGAACAGGATCCCCATGAAGGGGGCGAGATGCGTGACCGCCTTGAACGCGGGCACCGCGATCAGCACACCGAGCCCGAGATAGAACATCAGATTGCGTTCGAACCGCGCGATCGCATCGCGGTCCTCCTTGCGCGGCGGCGCGATCGTCCGGCCGCGCCGCGACAGGCTCATCACCGCCAGCGGCACCACCAGGTTGACGAGCGAGGCCGGGAACACCGACGACATGATGCTCAGCGGCGTGATCTGACCGCCGATCCACAGCATCGTCGTGGTGACGTCGCCGATCACGGTCCAGGCGCCACCGGCATTGGCGGCGATGACGATGATCGCGGCAAACACCAGCCTGTCGTCGCGCGGACCGATCAGCTTCTGGATCAGCGAGATCATGACGATGGTGGTGGTGAGATTGTCGAGGATCGCCGACAGAAAGAAGGTCACGAAGCCGACCAGCCAGATCAGCGCGACCTGGCTCGTGGTCCGGATCAGCGATGTGATGACCTCGAAGCCGTCATGGGCGTCGATCACCTCGACGATGGTCATCGCCCCTATCAGGAAGAACACGATCTGCGCGGTCGAGCCGACGGACTCGTCGAGCTGGCGGCTGATCTGCGCGGGATCGCCGGTCGAGATCGCGTAGATCGTCCAGAGCAGGCCCGCGCCGAGCAGCGCGGAGGCGCTCTTGTTGATGCCAAGCGGATGCTCCAGCGCGATCGCCGCATAGGCAAGAACGAAAATGGCGGCGATCGCGATCAGCAAGGCGGGGCGGTTCTGTCGGGATCAGCGCTGCAGGCGCGCGAGCAGGCTCGACGTATCCCAGCGCTTGCCGCCCATCTTCTCCACCTCGGAATAGAACTGGTCGACCAGCGCGGTCACCGGGAGATTGGCGCCGTTGCGGCGAGCCTCGGCGAGCGCGATCGAGAGGTCCTTGCGCATCCATTCCACGGCGAAGCCGAAATCGTATTTGCCCTCGTTCATGGTCTTGTAGCGATTTTCCATCTGCCAGGACTGCGCGGCGCCCTTCGAGATGGTCTCGATCACCGCGGCGACATCGAGACCGCTCTTCTTGGCGAAGTGGATGCCTTCAGAAAGGCCCTGGACCAGGCCGGCGATGCAGATCTGGTTGACCATCTTGGTGAGCTGACCCGAGCCCGCGGGCCCGAGTAGTTTGCACATCCGCGCATAGGAGCCCGTGATGATCGGTTCGGCGCCGGCATAGCTATCCTCGGTGCCGCCGCACATCACGGTCAGGACGCCGTTCTCGGCGCCGGCCTGGCCGCCGGACACCGGCGCGTCGACGAACTTGAAGCCGGCCCTGGTGGCGGCGGCGTCGAGTTCGCGGGCAACCTCGGCGGAGGCGGTGGTGTGGTCGACGAAAGTCGCCCCCTTCGACATGCCGGCAAAGGCGCCGTCGGGGCCGAGCGTGACCGAGCGCAGATCGTTGTCGTTGCCGACGCAGCACATCACGAAGTCCTGGCCTTCGGCCGCGGCCTTCGGGGTCGCCGCGGTCTTGCCGCCGAACTTGTCCGCCCATTCCTTGGCCTTGGCCGCGGTGCGGTTGTAGACGGTGACCTCATGGCCCCCTTTTTTCACGAGGTGTCCGGCCATCGGGAAGCCCATCACGCCGAGACCGAGGAAAGCGACTTTAGCCATGTGTGGTACCTTGTCCGTAGCTTGGGTTTTACGGTCGCGGCCAGGCGACGGGCGCCGGCCGGCTTGGTCGGGAGTTCCGCCGCTCGGGGCGGATCGGAGGCGCACCATAAACCGTTAGGCCGGGAGGGCAACGGCTTCGTTTGGCGATCCCCTGTGCTAGGATGGCCGTCCTCAAGGACTTCGAAACAAGGGAGCGAGATCATGGGAGCGGATCCGGGCGGGGTGAGCGTCGGCGTGCTCGATCATTTCAACATCCGGACCCGGAATCTGGCCGAGACGGTGCGCTTCTACGAGGACGTGCTGGGGCTCGAAAAAGGCGCCCGGCCGAACTTCGCATTCCCGGGCGCCTGGATGTACAGCGAGGGCAGGCCGGTGGTGCATCTCGTCGACATCTCGCCGACGGCCGAGCCGCAGAAACCGGATTCCGGCGTGGTCCACCACGTCGCCTTCGTCAGCCGCGGCTTCGAGGGCATGAAGCGGCGCCTCGCCGCCAAGAACATGAAGTTCGACGCCCGTCAGGTGCCCGGCGGCGAACTCTGGCAGATCTTCGTCCACGACCCCAACGGGGTCATGATCGAGCTCAATTACGAGGCGGCCCGGGAGCAGGGCGCGGCGCCCGTCGAGCAGGCGGGCGATATCGGCAGGCAGTAGCCTTTTGGCCGTTTCCGCTCTAATGGGGCATCCTGACATCGAGGAGATGCGCTTTGAGCGTGACGCAGCAACAGGTTCTCGACAGCCTCGCCAGGATCAGGACGCCGCGCGGCGTCGCGCTGGCCAATGCCAATGTACTGAGCGCGATCAGCGCTGCCGACGGCAAGGTTTTCTTTTCGATCAATGTCGATGCCGCCGAGGCGCGGGCCTGGGAAAGCGTCCGGGCCGAGGCTGAAGCGGCCGTGCGCGCCATGCCGGGCGTCACCACGGTGATGGTGGCCCTGACCGCCGAGCGCAAGCCGGGCGCTGCACCCCCGCCGCCGCCTCAGCCGAGCCGGGGCACGCCGGGCGTGCAGCCCGTCCATGCCCACAAGCCGGCGCCACAGGGCGGCGCCCAATCGCCGATGGCGAAGCAGTCGGAGATCCCCGGCGTCGCTGCGGTGATCGCGGTCGCCTCCGGCAAGGGCGGGGTCGGCAAATCGACCACCGCGCTCAACCTGGCTCTGGGCCTTCGCGATCTCGGCCTCAAGGTCGGGCTGCTCGATGCCGACATCTACGGCCCCTCGGTGCCGCGGCTGACCGGCCTGCACCAGAAGCCGGAGCTCGACGGCGATCGCAAGATGATCCCGCTGCGCCGGTTCGGCCTCGCCATCATGTCGATCGGTTTCCTGGTCGAGGAGGAGACCGCAATGATCTGGCGCGGGCCGATGGTGATGTCGGCCGTGACCCAGATGCTGCGCGACGTCGCCTGGGGCAAGCTCGACGTGCTGGTCGTCGACATGCCGCCGGGCACCGGCGATGCCCAGCTCACGCTCGCGCAGAACGTGCCGCTGAAGGGCGCCGTGATCGTCTCGACCCCGCAGGACCTGTCGCTGATCGATGCGCGGCGGGGACTTGCCATGTTCAGGAAGGTCAACGTGCCGGTGCTCGGCATCGTCGAGAACATGAGCTATTTCCAGTGTCCGCATTGCGGAACGAAATCCGACATTTTCGGTCATGGCGGCGCCCGCCACGAAGCCGAGAAGCTCGGCGTGCCCTTCCTCGGCGAGATTCCGCTGCACATGGCGATTCGTGCCACCTCGGATGCCGGCAATCCCGTCGTCGACAGCGAGCCGGACGGGCCGCATGCGGCGATCTACCGCGCCATTGCCGGGCAGGTCCGGGACCAGCTCAAGGACGTCATCGCCGCCGCCTGAGCCCGCCCCTGCCGGGACATGCGACTTTCGTCGAGCCCCGTCATGCCATTGTCGCGTTCCGCAAGGCTGGCTTCCGTGTTAAAGGCCCACGGCAGTCAAGCCCCTTCGGTTCGACGCGGCCCAAACGCGTCGCCGGAATGAGCGGCGGCAAAGAGGAAGTTCGGGGAAACGCCCCAGCAAGGAGAGACCTGAAGATGAAGCGTCGTGATTTTCTCAAAGTGTCGGCAGCGGGTGCGGCGGCGACCGCTGCGGTGGCCTCGCCTGCGATCGCGCAGTCCTCGCCCGAGATCAAGTGGCGCCTGACTTCGAGCTTCCCGAAGTCGCTCGACACCATCTATGGCGGTGGCGAGCAGGTGGCGAAGTACGTCGCCGAAATGACCGACAACAAGTTCCAGATCCAGGTCTTCGCGGCCGGCGAAGTCGTGCCCGGCCTCCAGGCGCTGGACGCCACCTCGAACGGCACGGTCGAGATGTGCCACACCGTCTCTTACTACTATGTCGGCAAGGACCCCACCTTCGCGATCTTCGCCTCGGTGCCGTTCGGCCTCAACGCCCGCCAGCAGAATTCCTGGCTCTACCAGGGCGGCGGCAATGAGCTCGCCAACGAGTTCTTCAAGAAGTCGAACGTGATCGGCTTCCCCTGCGGCAACACCGGCACCCAGATGGGCGGCTGGTTCCGCAAGGAGATCAAGACGGTCGCTGATCTCTCGGGCCTCAAGATGCGCATCGGTGGCATCGCCGGCCAGGTCCTCCAGAAGGTCGGCGTGGTGCCGCAGCAGCTCGCCGGCGGCGACATCTATCCGGCGCTGGAAAAGGGCACCATCGACGCCGCCGAGTGGGTCGGCCCCTATGACGACGAGAAGCTCGGCTTCGCCAAGGTCGCCAAGTACTATTACTATCCCGGCTTCTGGGAAGGCGGCCCGACGGTCCACTCCTTCGTCAACCTCGACAAGTGGAACGGCCTGCCGAAGAACTACCAGGCGATCCTCACCAACGCGATGGCCAACACCAACAGCTGGATGGCCGCGCGCTACGACATGCAGAACCCGACCGCGCTGAAGCGCCTGGTTGCCGGCGGCACCCAGCTGCGCCCCTTCACCAACGAGGTGCTGGAAGCCTGCCTCAAGGCGACCAACGAACTCTGGGGCGAGATCTCGGCCAAGAACGCCGACTTCAAGAAGTCGATCGACGCCATGCAGGCCTACCGCTCCGACGAATATCTGTGGTGGCAGGTCGCCGAATACACCTACGACAGCTTCATGATCCGCTCGCGCACCCGCGGCTGATCGTTCAAGCACGTCGTCAATCGATGGAGCCCGGCCCCCCTCGCGGGGGCGGGGGTTTTTTTGGGGGGGGGGGGGACGTGCCGGGAAAGGAGGAAAAAAAACCCCCGCGAAAAAGGGAGGGGGGGGG
>CAYREH010000124.1:0-9658 GCA_964423245.1 uncultured Bradyrhizobium sp. | reverse complement strand
CGTGGGCACGCTTCGCTTTGCCCACCCTACGATTGACGGCAGCGGCGCCACACCCTCACTGTCGTCCCGGCGAAAGCCGGGACCCATACGCCGCAGCAGCAGTGGTTCGCGCGAGCTGGTCATGTCGAGTCTTCGCCCAACTCCTGCTGCGGCGTATGGGGCCCGGATCTGCGCGCGCTTTATGCGCGCTTGTCCGGGACGACGATGGAGATTACCGCGCGCTCCCGCGCCAATCTCACGTCACCGCGCCGCGCGTCGCGACCGGCCAAAGCGCCTCCACGCGCGCATCCTCCGTGTTGAAGCCGCGCACGCCGACATACCAGTCGTAGAGATTGACGGTCGGGTCGCAATGGCCGGGGATCAGCGTCACCCTGTCGCCGATCGCCAGCCGTGACGAGGCGTCGTCGAAATCGAGCAGGCCGTGCTCGTCGGAGGGCCGGTGATAGCGCAAATCGGGCCGGCCGAGCACGGCCGGAAATCCGCTGTCGTTGGACAAGGCCTTGTGGCCGGCATCGATGACCGCGCGTTCGCCGGCGCCGGTGCTCATCACGGTCGCGATCACGAACAGCGCATGCTCGAACGTCTTGGCGTTGCGCGCGCCCTCAGTGACGTTCTTCGCGTAGTCGGCGTCCATGAAGATATAGGAACCCGCCTGCAATTCGTTCCAGATGCCGCTGGCGCCTTCGAGTTCGAACGTCCCGGTGCCCGCGCCTCCAATCGTCCGGCATTGAAGGCCCGCATCCTCAAGGGCGCGCAGTGTCTCCTTGGTCGCGTTCGCAGCGCCGGCGATGGCCGCGCGCCGCTCCTCTGGTGTACGCAGATGCTGGGCGGCGCCGTGATAGGCCTGCAAGCCGCCGAACGACAGGAAGCGCGACCCCGCCACCTGCCGCGCCAGAATGGCCGCCGCCGGCCCCGGCCTGACGCCGCAGCGACCGGCACCGACGTCGATCTCGACCAGGACTTCGATCTGCGCGCCGGCTTTCTCCGCGGCTTGCGCGAGTTGCTCGACCACGGCCGCGTCGTCGACGCACACGCTGATGCGCGCGTGGCGCGCGAGCGCCGCGAGCCGGTCCAGCTTCCGCAGGCCCACCACCTCGTTGCTGACGAGCACGTCGCTCACCCCGCCCGCCACCAGGATCTCGGCCTCGCCGACCTTCTGGCAGCACAGCCCAACCGCGCCGCGCGCGATCTGCTTGGCCGCGATGATCGGCGATTTGTGGGTCTTCGCATGTGGACGCAGGCGAACGCCGAGTTGGCCGACCTGTGCCGCCATGGTGTCGAGATTGCGCTCGAAGGCGTCGAGGTCGATGATCAGCGCCGGCGTATCGATCTCGGCGAGCGACGCGCCGATCTGGGCGGGTGGAAGGGACATCGACAAACCAGCTTGATGTGTTCGGGTTCGCGCGCCGAATGCGCGGGAGCATGTCTAGGGCAACATCGGCCGTTGTACCAGTGCGGGTGGCTTCGATGTTCGGCACGGGGCAGGGGGGCACCCGCCTTTCATAAATTCGGAATAATGGAAGTATGCCATTGTTTTGCCCGACGCGTCAACGATGGCGTCGCGGCGACTCACGCCAGGACATGGCCCGCGTCGCGCATTTTTCCACTTTGCATGGGGTTGTTTTTGCAGGTCCCTTATTTGGCGCCCCCTTCGGACGCCCGTCCCGCGATGGCCGCCGCCGTCGTCAGCCCTGCCGGAAGCCGATCCGGAAGGCGCCCCAGTGCCTGCCCTTCACGATGATCGGCGAGGAGACGTCCTTCATCAGCACGAAGGTGCCGCCGCCCATGTCGCGGCGATAGGTTTGCAGCAGGAACGGCCTGGTGCTGGCGGCGGCCTTCTTCACGGTGCGATCGCTGAAGAGGCGGCGGTTGCGGCAATTGGCATTGTTCCAGACCGGGTCCTTGCCCTGCGGCAGCCGGTAGTTGGGATTGTGCGTCGGCAGATAGCCGCCCCTCGCCCAGGCCACGCTGAACACGATGCGGGGATCCGATGTTTGAATCGGGTCCTGGATCGCGGGCAGCACGCGGTCGGTGAAGTCGACATAGTCGGTGAGATATTGCTTCGGATCGGTGCCGGCGATCTCGCGGTAGCGCTCGTCCATGAGCTGGTCGAGCGTGATCTCGCCGCGGCCGATCGCGGCCTCGAACTCGGCCGCGATGCGTTGTGCGGTGTCGACCGCGATGCGGATCAGTGGCGCGTCCGAGGTCTCCACACCGCTGTCGGCGATCAGCGCGATCAGGCCTTCGGAGGTTTCGAGCAGCTTCGCCACCCGCTCGTCGGCATGCTTCAGATCGCGCGAGGAGAGGTCGACGCTTCTGGCGAGTTCGCCGAGTTCGACGATCACGGTGTCGCAATGGCCGAGATTGGAGGTCGCGGCGCGGGCGACGCCGTCGATCTCGGCCTCCACCGAGCTGAACCCCTGCTGGACGCGCGAGATGATGCCGGAGATCTGCCGGGCGCCGTCGCCCGCGGTCTTGGCGCGCTGCGAGGCGTCGCCGCTCTCGCCGATCAGGCCTTCGATCTGGCCGTCGAGATCGCGCACCGTGTCGGCGATCTCATGCGTCGCCTGGCGCGTGGCTTCCGCGAGGTTCTTCACTTCGCTCGCGACCACGGCGAAGCCGCGGCCGGCGTTGCCGGCGCGGGCGGCCTCGATGGTCGCGTTCAGCGCGAGCAGGTTGGTCTGCTTGGCGATCGCCTCGATCGCGCCGGAGACCTTGGCGACCTGCGCAAGCGCCGCGCCGACGGCGCCGAGGCGCGCCTCGATCCGCTCCACCGCCGCGACCAGTTCGGAAATGTGGCCGACGGCGGCGTCGACCGCGCTGCGCGACTGCGCGATCTCGCCGACCGCCGCGGATGTGGTCGACTGCACCGCCTGCGAGGCGTTGGCGATGCCGTGATTGGCCGAGACCATGGTCTCGGCGGTCTTCTGCAGCCGGTGGAAGCGTTCCGATTGGCTTGCGACATGCCTGGCGACGTCCTGGACGTTGCCGGCGATGTCGGCCAGCTCGACGCCGAGGCCGCCGATGCGGTCGGCCAGCTGGTCGATCAGGCGTTCGGCGAGGCTGCGGTTGGAGCCGGTGTCGAGGACGGCGAGCTGTGCGGCGGACATTCAGGGTTTCTCCAGTCGGAGCCGTTCACCGGCTCTGCGCGGCATTCCCATTTCCGGTCGGAGCCTAGCGATGATTCGCGCGGCTGCGTCTTGCCTGAGCGCGCACTACAGCTTGTAGGCGGTGCGGAAGCCGCCCCAGTGCCGGCCCTGCACGCGGATCGGAACGTCGATCTCCCGCATCATGACGGTGTTACCGTTGCCCATGTCGCGCGCGTAGCTCTGGATCAGATAGGGCCGCAGGTTCTGCGCCGCGGCGAGCCCGGCGGGATCGTTGAAGATGCGCCGGTTGCGGCTGTTCGCCATGTTCCAGGCGGGATCGCCCGGCCGCTGCGGATGCGAATAGATCTTGTTGTGCACGGGCAGGAAGCCGTTGCGGTCGACCATCGCGCAGAACGCCATGCGCGGCTCCCGGGCCAGGAACGCCTCCTGGAAGGGCGGCAGCGCGCGGTCGGCCCAGTCGAGATATTTCGTGCGGTACTGCTGCGGATCGGTGCCGGCAATCGCGACATAGTCGGTGTCGAACAGGGCATCGAGGCCGACCTCGCCGCGCGCGAGCGCCTGCTCGAAGATCCGCGTCAGCGCGGTACCGGCCTCCATGGCGCGGGTGACGAACTCGGTATTCTCCTCATGGATCGCCCAGAGACGGTCCTCGATCTTTTCGCGCTGCGCGGCATCCGGACTGATGAATTGCGCGCGGGCCCCGGCCTTGGACTGTTCGCTGACGCGCAGCCGGCAGGTGCCGACGCCATCGAGCGCTCCCTCGATGACGGCCTGCGGTGCCAGCCGTCCGGCCTCCGCGCCGCCGATCAGGACGCCGTCCATCGCGATCTCGTAGACCGGCAGCGTGCCGCGCGCGGTTTCGAGTTTGAGATGACAGGGCAGGCGCTCGGTCTTGCGGTGGTCGTCGCGCTCGTTCTGCCGCAATAGCACAGCGCAGCGCGATTTCAGCTTCTGGGCGAAGGTTGTGACCGCCTTGCCGGCGCTGGCGACATGCTCGCCATGGGTCTCGGCCTGCTTGGTCGCGGCGTCGATGTCGGCGGCGCTCTTGCCGACCGAGAGGATGAAATCCGAGGCGCTCGCGGCATTGCCGGAGACTTCGGTCGTGGTGGCGTTCTGCTCGGCGACCGCGCCGTTGACGGTGTCGAACACCGGGCGGATCGCCTCGATCGCCTGCGAGATGCGGTGCACCGCATCGGCCGAGCCGGCGGCGTCGCGCTGCAGCGCGTCGATCTTCCTGGAAATTTCCTCCGTCGCGCCCTGGGTCTGCACCGCCAGCGCCTTCACCTCGGTGGCGACCACGGCGAAGCCCTTGCCGGCTGCGCCGGCCCGCGCCGCCTCGATGGTCGAATTGAGCGCGAGCAGCGTCGTCTGCCGCGCGATCTGCGCGATCAGGTTGACCACGTTGCCGATCGCCGCGGAGGATTCGCGCAAGCGGTCGACATTGGCGCGGGCCTCCTGGGCGGCGGCGCTGGCCTCGTCCGCGAGCTTGCCTGCCTCGCGCACCTGCGCACCGATGCCTTGCGCGGATTGGGTGAACTTCTGGGCCGCCTCGGCGAAGGTGCTGGCGGTCGATTGCGCGGCGCTGGTCCGCCCGGTCAGGGCGTCGGTCCGGGTGCGGATGTCGGCGAGCGTCGCAGCCGTGGCCTCGGCCCCGCCGGCCACCGAATTGGCGGCCCGCTCGAGCTGGCGGATCATGGCGCCGAGCTCGAGTTCCAGCAGTTCGAGGATTTCCTTGGCCGAATCGGCCTCCGCCACCCGTTCCGGCGCCGGATCGACAGGAACGGGCGCAGCCTGCGGGGGCGGCGCAGGCACGGCCGTCTCAGGCAGACGCTTCCCAAAAAATGCGAACGCCATCAGGTCACTCTTGTCGGGGGACGGGCAAAGGGTATTTTCGCAAGCCGGAATGAAATCAGGGTTAACGAGACCTGACTTTCAGCCCTGTTGCGCAACAATATTTCTTGGCGCGCACCAGACCCCCTTCATTCCGCCGGGGCGCCGGCCTATAAGGCCGCGCTCCCATTCTCGCTGGCGGACGATTCCCGAAGACACCAAGAGACCTCGCATGGCCGGACATTCCCAATTCAAGAACATCATGCACCGCAAGGGGCGGCAGGATGCCCAGAAGTCGAAACTGTTCGGCAAGCTGGCGCGGGAAATCACCGTCGCCGCCAAGCTGGGGACGCCCGATCCCGCCATGAACCCGCGCCTGCGTGCCGCCGTGATCGCGGCCCGCCAGGAGAACATGCCGAAGGACAATATCGAGCGCGCCATCAAGAAGGCGCTCGGCAGCGACGGCGAGAACTATGACGAGATCCGCTACGAGGGCTATGGTCCGGGCGGCGTGGCCGTGATCGTCGAGGCGCTGACCGACAACCGGAACCGCGCCGCGTCCGACATCCGCTCCTTCTTCACCAAGTCCGGCGGCAATCTCGGCGAAACCGGCTCGGTCTCCTTCATGTTCGACCGCACCGGCATCATCGAATACGACCGCAGCGTCGCCGATGACGACGCGGTGCTCGATGCCGCGATCGAGGCCGGCGCCGACGACGTGGTCTCCGGCGAGAACGGCCACGAGATCTACGCCTCCACCGAAAGCTATCGCGATGTCGCCAAGGCCCTTGAGGCCAAATTCGGCGAGCCGCGCAAGGCCGCCTTGATCTGGAAGCCGCAGAACACGGTCGCGGTCGACGACGAGACCGGCGAGAAACTGCTCAAGCTGATGGACCTGCTCAACGAGCACGACGACGTCCAGCAGGTCTACGCCAATTTCGAGGTGTCGGACGCCCTGATGGCGAAGATGGGCGGGTAGGGTTCTCGTGTCCCGGATGCGCTGCGGCGTGGAACGCCGCTGCGCAGCGCCGGGACCCAGGCTTCCCCGGGTGCCGGCCGCGAGATGGGCCCCGGTTCTGCAACGCATCACTCCGTGCTGCGCCGCGCCCGGGGCGCGAGACCTCCTTTCCCCTGTTGCTTTCGTTCTGTTTCTGTTTCCCCCACAGCGGCCACCAGCTATCACTGGCCCATGACTGCGCTTCCGATTCGTGGCCCCGTCCGCATCATCGGCATCGACCCCGGCCTGCGCCGCACCGGCTGGGGCGTGATCGAGGCCGAGGGCAATCGCCTGATCTACGTCGCCTGCGGATCGGTGGAGCCGCCGGACGATCTGCCGCTGTCGAGCCGTCTGCTGGCGATTCATGAAGGGCTCGCTGCCGTCCTCTCCAGCCACCGGCCGATGGAAGCCGCGGTCGAGCAGACCTTCGTCAACAAGGACGGCGTCGCCACGCTGAAGCTCGGCCAGGCCCGCGGCGTCGCCATGCTGGCGCCGGCGATGTTTGGCATCTCTGTCGCCGAATACGCGCCGAACCAGGTCAAGAAGACGGTGGTCGGTGCCGGCCATGCCGACAAGCACCAGATCGCGATGATGCTGAAGATCTTGCTGCCCAAGGCCGAGCCTCCGTCCGCGGACGCCGCCGACGCGCTCGCCATCGCCATCACCCACGCCCATCACCGCCAGAGCACGGCGTTACGGCTGAAAGTGGCGGGCCTATGATCGGCCGCCCCCCCGTCCCGCCGTCATGCCCGGGCTTGTCCCGGGCATCCACGATCTTTGCGGCCGACGCCAAGGCCGTGGATGGCCGGGACAAGCCCGGCCATGACGCAAGAGAAGTGCCTGCCGCGATCGAGGACTTCATATGATCGGCAAGCTCAAGGGCCTGATCGATTCCTACGGCGAGGATTTCGTCATCCTCGACGTCGGCGGCGTCGGCTATCAGGTGCACTGCTCCTCGCGCACGCTGCAGCATCTGCCGTCGCCGGGCGAGGCCGCGGTGCTGTCGATCGAGACCTATGTCCGCGAGGACCAGATCAAGCTGTTCGGCTTCCGTACCGACCAGGAGCGCGAATGGTTTCGCCTGCTGCAGACCGTGCAGGGCGTCGGCGCGAAGGTCGCGCTGGCCGTGCTCGGTACGCTGGCGCCGGCTGAACTCGCCAACGCCATCGCGCTGCGCGACAAGGCGGCCGTGGCGCGCACGCCCGGCGTCGGCCCCAAGGTCGCCGAGCGCATCGTCACCGAATTGAAGGACAAGGCGCCGGCCTTCGCCAATGTCGATCCCGCCGTGGTTCATCTTGCCGGCGCCGTCGATGACCAGCGTGCGCCGCGCCCGGTGGCGGACGCGATCTCCGCGCTCGTCAATCTCGGCTACGGCCAGCCGCAGGCGGCCGCGGCGATCGCGTCCGCCTCGCGCAGCGCGGGTGATAATGCGGAGACGGCGCAGCTCATTCGCCTCGGCCTGAAGGAACTGGCGAAGTGAGCGATCCCAAGGCCAGCCGCATGGTCTCGCCCGAGCGCCGCAGCGACGATGTCGGCGACACTGCGCTGCGTCCGCAGTCGCTGTCCGATTTCGTCGGCCAGGCGCAGGCGCGCAAGAATCTCTCGATTTTCATCGAGGCCGCGCGCAAGCGCGGTGAGGCGCTGGATCACGTGCTGTTCGTCGGCCCTCCCGGCCTCGGCAAGACCACGCTGGCGCAGATCGTGGCGAAGGAGCTTGGCGTCGGTTTTCGCGCCACCTCCGGTCCTGTGATCGCCAAGGCCGGCGACCTCGCGGCGCTGCTGACCAATCTGGAAGAGCGCGACGTGCTCTTCATCGACGAGATCCATCGTCTCAGCCCGGCGGTGGAGGAAGTGCTCTATCCCGCGATGGAGGATTTCCAGCTCGACCTCATCATCGGCGAGGGGCCGGCGGCGCGTTCGGTGAAGATCGAACTGTCCAAGTTCACGCTCGTCGGCGCCACCACGCGCGCGGGCCTGCTCACCAATCCGCTGCGCGATCGCTTCGGCATTCCGGTCCGGCTCAATTTCTACACGATCGAGGAGCTCGAGAGCATCGTCAGCCGCGGCGCCCGCGTGCTCAATGTCGGCATGAGCGCGGACGGCGCCAACGAGATCGCGCGCCGCGCCCGCGGCACGCCGCGCATCGCCGGCCGGCTGCTTCGGCGCGTCCGCGATTTCGCCTCCGCGGCCGACGCCGCGACGATCGATCGCGAGATCGCCGACCACGCGCTCAGCGCGCTCGAGGTCGATGCCGCCGGTCTCGACGCCATGGACCGCCGTTATCTCTCGACCATCGCGCTCAACTATGGCGGCGGCCCGGTCGGCGTCGAGACGATGGCGGCGGCCTTGTCCGAGCCGCGCGATGCCATCGAGGACATCATCGAGCCCTATCTGATCCAGTGCGGCTATCTCCAGCGCACGCCGCGCGGCCGTCTGCTCACCTCGCACGCGTTTCGCCATCTCGGCCTCGCCGAGCCCTCGCGCGATGCGGCAACCCAGTTCGGCCTGTTCGGGACGGACGAGAGCGACGACTGACGCGGCCCGTCCGGGCCCTCATGAACGCTTCGTAATCTTCGTGCAGACGATCTGCACGCATGCACCCCAATTCCGGCCCAATCGGCCCGCATCAAGAAGCTCCACGAAAAACGGGCCTCCATGATCACGCGACGTCGTTTCATCCGGTCCATCGGCGGCCTGTCCGCTCTCGGCGTCTCGACCACTGCCTATGGCGTCGGGGTCGAGCCGCTGCTGCGGCTGCGCGTCACCCGCTATCGTCCGACGCCCCGCCAATGGCCCGCGGATTTGCCGCTCAGGATCGCGGTCATCGCCGACATTCATGCCTGCGACCCCTGGATGTCGCTGGAGCGGATCGAAGGCATCGTCGACCGCACCAATGCGCTGAATGCCGACCTCGTCGTCCTGCTCGGGGATTACGTCGCCGGCGTGCATCAGGTCACGCGGCTGATACCATCACACGAATGGGCGAAGGTGCTGGCCGGCCTCAGGGCGCCGCTCGGCGTCCATGCCGTCATGGGCAATCACGATTACTGGGATGACCGGACCGTGCAGCAGCTCGGTCACGGGCCGACCATCGCGCATCGGGCACTCGAGGCCGTCGGCATCCCCGTCTACGAGAACGACGCCGTCCGGCTCGTCAAGGACGGCCGCCCGTTCTGGCTCGCCGGTCTCGGCGATCAGCTGGCTTTCCTGCCGGCGCGGCGCTTCCGCAAGATGGTGCGGTTCGGAGCCGACGATCTCGACGCGACGCTCGCCAAGGTCACGGATGACGCGCCGGTCATCCTGCTGGCGCACGAACCGAACATCGCACCGCGCGTGCCGTCGCGCGTCGCACTGCAACTGTCCGGCCATACCCATGGCGGACAGGTCCGCTTGCTGGGCTGGTCGCCGGCAGTTCCCGCTCAGCACGGGCTTCGTCTCGCCTATGGCCACATCAGGCTGAACTGCGACCTCATTGTCTCCGGAGGGCTCGGCTGCAGCATCCTGCCGGTCCGCGTCGGTGTTCCGCCCGAGATCGTCGAGGTCACATTGGGGCGAGCGCCTGTGGTGTCCTAGCCCGCTTGCGCGGCTGACCGTTTTTGCGCAAAACGGCCCTATAGCGACAAGCGAAGAGGCTCGCGACGTGACAGCTCATCTCGACGGCGAGATCCGCGACGGACGCCACCACATGCAAGTCCGCGTCTATTACGAGGACACGGATTTC
>CAYREH010000123.1:3374-9997 GCA_964423245.1 uncultured Bradyrhizobium sp. | reverse complement strand
CGCCGCACCTATATCGGCTCGATGCCCGGCAAGATCATCCAGTCGATGCGCAAGGCCAAGTCGTCGAACCCGCTGTTCCTGCTGGACGAGATCGACAAGATGGGCGCCGATTTCCGCGGCGATCCGTCCTCGGCGCTGCTCGAGGTGCTCGACCCCGAGCAGAACGGGACCTTCAACGATCACTATCTCGAGGTCGACTACGATCTCTCCAACGTCATGTTCATCACGACCGCGAATACGCTCAATATTCCAGGTCCCCTGATGGACCGCATGGAGATCATCCGGATCGCGGGCTACACCGAGAACGAGAAGGTCGAGATCTCGCGCAAGCACCTGATCCCGAACGCGGTGTCCAAGCACGGTCTGGACTCCAAGGAGTTCTCGATCGACGACGACGCGCTGCTGCTGCTGATCCGCCGCTACACCCGCGAAGCGGGCGTGCGCAATCTGGAGCGAGAGCTCTCGACACTCGCCCGCAAGGCGGTGAAGGAGCTGATGATCTCCAAGAAGAAGTCGGTCAAGGTCACCGAGAAGACTCTGGAGGAGTTCCTCGGCGTTCCGAAGTACCGCTTCGGCGAGATCGAGAGCGAGCCGCAGGTCGGCATCGTCACGGGCCTCGCCTGGACCGATGTCGGCGGCGAATTGCTGACGATCGAAGGCGTCATGATGCCCGGCAAGGGCAAGATGACGGTCACGGGCAATCTGCGCGACGTCATGAAGGAATCGATCTCGGCGGCGGCGTCCTATGTCCGCTCGCGGGCGATCACCTATGGCATCGAGCCGCCGCTGTTCGACCGCCGCGACATCCACGTGCACGTGCCGGAAGGCGCGACGCCGAAGGACGGCCCGTCCGCGGGCGTCGCGATGGCCACGGCGATCATCTCGGTCATGACCGGCATTCCGGTCAGGCACGACGTCGCGATGACCGGCGAGATCACGCTGCGCGGCCGCGTGCTGCCGATCGGCGGTCTCAAGGAGAAGCTGCTGGCCGCGGCCCGCGGCGGCATCAAGACGGTGCTGATCCCCGAGGACAACGCCAAGGATCTCACGGAGATTTCCGATGCGATCAAGGGCGGCATGGAGATCATCCCGGTGTCCCGCCTCGACGACGTCGTGGCGAAGGCGCTGGTGAAGAAGCCGGTGCCGATCGTCTGGGAAGAGGACACCAAGGTGACGGTGAAGGCGGACGGCGACGAAGCCGCTGGCGGCCTGACCGCGCACTGACGCGTCCGCGACAGAGATTGAAAACGGCGCCTTCGGGCGCCGTTTTTGTTTGCCATGGAGATCGCAGCGTCCGACTGGCAACAGACGCAATGGGCTTGCGCCTCATGTGATAGCCGCAGCGGCTGGAACCGTTACAGATCGCGAGGAATTCGCGGTCGGGGCGGGAATGACGCATACAATCGGCAAGACGAACGGGGCGGCCGGTCGGGCGCAGGGCTGCGGCCCGGGAGTTGGCCGCCGGACGCTTCTGCTGAGCTCGACGGCGCTCGCCACGCTGCTGCTCGGCAGCGGCGCCGCCGGTGCGGCCTGCTATTCCGGCCCGTTTCCGGCGACCAATGCGGGCACAATCAGCGGCATCTGCGTCACCGACACCAGCTTCACCGGCGTCCTCGCCAACACCGGAACGATCACGACCGACGGCATCACCGTGACGAACAGCCAGATCGGCAGCGGGGGGACCCTCGGCCAGATCACCAGCTCTGGAACGTTGTCCGGCGGCATCACGGTAGACGCCGCGAGCTCGATCACGGCACGCGTTCCGAACAATGCGACGATCGACGTGCGGGGTCCGTTTTCGGGCGGCATTCGCAATGCCGGTACCCTGTCGGGCATCGACGGCATCGACGTGATCAACCCGACGACCTTTTCCGGTGGCATCAGCAACACGGGCTCGATCAGCGCCGTCATCGACGGCATCTTCGTGGTCGGCAACGCATCCACCATCACCGGCGGCATCACCAATTCCGGCACGATCTCCTTCGACAAGGCGACCGGAATGCGGATCATCCAGGCCGACTTTTCGGGCGACATCGTCAACACCGCCAGCGGCTCGATCACCTGGACCGGCAATCTCCCTGCGGGGCCCGGTCGTGCGATCTGGATCGTCCAGACGTCGTCCTTCTCCGGCGGTGTGATCAACGCCGGGACCATCAGCGCATTCGACGGCGTCTATGTCGACAACACCAATGTGTTTGGCGGGACGACCGGCATCGTCAATACCGGGACCATCACCAGCCAGCACGCCGGCATCTTCGTCGGAGGCGATACGCCGGCGCTGCCCACGGCGACGGTGACCGGCGGCATCCGCAATCCCGGCCTTCTTTCGGGGGGGATCGGCATCGTGCTCAACAACGTCACCAGCTTCTCGGGAGGAATCCTCAACAGCGGCACCATCTCGACGGCGGGCTTCTCGACCGGCATCAGCCTCGCCAATGTCGGCTCGTTGAGCGGCAATGTCGTCAACACCGGAACGATCATCGCGGGGAACGGCATCGCCGTCGGGGCCGGCGTCAACTTCGTCGGCGGTGCGGCCATCATCAACAGCGGCACCATCAACAGCAGCACCGATGCGATCTCCACCGAAGCCGCCACCAGCCAGGTCAACATCTTCCAGAATGCCGGCCAGATCCTCGGCGACATCAGGCTGTCGGTCCAGGGAGACGTCCTCACCGTTGCAGGTGGAACGATCGCCGGCAATGTCATCGGCCATGGCGCCAACGAGACCGTCAATTTCAACCTCGGCGCCGCCAGCTTCGTCTACGATTCGGCGTACCGGCTGACCAATCTGAACCAGCTCAACGTCAATTCCGGAACGGTCGTCCTCAACGGGACCAATGACGCGACCCATGTCGCGGTGAATGGCGGGACCTTGCAGATCGGCGACGCCGGCCACGCCGGCGCGAGCCTGACCAGCGCCAATCCGGTCAGCGTGCTCGGCACCCTGGCGGGCTTCGGCACCGTCGTCGGCGACGTCAATATCGGCGCCGGCGGCCGACTGGCCCCCGGCGGCGCGACGCCCGGCACGCTGTCCATCACCGGCAGCCTGACTCTGGCGTCCTCGGCGGCCTACCTCGTGCAATTCTCGGGCGCCACCGCCAGCAAGACCGCGATCTCAGGCACTGCGGCGCTCGGCGGTACGCTGCAACTGGCAGGTTCGGCGCGAGCCGGCACCTACGTGATCCTGACGGCGTCGAGCGTCACCGGCAGCTTCGGCTCGCTGGTCAGCACGGTGACCGGAGTCCGCAACCCGCAGATCGTCTATCTCGGCGATCAACTGCAGGTGACGTTCGATCCCGGCACCGTGCTGACGCCGGGCCTGCCGGCCAATCCGCGCGCGGTCGGGACCCCGCTCGACAACATCCTGCAGAGCGGAGCACCGCTGCCGGGTGCACTTCAGACGTTGCCGAACCTCACGGGGACGGATCTCGCCAGCGCGCTGACCCTGCTGTCGGGCGAGGCCGCCACCGGCGCGCAGGCGAGCGCCTTCCAACTGATGGGCGGCTTTCTCGGCCTGATGAGCGATCCGTATGGCGAGGGGCGCGGAGGCGGCGGTGCGATCGGCTTTGCGTCAGCGGACGGGACGCTGCCGCCCGGCGTTGCGTCCGCCTATGCGGCGGCGCTGAAGGCCGCGCCGGCGAAGGCCGACGGCATCGCGCCGCGCTGGAGCGTGTGGGGCAGCGCCTATGGCAGCGACAATCGCCTCGATGGCAACGCGGCGGTGATCGGCAGCCACGACCTGTCCGCGCGCGCGGCGGGCTTTGCCGCCGGCGCGGATTATCGCGCGAGCCCGGCCAGCACTCTCGGCTTTGCGCTGGGCGGCGGAAGCGGTCGTTGGAGCCTCGCCCAAGGGCTCGGCGGCGGCGGCAACGACGCCTTTCAGGCGGGATTCTATGGCCGCACCCGGGCGGGCCCGGCCTATGTCTCGTTCGCGCTGGCCGCGGCCGAGAACTGGCTCTCGACCAGTCGCACCGCGCTCGCGGGCGCCCAGTTGGTCGCGAGGTTCGCCGCGCAGAGCTACGGTGCGCGGCTGGAGGGCGGCTACCGCTTCGCCGGGCCGATCGCCGCCGTGACGCCCTATGCGGCCCTCCAGGCGACGGCGTTCAGGACGCCGGGCTATCATGAAACCGACCTCTCGGGCACAGGTCTCGGCCTGGACTATGCCGGGCGCATGGCCCGCGATACGCGGGGAGAACTCGGCTTGCGCTTCGATCTCGTGCCGGCCCTGACCCCGACAACCCCGATCATGCTGCGCGGCAAGCTCGCTTATGCTCATGACTGGGTCAGCGATCCCGCGCTGGCGGCGACGTTCCTGGCACTGCCGACCGCGACCTTCGTCGTCACCGGCGCCGCGCCCAGCCGCGAGGCCATGCTCGTCTCGGGAGGCGCCGAGGTGATTCTTGCGGGGGGCTGGGTGCTGGGCGCGAAGTTCGACGGCGAATTCGCCGCGTCCAGCCGCACCTATGGCGGCACCGGAACGCTTCGCTACGCCTGGTGAGGCTCGGCGCGGCGCGAGAGCCTTGATGCGGAGGCGAGGCCGGATGCTCCCGGATGAGCCCGGGAGCACCGCGCAGGACAGATTCAGAACTTGTAGTTCGCGCCGACCTTCACGATCTGGAGCTTGTGGTCGATCTTCTCCTGGAAGGCTCCGACGGCGGGCACGAAGAATGTCACGTTGGTCGAGCCGAGATCGACATAGTTGTATTCGATCTTGGCCGACATGTTGGGCGAGAAATAATGTTCGATGCCGGCGCCGCCGATCCAGCCGACCAGCAGGTTGCTCTTGGTTCCGAAGTCATTGAAGACTCCGCCCACAGCTTGCAGTTCAAGGCCGTCCTTGGCCTGTCCCGCCGCGACGCCGCCCTTCGCGTAGAACAGGGTGCGATCGACCGCAAAACCGGCGCGGCCGGTGAACTGGGTCAGCCAGTCGATGCTTGATGTGGCCGTCATGGCGGCCGTCACGACAGCGGGTATCACCACGTTGCCGGTCGCGGTGGCCTTGCGCGCGCTCACTGCGAAATCCCATTCCATGCCGACGACCCAGCTCGCAACCTGGTAATTGACGCCGGCCTGCACGCCGCCAAGAACGCCCTTGGTCTTAGGCTGAAGCGGATCGAAAGTCGCTTCGGGCACTCCCGGCAGGGTGCTGCGCCAATCATGCGAGCCCCAGCCATAGCCGGCGTGCAGGCCGGCGTAGAAGCCCGACCACGAGAACGCCGACACCGGCGCTGCATAGGGAGCCTTGACCGAGAGATCGGCGCCCACCGCCGCCGAGGCCGCACCCGTGAGAACAATCGCCAGGCTCGCAATCTTCAAGTTCATTCCAAGGCTCCATGCCGAAAAGTGATAGAGGCCGAACTATCGGCGGCATGCCGGACGTCGCATCAACCATTGGGTGGAGGCGGCCCCATCGTGCTGTGAAGTCCATCCGTTTCGCGCTGCTGTGTTGCCGATCTGCATCAGCCGTTGCGGCCTGTGCGGTGCGGTTCCGCGGATCTGCTTGGCGTGGCGACGCGTTTCCTTCGATGCTAGCCTTGCCACGCAAACGGAGATTGGCCATGCAGGTCGACGGACAATGCCATTGCGGGGCAATCACCTTCGCGGCCGCGATCGATCCCGAGGCGATCTCGATCTGCCATTGTCGGGACTGCCAGACCCTGACCGGTTCGCCGTTCCGGGTGACGGCGATCTGTGCGGGCGCCGACATCACGCTGACCGGAGGCACGCCAAAAATCTATGGCAAGCGCGGCGACAACGGCCGGATGCGCCTGCAGCATTTCTGCGGCGATTGCGGCGCGCCGCTGTTCACCAGCGGCGAGGGCGAGCAGGCCGATGATTGGGGCATCCGCTGGGGCGCCATCCGCCAGCGCGACGCCCTGCGTCCGGCCCGGCAGATCTGGTGCGAGTCGGCTGCGGTCTGGATCGATGCCGTGCCGGTCCTGCCCGGGCGGCCGCGGGATTGACCTGTCTCGGCCCTTGCTCGCAGCCACGGCCTGAGGCTAAAGAGGCGGCGAGGGCGGTTAGCTCAGCTGGTTAGAGCATCTCGTTTACACCGAGAGGGTCCGCGGTTCGAATCCGTGACCGCCCACCATTTTGGGGCGGACCTCGCTTGCGGTGTCGCCGCCGCCAATTCTGCAATCCTGGCAAGTGCTCCGGCGCTGGACGACGCCGAACTGACTGTGCCTGGCGGGGCGAGGAACGGCATGGGCGCGGAGGGGGCTGGCGAGCCGGTTGCGATGTCATCCCGCCCGGGTGTGGCGCGCATGATGCGGCAGGTGGGGGCCCGCTGGCGAGCCTGGCAGCTCTACATCTCTGCATTGGCGATCTTCGCCGCGTCCCGGTTGGTGGTGATCGTCGGCATCGATTTCGGCCCGCTGCTGCTGCCGGAGCCCTACACCGGCAAATGGTCGGCGGGCGCGGCCTGGTTCTATCGCATGGTGCGCTGGGACGGCCGCTGGTACGGCAGCATCGTCACCGACGGATATCAGTACAGCGACGCGCCGGGCGTGCTGAACTCGATCAACTTCTTTCCGCTCTATCCGCTGGTGTCCGCCGTGGTGAAGGCCGTGCTCCGCGTCGATGCCTTCGTGGCGATGCTGCTGGTGGCCAATGTCTGTTCGGTG
>CAYREH010000123.1:0-3274 GCA_964423245.1 uncultured Bradyrhizobium sp. | reverse complement strand
GCCGTGCTGCCGACCGTCAGCCTGTTCAGCTTCTTCCCGTCCTCCATGTTCCTCTCCGCAGCCTATACGGAATCGATCTGCCTGGTGTTCGTGCTGCTCAGCCTGATCCTGATGACGCAGCGGAAGCTGCTGGGGTCGGCGGCGATGGCCGGCGTGTCGCTTGCCGCGCGTTCGACCAGCATCGTGCTGGTGCCTGTGCTGCTCTACGAAACCTGGCGGAATTCGTCGGGACCTCCCGTGCGCCGGCTGCCCAGGCTCGTCGCCTGCGGCGTGCTCGCGAGCTCCGGCCTCATCGCCTACATGGCCTATCTCTGGTTCGCGTTCGGTCATCCGCTCGCTTTCGTCGCCAGCCAGCAGGGATTTCAATCCGATCCCGTCTCGGTGAAAATCTGGTCGGCCCTGACCTTGGCCGCCTTGCGCCGCGCGGAATGGCCCGATGCCCTGCAATTCCTGGTGTTCGTGGCCTTGATCATCGGCGGATTCGTCCGGCTTCGTTTCAGCCTTGCGCTGTACGGGCTCGGGTCGATCATAGTGCCGTATCTGCTCAACGGTGTCACCGCATCGACCGGCCGCTATCTCCTGCTCAGCGTTCCCGCCTTCATGGTGCTCGGCTCGATCTGCAGGACCCGGCCCTGGCTGACCGCCGCATTGTCGGGATTGCTGGGCGCCTTGCTGCTGCGAAAGACCGCCTTGTTCTCGCAATGGTACTGGGAAGGGTGAGCCCGCCCGTTCCTCGCAGCCGGAGTCATGTCGATGCTGCGACGAGCCCGGTTTCCGTGATCGCCGTGCCCTCCTGATAGTCGTCGTCGCTGTTGAGCGCCCAGAGATCGTGTTGCGCGCCGCCGGCGATGTTCTCGGCGGCGAGCAGGCCCATCAGGATGCTGTGATCCTGGTTGTTGTATTTGAACGAGCCGTAACGGCCGAGCGGCCAGAGGTTCGGAATCGTCTTCAGATAGGCGATCACGGGATCGAGCGCGTCCATGTAGCCGCGCGCATAGACCGGGTAGCAGCGCGGCACGTGGATGACGGTGCCGGCGCTGATGTCGTCGCGCCGGACGAGCCCGGTCGAGACGATCTCCTCCGCCGCGCGTTGCACCAGCCTGTCCTCGTCCTCGCGCCAGATGTCGTCGCCGTCATTGCACCAATATTCGAGCGCCAGCACGCTGGACGTCTGGCCGCCATGAAGCTCCGGCGCGAAATTGCGGAAATTGGTCACCCGTCCCATCCGCAGCTGCGGCGAGTGGACATAGAGCCATTGGTCGCTGAAGACGTTCTCGCGCGCGACCAGCAGATACACCAGGATGGTGTTGCGGAAGGTCAGACGCGCGGCCGCGGCGCGCACGTCTTCCGGTGCGTCCGGGAGTGTCGCCACCAGCGTGGTGAGGGGCATGGTGCTGACCACGTGGTCGCAGGCCAGGACCGAACCATCGGCAAGGCAGATTCCGCTGGCGCGGTCGCCGCTCATGGTCACCCCTGCGACGGGACCACCAAGCACGATGTTGCCCCCGGCCTCCGTGATGCGCGCCGCCATGCGGTCGTAGAAAAGGCCGTTGCCGCCGGTGGGATAGGCGAACATGTCGGCGAGCGTGCGGTGGCGGGCCGCGCCTTTGCCGATCATCGCGGCGAGGGCCTGTCCCAGCGAGAAGTTCTTGATGCGCTGGGCGGCGAAATCGGCGCTCAGCTCATCGCAGGGAATGCCCCACAGTTTTTCGCTGTAGCTCTTGAAGAACATCTCGAACAGGCGGCGGCCGAAGCGGGCGACGACCCAGTCCTCGAAGGTTTCGGCCGGCGCGGCCGGGCGCGAGAGGCGTGCACGCGCATAGCTCAGAACGCACAGGGCCGCATCGCGCGCGCCCATCTGGGCGAGCGCATTGCCCGGACGCAGCGGATAGTCGAACAGGCGGTCGCGATAGAGGATCCGCGTCTGCCGCGCGACCATGCGGTAGTCCCGGCCGAGAATGTCGAGCCAGACCTTGTTGACCCGCGCGTCCCGGCTGAAGAACCGGTGCGGGCCGAGATCGACGCGATGGCCCCAGAGATCGAGGCTCCGGCCCATGCCCCCCACATGCGCCCCGGCCTCGACAACATCGACGGCAATGCCGGCACGGCTCAGGGCGTAAGCCGCCGTGAGTCCGGCTGGCCCGGCACCGATCACTCCAACCCGCATTCCCATGTCCCAAAACCGCGACGAGATGTCCTAGACGGCGGCGGCGTCGGCCTCAAGGCCGGCGCCGGGCATAGCGGCGTCTGGGTCGCTTCGCCAGCATTGCGTGCGACTCCGCACTCGGGCAATTTGGCTCCCGATGCAATGAATGCGGGACGAGGACCTGATGGAACCGACAGCCGGCCACGCGCTCAACGCAGACCAGATCGCCTACTGGAACGGACCGGGCGGCCAGAAATGGGCTGATCGCCACGCCGCCCAGGAGCGACTGCTGGGGCCGATCGCGGATCTGCTGATCCAGCGCGCCAGGCCAAAGCCGGGCGAGCGGGTGATCGACGTCGGATGCGGGTCGGGCGCGACGACGGTCGCCTTTGCGAGGGCGGTGGCGCCTGAAGGCCTTGCGCTCGGGCTCGACATCTCCGAGCCGATGCTGGCGCAGGCGCGGGCGCTCTCTCCGAAGAACCTGCCGCTCGATTTCGTGCTGGCGGACGCGACGGTCCATCCGTTCGAGCCGGCGAGCTTCGACCTGCTCGCCTCGCGTTTCGGCGTGATGTTCTTCGGCGATCCGATTGCGTCATTCACCAATCTCCGCCGTGCGCTGAAGCCTTCGGGACGGCTGGCGTTCGCCTGCTGGCGCGAGCCGAAGGAGAATCCGTGGATGATGGCGCCGCTGATGGCGGTCTACAAGCATGTGCCGAAGATGCCGCCGGTTGGCCCCGAAGAGCCGGGTCCATTCGCGTTTGCGTCCGAGGAGCGTGTGAGGCGGATCCTCGAAGGGGCCGGCTTCATGGATGTGGCGCTGGAGCGGTGCAATCTCGCGATGGACATCGCCATCGGCGGCGGGCTCGAGGCAGCGGTCGACGGTGCCTTGCAGATCGGCCCGGCCAGCCGCGCGCTGCAGGGACATCCGCCGGAGACATATGAAGCGGCGAAAGCCTCGATCCGCGACACGCTCGCGCCGTTCCTCAAAGGGCAGAGCGTGGCGCTGCAGGGCGCGATCTGGATCGTGACGGCGAAGGTTGGGTAGGGGCGGTTCTCTCCACGTCATTGCGAGCGCAGCGAAGCAATCCAGAATCCCTCCGCGGAGGCAGTCTGGATTGCTTCGTCGCT
>CAYREH010000122.1:0-10035 GCA_964423245.1 uncultured Bradyrhizobium sp. | reverse complement strand
CGGCGTCGAGGATCGCGACCAGCGCGCATTCGGGAATGTCGAGGCCCTCGCGCAGGAGGTTGATGCCGACCAGCGCGTCGAAGGCGCCGAGCCGGAGGTCCCGGATGATCTCGATGCGTTCGATCGTGTCGATGTCGGAGTGCATGTAGCGGACGCGGATGCCCTGCTCGTGCAGATATTCGGTGAGGTCCTCGGCCATGCGCTTGGTCAGCACCGTGATCAGCGAGCGGTAGCCGGCCTGCGCGGTGGCGCGGACCTCGCCGACGAGATCGTCGACCTGTGTGCGGGCGGGGCGAATATCGACGGGGGGATCGATCAGTCCGGTCGGGCGGATGACCTGCTCGACGAACACGCCACCGCTCTCGTTCAGCTCCCAGCCGCCCGGCGTCGCCGACACCGCGACGGTCTGCGGCCGCATCATGTCCCATTCCTCGAAGCGGAGCGGGCGGTTGTCCATGCAGGAGGGCAGGCGGAAGCCGTATTCGGCCAGCGTCGCCTTGCGGCGGAAGTCGCCGCGGAACATGGCGCCGATCTGCGGGATGGTGACGTGGCTCTCGTCGGCGAAGATCAGCGCGTTGTCGGGCACGTATTCGAACAGCGTCGGCGGCGGCTCGCCGGGGCGGCGCCCGGTCAGGTAGCGCGAATAGTTCTCGATGCCCGCGCAGCTGCCGGTCGCCTCCATCATCTCGAGATCGAAGGTGGTGCGCTGCTCCAGCCGCTGTGCTTCCAGCAGGCGCCCCTGCCGGTGCAGCTCGTCGAGCCGCTGCTTGAGTTCGAACTTGATCGACTTGATCGCCTGCACCAGCGTCGGCCGCGGCGTGACATAGTGCGAATTGGCGTAGATCTTGATGAACTCGAGCTCGTCCTGCTTGTGGCCGGTGAGCGGGTCAAACTCCTCGATGGTCTCGACCGTGTCGCCGAACAGGTTCACGCGCCAGGCCCGGTCCTCATAGTGCGCCGGGAAGATGTCGATGACGTCGCCGCGGACGCGAAAGGTGCCGCGGGTGAAATCGGCCTGGGTGCGCTTGTACTGCAGCGCGACGAGGTCTGCGATCAGCTGGCGCTGGTCGATGCGTTCGCCCTTCTTCAGCGCGAAGGTCATCGCGGTGTAGGTCTCGACCGAACCGATACCGTAGATGCAGGACACCGAGGCGACGATGATGACGTCGTCGCGCTCCAGCAGCGCGCGCGTCGCGGAGTGACGCATGCGGTCGATCTGCTCGTTGATCGAGGAATCCTTCTCGATATAGGTGTCGGTGCGCGGGACGTAGGCCTCCGGCTGGTAATAGTCGTAATAGGACACGAAATATTCGACCGCGTTGTCGGGGAAGAAGTTCCTGAACTCGCCATAGAGCTGGGCGGCCAGCGTCTTGTTCGGCGCCAGGATCAGCGCCGGACGCTGCGTCGCCTCGATCACCTTGGCCATGGTGTAGGTCTTGCCGGAGCCGGTGACGCCGAGCAGCACCTGCGAGCGGTCGTTGCGGTTGATGCCCTCGACCAGTTCGGCGATCGCGGTCGGCTGGTCGCCGCGCGGCGTGTACTCCGACTTGATCTCGAAGCGCACGCCGCCTTCCGACTTCTCCGGACGCGGCGGCCGGTGCGGCGTCCACACCTTCACGGCGCCGTCGTTGTTGCGGAACTCCGGGCGGCCCTCGCGGATCAGGGCTTCCAGCGCCTCGGCGGTCGCCTTGACGCCCAGCGCCTCCATCTTGCTGCGCGGCGGGCGGGCGAGGGCCTCGGCATCGTCCTCCTCGGTCGGCAGGCCGAGCTGGCGCGCCAGTTCCGGATCGAGCGTCGGGATCGTGGCCGCGGTGCCGTAATTGGCCTGCGGCGCCTCGCCAAGACCGCCTGGGAGGGGCGGGGCGCCATTTGCGGGCCGCACATCCTGCGGAAACGCCTTCGGTGTCGAGGCGCGGGCGCGATGCGCGGCGGCCTCGCCGCCGGAGCGGCGGTCGCGCGAATTGTCCGGCGGCGGCTGCAACCCGGTTCCAGATCCCAGCCCGGCATCGCCGCGATTGATCGCGGGATTCAGCAATTCGGCCAGCGCCGGGCCGATCGGCTGCACGTCAGGCCGGTGCGCCTTGGAATTGGGAGTCTTGGTCTTGGAGGATTTTGCGGGGGGAGCAGGTTTCTTCGCCATCAGGCGAATATGGGACGAGTCCGCCCCCCAGAAAAGAGCGAAGGACGGCCTGATGCGAGGCTGCTGACAGCAGGCTGGCAGCAGGCCGCAGGATCACGCCACCGGCCGCGGGTCCTCGTCGTGCGCAGCAGGCCGCCGCGTCTGGAGAATGTCGAGATGGACATCGCCGCACTCGGTGCAGCGCATCGCCCAGTACTCGCATCCGTCGCGGCCGCCGATCACCTTCAGCACGTCGAGATCGCCGTCGCATTCCGGGCAGTTCGCCATGACGTTGCGGGTGTAGATCCGCCGCCGCGCTGGTGTATCTCCGAACTCGATGATGGACATGCCGGCTCCTGTTCGCGCTGGCGCGGGGCTGGGGGTGGGCGGCGTTTCCGCTTATGCGTCGTCGCTGTCGTCGGCCCGCCGGCGGAAGCGGTCGATGTGATGCTTGGCATCGGCAATCGCGGCGTCGCGGTCGGGCCAGGCGAAGCCGACTTCCATGGCCGGAAACAGCACGCCGTCGATCGCAACCGGGCTGAAATCGGCGCGCCGGATCCGGGCGTGCCAGAGGCCCTTGCCCGCTTCGAAGGATTCAATGTCAAAGCCGTCGTAGAGGGTCGTCATCGCAAGTCCCCGAACTGTTCCTTTGGTCTGTTTTGGAGGGTCAGGGGACCACGTCTGCGGATTTCAGTATGTGAAGCCGTTCACATGCGGCGGGCTTTTTTGCCCGATGGACGGCCCGGCGGGAGGCTCAGCTCCGCGCTGAACTGCGGCCGGTGCGCCGCGCCGGCCGGGCCGCGGGTTCGGCCGCCGCGCGCATGATCCAGCGGCGGAAGGCGGCGAAATCGCGCTGTTCGGTCTGGAAGCTGCGATAGACGAGGTACCAGCGCATGCCCTTGGGGACCGACAGGTCGAACGGCGCCACCAGCCGCCCGGCGGCGAGATCGTCGTCGATATAGGGCCGGATTCCCATGGCGATGCCGAGCCCGTCCGCGGCCGCCTGCAGCGCCTGGCCGTAGAACTGGAATTCCGGGCCGCGCGCGCTGATGCGCGACAGGCCGGCGGCCTTCAGCCAGATCGGCCAGTCCTCCGGCGAATGCGCCACGCGGATCAGCCCGGGCCCCCTGAGGTCGGCAGGACGCTTCAGGCCGGTGGCGAGGCGGGGCACGCAGACCGGCGTGAGGTCGCCGGCGAACAGCGGCTCGGCGACGAGGCCCGGCCAGTCGCCGGTGCCGAGCTTGATGCCGCAGTTCCAGTCCTCGCCGAACGGCACCGCGGCGCCGCCGGTGGTGAAGCGCACCTCGATGTCGGGCTCCTCGCTGCGAAACTCCGACAGCCGCGGGATCAGCCAGCGCATCGCGAAAGTGTGGCCGACGCCGATGGTGAGGACGCGCACGCCTGAAGGCGCCGTCACCTGCGCGGTCAGGCTCGCCAGCGCATCGAAGATCGGCGTCAGCCCGCTCTGATAGGCGCGGCCCGCCGGCGTCGGCACGAGGCGATTGGCCTTGCGTTCGAACAGCGCGACGCCGAGCCGATCCTCGAGCAGATGCACCATGCGGCTGACGGCGGCCGCCGACACGCTGAGTTCGCTGCCGGCCGCGGCAAAGCTGCCGGTCCGCGCCGCCGCCTCGAACGCCTTGATGCCGTTGAGAAACAGCAGCCGCCGCAAATCGATCACCCTCAGGAAAGCTGATGCCAGGCCAAGATAACTCCGTTTGCGAAGAAGGGGCAAGGAAGGCAGAAATATTGGAGGCATTCATGCTGGTTTGCCGGGAGGCGCGGCGGTCCTTCTTGGATTCCGGGTGAGGGGACTCTCCGCGAGTCCAACTGCTGCCGTCCCCGTGGAGACTTCCCCTCACCCCACCCTCTCCCCGCAAGCGGGGCGAGGGGACGAAACAGTCTGCGTCCCTTACACGCCACCGGAGACCCCCACGTGACGCCCCTCATGATCGCTGCGCTCGGATTGCTGATGGTGGCGACCGCCTTCCTGTCCGGCCTGTTCGGCATGGCGGGCGGGCTGATCCTGATCGGCGTGCTGCTGGCGCTGATGCCGCTGCCGACCGCGATGGTGCTGCATGCGATCACGCAGATGGCCTCGAACGGCTGGCGCGCCTTCCTGTGGCGGGCGCATATCCGCTGGCGCCCGGTCGCGAACTACATGGTCGGAGCCACCATCGCTCTGGCGGCCTGGTCGCTCACCCGCTACGTGCCGGACAAGCCGATGGCGCTGCTGCTGCTCGGGATCACCCCGTTCATGGCGCGGCTATTGCCCGCCAACGTCAAACCCAATCCCGACAGTCTCGCGCAGGGCACTGTATACGGCACCGTCTGCATGGGCCTGATGCTGATGACCGGTGTTTCCGGCCCGCTGCTCGACACATTCTTCCTGGGCGGCGATTTCGGCCGGCGCGAGAAGGTGGCGACCAAAGCGATGTGCCAGCTCGTCAGCCATTTCACCAAGCTGATCTATTTCGGCGGCATCATCGACCAGGCCGCGAGCCTGGATCCGGTGCTCGCCCTCGTCGCGATCCTGGCCTCGATGCTCGGCACCACGCTGGCGCGGCGCATCCTCGAGGCCATGACCGACCAGCAGTTCATCGCGTGGTCGAACCGGCTGATCACCACCATCGCCTGCTACTACATCGCCCATGGCGGCTGGCTGCTGCTGCGCGCACCGGTCATGGCCGCCTTCGACAGAGGAGGCTTGCCATGAAGGAGTCTGCCGATTCGCTGGTGCTGGATTTCGTCGAATGGATCGCGCGCGAGCCGCGCGCTTATGCGGAGGTGATCGCGACCTGGAAGACCTCGTGCCCGCGCCTCACCATCTGGGAGGACGCGGCCGAGCAGGGCTATGTGGCGCGCGAGACCATCGCCGGTGTCGGGCTCGTGATCGCCGTGACGGATGGCGGACAGACGTTCCTGCGAGCTCACGGGCGCCAGGAGCAGAGCGCTCCCGGCGCAACAATGTCATTGCGAGCGCAAGCGAAGCAATCCAGAATGCGTGCGCGGCGGCAATCTGGATTGCTTCGTCGCAAGAGCTCCTCGCAATGACGCAGTGAAGGGAGGCGCCTTTGTCACTCCAGCTCTACGAACTCGTCGGTACCGACGCCGCGCGTCCCTTCAGCCCGTTCTGCTGGCGTACGCGGATGGCGCTGGCGCACAAGGGGCTGACGGCGGAGACGCTGCCCTGGCGCTTCACCGAGAAGAGCGCGCTGGCGCCGCACGGCTCGGAGAAGGTCCCGGTGCTGTTGCACGACGGCAAGCCCGTGGTCGATTCCTGGACCATCGCGAACCATCTCGAGGACCATTTTCCCGATCGCCCGTCGCTGTTCGGCGGCGAGGGCGGCCGCGCCATGGCGCGCATGATCAATGCATGGGGCGACATGGCCATCGTCGGCGGCATCTTCCCGCTGATCATCGCCGACATCCCGAAGAACCTCGCCGAGGTCGACGCCGCCTATTTCCGCAAGTCGCGCGAGGCGCGCTTCGGCGGCAAGACGCTCGAGGACATCATGGCGGGCCGCGATGCCGGCGTGGTCGCCTTCCGCAAATCGCTGGAGGTGATGCGCCAGACCCTGAAGACGCAGCCTTATCTCGGCGGCGCCGCGCCGAACTATGCCGACTACATCGTGTTCGGCGGCTTCCAATGGGCGCGCGTGACGAGCCCGTTCAAGCTGCTGGAGGCGGACGATCCGGTCTACGCCTGGCGCGAGAAACTGCTCGATGCGTTCGGCGGCATGGCCAGGCAATCGCCGGGACATCCCGTCTAGCGTCGTAGACCGGATCGAGCGCAAGCGACATCCGGGGACGGCGTCCGCGAAGCGAAACCCGGACTACGCTTGCGCTCCATCCGGGCGACGTGCCTCCGCGGCTGCCTTGCGCAGGCAGTCCCGGCACAAGCAATCCTCGCCCTTGACCGGCATCGGCAGCTTCGCCGTCTCCTCCGCGCACCAGCATTCGCCCGAG
This sequence comes from uncultured Bradyrhizobium sp., assembly GCA_964423245.1. Classification (GTDB taxonomy): domain Bacteria; phylum Pseudomonadota; class Alphaproteobacteria; order Rhizobiales; family Xanthobacteraceae; genus Bradyrhizobium. Next base: position 3,947 of record CAYREH010000122.1, on the reverse strand, counting down.
AGGTCGCAGCCGAACACGGTGCCGCAGCGGGAACAGGCGAGGCGGCGTGGCTGCGCTGGCTGCTCAGGCAAATCTTGCGGATTTGTCATGATCTACGTCCAAGCTTCGCCGTCATTTTCATGTCGGGTTCATCTCCCGCTCCTTTTATATTAGGCCCCGCGCACGGACTCGCAAAGCGCCTCGCAGGGCGCGAAGGACGAATGGATGGCCCGCGATTCTCATGCCGCTCTTGTGGCGCTCAACCGGTTCGGCTTCGGCGCCCGCGGCGGCGCCTCAGGCGATCTCGTCAATGCCGCGTCCGATCCTCGCGGCTTCGTGAAGGCGGAACTCGCGCGGCCCAATGGCGTGCTGCTGGAGGCGCCGGGCCTGCAGACGACGCCGCAACTCGGTCAGGCCGTGTTCGCCTATCAGGATGAGGTCAAGCAGGCCCGCGAAGCGGCCGCCAGGGAGACTGCGAAGGCCGGCGCGCCGACCGAGACGCCGCCGCCGGCGGAACAGAGGCCTGCTCCGCGCCGCAACCTGTCTCTCAATGCGGCTGCGACGGATATCGCCGGTTCGATGGCCGAGACCAAGTCGGCGGACTCCAAGCCAGCGGACTCCAAGTCGGCGGACTCCATGGCGAAACCGGACACGATGCAGCCGAACCCGGCCGCGCCGCCGGCCGCCAAGCCCGCACCGCAACCGCTCAACGTCATCCAGAAGACCTTTCGCGCCGAGGCACTGGCGCGGCTGCAGCGCGCGACGCTCGCCGAATGCGGCTTCACCGAGCGTCTCGTCGTGTTCTGGTCCAACCATTTCTGCATCTCGGCCAGCAAGGGCGAACTGGCGCGGATCTGGGCGGGTTCGTTCGAGCGCGAGGCGATCCGCCCGCATGTGCTCGGCCGCTTCGCCGACATGCTGAAGGCGGTCGAGCAGCATCCGGCGATGCTGTTCTTTCTCGACAACCAGCAATCGCTCGGGCCGGACTCGCGCGCCGGCCAGAACCGCAAGCGCGGCCTGAACGAAAATCTTGCGCGCGAGATCATGGAGCTGCATACGCTCGGCGTCGGCGGCGGCTACACCCAGGAGGACGTCACCTCGCTGGCCCGCATCATCACCGGCTGGACCTTCGGCGGGCGGCAGGGCCAGCTGGGGGCGCCCGGCGCCTTCGTGTTCAATGCCAACGCGCATCAGCCCGGACCGCAGATGCTGCTCGGCAGGACCTACGAGCCGACCGGCCTTGCCCAGGGCGAGTCCGCGCTCGCCGACATCGCGCGCCATCCGGCGACGGCGAATTTCATCGCCACCAAGTTCGTCCGGCATTTCATCGCGGACGATCCGCCGCCGGCGCTGGTGGCGCGGCTGCGCGACGTCTTCGTCAGGACCGACGGCGACCTCAGGGCGCTCGCGACCGCGCTGGTCGAGTCCGACGAAGCCTGGCAGGCGCCGCTGACCAAGATGCGCTCGCCCTACGAGTTCCTGGTCGCGAGCGGCCGCCTGCTGGCCCGCGTGCCGGAAGATCCCGGCGCCTATCTCAACAGCCTCAACCTGCTCGGCCAGCCGCTGTGGTCGCCGGCCGGTCCCAATGGTTTTCCGGACACGGCCGCCGCCTGGGCCGCGCCCGAGGGACTCAAGCTCCGCCTCGACATCGCGGCGCAACTGGGCGCCCGGCTCGGGCCCAACATCGATCCGCTCGACCTTCTGGAGTTCGCCGCGGCCGACGCCGCCTCCACCGAAACGCGCCGGACCATCGAGCGCGCGGAATCGCGGCAGCAGGCGCTCGCGCTGCTCCTGATGTCGCCGGAAATGCAGAGGAGATGATGATGATCGATTGCGTCGAGAACCGGCTCCTCACCTCGCGGCGCGGCCTCCTGCTCGGCGGCGCCTCCTTCGCCGCCTGGGCCTATCTGCCGAAATTCGCCCGCGCCGCCGACGGCCGCGATCCGCGCCTCGTCGTGGTGATCCTGCGCGGCGCGCTCGACGGGCTCTCCACCGTCGCACCCGTCGGCGATCCCGACTATGCCGGCCTGCACGGCTCGATCGCACTCGCCGCCGACGGCGCGCATCCCGCGATCATGCTCGATGCGTTCTTCGCGCTGCATCCGTCGATGCCGGAATTCGCGCGGATGTATCGCAACATGCAGGCCGCGGTGATCCATGCGGTGGCGACGCCCTATCGTGATCGCTCGCATTTCGACGGCCAGGACGTGCTCGAGAGCGGCTATGCCGGTCCCGGCCGCGTGCAGTCCGGATGGCTCAATCGCGCGCTGGAATCGCTGCCGCGCGGCGAGCGCGTCTCCAGCGGCCTCGCGGTCGGACCCACCACGCCCCTGGTGTTGCGCGGCAATGCACCGACCGTCGGCTGGGCGCCGGTGGCGCTGCCGCAGGCCGACGACGACACCGCGATGCGGCTCGTCGATCTCTATCGTCACCGTGATCCGGCGCTGGCTGCGGCGCTGTCGCAGGGCCTGCAGCTCGACAAGCTCGCCAGCGGCGACGACATGAAGCCGAAGCCGGGCAACCAGGTCGCGCAGATGCGGCAGGTGGCGCGCGGCGCCGCGAAGCTGATGGCCGCCGATGACGGCCCGCGCATCGCCGCGCTCGCCTTCGACGGCTGGGACACGCATGCCAATGAGGGGGGGCCCGTCGGGCGTCTCGCCTTCCTGCTCGGCGGCCTCGACGGCGCGTTCGCCGAATTCGAAAGCGGTCTCGGCGATCGCTGGCGCGACACCGTCGTCATCGTCGCCACCGAGTTCGGCCGCACCGCGCGCATCAACGGCACCGACGGCACCGATCACGGCACGGCGACGGTCGCGCTGCTGGCCGGCGGCGCGGTGAAGGGCGGCCGCGTCATCTCCGACTGGCCCGGCCTCAAGCCCGCCAATCTCCACGAGGGCCGCGACCTGAAGCCGACCACCGACCTGCGCGCCGTGATCAAGGGCGTGCTGCAGGGCCAGTTCGGCCTGTCCGATCGCGTGCTGGCCGAGACGGTGTTCCCCGACAGCGCGGCCGCGCGACCGATGAAGGGGCTGGTCGGATAACCGACCATCGCCGTCATTCTTGCCTGCGCCTTGCGGCGCATCCCGGAATGACGACATGATTGGCGAACCGTCAGGAGAAACCACCCATGTACATCGCCATGAACCGCTTCCGTGTCGCCAGGGGCTCCGAGGCTGCCTTCGAGCAGGTCTGGCTGACCCGCGACACCCATCTCGACAAGGTGCCGGGCTTCGTCGAATTCCATCTGCTGCGCGGGCCGGAAGCCGAGGACCACACGCTGTATGCCTCGCACACCATCTGGGCGAGCCACGCCGCGTTCGAGGCCTGGACCAAATCCGAGGCGTTTCGCGCGGCGCATGCGCGCGCCGGCGACACCAAGCCGACCTATCTCGGGCATCCGCAGTTCGAGGGCTTCGAGGTGATCCAGACCGTGGGCGGCGCGAAGTAGCGCGCCGCCGGGCTCAACCCAGCGTGATCCTGTCGATCTCGGCCATCTCCTCCGCGCTGAGCTTCCAGGCGATCGCCTTGACGTTCTGCTCGATCTGCTCGACGCGGGTCGCACCCGCGATCACGCTCGATACCTGCGGGCGCGCGGCGAGCCAGGAGAAGGCGAGTTCGAGCATGCTGTGCCCGCGCGCCCGCGCGAAGTCCTGGAGCTTCTCGACGATCGCCTCGTTGCGCGGCGTGACATAGCGGTCGCGCAGCCGCGGCGTCTGGCCGAAGCGAGTATCGGCCGGCGCGGCTTCACCCTTGCGGTACTTGCCGGTCAGGAGGCCGCTTGCGAGCGGGAAGAACGGCAAGAGGCCGAGCTTGTATTCGGTTGCCGCCGGCAGCAGGTCCTTCTCGATGTCGCGTACCAGCAGCGAATACTCGTCCTGGCACGAGACGAAGCGGCTCACATTCATCGCGCGTGCGACATGTTCCGCTTCCGCGATCCGCCAGGCCGGAAAGTTCGAATTGCCGATGTA
>CAYREH010000121.1:0-10594 GCA_964423245.1 uncultured Bradyrhizobium sp. | reverse complement strand
GTGCGTCAGCTCCAACCTACCGCGCAGGGATTGCCGCTGGAGATCTACTGCTTCACCGCGACGACGATCTGGTCGGAATATGAAACCATCCAGGCCGATATTTTCGATCACTTGCTCGCGATCCTGCCTGAATTCGACCTGCGCCTCTATCAGGCACCGAGCGGCCATGACGTTCAACGGATGTCATTGGGCGAGAATGCGAAGAAATTGATCGGGGTGGGAGATGGCTGAGCGTTGTCAAGCCGTCCAAGCGCTCGAGTTCCGTTGTGTCACCATGCTTCAATGGCGCCCTCGGACATAGAAACGGCCAATCAGGGACAAGCCGATAGGCAAAATGGCTAATACGGCCATGCCGATTACCCAGATGACCACGACGGCGCCCTTTCCGGTGCTCTTTAGCATCCCCAGCAATTGTCCGGGCAGGCTGCTGGTATCGAGCGCGGCCAGTATGTCGCCGGCAGATTTGTTGCCCAGCGTTTTCGCGGTATCCTGTCCGCGATCCACAACGAGATCGAGCGAGGTGGCGAGCCAGGCGAGCACGGGATCGGTAAAGCTGTAGAGAAGCCAGGAGAGAAGCGACCAGACCAGCATCGCGAGGCCGATCAGAATCCAGGCGAAAGGCCGCAATTTCCCGCTTCGGATCCGCGTGGCTCCCTCCTGAGGAAAGCCTTCGATCGATTGGTTTTTCCAGCGTCGCGAGCCATGTGACAAAGCGAATTCCCTTCATATTAGCCCGATGCGGGGTCTGGCCAAACGACCCAGCGGCCATCTTCACCCGTACGCAACAAAGACACCATAGGGAATGTCCCTATAGCGCGTTTGTGACCGAACATAGGAAAGGCGTGCCTTGATTGTGCTGCTCCGCTCCCGAGTCTCGGGGTCATGCGCGGAAGGCTTAGGAATTGGCCCGTTCATGGAAGGTTTGAAGATCATGGTCGAAGCTCAGACCCCCGGCGTGGGTGATCCGCTCGATGGCCTGGCGGAGACCATGGACCGCGCCGCAGGTGCCATGATTGCTCAGGCAACCTTCGGCTTGTCGCCGGCCACGCTGGCCCAGGCCGTCTCCGACTGGATGCTGCACCTTGCCGCCTCGCCGGGCAAGCAGACGCAGCTCGCTGCCAAGGCGCTGCGCAAAATGACGCGACTGGGAGACTATGCCATGCGTAGCGCGACGGACGCGCAGGCGGGGCGCGCGATCGAGCCGCTGCCGCAGGATCGGCGCTTTGCCGATCCAGCTTGGGCGACGGCGCCGTTCAACCTCGTCTCGCAGGCCTTTCTGCTCAACCAGCAATGGTGGCACGCGGCAACGACCGGGATCACGGGCGTTACCGCGCATCATGAGGAGATGGTGGCCTTCGCTGTCCGCCAGTGGCTCGATACGGTGGCGCCCACCAATTTCCTCGCCACGAACCCCGTCCTGCAGCAGCGTATCCTGGAGACCGGCGGACAGTGCCTGGCCGATGGCCTGCGAAATTGGATGACCGACGTCGAGGCGCTGATGCGCGGCCTGCCGCCGGCCGGTACGGAAACGTTCCAGGTCGGCGAAACCCTCGCAACCGCCGAAGGCAAAGTCGTGTACCGGAACCGGCTAATGGAATTGATCCAATATGCGCCGACGACGGAGCAAGTCCGGCCCGAGCCGATCCTGATCGTGCCCGCCTGGATCATGAAATATTACATCCTCGACCTGTCGCCGGAGAATTCATTGGTCCAGTGGCTCACCGCGCAGGGCTTCACCGTGTTCATGATCTCCTGGCATAATCCCGGCAGCACCGATCGCGACCTCGACATGGCCGATTATCTGCAGCTTGGACCGATGGCCGCACTCGACGCCGTCGCCGCGATCACCGGCGGCGCTTCGGTCCATGCGGCGGGTTATTGCCTCGGCGGGACGCTGCTTGCGATCGCGGCGGCGGCCATGGCGCGCGATGGCGACGACCGGCTGGCCAGCCTCACGCTGCTCGCGGCCCAGACCGAGTTCTGCGAGCCTGGCGAACTGGGCCTGTTCATCGACGAAGGACAGCTTAGCCTACTCGAGAACATGATGTGGGGTCGAGGCTATCTCGACAGCGCTCAGATGGGCGGCGCGTTTCAGATGCTGCGCTCGAACGATCTGGTCTGGTCGCGCGTGCTCACCACTTATCTCATGGGCGAGCGCGAGCCGATGAATGATCTCATGGCCTGGAACGCGGACGGCACGCGGATGCCCTATGCCATGCACAGCCAGTATCTGCGCCGGCTGTTCCTCAAGGACGATCTCGCCGAAGGACGCTTCCAGGTCAATGGACGCCCGATCGCCCTGTCGGCGTTGCGCCGGCCGATGTTCGTGGTCGGCACGGAGCGCGATCATGTCGCGCCTTGGCGTTCGGTCTTCAAGATTCACCGGCTGACCGGGGCGCCGATCGACTTCGTGCTGACCAGCGGCGGCCATAATGCCGGGATCGTCTCGGAGCCGGGGCATCCAGGCCGGTCCTATCGTCTGCTTACTCGCGAGGCGGATGGAGCCGCGCTCGACCCCGACGCATGGCTGGATGCCGCGACGCGTCACGAAGGCAGCTGGTGGACCGCGTGGAGCGATTGGCTCGCAAAATTGTCGGGCAAAGCGGGCACGCCGCCGCCGATGGGCGCACCGGACAAGGGCTATGCGCCGCTCGCAGAGGCACCCGGCCATTATGTGCTGGAGCGCTGAGCGATGAATGACGAACCAATGATCGAGAACCGCACCTTCGACGAGATCGCGGTGGGTGATACGGCGAGCCTGGCGCGAACACTGCGCGAGGAGGACATCCAGCTCTTCGCGCTGGTCTCGGGCGACGTCAATCCCGCGCACGTCGATCCCGACTATGCCGCGACTGACCTGTTCCGCCGCGTGATCGCGCATGGCATGTGGGGTGGCGGGCTGATATCGGCGGTGCTCGGCACCGAACTTCCGGGTCCCGGCGCCATCTATCTCAGCCAGTCGCTGCGCTTCTCGCGTCCGGTCGGCCTTGGCGATACGATCACCGCCAGCGTAACGGTGGCCGAGAAGCAGACGGAACACAGCATCGTGATATTCGACTGCCGCTGCGTCAACCAGGACGGCGAGGAGGTGATCTCAGGCCGCGCGGAGGTCAAGGCGCCGAACGAGAAAGTGCGCCGCCCGCGCATTGCCCTGCCGGACGTCCATCTTGCCGAACGTCATGGTTATCGTCGATTGATGGAAAAAGTGGCTGGGCTCGCGCCGGTGCCGACCGCGGTAGCCCATCCGTGCAGCGCGTCGGCGATCGTGGCGGTCGTGGAGGCAGCCGAGCAGGGCCTGATCGCCCCCATCCTGGTCGGCCCGGAGGCGAAAATCCGCATCGCGGCCGAGGAGGCCGGGAAGGACATCACGGGCTTTCCGATCGAGTCTGCCGGCCATAGCCATGACGCGGCGGCCAGGGCGGTCGCACTCGTGCATGAGGGCAAGGCCAGACTGCTGATGAAGGGCTCGCTCCACACCGACGAACTGATGGGCGCTGTCGTTGCGTCCGGCACGGGCCTGCGGACGGAGCGGCGGATCAGCCATGCCTATGTGATGGATGTGGCGGACCACCCGGGACCTCTCATCATCACCGATGCGGCGATCAACATCGCCCCGAGCTTGGAGGAGAAGGCGGATATCGTTCGCAACGCCATCGATCTCGCGCATGTGATCGGAATCGAGGAGCCGAAGGTCGCGATCCTCTCCGCGGTCGAGACGGTAAATCCGGCAATGGTCTCCACGCTCGACGCGGCGGCGCTCTGCAAGATGGCGGATCGCGGGCAGATCACCGGCGGACTGCTCGACGGGCCGCTCGCGTTCGACAATGCGATCAGCCCTGATGCGGCGCACGAGAAAGGCATCGTCTCGCCGGTCGCGGGACGGGCGGACATCCTCGTCGTACCCGATATCGAATCCGGCAACATGCTGGCCAAGCAATTGACCTTTCTGGGTGATGCGGATGCCGCCGGTGTCGTTCTCGGGGCGCGCGTGCCGATCATCCTGACCAGCCGTGCCGACAGCCTGCGGACCCGGTTGGCTTCGTGCGCGGTCGCTGTGCTTATGGCCCATGCGGCGACAAAGGCCGCGCCGGGGATGGCGACGCGCGCATGAAGGCCGTCGTCAGTCTCAATTCCGGATCATCGAGCATCAAGTTCGCGCTCTATACGCTCGGCAATCCTGACAGCCTCACCTTGTCGGCAAGCGGCAAGATCGAAAAGATCGGTATTGCACCCGCTCTCCGCATCCGCTCCGTCGAGGGTGAAGTCCTGATAGACCGCGACTGGCCGGATGGGGCGTCGCTGACCCATGCCGATCTGCTCGAAGATCTGTTTGCATGGGCCACGGACCATCTTGGTGACCGGCAGGTCGTCGCGATCGGCCACCGGGTCGTTCACGGCGGCACCCGCTTTGCCGCGCCGCAACGGGTCGACGCGGTCCTGCTCGACGCCCTGGAGGCGCTTTGCCCTCTCGCGCCGCTCCACCAGCCCCACAATCTCGCCGCTATCCGCGCCATTGCCCGGATCAACCCCGATCTTCCTCAGGTCGTCTGCTTCGACACGGCCTTCCACCATGACAAGCCGATGGTCGCCTCCCGGCTCGCCATCCCCCGCTTCCTCCACGATCAGGGTATCCGCCGCTACGGCTTTCATGGTCTTTCTTATGAATATATCGCACGGCGTCTGGGCAAGATCGATCCGGCGCTCGCGGGCGGGCGTGTGATTGCCGCGCACCTCGGCAACGGCGCCAGCCTGTGCGCAATGCAGAGCGGGCGCAGCATCGACACGACGATGGGTTTCACCGCCCTCGACGGGCTTGTCATGGGCACGCGCTGCGGCAGCATCGATCCCGGCGTCGTGCTGCATCTCCAGTCACAGCTAAGCATGCCGGTGGCCGAGGTCGAGGACCTGCTTTACCGCAAATCCGGTCTTCTCGGCGTATCGAACATCTCGAGCGACATGCGTGCGCTGTCGGAAGACGGGAGCGTCGAGGCGGAAGAGGCGATCGATCTCTTCTGCTGGCGGGTGGCGCGCGAGGCCGGCGGGCTTATCTCTTCACTTGGCGGACTGGATGCGTTCGTGTTCACCGCCGGGATCGGTGAAAATCACGCCGATGTGCGGCGGCGCATCTGTACCCGGTTGGCTTGGGCGGGTCTCGAGATCGACGACGACGCCAATGCGGACAACGCGCTTCGCATTTCGCGGGCCGGCGAAAGCCGCATCGACGTTCTCGTCATTCCGACCGACGAGGAGCGGATGATCGCGCTTCACACCCTGGCCCTTTTAGAAGCATTGCAATCATGACGTCACTTGTCGATCTTGACGGCAAACGCGGCCTGATTGTGGGCATCGCCAACGAGCACAGCATCGCGGCGGGTTGCGCAGAGGCGTTCACGCGGTCGCGCAGCGCCAATTTTCATCTTGATCAGGCACGATCTGCCAAGCGTCGCAGTTTGTGACCATTTTCAACGTGCTGGCCGCACTGCTATGCCGGGGGACGGGCGGTATCGCCGTTGCGAACTGCTCCGGGGTTGCGGCGCCTTATCCTCGCAAATTGCTGGTGCGATCATCGCTGCTAATATACTGTCGCCTGTGGGCGAAGGAGAAGTGATGAAGCCGACGATCATTGGATCCAACCCGGGCAGGAGCTCCGTCGAACTTCAGCAGTCGGCGGCTTCTCCCATACCGCTTGAAACCGGCGCCATCATCCTTCGTCCTGAGCAGCTGCCCGAGGCGGAGAAGCAGCTCGCGCAGCTTGACTTCGCCACCATGCGTTCCGGCGATGTGATCCGTATCGGCCTCGAAGCCGAACAAGCGCTGCAAAGCACGCTCGACGGCTTTCTTCAGCGGCTCGACAAGAACAGTGCTGCGGCGGTGTTCGCGCTGTTTGGGCGGCTGGAGAAAGGGGTCGAGGACGCTGACCTGCCTGCCATCCTTGATAAAATGCAGAACGGCGAGAAGCCGGGCTTCCTCGGCCGCCTGCTCGGGCGGTTGCGCGGTAAGCGGCCAGACCAGCTGATCGACGAGATGTTGACCGCGATCGGCGACCTGATCGCGGGGCGGACCAAGACGCTTGCAGACGAGATGGCCCGGCTGGAGGGTGAGCTCAGCAAGGAGATGCAGAAGCTGTTCGCCGAGCTCCAGAACCTCGATCAGCTGAAGAAAAGCTACGGCAACCACTTCGGCGAGTTCGCCGTCGCCGCCGGGGTGGCGCGCGCATTGCTCAACAAGGCGCAGGCCTATGTCGCAAATGAGGAGGCGGCGCTCGACCCGGCCGACCCGGTGGCACAGGCTCGGCTGACGGAGCTGAAGGACAAATTGCGCTTGCTCGAAAGCCGCGCGCTGGCGCTGGAGGGGAGCTACACCCGTCTTCCAGCCGACCAGCTGGTGATCCAGCAGATCGAGCAGGCCGGGGTCGCCACCCTGCAGGAAACCGCGACCACCGTCGCGTCGCGTTTCGCCTCGATTAAGATGACGCTGCTGTCGATCCACGGCGCGTTTGCGGTAAGAAGCGTGCAGCAAATCGCCGGCCGACAAGCCAAGCTCGATCGCCAGTTGACCGAGCTGCGCGGCCGCGCGCTGAAGGACGTGGCGGTGACTGCGGCGATCGCACCCGGCGATAACCGGGTCGCGCAGGCTCAGCAGATCGAGACGATCATTGCCACCACCAAGGAAATCCACGGACTGGTCGAAGTTGCGCGCAAGACTACCGACGAGAAGTTCGAGATAGCCCGCCGCAAGTTCGCGGACGCGCGGCGGGAACTCGCCACGCTTGCTCCCAATTGAAACGAAGGACCTGATCAACAATGCTCACCCTGTCGCTCGAGAAGCCCGGCGTCGCGGTGCCTAAGCTGCAACTTTCGCTGAATAAGGGCGCGCGCTTCACCGCCAAGGTGGAGTGGCGCTGCGACGCCGACCATGCGGACGACGTCGACGTCCACGCGCTTGAGGCGCGCAACGACGGCAATGGCGCCAAGGTGACCGAGCTGGTGAGTGTGCTCTCGACCTACAACACCACGCGGATGAACCCGCAGGGCGGCGCGCTGGCGTCTAACACGGACGGCTCGTTTGCCACCCCGAGCGGGGGCTTGTCGCACAGCGGCGACCTTCGCGTGCAGAACAGCAGCGAATCAATCATCATCGACGGATCGAAGTTGCCTGCGGGGGTCAATGAGATCCCTATTTTGGTAACGGTCCACGAGGCGGATCATGGCGGAGGGCATGAAGAGGGCGATGCCGATGAGGATGAGCCGGCGTTCGGCGACATCGACTTGTGCACGATCACGCTGACCGATGGCAGCGGACGCGAGCTCGGCGCGTACCAGCTGTCGTCCGAGTTCAAGGAGTTCAACGTGGTCCAGCTCGGCAGCCTACTGCTTGGCCCTGAAGGCTGGGAATATGCCGCGGTGGGACGTGGCTTCAACGGGACATTTAACGACGTGCTCGCTCATTTCTCCTGAGCTGGTGCCCGACGACGCGCCTCCCAACCGCGGGCCGACCCGGCTGCGCCCGACGGTCATCGGTCCGATCGCGCCCGGCCAAAAGACTTCGCGCCGCCCCGCCGACCGCGCGTCGCCGCCCGTGTCCGAGCATGCGACCCGCCCTGTCGTAGCTCCCACCGCTATTCCCGGCGTCGAACGCAGGCGCATCGCCGTCACCGTCGCCGATATCGCCCGGCTGTCGCCCGGCGTCGCCCCCGCCGTCGCCGCCACCGCGGTACGGCTCGTCGAGGGTTTCGTGGTCGAGGGGGCGCGCGACCGCACCATCACCCTGTGGGGCCACGGCGCGCAACAGGAGTACGCCGACCTTGTCGCGCGGACGCTTGACCTGGCGCGGGCTGACGAACTGGGCCGGGTTCGGGCGTATGTGACGCGGATGATCGACTTGCTCGGTGCGATTGATCTGCCGGTGATCTGCGGCACCGGCCGGCCGGCCGGGGTGTTCGATCGGCTGTTCGGCGGAACGGGCCGGATCGATACACTCTGTGCGCTGGAAGACGCACGGGCTGAACTCGACCAGCTGGTGAGGCTGACGGCCGCCGCACTCGATCCCCTGCTGCGGCTGCGCGACCGGCTGAGCGAACAGTCGCGCCGGATTGAGGCCACCGGCGGCGACATCGAGGCCGCGGCGCTGGCGGCCGGGTTCCTGGCCGACCATCTTTCGATCGCGCAGCCAGCGCTGTCGCAGCGGTTCCTGGAGCGCGCGATGAGCCTGACCCGCTCAGTCGCACAGCTTCGCGGCGACGATCCGCTCCGCGCCGCGCAGGCAGAGCAGCCGCTGCACCTGATCGCTGCGGTCCAGGAAGCGGTGCTGGTGGCAATGCCCGCCTGGCTCTCCACCATAGCTGCATTGACCGCCACTGCGAGTGGGGTGCGCTCGCCCAACCCGACCGAGGCCGGCGAACTCCAATACCGCCTCCAAACTATTTTGCAGCAGCTCAAGACATGAAGGGCCCAAGACCATGACGCTCCAGCTCGACCTCCAGAAATCCGCCCGTACCCTGCGCGTCTCGCTCGAGAAGGCCGGTGTTGCCGCTGACGTCAAGGCCGAGCTGATCTTCGATATGGACGTATCGGGCTCGTTCGAGCACGAGCATGAGGAGGGCACCACCAGCCGGCTTATCGAGCGGCTGGTGCCGTACGGCATGGAGCTTGATCCAGACGGGCGGATGGACGTCTTCACCTTCAGCGACGGGAAACGTAGCGTGCACCACGTTGGTACAGTCGCGCCTGACGATTGCCGAGGGTATATTGTCCGCAACGTAGTAAAGCGCGTGCCTGGCTGGAACGGCGGCACAACCTACAGCTACGTGCTCGAACGGAATCTCCAGCACTTTGGTTGGCTGCCAGCTGAGGCGGGGGGCGGGTTCCTTAGTCGCTTCTTCGGGCTCGGCCAGGAGCCAGAGTTTCGTACAAAGAAGCGTTCGATCGTCATCTTCGTAACCGATGGGGAGAACGACCCATCCGACCATGGCCGCACGATTCAAATCCTGGAGGAATCGGAACGGCGGGGCGATCAGGTTTATTTCCTGTTCGTCGGCGCATGCGAGCACGACGTCGATTTCGGTTTCCTGCGCCACATCGCCGCCCGCTTCCGTAACACGGGCGTTGTCATCATCCGCGATCTCGACGCCTTCGTCGAATTGTCCGACGAACAGCTCAACACTCAGCTGCTCGGCTCAGAACTGCTCGACTGGCTTAAATCCTAGGCGGTCATTTTACAATCAAATCACTTGGCAATTGATCGTAGCGTTATGACGTGGGATATCGCTGAGCCTCATCGGTCACAGCACGCTATTCTCCCGGGCGCGCGAAGATCGAAAGGCCTACCGCATCACGCTGAGCAGATCCTCGACGCCCGCTACGGCGAACGCGGAATATTCGTCGGCGACGGCGTAGGGCAGCAGCACACGCCGCCGGTGGAGCAGCGCGCCGCAGCTGTAGGTGACGTTCGGCACGTAGCCGCCATGCTCCTCGCCGCTCGGGAACAAAAGCGGAGAGGGTGTCCGCGCAAGCACCTTCGTAGGATCGTCCCGGTCGAGCAGACAGGCGCCGATGCAGTAGCCGCGGACCAGTCCCACACCGTGGGTGAACACCAGCCAGCCTTCGTCGATCTCGATCGGCGAGCCGCAATTGCCGATCTGGACGAACTCCCACGGGTAACGAGGCGCCATGATGGGCACGCCTTCTTCCCATCGCTCAAGCGTGTCAGATTGTAGAAGCCACAAGCTCTCACTATCCTGCCGTCCGAGCATTGTGTATCGCCCGTCGATGCGCCGCGGGAACAGCGCCATGCCTTTGTATCCCGCCATGGCGCCGACGAGTGGACGCATTTCATACGTGCGCACATCGATACCGCGCAAGAGCTCGGCGCGCGCCGTGCTGCCGTCGAAAGCTGTGTAGGTGCCGATTACGCTTTGCGCACCATCATGATCTGTAAAGCGGACCAATCGCAAATCTTCCACGCCCTGCCGCTGGCTGGGCAGGATGGGAAAGATGACCGTTTCCGAAATATCCTCGCTGTCATCGGACCGCAGTCGGACCCATCCCTGCTCCTGGCGCTCTATTCGGGGTGGCACGCCTTGGCCGCTCGCCGTATCGATGACGAGGCCGTCGCCACCGTCCCAGCTTCCGGAGCGGAAGGTGACCGACGAGACGTGACCCTCGCCAACCCCGCGCAACGAAAGAAGGAAGCGTATGCTGCCGTCGCCTGGGTCGCGATGGGGAATCTCGACGATGCTGGGGTTGAACAGCGCCGCGCTTTCGAAGGCGTATTCTTGGCTGAAATAGGCACCGACGAGCAGCCGATCGTCTTGGTCGACCACGTTGATCCCAAGCCCGCCTTTGACTTCCTCGAAGCGGTGCAGGAACACATTGTCGACGCGTCGATGACGCCTTTGCATCGCGCGGCGCAGCAACGCCAGCATCCGCCGCCGATAGGTAGGATCGAGCGCCATCAGCCGGGCCGCAACAGCTTGGCTCCTCGGCGGCCGGCCCGCTGCAAACGCCGCAGGATAGTCGAAACCGAAAGGGCGGATGACCGTCCGGGAGGGATCGGGCATCAGCTTAATGTCGAGCTTGGTAAAGACATCGGCTGC
>CAYREH010000120.1:0-10756 GCA_964423245.1 uncultured Bradyrhizobium sp. | reverse complement strand
CCGGCCGCGCCGGGCGGCCGGGCTGCCCGGGGGCGGCCCGGCCCGCGCCCCCCCCGGCCTGCCTCCGGCTTCCGCCCCCCGCCCCGGCCTTCGGCGCGGCGTCGGCCGCCGGCGCGGACGGGACCGGGGGCGCGGCGGCCAGTTGCGGCGCATCGACCTTCGGCTCGGTCCGCGCTTCGACCTTCGCGTCGGCCTTCGTTTCCGGCCTGGATTCGACCCTGGACTCCGCCGGTGCGGACGGCTTCGCATCGGACCTGAGCGCGGCGACCTCGGTGGGCGCCCCGCCCGGCAACAGGCGACGCAGCTCGGCCGGGCCGATCACCAGCACGGTGCCGATCACCGCCAGCAGACAGAGTGCAATGAAGGCCTTGGTCGCGGTCATCATCTGTGAATACCAATCCTGGCGCGCAAATCAGCCGAGGCGGCAAAGTGCGCCGATTTGGTCACGGCAGCAAGACGCTCGAACGCGGGTCGCGCTCCCGTTCCATTACGGATGAACCCGTCCAGGCAGAGCCGAGTCACATCATCATTGGCCGCATCGCGGCATGACGCAGAGGCTGCCGGTGACCGCATCCTGCCCAATTCAGCCATGGCTCGCGCTCGCCCTGATGCTCGCCGCGGCGCCCGCCGCCGCAGCATCGGGCCCGCCGCCGGGCTTCGCCCTCAGCGACGATCCCGACCTGGCCTTCACCTCGCCCGACGGCACGATCCGGCTCGAGCAGTACATGAAGGATGCCGACGATCCCGACGTGACATGGCAGGTGTGGGCACGGCGCGGCGAGACCCTGACGGAGCTGAAGCCGGCGCAGGGCTATCCCGCCGGATTCCGTTTCACGCCGGATTCGCAATGGCTGGTGCGGATGCAGAAGACCGGCTCGGGGGAGCAGGATCTGCATCTCTACCGGCGCGAGGGCGGCGGTTTCGTGCCGGCGACAAGGCGCTCGCTCGGCGATCTCGCCTGGGCCTATTTCCATGGCCGGCCCGAGGGAAAGCGGATGCGGCTCGACTTCCACCTCTCGGCCAATCTGGTGAAGGGCACGGAGCAGGCCTATCGCGAGCTCGGCGCGAACTGGCCCGACAACCGCTATCTCGTGATCTCGCTGTCCGGCGAAATGGACCGGAAACCGAAGAACGTCGCGGCCAAGGGCCTCGCGGACTGGCGCTGCCGCTACGATCTCACGACGGGACAATTCGACGTGCCCGACATGTTCGCAAAGTCCAATGCGCAGGCCCTGCGCTGGGACATCCGCCGCTGAGGCCGCGCACAGGTCGCGCTTCAGCTAGCGCCGGTTGCTGTGGACTTCGACGAATTCGGCGTCGGGATGGCTGACGATGGTGGCGACCCAGATGCCGCTGATGATCAGCGACCACGCGGTGTTCCAATAGATCCAAAACATCTGCCAGCCTCCGTTGCGGTACAATCAGGCGACCGGGTCAACGGCAAGACGATTTGGCCGTTCCCGAACGACGCGGCACGATGACTCGATGACACCGCATGTTGCTATTTTTTGTGAGTCGGCGACAGCGCGGGATCGGTCTGGTCGGTGTGGCGCTTTGCCACGACATCGGCATCTTCCGCGCCCTCGCGCGGACGCGGCGGCGAATCCGGCTGGCCGGCCTGGCCACCATGCTTGCCGCCCATATCGCGTTCGCATTCGAGATCGTTTGCACGGGACATGACGGTCAATGCGCGGCGCCGGGAATGGTTCGATCCGGTCCCGACCGATCGCGACGACCGATACGATCACCGATGCGATGACCGATACGATGACCTATACGATTCTTGCATCGATCGATCCCAACTGGGGTTTGGTGCGACCGCCCGACCGTCGCTATGCTGTGCGGCAAGACGACGATGCCTGCGCGGGCACGAGGGGGGAGATGATGCAAGGAGCTGCTCGCCGCAGTGCAGCACGCGCTGCGATCACCACACTTCTGTTGACCTGCCTCGCCCTCACACCCGGATTCCGCGACGCCATGGCTGCAACCTTCGCCTATGTCGGCAACGCCGACAGCAACGACATCAGCGTGTTCGACATGGCCGCCGACGGCACGATGACGCCGGTGCAGACCATCGCCTTCCCCGGCGTCGAGACGCCCGGCGCCTCGACGCCGCTCGCGATCACGCCCGACAAGCGCGTGCTGATCGCCGGCGTCCGCTCGCAGCCATTCGTCGCGGTGAGCTTCGCGATCGATCCCGCGACAGGCCGGCTGAGCCATCTCGGCAGCGGGCCGCTCGCCGACAGCATGGCCAACATCGCCGTCGACCGCAGCGGCAGGTTCCTGTTCAGCGCCTCCTATGGCGGCAACAAGGTCGCACTCAATCCACTGCACGCCATCGGCGTCGCGGGCGAGCCGAAGCAGGTGATCCCGACCGGGCTCAACGCGCACGCATTCCTGCCCTCGCCCGACAACCGCTTCGTGTTCGCGACCAATCTCGGCTCGGACCAGGTGCTGCGCCTTGGCTTCGATGCCGCGACGGGCACGCTGACGCCGGCCGACGCCGCTGCGGCGAAGACGCCGGAGACATCCGGGCCGCGACACTTCGTGTTCAGCCCCAACGGTCGTTTCATCTATCTGCTGCATGAGCTGAACGGCGATATCGCGGCCTATGGCTACGCGGCCGACAGCGGCGCCTGGACCGAGATCCAGCGAACGACGGTGCTGCCGGAGGGATTCACCGGGACAGCCTCCGACAGGAAGCCCTGGGCCGCGGACATCCACACCACGCCGGACGGCCGCTTCCTCTACGCCTCCGAGCGCACCAGCAGCACCATCGCCGCCTTTGGGATCGATGCGGCGGACGGACGCCTGGCGAGGATCGGCAGCGTGCCGACCGAGACGCAGCCGCGCGGCTTCGCCATCGATCCCCAGGGTCGCTATCTCGCCGCGGTCGGCGAGACCTCCAATCGCATGACGGTGCACGCGATCGACCCGGCCAGTGGCGCGCTCTCGGCGCTGAAATCCTATCCCACCGGCAAAAAGCCGAACTGGGTGGAGTTTCTCAGCCTGCCGTGAGGCCGCGGCATCGCCACCTACGTAAACATCCGTAGTTTTCCGGTTCCGCGCCTGGCGCCATATCTCACCGGATGGAGCGTCAGATCCTTTTCAAATGCCCGCAGACCGGGATGAACGTGCAGCACCGGCTCGGCGACGAGCCGGCCGACCGGACCCATGTGTCGGTGCACTGCCCAGCCTGCACGCGCCTGCATTTGATCGATCGCGCCACCGGAAAGCTGGCCGGCGAGCGGCACGGCTGAGCCGGCGCTAGCTCCGCGCCTCTCCCTGCGCGGTGACATCCTCGACGTGGTGCAGAAGGTAGACCAGATGACCCGCCATATCGTGGATCGGCGCGGTGATCGCCTGCCAGTGACGCTCGACGAAGGTCCCGCCGGCATCGCGGATATCGTAGCGCTGGACCTGCATGGCATGGGCCCGCCCGGTCTCGGCGACGGTTTTCAGGCTGGCGTAGAGATTGCTGACGCCGTCCGCGAGCGGCTGATCGGGATTGTCGGGGAAGATCTCGAACAGCAACCGGCCGACGACGTCGGCGCGGACGATCGAGGTTGCCGCCGCATAGGCCGCGTTGATGTCGACGATCGGCAGGCCGGGCCCGGGATCCAGCAGCATGTAGGGATGCGGCGAAGCATCGAACTGGAGCTGGAACTGGCGCCTGATCGACGCGGAATCGGCGTGCTCGCGGCGGCGCCGCTCGACCGGATTGGTGTCGGCTCCTGACGAGGCCGAGTCCAGCAGCGCCAATTGGCGTCTTGCCGAGGCCAGCAATCCGCGCACGGTGCGCTCGAGCCGGGGGTCGGCCGTTTCATGAAGCAGCCGCTCGAAATGGGCGATGTTCTGCTCGCAGACGAAATGTTGCATGTGACCTCAACCTGTGGCTGTGGACCGCTTCCCTGCGCCTTTTGATCGTAGCCCCATACCGCAGCCTTTGATAGCTGAATCCACGACGGCCATTTCCCGGGACCCCGGCACTGCCCGCGCCTCGTTGCAGCCGGCAGCGAACCTGTTGGCCAATCCCGCGACTCATCAATGACTTGCCGCGTCGGCATGGCGTCCTTCATCGGGACGTAGTCCGGGCCGCGGCCATCTGCTATCGACTGGAAGCGCAACCCCGGTGGAACGTCCCATGCGTCAATTGTCCCGTAGCCTGTTTCCCGCGGCCATCACCGCCGCGCTGGCGCTCGGTGTCCTGCCGGCCGTTGCGGCCGATGAGGACGCGCCGAGGGGGCCGGCCGTCACCGTGCTCAAGGTGGCGAAATCCTGCTTCTCCGACATCGTCGAGGCCACCGGCTCGATCATCGCGCGCGAGGAGACCGCGGTGCGGCCGGAGCGACCGGGCCTCAAGGTGACGGAGGTGCTGGCGGAGGCCGGCGACACCATCACCGCCGGCCAGGTGCTGGCACGGCTGGCGCTGCCGGAAGGAGGCTCGCTGCAGATCACCGCGCCGGTCGCCGGCGTGATCGCGACCTCGACGGCGCAGATCGGCAATCTGGCATCGGCCAAGGGCGAGGCGCTGTTCACGATCGTGGCGCGCAGCGAATACGATCTGGTCGGACTGGTCGCAACAAGCGACATGCGCAAGCTCGCCGTCAACCAGCCGGCGACGGTCCGCATTCCCGGCAGCGGCGATCTCGACGGCAAGGTGCGCCGCATCGGGCCGACCGTGGAGCCCAACATCCAGCAGGGCCTCGTCTATATCGGCATCTCCTCGCAGAAGCGGCTGCTGCTGAACGCGGGTGGCCGCGCGCTGATCAAGTCCGGGCAGAGCTGCAACGTCGCGGTGCCGCTCACCGCCGTGCAATATTCCCCGGCGGGCACCGTGGTGCAGCTGATCCGCCGCAACCGAGTCGAGACCAAGCGCGTCGAAGTCGGCCTGATGTCGTCAGGCAATATCGAGGTGCGCGAAGGCCTCAATGAAGGCGACATCGTCGTCGCCCGCGCCGGCGCGCTGTTGCGCGAGGGCGACCCGGTGCGGCCGGTGATGGCGACGGAAGCGGCGAAGTAGGTTTTTTCCATCGTCATTGCGAGGAGCGAAGCGACGAAGCAATCCAGCCTGCGTCCACAAAGCAAGCCTGGATTGCTTCGCGGAGCCTGTCATCGGGCCGCGCTACGCGCGGACCCGGTGGCTCGCAATGACGACGAGAGAGACGGTGTTCTCCCGGAGAGGGCTGAGTCCTAGAGCCTTTTCGGTTCTGATGGAATCAGAACCGAAGCTCTAGACTCTTGTTCTTACGCGTTTTCTTCACGCGAACCGGTATCCACTTCGCTCGAAAACGCTCTAGCCGCCGGCGTCGCTGAAGCGGACGTCCTCGAGCAGCGAGGACGAGACGGTCGGGACCTGCTCGCCTTCGGAGGCGCGGGAGATCGCGACGCGGGTCTTGTTGAAGATGCTCTCGACCGTACCACCCTGCGACTTCAGGTTCGCGAGCAGTTCGCCGACCAGCACGCTGTGCTCGCCCTTGCCGTCGTCGACGACCTTGCCGGGCGAGGCCGATGACAGGATCAGCGCATTGTCGGGCGCGGCGATCGGCGCCAGGCCGTGGCTGTAGGACCGGAAGCGGCGCTCATAGGGATTGCGGCGGGAGGCGTCGAGCACGACGAGCTTGGCCTTGGCGCCCTGCTCCTTCATCATGTTGAGCACGCTGTCGACCGACACGCCCTGGCGGCGCACATCGCTCTCTTTCCAGATCACGGCGTCGACCGGCAGCATGTAGCTCTCGCGGCCGGCCTGCACGCCGTAACCGCCGAAGAACAGCATCACGACGGTGTCCTTCTTGATCCGCGACTTCAGGCGGCCGATGGCACGGACCATGTCGTCCTTGCTGGCATCTTCCACCATGTCGACGTCGAAGCCGCTCTTGCGCAGTTCCGAGGACAGCGCGCGGGCGTCGTTGATCGACTGCGTCAGCGGCAGGCTGGCGTCGGGATAATGTCCGTTGCCAATGACCAGCGCGAGACGCGAGCTCTGGCTGATCGAGCCGGTGACCAGATCGGTGGTGACGGCCTTGGCGGCATCGAGCGCGCGCTTGTTCAGGGCAGCATGGGCGCCGATCACGAGCGACACCGTGCCGATCAGGGCTGCGGCGACCGCGATGGAGCGGCGGGAGATATCGAGCTGCCTAAAATTCATCTCGCATCATTCCTGTCAGTGCCAAAGACCAGCCAAGCGCGCGCACACAGTCTGAGTAGCGCTGGAGTGTCTTCAGGTTTGAGGGATTGGCCGGGGATGTGCCCCCGAATTGCGCGCAATTTGCGGCGCCGCACCAAACAAACCCTTAACCCGATCTCGCCTCCCCGGCAATAGACCGTCCGGAAATTGAGCTAAGCCCATGAATATAATTGCGAATTTTCGGTGCAGAATTGTGCATTTCGAGACCCCCGAGGCCCTTTCTGCATCGCCATCATGCAGCCCTCATGCCGGGTTTTTCAGTGACTGCGGTCACATTTGTATTTCCTGCGAATCCGGGTAGCCTTTTCAACGACTTGCAGGGGGTGGCGCACGGCTGGGCGTGCGCCGGCTGGCCCCCGCGCAAGCCCCGCGAACGGCCCGGCGACCAGGACTTTCATGAGCTTCCAATATTTTGCCGGCGCCGCCTGCCGGGCGCTGATGGCACGGAAGGATGGCCCCTCGCTCTACGAGGTCTGCGATCCCGTCTTGTCCAGCGTGACCAGCGGCGATCCGCATCTGGCCAAGTTCTACAAGACGGCGCTCGGCAATCCGGCGCTGCGCATGCTGCTGCGTCGTGCCGGCCTGCCTGAGCTGCGCGACGACGCAAGGCTTGCGCGGCTGCGCGCGGCGCTCGTCCGCGCCCGCGACGATGCCGAGCCGGACTGGGCGGCGGTCGGCCAGCCGGTCGCCGACCTCGTCGACGGCATCACGCTGGCGCATCCCAAGCCGCCGGCGGCAAAATTCGCCGGGGCCATGCCGCAGGCCGCGCAGATCGACGCCGCGATCCGCGACTGCGCGCAGCATCTGCTCGGCTCCTGGCGCAGCAACGGTTTCCTGGCGACCTATGCCGCCTTCAACCTGATCGGCGACCCCGATGTCCGGGGCCGCGAGCTGATCATGGCGCTCACGGGCCTCAATGCGCGCGGCTACAAGAATTCCTCGCTGCTGTTCAACCTCGCCCGCGTCTTCATCGCCCGCTCGCCCGCGGGCGCGGTGATCAATCCGCCCTGGCGAGGCATCGCCGAGCCGATGTGGGAGCCGGTGCAGATCCGCCACCGCTCGGCCTATTACGACGCGTTCTTCATCGAGGCGCTGCTCGCCTGGCTCGAGACCGGGCTCGCCTCGCCGGCCGACACGGCGGCCGCGCAGCGCGCGGTCGCCGACATGGTGGATTTCTGCGTCAATATCAGCCGCGAGGAAGTGGAAGGCGCCGACGGCACGCGCTTCAACGTGGTCACCGCGCTGGCACCGGCGCCGCATCCGCGCTTCTCGCGCTATTTCGCCCAGATCAAGCAGGACCTCGGCTTCGGCATCTACGTGCCGGATTGCGACACCACGGCCTGTTCGATCTCCGCGGCCACGCAGGCCGGCTGCAACGATGCCATCCTCGACCAGCCGCTGCTGGACTTCTATGCGGGCTACCAGGTGCAGGCCGGCGTCAATGCGCCGCGCGTGACGGTGCCGCTCAACGACAACATCGACTATGAGGGCGGCATCGCGACCTGGATCGACAATCTCGCGGGCGAGCGGCCCTATGGCAACGATCTCGATCCGACGCTCAATCTCGACGTCCTCGAGGTGAGCTTCCGCAATCTGGCGCGCTGGAAGGTGCTGGAGACACCGGCGCGGCTCGCCACCGTGCATCGCATCATCGGCTTCCAGAAGCGGCTGGCGGCGAGCGGCGCCTTCGCCAATCCGCGCTCGCACATCTATTACCTGCCGGAGCTGTATTGCGCCTATTTCGGCCGCTGCTACGCCGCCTTCCTGGCGCTGCCGCTGGCAGCGCAGGCGGCGATCGACCCGAACGGCGATTTCGATTTCATCCGCCACCGCGTGCTGTCCTACGTGAAGGGCGAGCTGATGGCCGCGGAGATGAACGTGTTCGACGCCGCGCTGGCGCTGATCGCGCTCGGCCATCTCGGCGCCGACCCGCGCGCCTTCGCGCCGGCACTGAACGTGATCGTCGCGGCCGTCGGCGAAGGCGGCCGCCGCGGCCCGTTCCGCGCCTATGAATGGAACAAGATGAAGACGCCGACGCGGATTCTGGTCGGCGGACCGGAGGTGACGTCGGCCTTCGTGCTGATGGGCCTCGCGCTGGCGAAGCGAGCGATGGCCCGGGGGTAGGTGTGGCAGGGTGGGCAAAGGCGCGCTCGCGCCGTGCCCACCATCCGTCACGATGGTGAGCATGGTGGGCACGCTACGCTTTGCCCACCCTGCGGCGTCGCCATCCAATGACGGGAAGTTGAAAGTTCAATCGTTAGGCATAAGCTGGCTGTACGGCCAAAAGCCGACCACAATTGCGGTCACTATCGCGCTCTCTCCAAACGCGGACCGACATGCTGCGAAAGATCCTGATTGCACTGCCCCTGCTCGCTCTCCCCGCGCTGGCGCAGGCGGCCGACATCACCGGCACGGCGAAGGTCCGCTCCGGCGATTCCGTCGTGATCGGCACCACGCGGATCCGGCTCGGCGGCATCGACGCACCCGCGGTCGACCAGCTCTGCCTCAACACCAAGACCGAGCGCTGGACCTGCGGCATCGCCGCGCGCGACGAACTCGCCAAATATACCGAGGGCAAGACCTGGGTCTGCCATACGCGCGCGATCGACCGGCGCGGCCGCACCGTGGCACGCTGCGAGGTCGGCGGCGAGGACATCCAGAAATGGCTGGTGCGCAGCGGCTGGGCGCTGTCCTACATCCGCGTTTCACATGATTACGACGCCGACGAAGCCGCCGCGCGCGAGGCCAAGGCCGGCATGTGGCAGGGCGCCTTCATCGCGCCCTGGGACTGGCGCGAGCGCAACAAGAAGACCAACATCCTCGGCGCCACCCGGCCGCCGGACGGCGCCCATGCGGTGCTGCTGGCATCCGCCTCCGGACCCGTCGCCCCCTCGCCCGACTGCACCATCAAGGGCAATGTCAACAGCGCCGGCGAGTGCATCTACCACCAGCCGACCAGCCGCTGGTACACCCAGATCAAGATGAGGGTCAGCAAGGGCACCCGCTGGTTCTGCTCGGTCGAGGAGGCTGAGGCCGCCGGCTGCCGCGAAACGAGGCGATGACCCTGACCTGCGTTTTACGTGCTTTTCTCGGGCGTCCCCGCCGCGTAAAAGCCTCGGTGAGCAACCGTTCCAGACCGTCTTCACGACACAAGGACTGACAGCCATGACCGTTCGCGCGGGCCGGGAATTTCTGGCCATCCCCGGACCCACCACGATGCCCGACGAAGTCCTGCGGGCGATGCATCGTCCGGCGATCGACATCTACTCCAAACAGATGACGGATCTGACCGAGAGCCTGCTGCGCGACATCTCGAACCTGTTTGCGACCAAGGGCAAGTCCTACATCTACATCGCCAACGGCCATGGCGCCTGGGAGGCCGCGCTCAGCAACGTCTTGTCGCGCGGCGACAAGGTGCTGGTGCTGGAGAGCGGCCGCTTCGCGGTCGGCTGGGGCAATGCGGCGGCGCTGATGGGGGCCGAGGTCGAGCTGCTCAAGGGCGACTGGCGCCGTGCGGTGCGGCCGCGCGAGGTCGAGGAGCGGCTGCGCCGCGACACCGAGCGCAGGATCAAGGCCGTCGTCGTGGTCCAGGTCGACACGGCCTCAGGCGTGCAGAACGACATCGAGGCGATCGGCAAGGCGATCAAGGCGAGCGGCCATCCGGCGCTGTACATGGTCGACACCGTGGCCTCGCTCGGCTGCATGCCGTTCGAGATGGACAAATGGGGCGTCGACGTCGCGATGTCCGGCTCGCAGAAGGGCCTGATGACGCCGCCCGGCCTCGGCTTCGTCGCCGCCAATGCGCGCGCGCTGGAGGCGCACAAGAGCGCCAACATGGCGACGCCCTATTGGAGCTGGAGCGAGCGCGAGGGCGCCGAGCATTATCGCAAATATGCCGGCACCGCGCCGGTGCATCTGTTGTTCGCGCTGCGCCAGGCCATCGACCTCCTGCACGAGGAGGGCATCGAGAACGCGTTCCGCCGCCACAGCCTGCTCGGCGAGGCCACGCGCCGCGCGGTGTCCGCGTGGTCGGAGGGCCAGGTGCTCGGCTTCAACATCGCAGAAGCCAGCGAACGCTCCAACACCGTCACCACGGTGACGATGAGCAACGGCCACGACCCCGCGATCCTGCAGCGCTATTGCAAGGAAAAGTGCGGCGTCGTGCTCGGCACCGGCATCGGCGACCTCTCCGGCCAGGCGTTCCGCATCGCCCATATGGGCCACATCAACGCGCCGATGCTGCTCGGAACGCTGGGCGTGATCGAGATCGGGCTGAACGCGCTGAAGATCCCGCACGGCAAGGGCGGGCTGGAAGCAGCGGTGGCGTATCTCGGCGAGGAAGTGGCGGCGTAGGATTTGTTCCTTCTCCCCTTGTGGGAGAAGGTGGCGCGAAGCGCCGGATGAGGGGTATCTCTCCGCAAGTCTCATCGCGAGAGGTTGGACGCGCGGAGAGATACCCCTCACCCGTCTCGCCGCCACGCGGCGAGCCACCCTCTCCCACAAGGGGAGAGGGAAGGCTCAGCGCCCGACCCGATACGCTTCGACCTGCGCCTTCAATTCCTGCAGCGA
>CAYREH010000119.1:0-10996 GCA_964423245.1 uncultured Bradyrhizobium sp. | reverse complement strand
GACGTCGAAGAGGTGGTGCGCGCGGCGATTGCCAATGAGCAGCCGCTCGAGATCGTCGGTCATGGCTCCAGGCGCGTCATTGGCCACGCGATGGCGACCAATGCCGTGCTCGATCTCTCCGCGCTCAACGCCGTCATCGCCTACGAGCCCAATGAGCTGATCGTCACGCTCCAGGCCGGCGCGCCGCTCGCCGACGTGCTGTCGCTGATCGATGCGAAGAACCAGCAATTCGCCTTCGAGCCCATGAACACCGCGCCGCTGCTCGGGGCGCCCGGGCTCGGCACCATCGGCGGCATGATCGCCGCCGGCCTCGCCGGGCCGCGGCGCATCAAGGCCGGCGGGGCCCGCGACCATCTGCTCGGCGCCCACGCCGTCTCCGGCTTCGGTGACAGCTTCAAGGCCGGCGGCAAGGTGGTGAAGAACGTCACCGGCTATGATCTCTGCAAGCTGCTGGCGGGATCCTGGGGCACGCTCTCGGTGATGACCGAGGTGACGCTGAAGGTGATGCCAAAACCCGAGGCGGAGCGCACGCTGCTGCTGCGGGGGTTGGATGATGCCGCGGCCAACAAGGCCATGACCGCGGCGCTTGGCTCGCCCTTCGACGTCTCTGCCGCCGCGCATCTGCCGAAATCAGGCTTCCGGGCAAGGACGGATGGGCTCGGCGACATCGCCGGCGATGGCGAGGCCCTGACGATGCTCCGGCTCGAGGGTATCACGGCCTCCGCGGCCCACCGTGCCGGCTCGCTGTGCGAGTTGCTGGCGCCGTTCGGAGCGGCCACCCTGATCGAGGATGCAACGTCTTCGGAACTGTGGGCCGTGATCCGCGACGTGCTGCCGTTCGCGGCCAGCGGCGGGCTCGGGGCGTGGCCGGTCTGGCGCATCGTCTGCCCGCCGGCGTCGGGCGCGGCGCTGGGATCGCAATTGGCGCGCGAGACCGGCGGCGACGTGATCTACGATTGGGGCGGCGGCCTGATTTGGGCGGCGCTGCCGCCGAAGGCCGATGCGCATGCAGACGTCGTGCGCCGGCGCACCGAGGCGCTGGGAGGTCACGCCATGCTGATCCGAGCGGCCGAGGATGTCAGGCGCGCCGTCGAGGTCTTCCATCCGCAGGCGCCGGGCATCGCCGCGCTCAGCGAGCGGGTGCGCGCCAGCTTCGATCCGAAATCCATTCTCAACCGGGGGCGGCTGACGCGAGGCACTGCGGCATGAAGACCGAATTCTCACTGGCCCAGCTCGCCGACCCCGATATCGCGGAAGCCGACAAGATCCTGAGGGCCTGCGTCCATTGCGGCTTCTGCACGGCGACCTGCCCGACCTATGTCCTGCTCGGCGACGAACTCGACAGCCCGCGCGGCCGCATCTACCTGATCAAGGAGATGCTGGAGAAGGACCAGGCGCCGACGGCCGAGGTGGTCAAGCATGTCGACCGCTGCCTGTCTTGCCTGTCGTGCATGACGACGTGCCCGTCGGGGGTGAACTACATGCACCTCGTCGATCAGGCCCGGGTCAGGATCGAGCAGCGCTATCAACGGCCGCTGGCCGAGCGTCTGCTGCGCCAGATGCTGGCTTTCGTCCTGCCGGACCCGCAGCGTTTCCGCACCGCGATGGTGCTGGCGCGGCTGGCGCGCCCGCTCGCCGTCTTCCTGCCGACCCCGCGGCCGTCAGCGACGCCCGGTCTGATCCAGCGCCTCAAGGCGATGCTGGCGCTTGCCCCGAACCGGCTGCCGCCGCCGGGCGCGCTGCCGGGCAGCGTGTTCGCGGCGCTCGGCAGGAAGCGCGGTCGGGTCGCGCTGTTGCAGGGCTGTGCCCAGCAGGTGCTGGCGCCGCGCATCAACCAGGCCGCCATCAGCCTGCTCACCCGCCATGGCATCGAGGTTGTGCTGGTCAGGGACGAACAGTGCTGCGGTGCCCTCACGCATCACCTCGGGCAGGACGGGGATGCGCTGGCGCGCGCGCGCGCCAATGTCGCAGCGTGGTGCAAGGAGGCGGCGGGCGAGGGGCTCGATGCCATCCTGGTGACGACCTCGGGCTGCGGCACGGTGATCAAGGATTACGGCTACATGCTGCGCGAGGATCAGGCTTTCGCCGCCGATGCGGCCAGGGTCTCGGCGCTCGCCAGGGACATCACCGAATACGTCGCCGGTCTCGGACTGGAGCCGACCGCGCGGCAGGACGACATCGTGGTCGCCTATCACTCCGCATGTTCGCTGCAGCACGGGCAGAAAATCACGAGCCTTCCGAAAGAATTGCTTTCCAAGAATGGATTCGTGGTGAAAGATGTGCCCGAGAGCCATTTGTGTTGCGGTTCGGCGGGGACCTACAACATTCTCCAGCCCGAGCTTGCGGGCCGGTTGCGCGATCGCAAGGTCGCCAACATCGCAAGCGTCAAGCCGGACATGATTGCCGCGGGCAATATCGGCTGCATGGTGCAGATTGCCAGTGGCACGTCAGTTCCGGTCGTACACACGATTGAGCTTCTCGATTGGGCTACGGGCGGGTCGCGGCCGGCACTGAGCGCGCAGGGCTGAGATTCCGAAGTCTGAACTCTCGTCCGCAGCGACGGCAGGTCAGCCCCGGTCGACCATTGTTCGGCGGCAACAGGAGGACCACGATGGCGAAGGCGAAGAAGAAGAAATCCAAGAAGGCCGGCAAGGCCGTAGCGAAGAAGACTGCGAAGAAGGCGGGCAAGAAGACCGCCAAGAAGTCGGCGAAGAAGTCTGTCAAGAAGAGCGCGCCGAAGAAGGCTGCGAAGAAGTCGGCCAAGAAGGCCCCGAAGAAAGCGGCCAAGAAGGCCGCGCCAAAGAAGGCCGCCAAGAAGGCGGCACCGAAGAAAGCGAAGGCAGCTCCCGCGCGGAAGCCGTCAGCGCCGGTGGCAGCTCCGGCACCCGAGCCGGCCGCCGAGACCAGCTGGGCGATGCCTTCGTCTTCTGCGGAAGCGACGCCGGCCG
Source organism: uncultured Bradyrhizobium sp. (assembly GCA_964423245.1). GTDB lineage: Bacteria > Pseudomonadota > Alphaproteobacteria > Rhizobiales > Xanthobacteraceae > Bradyrhizobium. The sequence continues at coordinate 8,048 of CAYREH010000119.1, read as the reverse complement.
ACGGCCAAGGCTGAAGGCGCGACGCCAGGTCATCACGTGCAACGAGGCCGTGGCAGCGATGCCGCGGCCTTTTTGCAATGCAGGAGCAGCGGCCGTTATTGCCGCTTCCGTCAGCAGGCTGATTCGGCAAGGAGCGCCAATCGCCGGGCGCTTCCGTAGTAACCCGGTCACAGCTGTGCACATTGGAATGCAAATAATGTGATCGAGAAGCCACACAGGCCGACAACCTTTCGTGGAAACGTCAAAACGCCCAAAAAGTCGGCAGATGCCCGTGTTTTTTGCTTCACGCTTTACATCCACCAATTCAAATTGACGCAGTTACGAATTTTACAGGTCAAGCGACCCGGGGGGCTTCCGGGATCGGACCGGGGTTAAGAACTGGTGATGGGGATCGAAATGAAAAAAGTGGCTTTGTTGGCAACGGCGCTGGCAATGGTGACGACGGGTTCGGCGTTCGCGGCGGATATGGCCGTGAAGGCCAAGAAGGCTCCGCCGGTCGTTGCCTTCGACCCCTGGGATATCGCCTTCGGCGGCGCGATCATGAGCAACTACGTGTTCCGCGGTATCACCCAGTCGAACAACAAGCCGTCGGTCGCCGCCTATTTCGAGCCGCGCTACAACGTCACCAAGGACCTGCAGCTCTACGTCGGCCTCGCCGGTGAGAGCATCTCCTTCCCGAACCGCGCCGCTGGCGAAATCGACATTTACGGCGGTATCCGCCCGACCTTCGGCGCCTTCGCGTTCGACATCGGCGTCTGGGGCTACCTGTATCCGGGTGGGACCTGCTACTTCGGCGGTACCGGCATCGACAACGCCGGCGTGTTCCAGGGCGCCAACTGCGCCGAGAAGGCCCTGCTCAACACCAACGTGATCAAGAAGGACCTCAGCTTCTTCGAAGTCTACGCCAAGGGCACCTACACGGTGAACGACAACTGGTCGTTCGGCTTCACCGAATACTACACCCCGAGCTACCTGAACTCGGGCGCCTGGGGCAACTATGCTTCGGTCGTCGGCAAGTACATCGCGCCCTCGACCATCTTCGGCTCCAGCGGCGTCGGCATGTATGTGTCGGGTGAGTTCGGCCGTCAGTGGCTCGGCACCTCCGACAGCTTCTACGGCGTTCCGGCCTTCCCGAACGGCATCAAGTATGCCGACTACAACACCTGGAACATCGGCGTGGGCTTCACCTACAAGGTCATGACCCTCGACCTGCGCTACTCCGACACCAACCTGTCCAAGGGTGATTGCAACGCCTTCACCAGCGACTGGGCGGCTCGCGGCAACATCAGCCCTTCGCAGGGAACCTCTGTGACCCCGATCAATCCGTCGGGCGTAGCCTCCAACTGGTGCGGCGCGACCGGTATCGCCAAGCTGTCCTTCGACCTGACGGCGATGACCAACCTCAAGTAAGCTTCAAGTCCCGCAAGGGATGGCGAGGGCGGCAGGGCAACCTGCCGCCCTTTTGCTTTGAGGGCATGCTCGCGCTCGCCCTCCGGATTCCGCGGCGCGAATGTGCTTCAGCCGTCCGCCGGGGGGCGCGCCCCGGAATCACGGGCGGCGAAGCCGGCACGCCGAGAGCCGATGCCTGCGCTCGGCAGCCCGTCGCGAAGCTGTTGTGGGTGGCGTTCCCCGGCGCTCGGCCGTCCGCCTGTTCGCCTCAACCCGCCGCGTTCGGCTTCGTCTCGGCCGGAGCGCTGCCGTCGCCGAGGACATGGATCTCGCCGCGTTTGGCCATCGTCACCTTGCGGGTGTGGAAGGCATCCAGGGTCGAACGGTGGCCGATCGACACCATGGTGGCCAGCGGCAGCTTCTCCGCCAGCAGGCGGTAGAGCCGGGCCTCCGACGGCTCGTCGAGCGAGGCGGTGGCCTCATCCAGGAACAGATAGTCAGGCGCGTGCAGCAGCGCGCGGGCGAGCCCGAGGCGTTGCTGCTCGCCGAGCGACAGCATCCGGTTCCAGTGGCCGTCCTCGTCGAGCCGTTCGGCGAGGCCGGGCAGCCCCACCGCGATCAAGGCGTCCCGGACGCGCGTGGCTTCGAATGCGCCGGGCGCGGCGGGATAGACCACGGCATCGCGCAAATTGCCCACCGGGAAGTAGGGGCGCTGGGGCAGCATCATCAGCTTCGCGTTGGCGGGGATGACGATGGTGCCGGTGCCGAACGGCCAGATGCCCGCGATGGCGCGGAACAGGGTGGACTTGCCCGATCCCGAGGGCCCGGTCACCAGCACGCGCTCCGGGGCCCGGACGGTGAAGGCGTCGGCGGCCACCAGCGGTGCGCCATTGGGCAGGTTCACGCAGAGGCGATCGAGGTTGATCGCGCGGTCGCTCCCGGCGGCCTGGAGGGTGATCGCCGGCTCATGCGCCGGCAAGTTCGCGGCCGAATCGACCGACATCTCGAAGCCGTCAAGACGGGCGACGATCGAGCGCCATTCCGCCAGCGAGCGGTAGGCCGTGACGAAGAACGACAGCGCGCCCTGCACACTGGAGAACGCGGACGCCGTCTGCATCATGTCGCCGAGCTGGATCTTCTTGGCGAAGAAGGCGGGCGCCACGAGCACGTAGGGGAAGATCACTGCGGCCTGCTGATAGCTCGCGGTGAATGCGGTCAGGCGCTTGGTGCGGCTCATGATCGCGTACCAGTTGCCGATCACGAAGCCGAACCGGTCGAGCAGGCGGCCGCGCTCGGCGCCTTCGCCCTTCAGGAGCGCGATCTGTTCGGAGTTTTCGCGCACGCGCACGAGGTTGAAGCGGAAGTCGGCCTCATAGCGCTGCTGCTCGAAATTGAGATTGACCAGCGGCGCGCCGATCCAGTGCGTCAGCGCGGTGCCGAAGATCGCGTAGATCAGGGCTCCCCAGCATAGATAGCCGGGGATCATCAGGTCGGTGCCGAACAGGTGCAGCGGCGCGGCGTTCGAGAGGCCCCACAGGATGATCACGAAGGAGAACAGCGTCACGACCGACGAGAGCAGGCCGAGGCCGATGACCAGGGTCTGCTCGACGAAGCTCTTGACGTCCTCGGTGATGCGCTGGTCGGGGTTGTCGGCCGCGTCGCCCTTGAGCTGCATGCGATAATGGGTGGCGCCCTGCAGCCATTCGCCGAGATAGTGCCGGGTGAGCCATTGCCGCCAGCGGATCTGGAGCCACTGGTTCAGATAGAGCTTGTAGACGGCCAGCGCGATGTAGGTGGAGGCGAGACCGACGAAGATCCAGATCTGCGTCACGAACGCATCCCAGTCGCTCGCCTGCAGCGCGCTGTAGAAGCGGTTCTGCCACTGGTTGACCAGCACGTCGATCGCGACGAGCGCCAGTTCCATCGCGATGACGGCGGCGAGCAGGCCGCGGCCGGCCCATTTGTCCTCCGACCGGAAATAGGGGGCAGCGATTCGCCAGACGATCGCGAGGGTGGCGATGATGTTCTTCACAGAGCGAATTCTCCTGGGAGGCTGTGGGCAAGTGCGTGCGTCCGATGCCTGGTGCGACGGAAACGGCGCGTGCGCTTAGACAAAAGTCGCAAGGGGGCAATTTGCGTTGGCTTGTCGCGGCTTGCAACCCTAGCATGGGGCAGAATGACGCGGGGTGGAGGCCTTCGGGACTTCGCGACCTTGTGAGTGCCGGGGACCAGCGACAGGCACAGGGGAATTCGCGTCCCATTCGGGGGTTCAGGCTTCCGGCATCAAGCAGGTTCGGCTGTCCACGCGGGCCGCCTGCCATACACATGCGTGGGGGGAGAACGACCATGTGGAATCAAATCTACGATCCGCTGAACAGCCCGGTGCTGTCGACCATCGCAGCGGCGGTGCCCGTCGTCACGCTGCTGGTGCTGATCGCGAGCGGCCGGGTCCAGGCCCATATCGCGGCGATCATCGCCGTCATCGTGGCCAACCTGATCACGATCTTCATCTTCACCATGCCGGCGAACATGTCGATCCGGGCCTCCATCCTCGGCGTCGTCACCGGCTTCTTCCCGATCGGCTGGATCGTCCTCAACGTCATCTTCCTCTATCAGGTCACCGTCTCGACCGGACGCTTCGAACTGCTCAAGCGCGCCATCGGCGGCGTCACCGAGGACCGGCGGCTGCAACTCCTGCTGATCGCGTTCTCGTTCGGCGCGTTCTTCGAGGGCGCGTCGGGCTTCGGCACGCCGGTCGCCATCACCGGCGCTGTGCTGATCGGGCTCGGCTTCTCGCCGCTCGCGGCCTCCGGCCTCTCGCTGATCGCCAACACCGCTCCGGTTGCCTATGGCGCGCTGGGCACGCCGATCCAGGGACTTGCCTCGGTCACCGGTCTCGACCCCTACATTCTCGGCGCGATGGTCGGACGGCAATTGCCGGTCTTCTCGCTGATCGTGCCGTTCTGGGTGGTGTGGGCGTTCGCGGGCTGGAAAGGCATGAAGGATATCTGGCCGGCGATCCTCGTCACCGGCATCTCCTTCGCCGTGCCGCAATTCGTGATCTCGAACTACATCAATCCGTGGATCGTCGACATCGGCGCGTCGCTGATCTCGATGGGCGCGCTGATCCTGTTCCTGAAGGTCTGGCAGCCGCGGCAGCTCTGGCTCTCGCCGGCGCTGCGCGGCCGCGATGAATCGGCGGCCACCATGGCGGCGGCCAAGCCGCTCGACAAGACGCCGCTGACGCAGAGCCAGATGTTCAGTGCGCTGCTGCCCTGGATCATCGTCTGCATCGTGATGCTGGTGTGGGGCAACGGGGCGTTCAAGGCCTGGGCGAACGCGATCTTCGTCTGGAACTATCCCGTTCCCGAACTGCACCAGATGATCAACAAGATGCCGCCGGTCGCGCCAGGGCCGACGAAGGAGAGCGCGGTGTTCGGCTTCACCTATCTGTCCTTCACCGGCACCGGCATGCTGATCGCCGCGATCATCTCCGGCTTCCTGATGGGTGTCGGGCCCGGCAGGCTGATCGTCGAATACGGCCGCACGATCAGGCTCTGCGCGATCTCGCTGATCACGATTTCGGCGATGCTCGCGATCGGTACCTTGACGCGGCTGTCCGGCGTCGACGCCACGCTCGGCCTCGCCTTCGCCGCGACCGGCGTGCTCTATCCCTTCTTCGGGACGCTGCTCGGCTGGTTAGGGGTGGCGCTGACGGGGTCGGATACCGCCTCCAACGTGCTGTTCGGCAATCTGCAGAAGATCACCTCCGAACAGCTCGGCCTGTCGCCGATCCTGATGGGCGCGGCGAACTCGTCCGGCGGCGTGATGGGCAAGATGATCGACGCGCAATCCATCGTGGTCGCCTCCACCGCCACCAACTGGTACGGGCACGAGGGCACCATCCTGCGCTTCGTGTTCTGGCACTCCATCGTGCTGGCCTGTCTGGTCGGCGTGCTCGTCACGTTGCAGGCCTATGTCTGGCCGTTCACGGCGATGGTGCTGAAGTAGCCGCTGCAGATCGCTTGCCGCGACGCCATTCCCCGCGGGCTGGTCCCGCGGGGATTTTTGCGGTCGCGACGACCGAACCTTCTCATTGTCGCCACCGTCTTATAGAAGGTGCGGCAGATCAGGTCGGTCGAGAGGTCTCATGATTGCGCTCAGGCATATGGTGTGTGTGGCGGTTGCAATGGTCGCGATGTCCGCGCCCGCACGCGCCGATGACGGCTTTCCGTTCGGCACCGAGATGACGCTGGAGGCGCTGCCGCAACCGGGCTCGAAGCGAATTCCGAACATCGAGATCGGCGACAATGGCGAAGTGGTGCTGGAGCTCTGGTGCAAGGGCGGCAAGGGCCAGTTCTCGGTCGCCGGCAACACCGTGATCTTCGTCCCCGGCCAGATCCAGGACCGCTCCTGTCCGCCGGCGCGGGCGCAGGCCGACGACGATCTCGTCGCGGCACTGAGCAGTGTCGAAACCTGGAAGCGTCAGGGCGACGTGCTCACGCTTGTCGGCCCGAAGTCACTGCGCTTCCGCTCGACCGGGAATTGATTGGGGCGGCTCTCGTGTCCAGGACGCGCCGCAGCGCGTAGCGGAGCAGAGCCGGAACTCAGTCGATATGCTTCCGGCTTTCCGGCCCCGGCTCTGCAGCGCATCACGGACGTGCCGCGCTGTGTTGGGGGCGCGAGCGCTTACTTCCACACCGATTTGTCGGCGTCCCAGCGCTGGCCCTTCAACTCCTTGGCGAGCGCCTCGATCGACCCGTTGTCGTCGGGCAGGTCGCCTTCCTCGTCGGCCGCGGCGTCGTCGGACAGATTGAGCTTGGGGCCGCTGCCCTCGTCCGAGGTGGTCGTCGCGGGGCTGCCGATCCAGAGCATGAGCTTGTCGGTGGTCCCGGGCTTGTCGGGCGAGATGAGGCCCGCGACCTCGATCGTGTCGGTCAGGTCGAGGGCCGGAAAATCAGGGTTCGGCCGCTTGAACACCAGCTTCAGCTTGCCGGTGGCCGGGTTGAAGGCTTGCGACACCGGCTTGGCAGCGAGCGTCCGGCTCAGCACGCCGGCGATGGCGCCCGCGAGCTTGTCGCGGTTGATGCGGTCGCCATCGCGCCAGTCGGCTGCGGGAATACGGATGGTGCGATCCATTTCGGTCATGCCGGCGGTCCAGCCCGCCGTGGTGACGCCGGGCATGGCCTTGAACTTCGCCAGCAGCGCGGCGGCGCGCTCGGGATCGACCGACATGTTGATGGTCTGCTCGCCGGCGCGCAGCGCCTCGCAGCCGACGCTCAGGCTCGTCAGGGTCACCTCGACATCCTGGCCCTTCAGGCTCTTCAGGAAGTCGGTGGCGGCGTCCAGCTTCACCTTCACCGCGATCGCTTCCGGCGACACGTCGGTGAAATCCTTCGGCTGCGCGATGATGCCCTCGTCGGTGGTCTGGTTGTCCTGGAACTCCTTCTCGCTGAGGTCGGAATTGTCGGGCGAGGTCACCTCGGTGACGGTCTGGCCGATGCCGATCTGGCCGCGGAACTCGAAGGTGTCTCCGGTCGGCTTGCGCAGCAGCTTCACGGTGACGGGCGATTTCTCGCCGAGGCTCTGGGTCGTTCCCGTCAGGGTCTGGCCCGAGACCTGGAGGTTGACGACGAAACGGTCCTTGCGATCGGAATTCTTCGCGACGGGATAGCAGACGTCCAGGACCGCCGACGTCACCGTCTTGCCCTGCCGCGTCTCTTTCAGGATCACGTCGGCATTGCCGTCCATCAGTCCGTCGATCGAGGTGAAATAGCGCGTCTCCGCGCCGCCGGGTGCCGTGGCCTTGGGCGACAGTTTCATCTGGGCCGAGGCGACGTCGGGTGCGGCGGCGAAGAGGGCCGCCAGAAGGGCTGTCGAACAAACCAGAACTGCGCGCATCGACGAAATCCTCGGGCAACGGGCATGATCCGGAAAAGTGCGAAGCGTTTTTCCGAGGAGACCATGCCGCAACAATCAGAATCGGCGCGCCACCGTAGTGTCCGCCGTCCGAATTGGAAAGCGGCGCCATGGTCGGCAAAAAAGAAGGCCGCCCGGAGGCGGCCTTCTCAACACTGCTAGTCGGGATGAACGGCCCTCAGAAGCCGCCCATGCCGCCGCCGGCGGGCATCGCGGGCGGGGCTTCCTTCTTCGGCGTCTCGGCGACCATGGCTTCGGTGGTCACCAGCAGGCCGGCCACGGACGAGGCGTCCTGGAGTGCGGTGCGGACCACCTTGGCCGGATCGATGATGCCCTTCTCGATCATGTCGACATAGTCCTCGTTCTGGGCATCGAAGCCGAAGGTCTCGGACTTGTTCTCCAGGATCCTGCCGACCACGATCGAGCCTTCGACGCCCGCGTTCTCGGAGATCTGGCGGATCGGCGCTTCCAGGGCCTTCAGCACGATGTTGATGCCGGCCTGGACGTCGGCGTTGTCGTTGGAGAGACGGCCGACCGCCTTCTTGGCGCGGAGCAGCGTCACGCCACCGCCGGGGACGATGCCTTCCTGCACCGCGGCGCGGGTGGCGTTGAGCGCGTCCTCGACGCGATCCTTCTTCTCCTTGACCTCGATCTCGGTCGCGCCGCCGACGCGGATCACCGCGACGCCGCCGGCGAGCTTGGCCAGACGCTCCTGGAGCTTCTCACGGTCGTAGTCCGAG
>CAYREH010000118.1:0-11185 GCA_964423245.1 uncultured Bradyrhizobium sp. | reverse complement strand
CGCGTTGTTGTCCTGCTCATCTGGACCTCGCCGGGACGCGGTATTCGGTCGCAGACCGTCCGGCTGGCTGGATCGACCGACGTTTAGAGCGTTTTCGAGCGAAGTGGACACCGGTTCGCGTGAAGAAAACGCGTCAAAACAAGAATCTAGAGCCCCGGTTCTGATTCAATCAGAACCGAAATTGCTCTAGAGAATTGCGTGGGGCAGGAAGCGCGAGCTGTTGCCGGTGATCGGGCTCTCGTCTTCGCGAATCGACAATCCGCAGGGCTCGTGGTTCACGAGCCAACTGCCGACGACGCAATAGAAGCCCGAGAAATTCGGCAGCGGCGCGAGAGCCTGGCGGACAAAGCCTTCAGCCCCGTAGGGGCCGGCCTGCTCGTCGAGCGGCATCCCGCCAGAGACCAGCGTGACATTGGCGCCTTCGCGCGACAGCAGCGGCTTGCGCACATAGGAGCTGCCGAGTTCGGCGCTGCGCGGATCGTCTTCGAAGAACGCCGGCAGCAGATTCGGATGGTTCGGAAACGCCTCCCACAGCAGCGGCAGGATGCCCTTGTTGGAGAGCACGGCTTTCCATGGCGGCTCGATCCAGCGCGTCGGCGCAGCGGCGAGATTGGCGCCGAAGCTGTCGTGGAACATCCACTCCCAGGGATAGAGCTTGAAAGCCACCGCGATCTCGCGGTCCTCGAGGTCGACGAAGCCGGAAGGCTCGCCGCGCCAACCGATCTCCGACATGTCGAGCGGGGTGGTCGAAAGCCCCGCCTGTCGCGCAGTATCTTCCAGATAGGCCAGCGTGCCGGCGTCCTCGGGATTGTCGGTGAGGCCGGTGAGGTGCAGATGGCGGCCGGCGCCGATCTCCCTCCATGCCCCGATCAGACGCTCATGGATCGAGTTGTACTGATCGGCCCTGGCCGGGATGATGCGACGCTCGATCGCCTGCTCGAGCCAGGTCCATTGGAAGACCGCGGCTTCGAAGATCGAGGTCGGCGTGTCCGCGTTGTATTCGAGCAGCTTGGCCGGGCCTGCGCCATCGAATTTGAGGTCGAGCCTGCCATAAAGGCTGCGGTCCCGCCGTTTCCAGCTGTCGGCAATCAGGCTCCAGAAAGCCGCGGGGATCTTCAGGCGCTGGAGCAACCGCTCGTCGCCGATGACGCGGCCCGCGAGTTCGAGGCACATCGCCTCGATCTCTCCGGTCGGCGCCTCGATGCCGCGTTCGATCTCATCGAGCGTGAAGCCGTAATAGGCGCGCTCGTCCCAGTAGCGCTCGCCATCGATCGTGTGGAACGCGAAGCCGCATCGCTCCGCGGTCTGGCGCCAATCGTCGCGCTCCGGGCAGGCGATGCGCCGCATGTGTCAGCGGCCGCTATGGCTGTGAACGCGGCACGGTTGGTGCCGGACCATTCGCGTCGAGACCACGTCGCTCGTGGCGCCGGCCATCAAGGTGAGTACGACCCGTCGCGAGCGTTTCATGGAGTTGCAGCCTCCTGCTGTCGAACCTGGCTGGCAGTCTTCATCACCTGCTGGCCCACAGACAAGCGAAAGCCTGGCAATTCACTGCATTTTTCTGCGTACTCCGGGGTCGGCAAGGCCGCTTGTCAAAAGGTTCGTGCAGGTCGCAGGGTCGTCGGCGGAGCGCCGCGCACGGGCATGCGGGGAGCCATTCCCAACGGCGGGCGGGCAAGATTTGTCGGACCTGCGCCGGAAGGCTTGACGGTCGGCACGTTCTTCTTGTGGATCTCGGCGTGACCGTAGTCGCCAACGGCTCCGTTGGGACCGCTGTTCTCCCGACAGCTGCAGGACTTGTTGTACCATTGTCCCGTCTTGGAATCGTACCACGCGCCGTTTTCCTTCGATGTCGTGTAGGTGGTGCAGTGCCAATGCGTATTGCCCTCGCAGTGCCCCTTCACTGCGTAGGCGTTGCTCGGGATCGCTGCAGCCAGCACCAGTGCGACAAGAATCACGAACGCATGCGGCATGGGTCTCCTCCGTCTCATGCGTCGTTCCTCGCGAAGCCGAGGAACAATGTCTGCGCATCCAATGCATGTATTGATATGCATCAACGACCTGACGTTTCCTCTCTGTCACTGTGATCAGTTCCAACGGCCGAGCGCACCGCAGCAATTGTGTGGCTGGCCGTGTCGCACCTCGAAAATGTTGCGCTCGTTTGTCCCGATCAAGTTTGTGGTGATCGGGTCCCAGACCGACTGCATTGCTCCAGAGAGGTCTTGCCCATGCGACCCGATGCGCATCCATCGACACGGTGTAGGCGGAGCAATCTTGGAATTCATGTGAAGCTGAGACATGCGGCCATCGCGCTTGTCGTTATGGTCTTTGCATGGGTCGCCTGCGGCGACCTCAATGCAGTGCTGGCACAGCCAGCCGGCATCGTCGGCAACGGCAACGCGGTGGTCTCGGGGTTTTCAGGGGCACTGCCACCCGCCATGATCGCGCCGGGCGTCGATCCAGCCGACAAGACCTTCATTGATACAGATGGTCCCTCGGCCCGGGTGTTCGATCTCCAGGCGCCTGGCGCGCCGCCGCAGGCGCAACTGCTGACGACGCCAAAGCCCTTCAACGTGACCGCCAGCCAGACCGGACAGCTGTTCGGCGTAGTGATCGACAACGCGACACCGCCGAACATCTTCGTCGCGGCAACGTCGGTCTATGGCTTGCCGATCGTCATTCCAGGCGGTGCAGGCCAGCTCAATCGCGCCAAGCAGGGCGCACCCGGCGCGGCCTTCATGCCGGGGCTGTTCGGACCGCCGCAGCTTGGCGGCGGACCCGGTTCGATCTGGCGCATCAATGGCCTGACCGGTGAAGTCCGTCTGTTCGCCAATGTCACGCTCGCAGGCACAGCCAATCCCGGTCCTGCGCTCGGCGGCCTTGCCTTTGATGCGGCCTCGAACACGCTGTTCGTGGCTGATCGTGCCACCGGCATGATCCATGCCTTCGATGCGTCTGGAAACGAGCGTGGCCGTTACGATCACGGCGTGCAGGGACGGGGCGCTGCCGGCCTGCAGCCGATCCCGTACGATCCCGCAGGGAGTCTCGATATTGCGAGTCCGAAATTTCGGCCCGGCAATGTCGCGACCTGGGGCTATGCGAACCCGCAACGCCTGATCTTCGGTCTCGGCGTCCGCAACGGACGCCTCTATTATTCTGTCGCCAAGGATCTGCAGATCTGGTCGGTTGCAACCGGTCCGACCTTCGGTGCCGATCCGCGACTGGAAGTCAGCGTCGCGCCCGGTCCGGGCCCGAGCGAGATTTCCAGGATCGCTTTCGATGATCAGGGCCGCATGCTGCTCGCCGAGCGCGGTGCGCCGAGCGGAGCCTATGATTTCAACGTGCTGACGTCGGAGGCGACCGGCCGCGTGCTGCGCTACCTGCCGGTCCCGCCAGGCACCTCCGGGCCGCAATGGCAGCCGCAGGCTGACGAATATGCGATCGGTTTCGCGCGCCAGATGCGCAATGGCAATGGCGGCGTGGCGATCGGCTTCAACTACGACGAGCAGGGCCGTATCGACCGCGCCGCTTGCGGCCAGTTCCTGTGGTCGACGGGCGATCAGTTGCGGAGCGCGATCGATCCCGCGGTCGCTGCGCTGCTCGCTGCAGGCGGCCCGGCGGACGTGAATGGTGTGCAGGGGAATGACATCACCGCCGTGGTGCCGGCCAACGTGCCGCCGTGGCAGAGTTACTTCATCGATTACGACGACCGCTTCCAGGATCCGTCCGCGCGCGGACATCTCGGGGATATCGCGATTCTGCGCATCTGCGGCCGGACTGCCTTCAATCTGCCGGGCTGGTATCGGCCGCGCGTCGAGCTCTATCCCGGCTTCTTCTGGTATCGCCTGCACGGTAAGAAGCCGCCGCTGCTCGATTGCCCGCCGGGCTCGGGCAATCAATGCGCCTGTCCGCCAGGCACCACACAACAGCCTGGCTTCCAATGCTGCCCGATCGGAACTTACGCAGGGCCCAACGGGCAGTGCATATCGCCGTGCCCGGATGGGTCAACCGATCCCGGCAAGCTGGAGGCCTGCCTGCAAGGCTTTGATCCGAGCACGTTTGATCCCAACGATATATCGAAGTTGACCTGCCTCGACGGTTCGAAGGCGGTGTACGACGGCAACGGCTACCATTGTCCCACCTTCAAGTCGCCGGTCTGCCCCGCCGGGTTCGAGCCTGATCCGACGGTCGACTTCTTCGGCTGTAAGCCGACGGCTCAGCAAAAAGCGTGTCTGTCGACGCAATGGCCGCTCATTCCTCAGACGGGCCTCGACGGCAGTTGCCAGCAGCTATGCCCGAGCGGTTCGTGGGGATTTGCGGTCAACCAATGCTGCCCGAACGGCGTGTTGCCCGGACCCGACGGCAAGTGCGGTCAACCGCAGCAGCCAGGTTGCCCTCCCGGCCAATTGTCCTCGAAGGGCATCTGCTGTCCGCCCGGCATCAAGCCGCAGCCAGACGGCAGTTGCGGCACGCAGCAGGGCGGGTGCCTGCCTGGTCAGCTGACATCCACCGGTCAGTGTTGCCCGCTTGGGCTCAAACCGCAGCCGGACGGCGGCTGCAAGCCACCGCTCGAGAAGGGTTGCAAGGTCGAACAGTTGACTCCAAACGGCACCTGTTGCCCGCCCGGTACGAAGCCGCAGAACGACAATACGTGCGGCTCGTTGGCCGGCTGTCCGCCGGGAACGACCACCGATCCGTTGACCGGCGAGTGTTGTCAGGGCGCCAGTGCGGTGGCAGGCGTCAAGGCGGCATGTGCTTGTCCGACGGGACAATCATTGGTCGAGGGAAAATGTGTCGTGAACGCAGCTCCGACCACGGGCACGTGCTTCGCCGGCTATACTCAACTGCCGAACGGATCATGCTGTCTCGAAAGTCGGGCTACGGCGGGCGGCCAGTGCTGCCCGGCCGGCCAGAGGCCCGACGCCGAGAAACGCAAATGCGTCCCCGCGGGAGGCACAACCTTCGTGCCCGCCACGCCGCATCTGCCGGCGCCGATCCTCGTTCCCGGCAAGCGCGGCAGGATCGTCACGCCACCGCCGCCGCGTCCGCCGGTCGTCGTCGTTCCGGCGCCGCCCAAGAGGGTCGTACCACCGAAGCGCTTCACGCCAAGGCCGGTCGATCGGCCGATTCCGGTCCGGCCGCCCATCCGTCGGCAGATCGAACGATAGGGAGACCCCTCATCATGCGTGGAAAGCACATGTCAGCGACACTCGCGATCGCAAGCCTCACTTGCGTCGCGGCCCTTAACCTCGCGAGCGCGGCCAGCCCCACCGGCGCCGCGGCGCAAGCCGGCGCGCAGCAACCGGTCAGGCTGGCGCAAGCTGCCGTGCCAACGCCAAACCCTGCGAAGAAGACCAAGCGTTCAAAGGCCGAGCATCCCAAGGCGAATTGGCTCAATCCTCAGCCCGAGCCGCCGATGTCGGGCAAGAAGCCCGTGCAGGGAAACAACTGGCTGAACCCGCAGCCGGAGCCGCCGCGACCGGACACGACGAAGAAATTGAAGTAGGTACGATCCGCAAACGTCGTTCGCGACGCGCGGTCGCCGGGATCACCCAACAGACACGAAGCGCGATGACATCTCTGTCATCGCGCTTCAGACTCCTGCGGCCGCGTCAGTTGTTCGGGCCGGGCGATTTGTTCTGCTTCGCGGCAGGCAAGTTCTTCTTGTGAATCTCGGCCTTGCCGCCGCCACTGTCGTTTCCGCTGCCCTGCTGACTCTCGCATTTGCACGGCGTCGGCGTGGTGTTCGGGGGACGATTGTTCTGCGGCGGAGGCAGGCAGACCTTGACCATGCCTGGCGGACAGGGGCCGGCTTCCGCATCGGCTGACAGTGATGTCAACCCGAGGAGAACCAGTGCCGACGTCAACATCATGCGCATGGGTGTGCCTCGTTCCATCTCGCGCCTGCGGGCCTTGCGGCCTGATCCAGGCTCAATTGTTGGGACCGGGCGATTTGCTCGGCTTCACCGTCGGCACGTTCTTCTTGTGAGTCTCCGCCTTGCCACCGCCCCCCAGATTCCCGCTGCCCGGCGTATTTTCGCAGTGACACCGCGCCGGCGTGGCCGGTGGACGGTTCCGCGGCCCGGGGTCGCAGACCTGCACCATGGCGGGTGGGCAGGATGCAGCTTCTGCGGCGGCGGCCAGCGATACCAACGCGAAGATGGCAAGTGTCGACGTCACGATCCCGCGCATCTTGCACCTCTATCCCTGACGCCCTTGCCGGGTGTCATCAAGGCTGCAGGATAACGACCTTCCGCGCGTCGCCACTTGACGTGTCTCAAGCCCGAGCGAGTTAGCCGCCGCCGGAGGACCCGAACGCGTGAGCGAACGAGCCGAAGCCGCCGCGCGAAACCGATGGCGACGACGTCGTGGAGGACGAATGGCTGGAGGAATCGCCGCTGAAGAAGCTCGACCGCGACCAGCCGTGCGAGCTGCCGTGGCCGCCCGATGAGCTGCTGCTGCAATTGGTGCTCGTCTGCGCCTGATCCGTGGTCCCGGCCGGGGGCGGATCGCATCTTTGATGCGGCATCAGCGTATAGGCGGTGGTGCCGACCGCGATCGTGCCCATCACCAGCAGTGCGACGTGGCCGGAGCGCTTCGCCGGCTGCTGCCTCGGCGGCAGCAGGGAGGGTGGCCGGCGTTTGCCGAAATCCTTGAAGGAAGGCGTGTTGCTCATGTCAGTAGATCATGCTGGCCGCGTTCAGCAGACCCGCGGCGAGAGACGACAGCCCGAGCCAGATCGCCGGCGCGATATCGCCCGCGGCGATCCGCGCCGACAGGTTCGGCACCGGGACCTTGACGAGGAAGAACACGATGATCTGGACGATCAGCGCGATAGCCGCCCAGATCAGGCAGTCCAGCACGTTGGCGGAATGCGCGATGGCACTGACCAGCGGGGCCACGAAACCGAGCAGGCTGAGGCCGAGCGCGATCGCCGCCGCCGGCTCGTTGTCGCGGATCAGCTGGAATTCGTTGTGCGGGGTGATGCGGGTATAGACGAACAGGTACGCCACGATCGCGATCAGTCCCGTGCAGAAATAGACCAGGAAGGCGGGCAGGCCGGCGAGGGATTGCAGGATCATGGCTGATGGGGTCCGGCGTTACGGCAAGTTCCGACGATGATTTGGTCGTCCTACGCGTCGCATCCGTTCGATGTCCAGATGCGAATTCCAGGCGGAGGCGCCTGCAACTTTATCCTGTTCCGTGAGACATGCTTCACAAATGCGCTCCGAGGTTGCATGCCATCATGGATCCATCGCCGTCATCGTCGGCTGGAAGGCGGCCTGAACGCGCCGCGGCAGATTTGCAGACCTTGGGGAATTCGCGGTTCCGACAAAATTCCTGGTTGAGTGAGGCTCGACATGCCCGCTGCCGAATACGAAGATTTCGAACTCGAGATCGGCGCCGATCTGCCGGCGGGCGGCGGACCTTCGCAATATTACGGCAGGGTGGTCAGGTCGCCGGCGGGCGAGGCGCCCAAGAGCCTCGTCAGGTTCTGGTTCTCGGCGCCCGGCGAACTCGCGAAGCTGCGGGGCGAGCTCGAAAGCGCCGTCCTCGAAGTGGACGACAAGAGCCGGCAGGGCCCGACCACGCGCGGCGAGCAGGTGCTGCGCGATTTCGGCCGCGGCGTGTTCCGCAGCGTCATCGCCGAGGTGCCGCCGATCCAGAAGATCTACGAACGCAGCAAGGGCGCGGCGCAGGATCTCAGGATCAAGCTGCGCATCGAGGCGGCCGAGCTGGCCGGGTTGCCCTGGGAATATCTCTACGACGAAGACGACATGCCGGGCTTCGTCAGCCTGACGCGCCCCATCGTGCGCTATCTCGAGACGGCCGGCAGCGTCGGCCGCATGGGCGTCAAGGGTCCGCTGCGCATCCTCGGCATGATCGCCGATCCCTCGACCAGCGAATGGCCGAGGCTGAACGTCGTGAAGGAGCGGGACCGCATCAACAAGGGCATCGATGCGCTCCAGCGGGAGGGCAAGGTCGATTTCCAATGGGTCCCGGGCGGGACCGGAAAGGACCTGATGAAGAAGCTGCTCGAAGGCGAGTGGCACATCTTTCATTTCATCGGGCATGGCGGGGTCGAGGAAGCCGCGCCGGGCACCGGCACCAGCGGCTTCGTCGTCATGGTCGACGAGGACGGCAGGCCGGTGAAGAAGTTCGCCTCCGATCTCGCCATGATGCTGACGGGCGCGAAGCGGAGCATGCGGCTGATCGTGCTCAATTGCTGCGAGAGCGCCCGCATCAATGTCGGCGACCGCTTCGGCAATCCGGCGATCGGGCTGATGAAGACGGGATGGCTGCCGGCCGTGGTGGCGATGCAGTTTCCGATCACCGACAACGCCGCCATCTCGATGTCCGAAGGATTTTATGCGGCGCTGGCCGGCAACCGCCCGATCGACGATGCCGTCACGCTGGCGCGAAAATTCATCCAGGAGAAATCGCGGGTCGAATGGGGAATTCCCGTCCTCTATATGCGCTCCTCCGACGGCCGCATCTTCGACGTCGAGGCGCCGGAGCCGCCACCGGGCCCGCTCACTCAGGGCCAGCTCTCCCGGGAATTGCTGCGCCAGCGCCGAGATGAACTGATCGGCGCGATCGACCTCGCGCCACCGACCATCGAGGCGCTGGAGGAGCTGACGCGGAGGGGACAGGAGCTGCACGGCCTGCTCGCCGATGACGGCGAGCTTTCGGTCCGTCTCGCCAGGGTCTATTTCGATCTCGGCACGCTCCAGCACAAGCTGAAGCAGATCCCGAAGGCGGCCGCGAGTTTCGCCTACATGCTCAAGCTCGATCCGACGCGGCCGGATTATTTCGTGCGCAGGGCGAACTTCAACGTCACCGTCGGCCTGTACGAGAACGCGCTCAACGACATCGCCGAGGCGATCAAGCTCAAGCCCGAACATGCCGAATTCTACTGGATCAAGGGCATCGTCAGCATGACGGCCGCCGGGACCGACGACAAGCGCGGCTATCTCGAGGAGGCCGTCAAGGCCTTCAGCAGGGCGACCGAACTGCGACCGGACGAGCTGAAATATCTCGTGTCGCGCGCCAACGCCTACGCCCAGATCAGGGACATGCCGAAGGCGCTGGCCGACATGGACAATGCGATTGCGCTCGCGCCCGACAACATCGACCTCTTGATTCAAAAGGCCAAGATGGTGGCTCAGGCTCCCTGAAATCCGGAGCCGAAGGCCGCTGCAGCCGACGCCGCCAATAACGAGCCCCGTGATAGGAGTTCATCGTGTCGCTCGCCCATGTCGTTGAGCCCCTGAACGCGGTCTTCGAATCCTTCGGCGGACCGCTGCTGGTCGTGCTGTTCTACTGGTTCAGGTTTCACACGCTGAAAGGGACGCGGTCCTTCACGACGCGTCCCCTGTTCGCGTTCGGTCTCGCCGTGTTCATCGCGCCGTTCCTGATCCTCTACGCTATGCTGCCCGAGACGCTGTCGCCGCTGGCTTCGGTCTGGCTTCTGATGTTCGCCTGGCTGGTTCCGGTGGTACCCGCGGCATGGCGGCGGTTCTGCCAGGAGCTCGCCGGGATTCCGGTCAGCGCGCTTTCGCTCCGCGACGCGCTGGTCGCCGCGCCGTTCCAGGTCAATCGGGAGGACATGCCGAGCCTGCAGCGCAAGCTGTCCCGGATCGGCTATCAGATCGACGATTTCCGCGCCGTGCAATCGACCGCGATCCAGTCGCGCTTCCTGAAGATATCGGCGCTCATGCTGCACCTGGAGCGCTGGGCCGCCGATCGCGAGGCCTTCATGGAGCGCAATGCGGACCTCCATGCCGAATTGCTCGCGGTCTACGATTCGCTGTGCTTCCGCACGGTGCGCGTCCTCAAGAGCAGCGCCGAGATCTACGGTGCGATCATGGAGGACAGTCAGGTCGAGCCGGACGACTGGCAGGCGCTGGACCAGCTCTCGACCCGCCACAACGTCGTCAGCCAGCTTCAGCTGGCCGCCCAGACCGCGGCGGGATGCATGCTGGAAGATCTGCGCAAGGACATGGACTCGCTGCTCGGCAACCTCCTGCTGTTCGCAGCCCGCGGGGCGCTCGCCGGCGAATGGACGCTGGCGCGCGGCAAGCGGCGTCTCGGCGCCATCGGCTTCACGCTCGATCCGGCGTCTCCGGGCATCTTCAAATTCGTGGGCGGCGTGGCCGCATTCACCTTCGTCTGGTCGCTGTCCTGGCTGCTGCTGTCGGGCAAGCTCGTGCAGATTCCCGGCGAGCAGGCCGTCGGCATGCTGAGGACGCTGCTGGTGACGCCGCTCTACTTCATCGTGAATTTCTGGCTGGTCTATCACGTCAAGCGGCAATACGCCTTTGCCAACGAGACCATCTTCGGCCGGATGCCGGTCGGCTTCATCCTGACGGTCGGCCTTTGCAGCGCGCTGATCTTCCTTCCGGTGCAGGCGGCGTTCGACGTCTACCAATTTCCGCAACGGCCTCACCTCGACGTGGTCCTGCGCGAACTGCCGCTGCTGATCTTCCCCTGGGGCATCGGCGCGATGACGGCGCTTCTGGTGCAAGACTCCACCTGGGGCCCGCGGTCGCGGCAGACGCGGCAGATCCGGGACGGCCTCGTCTTCGGCGGCGGCATGACGGTGATGCTGTGGATGCTGGTGGTGATCCACGGCATCGTCGGGATGCCGGTGATGGAGATCGCCGACCGCGTCACCGGCTGGGCCTTCGTGGTGTCCTTCGTGGTCCCGACCTTCCTGTTCGGCTTCATCATCGGCTATGCGATGATCGGCCGGTTGCGCGAGGCGGCGTCGCGAAGCGCGGTCAGGCGTTCGGTGCAGGCCGGTCCGGTGCTGGCGGCGGCGTGAGGCGGGCCTCGGCCGGGCGCATCCTCAAAAAACAAAACCCCGCCATTTGCGGCGGGGTCCAGGCTGGGAGGCGCGAGCCGGACAGGCTCGCCAGGTAACCCAGGGATCAGGCGGGAATGCGCTCGTCGGCCTCGTGCGGCTCGCGCAGCACGTAGCCGCGGCCCCACACGGTCTCGATGAAGTTGCGGCCTTCGGAAGCGTTGGCCAGCTTCTTGCGGAGCTTGCAGATGAAGACGTCGATGATCTTCAGCTCGGGCTCGTCCATGCCGCCATAGAGGTGGTTGAGGAACATTTCCTTGGTAAGGGTCGTGCCCTTGCGGAGCGAGAGCAGCTCCAGCATCTGGTATTCCTTGCCGG
>CAYREH010000117.1:0-11960 GCA_964423245.1 uncultured Bradyrhizobium sp. | reverse complement strand
CCACCTTCCGGGTGACGGGATCGCCCCCCGCGTCCTCCATCTTGCGGGAGGCCTCCGGCTCCGATAACGACTGACGATGCCCTCCGTCCGCGGCCGCCATGGCCGCGATCGGAACCGGGCCGCTATGGGCTCATGAAGATCGGGTCGAGACCTGCGCCATGGCCGAGCAGGCCGAGCGCCTGCAGCTGCGCGGTGTGGAGATCGGCCTCCGCGATGGCGAACAGCGTGAACAGCACCACGGCGGCGAACACCAGCAACGGGTGAGACGTCCCGGCCCGAACGGTGAAGTTCTGCAGCGAGCGGCGGAACGAGAAGCTCTGCGGCAGCGCCTTGGACTGGATCGGCATGATGACCTTCCTTGCCGCGCCGTCTGGAATCGCGCGGTCATCCCAATCCTAGGGATGGCGCTGTCCGCCGCCTTGATGCACCGCAAAAATGGTGATGTCGGTGTGCTCAGTGGATTGCGGCGGCAAGCGCTCCGATCAGGGCCGGCGGCGTCACCAGCAGACCGAGCTTGAGGAAGCGCCAGGCGCCGACCTCGATCCGCTCCCGCCGCAGCGCGACCAGCCACAGGATGGTGGCGAGCGAACCCGTCACCGACAGATTGGGTCCGAGATCGACGCCGATCAGCATGGCGCTGATCACCGATGGCGGCAAGTGGTCGCTGGCGGCGACCGAGCCGGCGACGAGGCCGACCGGCAGATTGTTGGCGATGTTGTCGGCGATCGCCGTGGCAAGGCCGACGCTCCAGGCGGCCTGCGGCACCGATTGCGCGACCGCCTGTTGCAGCAGCGCGCTGAGCCGTCCGATCACCCCGGTCCTGATCAGCGCTTCCACCATGACGAAGAGCCCGCCGACCAGCGGCAGCACGCTCCACGACACGCCCTTCAGCACCGGCAAGGGAGATTGCCGGCCGATCAGCAGCACAAGGGCCGCCGTCACTGCGCCGCAGATGAAGGTCGGCAGCCCGAGCGGCTTGTCGAGCGCCGATGCCGTCACGAGCACGGCGCCGACGGCGACGATGCCGATCGCTGTGAGCTTGCCGCCGCGCCCGAGCGTCGGATGCGGCACGCTGGCCGCGATGGTCTGCGCCTTCAATGCGCGGTGCTGTGTCAGCCGCAGCACGAGATAGGTCAGCAGGATGGAGGCCGCCGAGGGCAGGGCGAACAGGCGCAGCCATTCGCCGAGTTCGGGCATGCGGGCACCGAACACGACGAGATTGGCCGGGTTGGAGATCGGCAGCACGAAGCTCGCGGCATTGGCGATGAAGGCGCAGACGAACAGATAGGGCAGCGGGCTGGCGCCCGCCGCGCGCGTGGCGGCATAGACCGCCGGCGTCAGCACGATCGCGGTGGCATCGTTCGAGAGCAGCACGGTCACCAGCGTGCCGACCACGTAGATCAGCAGGAACAGCCGCTGCGGCGAGCCGGCGGCATATTCCACGGCCAGCGCGGCGAGGTAGTCGAACAGGCCTTCGAGCCGGGCGAGCTCGGCGATCAGCATCATGCCGATCAGGAACAGATAGACGTCGACGCCCTTCTCGATCCCCGTCAGCGCGTCCCGCCAGGGCAGGAGGCCGAGCAGCACCAGCGCGCCGGCACCGAGCACGGCCCAGATCGCCTCGGGCCATCGGAACGGCCGGATGATGACGCCTGCGGTCGCAGCTGCGATGATGCTCCAGGCCCAGATGGCGTCAGTCGGCACGATCGATCCTCAGAGAAACCGCATTCATTCGGCAGCGATAGCGGAAGCGTCCGGCGCTGTCTTCCCCCGGCGCCGCGGGGCGCCATTCGTGCCCTGCCGGGTCTCGGGGAGTGCGACGAGGCAGATGACGAGGCCGATGGCGGCGACCGCGCCGAGGACGAGGAACGCGGCGCTGTAGCCGGCGCCGACCACCACCAAGCCTGCCAGCGTCGTGGATAGCGCCGCACCGATGCTCTGGGCGGTGATGACGGCGCCTTGCGCGACGTTGAAGCGGCCGGTGTTGCGCATGAGATCGGCGATGATGACGGGGAAGATCGCGCCGAAGATGCCCGCGCCGACGCCGTCGAGCAGCTGCACGCCGACCAGCCAGAACGGATTGTCCGACAGCGTGTAGAGCGCGCCGCGGATCGGCAGGATCAGGAGGGCTGCCAGGAAGAAGCGCTTGTGTCCCCATGTGTCGGCCTTCGCGCCCACCAGCATGGCGAACGGCACCATCACCAGCTGTGCCGCGACGATGCAGGCCGACATCAGGCTGGTGCCGAGGTTCTTGTCCTGCAGTGCCAGCTTCTGCCCGACCAGCGGCAGCATCGCCGCATTGGCGAGATGAAACAGCGCCGTGCAGATCGCGAAGACGAGGAGGGGGCGGCAGGTGAGCAGCACCTTCAGGCCCGACGGCTGTTCGCCCTGGCCGGTGCCCTGCGCGCCATCCAGTCCGCGGGCGAGGTCGTGGTCGATGGCGCGCTCGGGAATGGCGAGGATGCTGAAGAGGCTCGCGACCGCCATGCCGGCGAGCAGATAGAACACGACGGTCGGGCCGAACCAGTAGGCGGTGAGGCCGGCGACGCCAGCGGCGACCGCATTGCCGGCATGGTTGAAGGTCTCGTTGCGCCCGATGCGCTTCGTGAAGGCGCGATGGCCGAAGATGCCCAGTGACACCGCGGCGATCGCGGGCGGAAAGACGACGCCGGCGGCCTGCGCGAGGCCTCGCGAGATTGCGACCGGCAGGAAGCCCGGAAACAGCGGCAGCGACAGCGAGGCGAGCGTGACGAGGATGGCGGCGACCGCCATCACCGTCCGCTTGGCGCGCGTCGCGTCGACCAGCGCGCCGGCCGGCGTCTGCGCGACGATGCCCGCCACCGTCGCGATCGACATCACGAGGCCGATGCGCGCCTCGTCCCAGTGCTGCTCGGTAAGGAGATAGACCGCGAGATAGGGCCCGAGGCCGTCGCGGACGTCGGCGAGGAAGAAGTTGGCGGCATCCAGCGCGCGGCTGGCACGTCCCTTGTCGTCTGTGTCGGACATGAAGGTCTCCTTCCTCGCGGCAGCGTCGCGTCAGGCGGCGTGGGCCTCGTGATGGGGGCCGTGCTTCGGCTTCTCGTCCTTCGGCTTCGGCTTCTTGACGGGCTTCAGCCGATCCTCGTCCGGACCCAGCGCCTCGACATGGATCACGCGGCCATGCTTGGTCTCGACGCCCGCTCCGCGGGCGACAAGCATTGCGCCGGGTGTCAGCAACTCGGCAACCTGCCCGGCCTCCTTGGGACCGACCCGCAGAACGGTGCCATCGGCGAGCAACGCGCCGCGCAGCTCGCCCTTGGGTCCGAACAGCGACAGCTGAACCTTGCCCTCGGCGGACATCGCGGCGTGCTTCACCTTCGGATGCTCGCGGTCATGATCGGGACCGTTGTCGAGGATTGTCCGGCCGCCGGACGTGGTGACCGCGACGGCGGCGAGCAGGTCTGCGCCGCGCGGACGGACGCCCCGCACCCCGACCTTTTCGCCGCGCTTGAGGTGGCGGGTGATCTCGTCGTGCAGATGGGGCGGCGTGTGCACCAGGATGGCGGAGGTGCCGGCCTTCATGACGAAGCCGTCGACCTCGCCATGAGGATTGAGCACGAAGCGCTCGAAGATGCCTGCGGTCTCCGGCAGGCTGTCGGGATCGATCCAATGCATGATGGTGTCCTTCCAGTGTGAGGTGAACGAGGGATCAGCCGCGCGGCGGCAAGGGCGGGCCGAAGCCCGGGGGCGGCGGCGGAGGACCGCGGCGGTCCGGACCGTCCGCAGGCCCCGGCGGACGCGGCCCGCGCAGCTCCGTCATCTGTTCCGGCGAGTTGCCGATGGCGCGGACATCCACGACTCTGCCGAGCGCCGTGTCGAGTACGTCGCCGCGGGCGGAGACCATCTGGCCCTGCTGCAGGCGATCCTGCATGCGTTCGGCCTCCGGCGGCGGCAGGCGCAGGGTGGTGCCGTCGTCGAGCACGACGCCGTTCACCTCGCCGCGCTTGCCGTGCAGCTGCAGCGCGATGCGGCCGCTGACGGTCTGCTCCCCGTTGCCGCCACGCCGGTCCGGCGGTCCGCTGTCGGTGACGCTCTTGCCGGTTGCGACATTGGTGATCGAGGCCGCGTCCACCAGCGGCAAGGCGCGGGCGCGGAGGCCGCGCACGGAGACCTGGTCGCCGGGACGGATCGCATAGACCGTCTGCGCGCTCAGATGCGGCGGCAGCTTCACTTCGGTGCCGTCGGTGAGGAGAACGCCGTCGACGTCGCCGCGCGGCGTGAGCGTGTATTGCTTCACGGTTCCGCGGGATTCCGGAAGCTGCGAGGAATCCCACATGGAATCCCTGGCCTGTGAATAGGCGGCGGCGCCGCTGCCGATCGCCGTGGTGGCGAGCAGCACCCAGAACAGCGCGCGCATGCGTGTCGTCTTCATGGAACAACTCCTGTCGATATCGCGACGATGTCGCTTGCGAGACGTTCAGCAAGCGATGTGCCAGCCGTGAATTGATTGATATGAAAGGAGTTATTCGCGCCGGCGCGGGATCAATCGTCGTCTTTCCCGACGCCGGTCGTCAGCTTTTCTGACGGCTCGGCGAGACCGTAGCGCTGCATCTTGGTGTAGAGCAGCTGGCGATTGATGTTGAGACGGCGCGCAGCCTCGGTGCGGTTTCCGCTGCACGCCGCGAGCGCACGCGCGATCATCTGTCTCTCGAGCGCCGCGACGGCCGACGGCAGATCCGCTTCGGGTGATGAATGCGAGGCTGCCGGCTGGTTCGCGCTGGTGTCGAGATCGTCGGGTCCGATCACGTCGCCGCGCGTCAGGATGCAGGCGCGCTCGATGACGTTGCGGAGCTCGCGGACATTGCCGGGCCAGGAGTGGCGCTGGAGCTTCTCGATGGCGGCCTCGCCGAGATGCTTCTGCCGGCCGTTGCGCGCGGCCGCGATGGCGAGGAAGTGCCGGGCGAGCGGCAGAATGTCGTCGGCCCGTTCGCGCAGCGGCGGGATCGCGATCTGCACCACGTCGAGGCGGTAATAGAGATCCTCGCGGAACCGGCCCGCGGCGGCGAGCCTTGCGAGCTCGCGGTGGGTGGCCGCGACGACGCGGGCATTGGTGCGCAGCGGTTTGCCGCCGACCGGCGTGATGACCTGTTCCTGAAGCGCGCGCAGGATCTTCGCCTGCATCGGCAATGGCATGTCGCCGATCTCGTCGAGGAACAGCGTGCCGGCCGCGGCGTCGCGAAAGGCGCCGGTGCGGTCGGCGGTCGCGCCGGTGAAGGAGCCCCGGACATGGCCGAACAGTTCGCTTTCGAGGAGGTCCTCGGGGATCGCCGCGCAATTGACCGCGACGAACGGGCCGGCCTTGCGTCGGCCATGAGCGTGAAGCGCCCGCGCCACCAGCTCCTTGCCGGTGCCGGTCTCGCCGAGGATCAGCACATTGGCATCGCTGTCGGCGGCAAGGCCGATCGTCTTCTGCACGCGGCGCATCGGCTCGCTCGACCCGATCAGGCCGTCCGTCGTGTCGGCGTCGGCCGGGCTGATAGCGGGCCTGCGTTCGGGCAACCGGTCGAGCAGGGCCTTCAGCTCCGCGCGTCCGATCGGCTTGCTGAGATGGTCGAAGGCGCCGAGCCGCATCGCCTCGATGGTGTTGGCCGCGCTGGCAAAGGCCGTCAGCACCACGACGGGCGGTGCGTCCCTGCCTGCGCGGATCCGGCGCAGCACCTCGATGCCGTCAATGCCGCCGGGCATGCGCAGGTCGAGCAGCACGGCATCGATCTCCGCGTCGAGCGCGGCGAGACCGTCGCGACCGGTGGCGGCGAGGCGCGGCTCGTGACCGAGATCGCCGAGCGCTTCGGCGAGCCCGTCGCGCAAGCCGGCGTCATCGTCGATGATCAGGATTGTCGCCATGGCACTTCGATCTCGAACGCCGCACCGCCGACATTGCGCACCAGCCGTACCGTGCCGCGGTGATTGCGCGCGATCTCGCGCACGATCGCGAGGCCGAGACCGGTGCCTTCGGCGCGGCCGGTGACGAACGGTTCGAACAGGCGCTCGCGCAGCTCCTCGGCGATGCCGGGTCCGGTGTCGGAAACCTGCAGCAGCAGCGATCCGTCGCGCCGGCGGGCGTCCGCATGAATGGTCCCGCCGGCCGGCGTGTTCTGGATGGCGTTGATGATCAAATTGTCCAGGGCCCGCTGCATCTGGGACGGATCGAGTTGCGGTAACGGCGAAGAGGCCGGCCCGGTTCCCGCGGTCAGGGCGATGCCCCGCGCCGCGGCGAGCTCGCGATGGGTCTCCACGGTCTCCGCAAGAAAGGCCGCCAGATCGACCTCCGCGAGCCTGGGTTCGCGGGCCTGCGTCATCTCCAGGAGGTCGCGCAACAGCGTATCCAGCCGGTCGACCTGCTGCAGGATGGCGGTGAGCGCCGCCTCGCTCCGCGAGCCGTCGGCGACGGCCAGCGCGTTCTCGGCCTTCAACCGCATCGCCGCGATGGGGTTGCGGATCTCGTGGGCGAGGCCCGCCGACATCCGCCCGAGAGCGGCGAGCCGCTCGGCGGCGGTGGCGCGGCGGCGCTCCAGCGCAAGCCGTTCGCCGGTGACGTTGAGCGCGTCGACGAGGCGGTCGAGCTCTGGCGCGCCGGTGCGCGGCAGGACCGGCAGGTCGATCGTGCCGCCCCTTCGCTCGCCCAGGGCCGTTTCGATTCCGTCGATCTTGCGCGACCAGACATAGAGCAAGCGGGCCAGCCAGGCCGCCGAGCCGAAGATCGTCAGCGCCAGCAGCAGGAGCCCGGCGAGAAGCTGATTGTAGGCCGGGCCTTCCGCGGTGAAGGACCGCGTCATGGTCCATCCGGTGAGCCCCACGAGCGGGCCGCGCAGCGGACAGGCCTGAACGATCAGGACCTGGGACCGCCCGCTCTGCCGGACCGAGGCGGGACGACCGCTGCGCAACGCCTCGGCATTGACCTCGCGGATGGTGTTGAGTTCGGCGGCCGGAAGATCCGTCTTCGGTCCGGTGCCTTCATAGGTCGGGAAGGCATAGGCGAGGGAGCCCGCATCGGCCTGCCAGATGCCGCCCTCGACGCCGATCGCGCCGGACAGGGCGCTCTGTACCACGGTCGCGAGCTGCTGCTTCAGGGAATCGTCGATCTCGCCGCCGCTCCAGCCGGTGACGAAGAACTGGTAGCGATCGGCGAGATCGCGGCAGGCGCGCGCGGCCAGCTCCTCGGAGCGGGCGAGGCGGGCATTCGCGGTCTGCTGGAAGGATTCGAACAGCAGATAGCCGGTGGCGATGCCGGAGGCCACCAGCATGATCCAGAGAGCAAGCAGTCGGGAGCGGAGCGAGCGCATGCGCCAGAGAACGCGCGAGGCGGAGAATAGATGCCTCGGCGCCGTCATTGCGAGGAGCGAAGCGACCAAGCAATCCAGGCTTCCTCCGCGGAAAGACTCTGGATTGCTTCGCTGCGCTCGCAATGACGGGATGCAGGGCAACAGGCTGGCATCACTCACCGCGCCGCCGACAGCTTCTCCGCGATCGCCTTGCGCAGGATGCGCGACAGCGATTCCACCGAATAGGGCTTCTGGATCAGCTCGAAACCGCGATCGGCGTTTTCGGCGAGCACGTTGCTGTAGCCGGAGGTGAGCACGACGGGCAGGCCCGGAAAGCGTTCGCGGATGATGCCGGCAAGCTCGACGCCGTTCATGCCGGGCATGATGACGTCCGAGAACACGAGGTCGACGGCGAACTCGTCCTCGCCGAGGATGGCGAGGGCGGCATTGGCGTTGGCGACGCGGCGAACGACATAGCCGAGGTCTTCCAGAAGCTCGGTCGAGAACCGCCCGACATCGTCATTGTCCTCGACCACGAGGACGCGATAGCCGCGTCCGGTGGTGGCGGCTTCGCTGATCAGCGCCGCGGTTTCCTTGTGGCCGGCCGGGCTCTGCGCCTGCGGCAGGTAGATGGTGAAGGTCGCGCCCTGGCCGGGCGTGCTCGTCACCGCGATGTCGCCTTCGGACTGCTTGGCGAAGCCGAAGGCCTGGCTCAGCCCGAGGCCGGTGCCCTTGCCGACCTCCTTGGTGGTGAAGAAGGGCTCGAAGATGGCGTCAAGATTTTCCGGCGCGATGCCGCTGCCGGTGTCGGCCACCGAGATCGCGACATAGTCGCCGCTCCGCGCCGACTGTGCGCGCAGGCTCGGAATGCCCGCGACCTTGCGCACCGCGATGGTGAGGCGGCCTTCGCCCTCCATGGCGTCGCGGGCGTTGATGGCGAGGTTGATCAGCGCGGTCTCGAACTGGGCGATGTCGGCCACCGTGAAGCAATCGGGATCGTGAACCTCGACCGCGATCTCGATGCGGGCGCCGACCAGCGGCCGCACCAGCTGCGCCACGCCCTCGACCTGGCTGCCGACATTGAAGATCTGCGGCTTCAGCGGCTGCCGGCGGGCAAAGGCCAGCAGTTGCGCGGTGAGCTTGGAGGCCCGCTCGACCGTGTCGGAAATGGCATCGACGTAGCGGCGGCGGCGTTCTTCCGGCAATTCGCGCCGGCGCAGGAAATCGGTCGCCGAGCGGATGATGGTGAGGAGGTTGTTGAAATCGTGCGCGACGCCGCCGGTGAGCTGGCCGATCGCCTCCATCTTCTGCGACTGCCGCAGCGCTTCCTCGCCGCGCCGCCGCTCCGTGATGTCGACCGCCTCGGGCACCGCGCCAGTGATGTTGCCGTGCCGGTCCAGCACCGGGCGCATGCCGAAGTCGAAATCGCGCTCTCCGATCGGCAGATGCAGGCGCATTTCCATGCGCACCGGCTTGCCTGCGAGCACGGTGGCGAAGGCCTCGCGCACGCGCGCGCTCATGCCGTCGGTGGCGGCGAACCAGGGCGTGTCCCAGAACGGCTTGCCGAGGACGTCCTGCTCCGTCGCGCGGATGCCCGCGAGCGCGGTCTTGTTGGCGTAGAGCACTTCGCCGCGCGGATTGACCAGGCCCTGATACTGGTTGCTGGTCTCCAGGATCGCGCGCAATTGCGACTCGTTGGATTCGAGTTCGGCCGTCCGTTCGGCGATCCGCTCTTCCAGCGTCTCGTTCAGCCGGCGGAGCTCGATCTCGGCCTGCTTGGCGGTGGTGATGTCGTGGGCGACCCCGATGAAGCCGACATGCTTGCCGGTCGGGTCCCAGCGCGGCTGCGATTCCGAGCGCAGCCAGCGCCATTCGCCGGCGGCATTGCGGTAGCGCGCCTCCAGCACGAACGGCTTCAGCGAGGCCTCGCCCGCGACCGACTGCTGCAGCACGCGCGCGAGGTCGTCCGGATGCAGGACCTTGCGCCAGTCGAAGACGATGGCCTCGTCATAGGGCAGGCCGACGAAATCGACATAGGCCCGGTTGGCGAAGGAGCGCGTGCGGTCCAGCTTGGTCACCCAGATCGGCACCGGCGCGCTGTCGGCGATCAGACGGAACCGCTGTTCGCTTTCGCGCAGGATCTCGCGCGCCAGCATCTGGTCGGTGACGTCGATATGGGCGCCGACGAGCCGCAGGGCGCGGCCGTCGCCGTCGCGCTCGATCTTGGCGACGACGCGGATCCAGCGGGTCTCCCCGTCGCTCGGCCGGATGATGCGGTAGTCCGCGGCGTAGTCCTCGCTGCGCCCGGCGAGGGCGGCGATGAAATGGCTCACCGTGGCCTCGCGATCCTCGGGATGGATGCGATTGACCCAGTCCTCGTGGGACTCCTCCATCGCCTCGGGAGGCAGGCCGTGCAGCAACAGATATTCGGGCGACCGGCGGTTCCTGAAGCCCTCGCGCAGGTCGACCTCGAGGCCGCCGACCTTGCCGATGCGCTGGATGCGCGCCAGCTCGGCCTCGCGCTCCTGCAGCGAGCGATAGGCGGCGTCGCGTTCGCGCGCGATCTCTGCAAGGTGTTCGCGCAGTTGCGCGGCAGCGGTCGTCTCGGGCACAGGATTGTCCAATGGGTCGCCCATGGTCATGCGAGGGCGCACGTGCCTGACGGATATTCACACAGGCGAAGCGTGATGGCCATTGCTCTATCGGGCGACCGGTCAGGGGAAAACTCCCGCAACCGGCGGGCAGGGGGCGGTGTGGATGTATAACGTGGACCAGCAGGGATTGTTCCGTCGACAGGAACCTTCCGCCTCGGGCGGCGTCTTGCGAATGCCGGTTCGTCATTGCTGACAATTTTAAAGAAAGGCTGGAAGCGTGAAGCTGTTCGTCTGCCAGGCCTGCAGCAACGTGCTGTATTTCGAGAACCGGGCCTGCGAGCGGTGCGGGCACCGCGTCGCTTTCCTCCCGGACATGGAGACCATGACGGCGCTCGAGCCGGAGGGGGAGGCTCAGGACGGGTCTGCCGGTGCGTCCTGGGCGACGCTTGCCGACAAGGGCACCGGACGGATGCTGTGCCGCAATGCCGACTACGATGCCTGCAACTGGCTGACCGACGCCGATGACGCCACTGGCTATTGCCGCGCCTGCCGGCACAACGGCACCGTGCCGGACCTGTCGGATCCCCTTCAGCTCGCCGGCTGGCGCGAACTGGAAGTGGCCAAGCACCGGCTGTTCTATTCCCTGATCCGCTGGAAGCTCCCGCTGGAGACGCGCCAGGACAATCCGGCGCATGGCCTGATCTTCAATTTCCTCGCCGACGATCCCAGCAGCGGCCAGAAGGTGATGACCGGCCACGACAACGGCCTGATCACGATCGCGCTGACCGAGACCGACACGATCGAGCGCGAGCGGCGCCGGCTGGAGATGGGCGAGCCCTATCGCACGCTGCTCGGCCATTTCCGTCACGAGGTCGGCCATTATTTCTGGGACGTGCTGGTGCGCGACGGCGGCAAGCTGGAGGCCTGCCGCGCGGTGTTCGGCGACGATTCGATCGATTACGGCCAGGCCCTGCAGCGCCATTATGCCGAGGGCGCGCCGCCGGACTGGCAGCAGAATTATGTTTCCGCCTACGCCACCACCCATCCCTGGGAGGATTTCGCCGAGACCTGGGCGCATTATCTCCACATCGTCGATACCCTGGAGATGGGGTCCGAATTCGGCATCCAGGTGCGCCCCCGGGTCGACCGGGACGGGGAGTGGACGGCGCGCATCCGCTTCAACCCCTATGAGGCCGTGGACATCGAGACGATCGTCAATGCATGGCTGCCTTTCGCCTTCGCCATGAACAGCGTCAACCGCGCCATGGGCCTGCGCGATCTCTATCCGTTCATCCTGACCCCGGCCGTGGTGGCCAAACTCGGCTTCATTCACGCCCTCGTCCAGGACGTTGCCGCGGGCAGCTCCGACCCGCCGGCTCCGCCGCCGGATTGACCGGCCCGGGTCTTGCGCTGGCACGCCAGAGCGGGCCGGATTTAGACCGTTGCCTCCAGCCGATTTTGATGTACCACGGGAGCCCTACGGCCCGTCCCGAAAGGCCTCAACGGTCCGGGGAGGGGTCCCGCCCAAGGTCGAGACTCAAGAAAAACATGTTCAAACGCATTCTGATCGCCAATCGCGGCGAAATCGCCTGCCGGGTCATGAAGACCGCGCGCCGCATGGGAATTCAGACGGTTGCGGTCTATTCCGAGGCCGACCGCGATGCCCTCCATGTCGAGATGGCCGACGAGGCCGTGCTGATCGGTCCGCCTGCCGCGGCCGAGAGCTATCTGGTGATCGAGAAGATCGTCGAGGCCTGCCGCAAGACCGGCGCCGAGGCGGTGCATCCCGGCTACGGCTTCCTGTCCGAGCGCGAGGCGTTTCCGCGCGCGCTGGAGGCCGCCGGCATCGTCTTCATCGGCCCGAACCCCGGCGCGATCGCCGCGATGGGCGACAAGATCGAATCCAAGAAGGCGGCCGCCAAGGCCAAGGTCTCGACCGTGCCGGGTTATCTCGGCGTCATCGAGGACGACAAGCACGCGGTCAAGATCGCCGACGAGATCGGCTATCCCGTGATGATCAAGGCCTCGGCCGGCGGCGGCGGCAAGGGCATGCGCATCGCGCATT
>CAYREH010000116.1:0-11963 GCA_964423245.1 uncultured Bradyrhizobium sp. | reverse complement strand
TCGAGGAACGGCCTGTGCGAATCCTTGAAAGACCATATGCGATTGCCCTGCCCGCACGCGGGGGAGGGAGCTCACCGCCGATGACGCGGCAGCGTGCACACGAAAGCGTTGGCCGGCAGCGTGACGCATCTCCTTGCTCGACCGGTTTTCCGCTACACTCGCCCCGGTAGCATCACCTGGAGGCGCATCCGATGGACCACGCAGCCGGAGCCGAACCGAAGAACCTCGTGATCTGCTGCGACGGCACCGGAAACGAGATCAGCGAGAACATTTCCAACGTCCTGAAACTGTATCGCTGCCTGCGCAAGACCGACAAGACCGCGCCGCGGCAGATGGTGTTCTACGATCCCGGCGTCGGCACCGTGACGGAGACTCGCCAGTATGGCTTGCCGATTCACTTGCCTTCAGAAGTGAAATCTATCTAAGATTGATTTCTCATAATGAAGTGTACCATGATTGATCTTTTCCAGAATCCATATTCTAGGCCCCAACGCGGGGGAGGTCATGCCGACCGCTGCAAACGAGAGTTCAGAGATCGACATTGAAGCCACTGAAGTAATTAAGGATCGTCTGATCCTGTATCGTCGCAAGGGTAGTACTAATTCGCGCTGCGTCGTGTTCGTCCACGGTATCGCGGGCGATATCCGTGCAACCTGGCGTAATGGAACTGACGCCAAGAGCGACTTCATTCAACTGATACTGACGGACGAAGACCTTCGGGATTACGACGTCTTTTCCTTTGGATATCGCAGTACATTCTACCGAGGCGCGCCTATCGATCATGCCGCCATTCAGCTGAAGGCTGCGCTTTCAACGCTAGGGAAGAATCGAAACAACATTGTCTTCATTGCGCACAGCATGGGAGGGCTCGTGTGCATGAAATACATAGTTGATCAACTACAGAAGTCAGAAACTCCGCCAGTGAGCGGACTTTTGCTCTACGGAACTCCAACCACCGGCAGCGATCTCGTCAACATTGCAAAGCTTGTAGGTTATGGAATTGGCTTTAAGATTCCCGGCGCAGGAATTCTAGTTAACCTCTTTTTGAGAGGGCAGCGGCAACTCACAGACCTTGCCACGGGCAGCGATTTTCTTGCGCGCCTGCACGCCGAGTGGGCATATCGTGTCGTAAATGGTGGCCATGAAACAGCTGGCGCCCAACGCATGTGGTTGGCTGTCCGCGCCATATCGGGTGAAGACGATATTGCAGTCAAAGAAGGGTCGTCAAAGGGCGTCTATGGCGCAATTGACTGGGAGCCTCTGTCTTACAATCACAGGCAGCTAGTGAAGCCTGAGAATGCCAATGATGATCGATTTCTTGCAGCAAAGAATTTTCTTCAAATTTCCCGCCGTACAGATGCAGCAGTAGTCGACCAAGTTTGGAAAGCGAGCCAAGATATCTGGGCTAGCCGATTTTGTCGTGTCAGCCGAGATCTATATTTCTTCACAGCCATCAATCAAAACAAACACCCCATCGTCGAGCAAAAAGAAGATCGTTCGTACGGGACTTGCACCACCATCTGCCACTACGACTTCGTCCTAGAAAAGGATCATATCGAGTTCGGGGTTTCATTCGGCGATGCTGATTTTTGGAATCGACCATCTCCTCCAGTATACGTCCATCAGATTGGATTGGACCTATTGCCGCAGCAAGAACGGAAAAAGCTACGATCGTCCTTGGACGCAATGCTGGATAATTATAGCGACAATCAGATTTGGTCCTTTTTCTTCCCTGAACTTTCGATCACCGTGGACGGCCTAGCTCTAGTACCAGACTGTTTCGAATGGCCGAATGTCGTTCGCAAATATGCCAACTGGCTACTACGACGATACACATTACCCAAAGAGTGCTCTGCCAAGGTCGGAAGCCGTGTCAAACTTGAGGTGAAGTATCGATCGATAATCCCATTTCTACTCCCTCATTTTGTCTTTTCTGCTCCGTGGATAGTTCACCGCGCAGAAGTCAAGATCTTGGTTGAAGGCACGTTCGAATATTTCGTCCCGACTCAAAGGCTCATTCCGTGGTCGGAAGCCAGACAGACAGAAGACGACTCTGGCTCTCGACGAGAAGTAGGGTTCATACACAATGGCATTATGCTGCCCGGCTCCGCGTTAGAAGTTCGCTGGCAACTGGAAAAGTCGTAACGTTCTTTTAGAAGCAAGAGAACGAACATGAACGGGTATGGCAATATTGAGAAGATTTATCGTCCTTTGGGCATTGGTGTCATAAGGAGCAGCAGCGGATCAACGATCATTTTCACCGCAGGCTCCGTTAGAAATGGGAATGACGGCTTTCAGGACCTAATCGAAGGAGAGGAAGTCAACTATCGCCTCTTCGATGATAAAATTGAACAGGTGGGTATCGCTCGCGATGTGTGGAGAAAGCACCAAGGCAGTAAGTCACGAGAGAGTCGCTTATCATGAATGGATATGGCATCCCGAAGAACCTCGTGATCTGCTGCGACGGCACCGGGAACGAGATCAGCGAGAACATTTCCAACGTCCTGAAACTGTATCGCTGCCTGCGCAAGACCGACAGGACCTCGCCGCGGCAGATGGTGTTCTACGATCCCGGCGTCGGCACGGTGACGGAGCCGTCGACCTGGAATCGCTGGAAGGCCGACATCCATCTGGTGCTCGGGCTCGCCACCGGCTACGGGCTCGATGACAATGTGCTCGCCGCCTATTGCTTCCTGGTGCAGCATTACGCGCCCGGCGACCGCATCTATCTGTTCGGCTTCTCGCGCGGCGCCTATACGGTGCGGGCGCTGGCGGGGCTGATCCACAAGATCGGGCTGATCGCCCCGGAGCAGGGCAATCTCGCGGGCTCGGGCCTCGTCGCCTACAAGCAATATTCCGGCTCGGGTCGCGGCAACGACAGCGCCGACCTCACCGATGCCGGCGCGGACGAGAGCGGGCCGCTGCCGCAGGGCGCGTTCGATCTCGCCGCGCAGTTCGCGCGCATCACCTCCTCGCGCTGGCCGACCGTGCATTTCGTCGGCGTCTGGGACACGGTGGCGAGCGTGATCGTGCCGCGGCCGGACCGGCTGTACTGGCCGAGCCTGGAGGAGCTGGCCTTCACGATCGTCAATCCGAGCGTGAACATCTTCCGGCAGGCCTGCGCGATCGACGAGCGGCGCCGCATGTTCCGCCTGAAGCCGTGGCGCACGCCGCAGGAGTTCTGGAGCAACCGCTTCGTGCCCGACGACCGGAAGCTGCCGCAGGACATCCTGCAGGTGTGGTTCGCCGGCGTGCATTGCGACGTCGGCGGCGGCTATGCCGAGGCGGAGAGCGCGCTGTCGAAATATCCGCTGCTGTGGATGATCGACGAGGCCGCCAGAGCGGGCCTCGCCTTCAACCCGGCGAGCGTGAACCAGCTCGCCTGGGGCGTGCCGCGCAAGGGCTCGCCGTTCCATTATGTCGCGCCGGATCCGGAGGGGATGCTGCACGACTCCCTGACGCCGGCCTGGCGCGCGCTGGAGGTTCTGCCGAAATCCACCACCTACCGCGAATGGCCGGAGCGCAAGAGCTGGGGCGGCTTCTACATCCCCGACGGCGAGCCGCGCCTCATCCCCGACGGCGCGCATCTGCACGAGAGCGTGGTGCGGCGCATGGCCGGCCCCACCGGCTACCGGCCGGTGAACCTGCCGAAGGATTTCGTGACGGTGCCGATGCCGGCGGAGGCGGAGCGCGCGACGGGGTGACACCGGGGCGGCGCGGCGGTGCGCCTCGCCTCGCCTGGAGCAGGCGGGCGACGCCGATCGCTCAGACGATGAAATCGCCGCGGTCGAGGTGCCTGATGTCCTCGATACGAATCGAGCTGTCGCCGAGCGTGATCACCAGATCACCCTGGTCGTAATCGAGCATGTCGCAGGACCACAGGCCGCGGCCGAAGGGCCCGGCGCCCCACTCGACGTGCATCAGAGCCGCGTCGAGATACAGCGCGCTGCCCAGCATGGTGGCGGCGGCGAGGCCCGGCGCGGAGTCGCGCAGGTGGAAGGCGGTGAGATCGATGACGTCGCCGGCGCCGAAATCGGTGATGACGTCGTGGCCGCTGCCGCCGTCGAGGGCCGACGGGCGGAACACGAAAATATCGCGGCCGGCACCGCCGGTGAGGATGTCGTTGCCGGCGCCGCCATCGAGCACATCGTTGCCGCGGCCGCCGTCGAGCAGGTCGTTGCCGAGCCCGCCGAGCAGGATATCGTGGCCCCGGCCGGCATAGAGGAAATCGTCGCCGCCGCGGCCGTCCAGCGTCTCCGAGTCCTGCGTGCCGGTGATGATGCCGGGCAGGTCGCCGCCGACCAGCGTCCTCGCCAGCACCACGGTCTGGCCGTTGAAGGTGAGGGATTCCACCGTGCCGGTGGTGAAGTGATTGGCGACGGTGATGGTGCCGGTCGAGAACTCGGCGACGAGATCGTTGCCGGCGCGCGAGGTGGCCTGCAGCGTGGTCGATCCGGTCATGACGATGCGGTCCGCCGTGCCGCTCTCGTCGTCGATCGTGTCGATGCCGAAATTGCCGGAGAAGCGATAGGTGTCGTTGCCGCTGCCGCCGAGCAGCGAATCGTTGCCGCCGCCGCCGGTGAGGTCGTCATTGCCGCCGCTGGCGGTGAGGACGTTGCGGGCGGAATTGCCAATGAGCACGTTGTCGAAGACGTTGCCGGTGGCGTTGATCGCGGCGGTGCCGGTCAGCGTGACGTTCTCCACCACGCCCTGCGTCTGCGCCAGGTTGAACAGGTTGAAGCTGACCGAGGCCAGCACGGTGTCGATGTCGGCGCTGCCGCCGCCGGTCTCGTCGACGCGGTCGGACGCATTGTCGACGACATAGGTGTCGTTGCCGGTGCCGCCGAACATCGTGTCGATGCCGCCGCCGCCGTCGAGCCGGTCGTCGCCGCCATTGCCGATCAGGATGTTGGCGGCGCCGTTGCCGGTGATGGTGTTGGCGAGATTGTTGCCGGTGCCGTTGATCGCCGCGGTGCCGGTCAGGACGAGGTTCTCGACCGCGCCGCGCACGGTCGCGGACGCCAGCAGGCTGAAGGAGATCGCGGCACGGACGGTGTCGATGTCGGCGCTGCCGCCGCTGCTCTCGTCGACGATGTCGGCGGCATTGTCGACGACGTAAATGTCGTTGCCGCCTCTGCCGATCATGGTATCGGCACCGCCGGCGCCATCCAGACTATTGGCCCCGCCATTGCCGGCGATGACATTGGCGAGCGCATTGCCGGTGCCGTTCAGCGGCGCGGCGCCGGCAAGCGTCAGATTCTCGACGCCGGCACCGAGCGTGTAGTCGATGAAGGAGAAGACGAGGTCAGTGCCGGACAGCACGAACAGCACGCTCTCGGTGACGGTGTCGCCGGCATCGTTGACGAAATAGACGTCGTCGTCGGCGCCGCCCGACATCAGGTCGGCGCCAAGCCCGCCGTCGAGCTGATCGTTGCCGGCCCCGCCGATCAGGGTGTCGATGCCGCTGCCGCCCTGCAGATTGTCGTCGTCGCCGCCGCCCTCAAGCCGGTCGTCGCCGGCACCGCCGATCAGCAGATCCTTGCCGCCATAGCCGAAGATCCGGTCGTTGCCGGCATTGCCGTCGACCTGGTCGTCGGTCTCGAAGGCGTTGAAGATGTCGTCATAGGCCGTGAGCAGCCAGGCCTCGATCGCGACGAAGGTGTCGCCCCTGACCTGGCCCTCGTCCGTCGTGCGGTCCTGCGACAGCACGATGCGGCTGGTGGCATTGGCGAAGGTGGCGGTGTCGAAGCCGTCGTCGCCGCGCATGAAGTCTTCGCCCGCGCCGCCCTCCAGCAGATCCCTGCCGGAGCCGCCCAGCAGCGTGTCATTGCCATTGCCGCCGATCAGCGTGTCGTCGTCGCCCTGGCCGAACAGCCTGTCGTCGCCCTCGCCGCCGATCAGCCGGTCGTTGCCGCCCGCCCCGAACATCAGGTCGTCGCCGCGGTTGCCGGTCAGCACGTTGTCGGCATCGTTGCCGTCGATGCGATCGTCCCCGTCGCCGCCGATCGCGTTCTCGATGGTGACGCCGTAGGCGATCGCGATGTTGTTGATCAGCGGAAAGGCGCGGACCGCGGAATTGTCGAAATGAGTGTAGCCGATGGACGAGTAGTGCCCCTCCCGCAGATCGATCCGCTGCGCGAGGGTTTCCATCCGCCCGATCGCGTTCTCGAAGGCGCCGTAGCCGCTGGCATCGATCGTGTCGATGCCGCCGGCGTCCCAGATCGTGAAGACCGGATTGTCGACCTTGGCGAAATCGTAGGGATCGAAGCTGAAGCCGTTGGAGAAGGTGCGGGCATTGTTGGAGTTGAAGCCGTAGATGTTGTCGCCGGTGCGGGTCGACATGTTGGCGCCGTAGATCGCCTGGATCGCGGCGATGTCGTGCAGCATCGGCGTCGATTCCGAGCCGCCGTGAGCGAAGCTGTCGTCGGGCACGCCCGGCGACTGTTCGGAGAAGTAGGACATGATCGAGTATTGATTGGTGTCCTCCGGATAGACGTTGTCGCGGCCGTAGACCAGCTCGCCGACGTCGTTATAGGGACCGGGATGGGTCAGTCCGAGGGCATGGCCGAGCTCGTGCAGGATCGTCAGGAACTCGAACGAGCCGAGCGCGAGATCGCGTGTATCGGGAAACGTGTCGCGGCTGACGACGATGTTGACGTGATGATCGAACGGGAAGGTGACGGGATTGTCCCGCGTGATGCCGGCCTGGCCATCGTCGATGGTGCCGAAGCTCACGGTGATGTTGACGTCGCTATTGCCGAACAGCAGCGGCTTGTCGATCAGATCGGCCCAGAGCAGGAACGCCGCCTTGATGAAGCCCGCTTCCGTGATGTCGACGTCGGAGCCGAACGACAGCACGATGTCGGGCTGATCTGCGAAGGAATAGTGCTCCCCGGCTGTCCCGCCACTGGTGCGCAGGTAGCGGATGACGTCTTCAATCGGGGTCGCGGCCATCCTGGCCCTCCGCGGATGATGAAAATGAATT
Source organism: uncultured Bradyrhizobium sp. (assembly GCA_964423245.1). Taxonomy (GTDB): domain Bacteria; phylum Pseudomonadota; class Alphaproteobacteria; order Rhizobiales; family Xanthobacteraceae; genus Bradyrhizobium. Next base: position 4,978 of record CAYREH010000116.1, on the reverse strand, counting down.
TCCCTCAAATGCGCGGGACGCCGGGGCGAAGGCGCCCCGGCCGCGCAGGCGAAAATGCGCCTGCCTGGACCGTCCGTCCGTTAATCATGTCACACCGCCGTTCGGCCCGGACCGGGACGGACTGCCGCACCCCTTGACGCGCGAAAGGATCAGCAAGGGACGCGGCGCGGCGGCGCCACTCGTTCAAATTGTCGGTATCGCCTTAACGGAATTGCATCGCCTGCTTGTCAGGATCGCGCTTCGAACCGCAGCGACAAGCGGTTGCCGGAGGCAGACATGTCCCAACAGCAGCGACGACATGCCCGCGTGAAGCCTGCCGGGCTGGTATCCCGTCAGGCCAAGATCATCACCGACCCGCGCGCGCCGGTGATCCCGTGCACGCTGGTCGACTATTCGCCCGGCGGCGCCTGCGTCGATCTCGGCGGCCAGGTGAAGATCCCCGACCGGTTCGAACTGCTCCACGTCAACACCAAGAAGCGATGCCGCATCGCCTGGAAGCGCGGCTCGCGCGTCGGCGTGGTGTTCTGAGCGTTCACCCTAGCCCCGCATCCGCGCCTTCGCGCCCGCCACGATCTGCATGCCGACACCGGCGAGCCAGGCGGCGAGCGCGAGCCAGGCGTAGCTGACATGCGGCTCCAGCCTGAGCACGATGATCGCGACCGATGCGAAGGCGGTGAGCGTGGCCAGAAGCGTGCCGGCGGCGGAGAGGAATTCGGCGGCATCGATGCGGCGATGCGCATCGTCGAACGGCAGCTGCGGCGTGTCGATGCCGAGATAGAAGCCAAGGAAGCCGAGCAGCATCGCCACCACGAGGAAGCCCTGCGTGGTCAGCCCTGAGATCGACGAGCCGACATAGGCGCCGACGAACAGGCCGCACGCCGCGCCGGCCAGCGCGAGGCCGACGCGCTCGAAGATGTGGGCAGTCTTGCGGACACCGTAACGCATGGCGGAACCCCGGCACGGGTTGAGGGAGAACGAGGTTAGGCCGGTTCACGCAGGCGCGGAAGATGCGGGGTGTCACGGAGGAGCGAGCCGCGGCAGCACCGGCAACGTCTCGGCCTTCGCCGGGACGACGGCGGTTGGGTGGGTGCGCGGAACTAGCGCGCCCCGAACGTGGTCTTGCCGAACAGCTCCTTCTGGGTCGAGGGCTGCGAGCGCCAATATTGCGGCGGGGCTTCGACGCTGGCGCCGAGTTCGGCGGCGGCGTGCCAGGCCCAGCGCGGGTCGTAGAGCATGCCGCGAGCGAGCGCGACCATGTCGGCCTTGCCTGATGCGACGATCTCCTCGGCCAGCTTCGCTTCGGTGATCAGGCCGACCGCGATGGTGGGCAGGCCGGTCTCGCGCCTGATGGCGTCGGCGAAGGGCACCTGGTAGCCGGGGCCGAGCGTGATCTTCTGCAAGGGCGAGACGCCGCCGGAGGAGGCATCGATCCAGTCGACGCCGCGCGCCTTCAGTTCCTTCGCGAAGGTGATGGTCTGCGGCAGATCCCAGCCGCCCTCGACCCAGTCGGTCGCCGACACCCGCATGCCCACCGGCTTGTCGTGCGGGAAGGCGGCGCGCACCGCGTCGAACACTTCGAGCGGAAAGCGCATGCGGTTTGCGAGGCTGCCGCCGTATTCGTCGGTGCGCCTGTTGGCGATCGGCGACAGGAACTGGTGCAGCAGATAGCCGTGGGCGCCGTGCACCTCGATGGCGTCGATGCCGATCCGCGCGGCGCGCCTGGTGCTCTCGACGAAGGCGTCGCGGATGCGCTGCAGGCCGGCGGCATCGAGCGCGAGCGGCGCGGCCTCGCCCTCCTTGTGCGGCACCGCCGACGGCGCCACCGTCTGCCAGCCGCCCTTCGATTCCGGAATCAGCTGGCCGCCGTCCCAGGGCCGCGCGCTCGAGGCCTTGCGGCCGGCATGGGCGAGCTGCATCGCGATCGCGGTCGAGGAATGCTTGCGCACGGAGGCGAGCACCTGCTTCAGCGCCGCCTCGGCGGCATCGCTGTAGAGCCCGAGGCAGCCCGGCGTGATGCGGCCGATCGCCTCGACATGGGTGGCCTCGATGCAGAACATCGATGCGCCCGACAGCGCCAGATTGTTGATGTGGGTGAAGTGCCAGTCATTGGCGACGCCGTCCTCGGCCGAATACTGGCACATCGGCGACACCACGATGCGGTTCTTCAGGGTGAGGCCGCGCAGGGTGATCGGGGAAAACAGGGCGCTCATGGCAGGGGTTCCGGACCGACAGGGGGCGATGCGGATGAGTGTAGTGCGGCGGGAGCAGATTGCCAGCGGCGGGAATGGCATGGCGGGATGCATTCACGTCCGCCATCGTCCCGGATCTGCGATTCGCCTGTCCGGGACGACGGTAGGGGGCGAGAGGGCCCCGCCCCTACGGCTTGATGCCGGCGGCCTTGATCAGCTCGATATTGGACGCCAGCTCGCGCTTGACGAGCTCGTCCATCTCGGCCGGCTTCATCGGCATCGGTTCGACACCGAGCTTCTGCAGGCTCGCCTGCATCGCCGGATTGGCCAAAACCTTCTCGCCCGCCGCGTGCAGCCTGTCGACGATCTCGCGCGGCGTCTTCGCCGGCACGAACAGGCCGAACCAGATCTGGCTGTCGGCATCCTTCAATCCGATCTCGACCGGCGTCGGCACGTCGGGCAGCTCGGCGACGCGTTTGGGCGTCGAGACCACCAGCGCGCGGACCTGGCCCTCGCGGATCAGCGGCAGCGCGGTCGCCAGCGGGCAGAAATACAGATCGATCCGCCCGCCGAGAATGTCGGCGATCACTTCGGGGCCGGCGCGATACGGCACATGCGTGGCCTCGATCCCGGCGGCATAGCGGAATTTCTCGCTCGAGATATGAACGGCGCTGCCGATGCCGACCGAGCCGAACGAGATCGAGCCGGGTTTTGCCTTGGCATCGGCGATGAAATCCTGGATGGTTTTCCAGGGCCGCTCCTTCGGCACGATCATCACGTTGGCGCCGGATCCGATCATCAGCACCGAAGCGAGGTCACGGGTGGGGTCGAAGCTCGCGCTTGGAAAGATCAGGGGCGCGACGGTCAGCGCCGAGGACTGGGCGAGCAGGCTGTAGCCATCGGGATCGGATTTCGCGACCTGCGCCGAGCCGAGCACGCCGCCGCCGCCGGCGCGGTTTTCGACCACGATCGATTGACCGAGCTCGGCGGACAGACGCTCGAACACCAGCCGTGGTACCACGTCGGCCGCGCTGCCCGGACCGAACGGGATGGTCGCCTTGATCAGCCGCGTCGGCCAGCCTTGTGCTTGTGTTTGTGCCTGCGCTTGTACTTGTCCTTGGGCTGCAGCCGCCATCCAGAAGCCGGCAGATAGGCACAACACGCGAAGAAACCTGGTCATCGAAAACTCCGGTTGAACTGCCCGGACTTCTGCAAGAACCGTTCCGTTGCCGCGTCGTGTGGGCGAAGACGCGGCGCCGCGCGCCCACCAGCAGACTCGCCCCGAAGGTCGTGGGCACGCGGCGCTCTGTCCACCCTGCGGCTCTGTCTCACCCCACCAGCGTGAATTGCAGCAGCAGGGTGCGCTGCAGCAGCGAGAAATTGTCGTCCGAGACCAGCGTCAGCACGGTCTCGCCCTCGGGCGTGACGTGGGCGTCGATGCCTTCCATGTTGTCGATCTCGTGGCCGAGATCGGCCTCGAACAGCGCCGGCCCATCGACCACCGCATTCGGCGCGATCGATTTCAGCGGGATGGCGCGGATGCGGATGTTGACGCCGGTGAACCAGGAAAATTTGCGTTCGAGGATCAGGAGCTGGCCGGACGGCAGCAGCACGGCGTCGCTGATGTCGAACTTGCCGGTGCGGCGGACGCTGAACGTCCCGGGCGACGGACCGCCGATCAGGAACGCAACGAGATTGCCGTCGGCATCGAGTCCACGCTCGGAGAAGGCGATCAGCGTGCCCGCGAGCGGCAGGCTGGTGTCCTTGCCCCTGGGCACCACGACCAGCGCCTCGAGCCCCTTGTTGTTCGGCAGCTTTCGTACGCCCGGCGGCACCGCCATCACCTCGCCGCGCGCGCGCACGCCGCCTCGCGCGAAGTCGAAGCGCATGATCTGGTTGACGCGCTCCAGCCCGACATAGACGAGGTTGCCGTCGCGCGCGAGCGACTCGGTGTCGTACCACATCGGCTTTTCGGTGATCGGCCGTCCATCGGCGCCGAGGACAGGCGCGGCCTCGACCTCGTCGAGCCCGGCCATCGCGCGGCCGTCATAGCGGATGCTGCCGGTGAACCAGGCGCCCTGGTCGGAGACGGCGAGGAAGCGCTCGCCCCTGGCGTCGAGGCGGATGCCGGACAGGCCGCCGAAGCCGCGATAGGACGAGGTCAGCACCAGGCCCGAACGGAACTCCAGCGCGCCGAACCGCGTGCGGCTGCGGTCGCGCGGCTCGAAACTGGCGATCGGCCGCGCATTGACCTCGACCGCGACAGGTTCGGTGACGGCATGTTCGAGCGGCGCGAGCCGCGGCGCCGGTTCGCTGACCGGCTGCGCGCGCACGGACCTTGGGAGGGCGAGGCTGGAAACTCCCGCCGCCGCCTGGACGAGGAAGCCGCGGGGGGGCGATCCGGTGCTCACGAATGCAGCTTGGGGCGCGGACGGCTCGGCGCCGTCGGGGCCGGCGCCCAGCCCTGCTCGACGTTCAGGTTGGCGATGACGTCGTGCAGGGTGGTGATCGGCGGGATCTCCGGCGCGAAGTTCGGCCCGACCGAGGCGACCCAGGCGTGGTCCGCCGCCATGGCCGCGCCGCCGGACAAGGTGACCGTCGCCTCCACCGGGCCGTCGCACCAGTCGTCGTGCCAGCCGTCGTTGTCGGCGAAGCTGGTGATCGGCGCGTTGGTCGGGCTGGAAGACTTGCCGTCGGGCGGGAACACCAGCAGCCGGCCGGCGTCGTCGGTGCGCAGGTGGCCGAGGCCGCCCTCGTCGGCGCCCCGCCCGGCATCAAGGGTCAGGGGA
>CAYREH010000115.1:0-12084 GCA_964423245.1 uncultured Bradyrhizobium sp. | reverse complement strand
CGCAGTTGACGCAGCCATAGGTCCAGAAATTCACCAGCACGACCTTGCCGCGCAGATCGGCCATGCTCAGCGGCTTCGAATTGAACCAGTTGTTGATGCCGGCGAAGTCGGGCGCGCTCGCCTGGTTCACGGCGGCCATTTTGACCGGCGGCGTCGCCTCGTCGCAGAGGCCGGGAATGGCGGCTCCCGTCAGGGCGAGGCCGATCAGCGAAGCAGAGACGGCAAGCAGCTTGAAAGTCATGGGCGAAGTCCTCCGGGTCGGATGGGAAGTCACAGGCCGATCTGGCCTGAGGGATAGAAGCCGGTGAGCCACGCCACGATCAGCGTGTCGTACTGGAAATAGGCGGCGAGCGCGAAGCCGATCACGATGACGCCAAAACCCTGCTGCAGCCGCGGCGAGATGCGGGCGAGGCTGCGCATGCGGGTGGTCGCAGCCTGTCCGCCATAGGCGATTCCCAGCATCGGGATCGCCGCGCCGATCGCGTAGGCGATCAGCAGCGTGCCGGCCCAGGCGAGGTTCTTCGACGTCGCCACCAGCGTCAGGATCGCGCCGAGCACGGGACCGGCACACGGCGTCCAGACGAGGCCCAGCGTGGTGCCGAGCAGTAGCCCGCCAAACGCGCCTTCGCGCTGCAGGCTGGCGGCGTTGCCGAGATCGAGCCAGCCGTTGAGGCGGATCGACAGCCATTCGAACGGCGCCGGCCACAGCATCAACAGGCCGAAGCCGAGCAGGAGGATCGCGGCCGCCGAGCGCAGCACGTTGGGATCGAAATCGAACAGCCGCGTCAGCGCGCCGAGCAGCAGGGCCGTTGCCGAGAACGAGACCACGAAGCCGAGCGCGATCATGACGGGCCGCAGCTGCGAACTGCGTCCGATCGAGGCGCCGAGCAGGATCGGCAGCATCGGCAGGGTGCACGGCGCGACGATGGTGAGGAGGCCGGCGAGGACGGCGAAGATCAGGTCGAGCATGGCGCATCCGTGAAGCAGGTCACGGGAGCAGTTCGCTCATGCAACTGCTGCCGTTACTCGGCGTCACGCCTTCGTGACGGGGTGGTCGCTGCGAAGGTGCGCCCCCTCCCCCGCGTGCGGGGGAGGGCTGGGGAGAGGCTGTCTCTGCATCGGGACATTCTCTTGGAGGGAAGAACCCTCACCCGCCGCACTTCTGCGAGTGCGTCGGCCTCTCCCGCATGCGGGAGAGGCGGCAGCCCGCGGCCACGCCGTGTCCCAAACGCGAAACGACCCGGACGGGGGCATCGTCCGGGTCGCTGGAGGTCTTCGAAATGAGGTCTTCGAACCGAGGTCTTCGAACCGAGGTCTTGGGAGGTCTAGACTTGGAGGTCTAAGCAAAACCGTATGTGAGCTTTATAGGAGGGAAGTTTTTCCGCCTGATGTTGTGCTTTGTTTCAATTGTGTCGTCGGCGGTAACACTTCCGTGTGGCGGAGGCGGGCCCAAGGGCCGGCCTACCTCCTTGAAATCCTTCGTTTCAGGCGGCGAAGCGATCGACGCCGCAACCCTTAAGAAGATCGGCCAGCTGCTTGCGGGCGTAGAACATCCGGGTCTTCACCGTGCTCTGGGGGATGCCGATGATCTGCCCGACCTCCTCCACCGACTTCTCATGGTAGTAGACGAGGGTGATGATCTCGCGATGCGCGGGTGACAGCTTGGCGACGCAGGCGCGCAGGATGGCGCTGGTGTCGCTGCGGTCGAGCGAGGTCTCCGGCGTGTCGGCACCGTCAGGAATCTGGCGCACGTCCTCCTGGTCGATGTCCTCGAAGCGACGCTGGCGCATGGCGGTCAGCGCCTTGAACCGGGCGATCGAGAGCAGCCAGGTCGAGACCTGCGAGCGGCCCTGGAACTGGCCGGCGGTCCGCCACACGTCGAGGAACACCTGGCTGACCAGGTCTTCTGCGGTGGTGGCGTCGCGCACGATGCGCAGGATGAAGCGGTAAACCCGGACATGGTGGCGGCAATAGAGGATGTGCATGGCCGTGCGGTTGCCACCGGCAATGCTCTCCAGAAGCATGTCGTCCGACGTCGCCTGAGCGGCGATGATGCTCTGGCTGGCCTGGGCGTTGATGGCGATGACGTTCGGCATGGACTTGGCTCCCCGTAGCGCCGCAACCGGCGGCGTTTCCTTGAGCCGAAGTGTTAATGAGCCATCGTTTCGGGACGTCTGCACCAAAAGCGGAAAATGGTTTCGTCGCCGGCCAAATTGTTTCGTCGGGGCGGTGGGGACGAAACAGTCGGGCTGAAAAATCCAACAATTTCAATGCGTGCGGCTGGCGGGGAGGCCGGTTCGCGCCGTCCGGAACGGATTTGAACCTTCCGCGTTTGTCGCGCCATGCCGCCCGTGGGGCGTCGCGGGGCGCGCCGCGTGTCGTGCCGGGACGAAGATCCGGCGCTTCAGGCCTTCTCGCCTGTCGGCGAGAACAAATAGCCGCCGCCGCGGATGGTGCGGATCACCGCCGGCTTGGCCGGGTCCGGCTCGATTTTCCGCCGGATGCGCATGATGCGCAGGTCCACCGCGCGATCGAACGCCTCGGCGTCGCGGGCATTGGCGAGTTCGAGCAGGCGCTCGCGCGACAGCACGCGTTTCGGATTGGCCGCGAACACCTTCAGCAGCCCGAATTCGGAGGCGGTCAGCGGATGCTCGTTGCCCTCGTCGTCGCGCAGCGCCTGGGCCTCGAGGTCGAGCCATTTGGTGCCGAAGCGTACCAGCTTCTCCTTGTCCGATGTCGCCGGCGCGGCCTCGGCGGCGGCCTTCGCGGGCGTGCTCCGCCGCAGCACCGAGCGGATGCGGGCCATCAATTCCCTGAGCTCGCAGGGCTTGGCCACGTAATCGTCGGCGCCGAGTTCTAGCCCGACGACGCGGTCGATCGGGCTGGCGGTGGCCGTCAGCATGATCACGGGGACGTTGGTGCGGCTCTTGAGGTCCCGGATGATCGAGAGCCCGTCTTCCTCGGGCATGTTGAGGTCGAGCACGACGAGGTCGGGCATGCTGCCCTGGATCGCCGCGCGCAGCGACTTGCCGCCGTCGCACAGGGTGACGCTGAACCCGTGCATCTTGAGATAGTCGCCGACCATCTCGCGGGCGGGTGCCTCGTCGTCGACGATCATGATGTGCTGGCTTTGGGTCATGTCACTCGAACTGGCTCATGTCACTCGAACATCCGGATCACGGCGTCTCGGTCGCGGGCAGGGTGATGGTGAAGGTCGAGCCCTTGCCTGGCCCTTCGCTCTCCGCGATCACCTCGCCGCCATGCATGTCGATAATACGCTTGACGATGGACAACCCAAGTCCCGTCGAACTCTCGCCCGCGGTGGGCTTGGCGGACAGCCGCTGGAACCGGCCGAACAGGCGGCCGAGATCCTCCGGCGACAGGCCGGCGCCCTCGTCGCTGATGCGCACGATGGTGTCGCCGGCCTCGTGTTCCACGGCGACGTCGATCCGGCCCCCCATCGGCGAGTACTTGATGGCATTGCTGATCAGGTTGTCGATCGCCTCGCGGATGCGGTCGGTGTCGCACATGGTGACGATGTTGGCGGGCGCGGTGACGCCGATGGTCTGCTGCTTGTTGACGGCGAGCGGCTGGTTGGCCTCGGCGACCTCCTTGACCAGCGCCGCGACGTCGACCGGCTCGCGGCGGATGGTGATGTCGAAGGCGTCCTGCATTGCATCCGAGATCAGATGATCGACCATGCTGGTGAGGCGCTTGGTGGCGTCGCGGATGTGGTCGACCTGGGCCACCACGCCCGACGCCGAGGCGCCGGTCGAGATCAGCTCCTTCAGCATCTCGGTGCGGCCGAGAATCACGCCGAGCGGATTCTTCAGGTCGTGGGCGACGGTGCCGAGGATCTCGTTCTTGAAGCCGTTGGCGCGCTGCAGACGCAGCCATTGCGCCGAGAGGCGGCGGTTGGCCTGCATCAGCGCGCGGGTGCGCTGGGCGACGCGGTCCTCCAGCTGGGTGTTGGCGTCCTGCAGCTGCTGATAGAGGATGACGTTGTCGAAGGCGATCGAGAGCCTGGAGGAGAAGATCTCGACCAGGGAGCGGTCGGTCTCCGACAGCTCGCGCTCGGCCTGCAGCAGCACCACCACCTCGCGGCCTGATCCGGTGCGCAGATAGATGACGCTGCGATGGTCGGCGAACTCGTTCTTGCGGCGCTGGAACGCAGCCTCGACCAGGGCGCGCAGGTCGGGGTCGAGCGCGCGGGAAGAAGTGGTGCCGATGAAGCGGCTGTAGCAGCCGCTGCCGGCCAGCACCGACAATTCCGGGTCGACGCCGCCATTGTCGCGCAGCACCAGGATGCCGGCGCAGTCGACATTGAGCAGCGAGGCGAGCTGGGTCAGGACGCCCTCGGCGAGCCGCTGCATCGACTTGAAGTCGTACAGCGTCGAGGCGGCGTCGATGATGATCTCGAGCCCGCGCCTGGTCTGCACCATGCGCTCGAGCTGCTGGTAGGAGCGCAGCGCCGCGGTCAGCGAGGTGAACAGCTTGTCGGCGGTGAGCTCGGTCTTGGCCTTGTAGTCGTTGATGTCGTACTGCACGATCACGCGCCGCTCCGGCGCCTGGCCGGGCTGGCCGGTGCGCAGGATGATGCGCACGGTCTCGTTCTTCAGCTCGTTGCGGATGTATTCGACCAGTTCCAGCCCGGCGACGTCGGTCTCCATGATGACGTCGAGCAGCACGGCGGCGATGTCGCCATGCGCAGCCATCAGCTTGCGACCTTCTGCCGCGGAGTAGGCCGAGAGGATCTCGAGCCGCTGGCCGTTCAGGCAATAGTCGGACAGCGCGAAGCGGGTGCCGTCATGCACGGCCGGATCGTCGTCGATGACGGCGATCTTCCACTTCCGGGCTTCCGTGTCCTCCGACGCGGGTTCGGTGTCGTCGATCAGGTGGAGGACATCGTCCTGTTCGGCCATTGGGAAGTCCCGTCAGTCTCTGTGCTTGGCGCGCCGCCCTTGGCGAGGCGGGGCATGATAATGCGAAAAGTGGTGCCCTGTCCCAGCTTGGATTCCAGCATCATCCGTCCGCCCAGCTGCCGGGTGACGAGGTTATAGACGATATGGAGGCCAAGTCCCGTCCCGCCTTCATTGCGCCGGGTGGTAAAGAATGGGTCAAAGGCCTGGCGCTGCACGTCGGGGGTCATGCCGGCCCCGTCGTCGGCGAAGACGATCTCGATGTCGTCGGCCCCGCGCGGCCGCGCCGAGATGGTGATGGTGCCGGCGCGGCCGTCGGCAAAGGCGTGGTTGGCCGCGTTGAGGAAGAGATTGGTCAGGATCTGGCCGTAGGAGCCGGGATAGCCGTCGAGCAGCAGCCCTTCCGGCACGTCCACGGCCAGCGTGATCGGCGCGCGCTTCAGCACCGGCTTCAGGCTCGCGATGATCTGGTCGGTGGCCTCGCTCAGGGAGAATTGCCGCCGCTCGGCATGGGAGCGGTCGACCGCGACCTGCTTGAAGGACTGGATCAGCTCGCCGGCGCGGGCGAGATTGGCGACGAGCTGCTGCGAGGCATCGCGCGAGGACTGCACGAAGTCCTCCAGCTGCGAGCGGCGCAGGCCGCCCTCGCCCCTCAGCTGGGCCTCGAAGATCTCGGTGCGCCGGGCGAGGCTCGAGGCCACCGTCAGGCTGATGCCGATCGGGTTGTTGACCTCGTGCGCCACGCCGGCGACGAGGCCGCCGAGCGCGGCGAGCCGTTCGGCATCGATCAAATTCTGCTGCGCGGCGTTGAGCTCGAGCAGGGCGCTTTCGGCCTTCTCCTTCGACGCCCGCAATTCGTCCTCGGTCTGGCGCTTGGCGATCGCGTTCTCGCGGAACACCTCCACCGCGCGGGCCATGGCGCCGACCTCGTCGCGCGCGCGCGTGCCCTGGACCTCGCGGTCGAGATCGCCGAGCGTGATGGCGCGCATCGCGGTCATCAGCTGCTGCAGCGGCAGGCGGATCGACAGCGCGATCAGGACGCCGGCGGTGAGGATGATGCCGAGGAAGATCACCGCGATCGACAGCACCTGCCGCGAGATGTCGGCCAGCGTGCGGTCGAAGGTTTCCTGCGCCTTCTGCTCGCGCTGGCGCATCTTGGCCGACAGGTCGTCGATGGCCCCGATCGCCTCGGCCTGGCTGGCGTCGATCGTGTTTCGCAGGAGTTCGGTGCGGCTGGTGAGCTGTTCCGAGAGCTTGGCAAAGCCCTCGCGCAGCGCCGCGGTGCGGCTGGCGAGCCGTTGCAGCGCGAGACGCTGCAGGTCGTTGTCGGCCAGATCGATCATCACCGGGATGGTCTTCTCGATCGTTTCGGTGTTGCGGCGCGCGTCGTCCGCGGCCCCCGGCGACAGCGACAGGTAATAGGAATTGGCGGCGACCAGCATCGCGGTGAAGGCCTCGCGCGACTTGCCGAACGGAGGCCAGATCAGGGCTTCGCGACGGCCGGTGGCGCCCTCGATGACCGAATAAAGGCCCGCCATGTCCCGCGCCGGGGCCTGCACCTGGTCCTCATAGGTTTTGGCGATCGTCGCCTGCAGGCCGCGCAATTCGCCGAAGCCGTTCAGGAAGCGGTCGGTGGTGCGCTCGAGCTCCTCCACCGAGCCCGACAGCATCGGGTCGCGGGCCGCCCGCCCGGTCAGCGTGCCCAGCACCGACTCCCGCAGCAGCAGGATCTCGGCGAACAGGTCGGGACTGGGCTGGTTGATGTAGCGGTGGATCAGGTTCTGCAGCCGCCCGGTCTCGCTTTCGAGCAGCGCCAGGATGCGGTCTGACTCGCGCACCCGGCGGACGTCGTCCCAGGCCGAACCCAGCACCTGCGCGCCGTTCCAGATCAGGGCCACGAGGACGATGACCACGGCGGAGTTCAGGGCCGCGATGGAGAGGATGCGCCAGCGGATCGGCACCGCCCTGAGCACGCCGACCAGGCGCGCGCGCAGGCGTCCGATCGGGCCGGGCGGCCTGTCCGCGTGCTCGCTGTGTCCGGGCGCGGCCAACGCGGCTCACTCCATTCTAGCGGTATTCGCGCGTGGCATCGTCTGCCGCGCAGAGCGCGGGCAGAAGCGCGACGACGAGAACCCCGGTCCGCAAGCGTTCGGCACGGTACAGCACTGGCACACTCAACCCCTCAGTGGTGGAGTCTATGGCGGGAGCAAAAGGTTCACCGCGGTCGGGACCTGAAATACGGAAGAAACGCGCGGCGGTTTTCCGGGCAACGTTCTGCTCATACAATGGAAGGTGGCGGCCTTGCCATCCTGCGAAACTGTGAGGCCGCTCGGGATGGTTAAATTGTGCGATGCGGCCGATCATCATTCCCGATTGTATCCGCAAATGCGTCCCTTTAAGCAGGTGGCGGACGGGATTGCCCGATGCGCGTCACCGGGATGCGCCGGCTTCGGTTCGCGAGACGGGATCATCGATCGTGATGTCTGTACGGCGACTTCTGTTTCAGTTCATTGCCGTTGTTGCGATCGGCGCACCGGCCAATGCCGCCACCGAGATCGCCTGGTGGCACGCGATGTCCGGCGAACTCGGCCGCCAGATCGAGAAGCTCGCCGCCGACTTCAACGCCCAGCAGCCGGATTATCGCATCGTCCCGACCTACAAGGGCAATTACACGGAGACGGTGACGGCTGCGATCTTCGCCTTTCGCTCGCGCAGCCAGCCGGCCATCGTGCAGGTCAACGAGGTCGCCACCGCGACCATGACCGCGGCCAAGGGCGCGATCTATCCCGTCTTCAGCCTGATGCGGGACCAGGGCGAGCCGTTCTCGCGGGACGATTATCTGCCCGCGGTGTCCGGCTCTTTCACCGATGCCGCAGGCAATCTGCTGTCGCTGCCGTTCAATTCCTCGACGCCGATCCTGTACTACAACAAGGCGATGTTCCGGGACGCCGGCCTCGATCCCGAGGCGCCGCCGAAGACCTGGCCGGAGCTCGGCGCTGCGGCGAAGCGCCTGCGCGACCGCGGCGTGGCGTGCGGCTTCACCACCTCCTGGCCGTCCTGGATCCACGTCGAGAATCTGTCGGCCTTCCACGACCTGCCGCTCGCCACCCGCACCAACGGTTTTGCCGGGCTCGACGCCGAACTCACCATCAACAATCCGCTGCTGGTCAGGCATGTCGCCCAGCTGGCGGAGTGGCAGCAGAGCAAGGTGTTCGACTATGGCGGCCGCGGCCAGTCGGCCGAGCCGCGCTTCCAGCGTGGGGAGTGCGGCATCTTCATCGGCTCCTCGGCGACACGCGCGGACATCCAGGCCAATTCGAAATTCGAGGTTGGCTACGGCATGATACCGTACTGGCCCGACGTGAAGGCCGCGCCGCAGAACTCGATCATCGGCGGCGCCACGCTCTGGGTGCTGCGCGACCGGCCGCGCGAGGAATACAAGGGTGTGGCGCGGTTCTTCGCCTATCTCTCGCAGCCCGCCGTGCAGGCCGCCTGGCACCAGAGCACCGGTTATCTGCCGGTCACGCGCGCCGCTTTCGAATTGACCCGGGCGCAGGGCTTCTACGCGCGCAATCCGGGCTCGGCGATCTCCTTCGAGGAAATCACGCTGCACCCGCCGACCGAGAATTCGAAAGGCATCCGGCTCGGCTCCTTCGTGCTGATCCGCAGCGCGATCGAGGACGAGCTCGAGCTGGCTTTCGCGGGCCGGAAGAGCGCGCAGGCCGCGCTGGACTCCGCCGTCGAGCGCGGCAACAAGCTGCTGCGCCAGTTCGAGCGCGCCAGCCCGGACAGGTAGCATGTCGGGTTCGAGCGCCGCTGCCGCCGTGACCGCGGTGCGCTCCCTCCCCCGCCTGCGGGGGAGGGCTGGGGAGAGGGTGTTTCCGCAAAGGGACAATCCCCCAGAGGAGAAAGCCCTCACCCGCCGCTTCGCGTCGACCTCTCCCGCAAGCGGGAGAGGTGCACGGCCTGCGCGGCTTGCACCGGATCAATCAAAACCGCCTCGCGAGAGCGAGGGCGAATGACATCGCAAGAACTGCCGGCTTTCGCCGATGCTCAGGCCTTCCGCGCCTTTCGCTCCGATCCGCCGCGGTGGCTGCCCATCGCCCTCGATATCGCCCGCAGCCACGGTCTCGACGTCGGTGCGCCGCAGGTGTTTGCGACGGGCACCAATCTCGTCGTCGGCCTTGGCGATCGCCTGATCCTGAAGATATTTCCGCCGCTGCTGCGCGCGCAATTCGTCTCGGAGCGCGGATCGCTGACGCAGCTGGCCGGCCGTCTTGCCCTGCCGATTCCGGAGATCGTCGCGGAAGGTGAGCGCGACGGCTGGCCCTATCTCGTCATCACGCGGCTATCGGGCACGCTCGGCACGGAGGTCTGGCCGTCTCTGCCGGAAGCGCAGAAGGAACGCGTGCTGCGCCAGATCGGCGAAACCATTGCCGCGGTGCAGGCCGCCCCGCTCGGGCCGCTCGGAGAGATCGAGCCGCGATGGGATGCATTCATGCGAGCGCAGATGGAGGGATGTCGCGCGCGGCACACCCGTCTCGGCCTGGCACCGAAATTCCTCGCGGGCCTCGACGAGTTGCTGCGCGATGCCGCGGAGCTCATCCCGATGGACGCGCCGCCGGTGATCCTGACCGGCGAGTACATCCCGGAGAATTTTCTCCTCGCCTGCCGCGCTGGCGATTGGTCGCTCGCCGGCCTGTTCGATTTCGGCGACGTTCGCGCGGGATGGCGCGACTACGATCTGCTCGGACCGAGTGCCTTCATGGCGGCTGGCCGCCCGGGCAGGGTGCGCAGCCTGCTCGAAGGCTTTGGCTATGCGAAGCCGGACTTCGCGCTCAAGCGCCGGCTGATGGCCCTGATGCTGCTGCACCACGCCAGCGATCTCAACAGCCACATCTGCATCGACGGCTGGCAGGAGAAGGTGGATGATCTGCTCGGCTTGCAGGAGCTGATCTGGGCGGAATGACTGCCCATCGCCTGCATTCTAGGCGGTCAATTTTATTGGCCTATTTTATGGGCAATCGCGCATCTTTGTATGCAATCTGTCCACCCGCAAGAACGGCTCGTTTTGCCGGGGCGGGACCAGATTTCCTCGCGCCGGCAACAGCTTAACCTCGGCGCTAACACTCCGCTAACCCTTGGCACGAACCTTGCCAATCCGGTTCCAACGAGAAACCCATTTCGAGTTGGAGCCGTTTCATGAAGCGCCGCGATTTCCTCAAGTCCGTATCAGGATTGGCCGCGGGTGCGGCGCTTCCGGCCATGCCGGCGGTGATTACGTCGGCCAAGGCCGATGCGCGATCCGAGACGCTGCTGATCGTCTCCGAGGGCGGTCCCAACAATCTCGACATCCACGGCATCGGCACCAACGTGCCCGGCTATGAGGTGTCGTGGAACTGCTACGACCGGCTGATCAGCCACGAGATGAAGAGCGGCCCCGGTGGCGTGCCCTATTACGACCGCGACAAGTTCAAGGGCGAACTCGCCGAGGACTTCAAGATCGACGACATGTCGGTCACCTTCAAGCTGAAGAAGAACGCCAAATTCCACGACGGCACGCCGGTCACCGCCAAGGACGTGAAATGGTCGCTCGACCGCGCCGTCAGCGTCGGCGGCTTTCCCACCTTCCAGATGAGCGCGGGCTCGCTGACCAAGCCCGAGCAGTTCGTGGTGATCGACGATCACACGGTGCGCGTCGACTTCCTGAAGAAGGACAAGCTGACCGTCCCCGATCTCGCCGTCATCGTGCCCTGCATCGTCAACTCCGAACTCGTGAAGAAGAACGCCAGCGAGAAGGATCCCTGGGGTCTCGAATTCACCAAGCAGCAGACCGCGGGCTCCGGCGCCTACAAGGTGGTGAAGTGGACCGCCGGCACCGAAGTCATCATGGAACGCAACGACGAATGGGTCGGCGGCCCGCTGCCCAAGATCAAGCGCGTGATCTGGCGCATGGTGCCACAGGCCGGCAACCGCCGCGCGCTGCTCGAGCGTGGCGATGCCGACATCTCCTACGAACTCCCCAACAAGGATTTCCAGGAGATGAAGGCGAACGGCAAGCTCAACGTGGTGTCGTTGCCGTTCTCCAACGGCATCCAGTACATCGGCATGAACGTCACCAAGCCGCCCTTCGACAATCCCAAGGTTCGCCAGGCGGTCGCCTATGCGCTGCCCTATCAGAAGATCATCGACGCGGTGATGTTCGGCCTCGCCAATCCGATGTTCGGCGCTGCCAAGGACAAGCCGACCGAGGTCGCCTGGCCGCAGCCGCACAAATACAACACCGACATCGAGAAGGCGAAGGCGCTGCTCAGCGAAGCCGGCTATCCCAACGGCTTCGAGACCACGCTGTCGTTCGACCTCAACTTCGCCGGTGTCAACGAGCCGCTCTGCGTGCTGGTGCAGGAGAGCCTTGGCCAGATCGGCATCAAGACCACCATCAACAAGGTGCCCGGCGCCAACTGGCGTACCGAGCTGAACAAGAAGGAGATGCCGCTCTACACCAACGTGTTCTCGGGCTGGCTCGATTACCCCGAGTACTTCTTCTACTGGTGCTATCACGGCAACAATTCCGTCTTCAACACCATGAGCTACAAGTCGCCGGAGATGGACAAGCTCATCGACGGCGCGCGCGCCGCGGCGGCCACCGGCGACACCGCGACCTACGACAAGGACGTGAAGGGCTTCGTCGATCTCGCCTTCACCGACATCCCGCGCATCCCGCTCTACCAGCCCTTCGTCAACATCGCGATGCAGAAGAACGTCTCGGGATATCAGTACTGGTTCCATCGCCGTCTCGATTATCGCGCGCTGGTGAAGGGGTGAGGCGTGATGGGCGCGAGCGAAAAGGCCGCGACTCCGGATTTTTGGCCATCGAGTGAGGCGAGCGCCGCTCTCTCATTCCCTCTCCCCTGGCGGGAGAGGGTGGCTCGCCGCGCAGCGGCGAGACGGGTGAGGGGTAGCCGCGAACTCCGACCTCGCTTGTGGCTACCCCTCACCCCAACCCTCGCCCGCAGGCGCAGGGCAATCGCATATGGTCTTTCAAGGATTCGCACAGGCCGTTCCTCGACGTCATGGCCGGGCTTGTCCCGGCCATCCACGACCTTTCCGGCAGCACGAAGAACGTGGATGCCCGGGACAAGCCCGGGCATGACGAGCTTGTGGC
>CAYREH010000114.1:0-12087 GCA_964423245.1 uncultured Bradyrhizobium sp. | reverse complement strand
GTTCGGTGCACTTCATCGTCAACAACCAGATCGGCTTCACCACCTATCCGCGTTATTCGCGCTCGTCGCCCTATCCGTCCGACGTGGCGAAGATGATCGACGCGCCGATCTTCCACGTCAACGGCGACGATCCGGAAGCCGTGGTGTTCGCGGCCAAGGTTGCGATCGAATTCCGCCAGAAGTTCCACAAGCCCGTCGTCATCGACATGTTCTGCTACCGCAGGCATGGCCATAACGAGGGCGACGAGCCGGCTTTCACCCAGCCGGTGATGTACAAGAAGATCGCGGCTCATCCGTCCACGCTCGAGCTCTATGCCCGCCGCCTGATCGCCGAAGGCGTGATGACCGAGGGCGAGGTCGACAAGGCGAGGGCCGACTGGCGCGCGCGGCTCGATGCCGAGTTCGAGGCCGGCACGTCCTACAAGCCGAACAAGGCCGACTGGCTCGACGGCAAGTGGGCGGGCTTCAAGATCGCCGACCAGGAAGAGGATGCGCGGCGCGGCGTCACCGGAGTCGAACTTCCCATCCTCAAGGACATCGGCCGCAAGATCACCAAGGTGCCGGACGGCTTCCGCGTCCACCGCACCATCCAGCGCTTCCTGGAGAATCGCGCCAAGGCGATCGAGAGCGGCGTCGGCATCGACTGGGCGACCGGTGAGGCGCTGGCGTTCTGCACGCTGCTGAACGAGAATCACCATGTCCGCCTGTCGGGCCAGGATTCGGAGCGCGGCACCTTCTCGCAGCGCCACTCCGTCCTGATCGACCAGGAGGACGAGAGCCGCTACACGCCGTTCAACCATCTCGGCAACGAGCAGGGCCGCTACGAGGTCATCAACTCGCTGCTGTCGGAAGAGGCCGTGCTCGGCTTCGAATACGGCTACTCGCTGGCCGAGCCGAACACGCTGACGCTGTGGGAGGCGCAGTTCGGCGACTTCGCCAACGGCGCGCAGGTCGTGTTCGACCAGTTCATCTCCTCGGGCGAGCGCAAATGGCTGCGCATGTCCGGTCTCGTCTGCCTGCTGCCGCACGGCTATGAGGGCCAGGGACCGGAGCACTCCTCGGCGCGCCTCGAGCGCTACTTGCAGATGTGCGCGGAAGACAACATGCAGGTGGTCTATCCGACCACGCCGGCGAACTACTTCCACGTGCTGCGCCGGCAGCTGAACCGCGAGATCCGCAAGCCGCTGATCCTGATGACGCCGAAGTCGCTGCTCCGCCACAAGCGGGCGGTGTCGCGGCTTGAGGAGCTGGCGAAGGGAACCACGTTCCACCGCATCCTCTATGACGACGCCCAGATGCTGCCGAGCGAGGCGATCAAGCTCGTCCCCGACGAGAAGATCCGCCGCATCGTGCTCTGCTCCGGCAAGGTCTATTACGACCTCTACGAGGAGCGCGAGAAGCGCGGCATCGACGACATCTACCTGATGCGCGTCGAGCAGCTCTATCCGGTGCCGCTCAAGGCGCTGGTCACCGAGCTGTCCCGCTTCAAGAAGGCTGAAGTGATCTGGTGCCAGGAAGAGCCCCGCAACATGGGCGGCTGGCACTTCATCGAGCCCTATCTGGAATGGGTGCTGAACCAGGTGAACGGTGCGAGCCGGCGTCCGCGCTACGTCGGCCGCGCCGCTTCCGCCGCGACCGCCACCGGCCTGATGTCCAAGCATCAGGCGCAGTTGCGGGCGTTCCTGGACGAAGCCCTGAGCTGAGAAGTTTTAGAGTGCTGTCATTGCCCGCGAAGGCGGGCAATCCAGTACGCCGTGACTTTCGTGATCATCACGAACGCCGCGGAGTACTGGATGCCCCGCCCCCCGTGCGCAAGTGCGCACTAGGCGGGGCATGACGTATGAAATTCACGACCGCACTGGCGATCCCTTAAGGAAAAGACCATGACTGAAATTCGTGTGCCGACGCTCGGCGAATCCGTCACCGAGGCCACCATCGGCCGCTGGTTCAAGAAGGCCGGCGATCCAGTCGCCGTTGACGAACCCCTCGTGGAGCTCGAGACCGACAAGGTCACCATCGAGGTCCCGGCGCCGTCCGCCGGCACGCTGAGCGAGATCATCGCTGCCGATGGCGCCACCGTCGCGGTCGGCGCGCTGCTCGGCCAGATCACCGAAGGCGCCGGCGCCGCCAAGCCCGCCGCGGCCCCGGCCAAGCCCGCTGCTGCTCCGGCGCCTGCCGCTGCAGCTCCGGCCGCTGCGCCCGCCGCCCCGAAGGCGCCGCCGGCCGATGCGCCGCTCGCCCCGTCCGTGCGCAAGCTGTCCGCCGAGACCGGCATCGACGCCTCGACCGTGCCGGGCTCCGGCAAGGACGGCCGCGTCACCAAGGGCGACATGCTCGCCGCGATCGAGCGCGCCGCCTCGGCGCCGACCCCGGTCAACCAGCCCGCCGCCGCCGTGCAGGTGCGCAGCGCTTCGCCGGCCGATGACGCCGCCCGCGAAGAGCGCGTCAAGATGACCCGGCTGCGCCAGACCATCGCGCGCCGCCTCAAGGACGTGCAGAACACCGCCGCCATGCTGACGACCTTCAACGAGGTCGACATGACCAACGTTATGGCGCTGCGTGCGCACTACAAGGACCCGTTCGAGAAGAAGCACGGCAGCAAGCTCGGCTTCATGGGCTTCTTCACCAAGGCCGTCGTGCAGGCGCTGAAGGACATCCCGGCCGTCAACGCCGAGATCGACGGCACCGACCTGATCTACAAGAACTACTACCACATCGGCGTCGCCGTCGGCACCGACAAGGGCCTCGTCGTCCCCGTGGTGCGCGACTGCGACAACAAGTCGATCGCCGACATCGAGAAGAGCATCGCCGATTTCGGCCGCCGCGCCCGTGACGGCCAGCTCAAGATCGACGAGATGCAGGGCGGCACCTTCACCATCACCAATGGCGGCATCTACGGCTCGCTGATGTCGACCCCGATCCTCAACGCGCCGCAGTCCGGCATCCTCGGCATGCACAAGATCCAGGAGCGGCCGATGGTCGTCGGCGGCAAGATCGAGGTCCGCCCGATGATGTATCTGGCGCTGTCCTACGATCACCGCGTCATCGACGGCAAGGAAGCCGTCACCTTCCTGGTTCGCGTCAAGGAGAGCCTGGAAGACCCGGCGCGGCTGGTTCTGGATCTCTGATCTGGCGTGATCTGCGCGCGTCGTCGCCATCGGCGACGGCGCATGTCGAACCATGGAGGCGGGCATGACCGATAAAGTCGTTGTCATCACCGGCGGCAGCCGCGGCATCGGCCGTGCCACCGCGATCGCGGCGGCCGCGCGCGGCTATCGCGTCGTGGTCGGCTATGCCAGCAACAGGCAGGCCGCCGACGAGGTGGTTTCCCAGATCGCGGCCAGCAACGGCAAGGCCATCGCGGTGAAGTGCGATGTCGCCGAGGAAAGCGACATTCTCGCGCTGTTCAGGGAAGCGGACAAGTTCGGCACCCTCGGCGCGCTGGTGAATAATGGCGGTATCGTCGGGCAGAGCGGCGTGCGGGTCGACGAGATGTCGGCCGAACGCATCCAGCGCGTGCTCGCCGTCAACGTCACCGGCTCCATTCTCTGCGCGCGCGAGGCCGTGAAGCGGATGTCGACGAAACATGGCGGCAAGGGCGGCGTCATCGTCAACCTGTCGTCGGTCGCGGCGAGGCTCGGCGCGCCCAACACCTATGTCGACTACGCCGCGTCCAAGGGCGCGGTGGATTCTTTCACCGTCGGCCTCGGCCATGAGGTCGCGGGGGAGGGCATCCGCGTCGCCGCGATCCGTCCCGGCCTGATCGACACCGACATCCACGCCTCCGGCGGTGAGCCCGACCGGCACCATCGCCTCGCTCCCATGGTGCCGATGAAGCGCGTCGGCACCGCGGACGAAATCGCCAACGCCATCGTCTGGCTGATGTCGGACGAGGCCTCCTACGTCACCTCAGCCATTCTCGATGTGTCCGGCGGCCGCTGACGCACCTGCGGACGCCGCACATCCTCACCACGCCAAACCTACGGGACTTCTCTCATGGCTTCCTACGATCTCGTCATCATCGGCACCGGACCGGGTGGTTATGTCTGCGCCGTGCGTGCAGCTCAGCTCGGCATGAAAGTCGCCGTGGTTGAGAAGAACGCCACGCTCGGCGGCACCTGCCTCAATGTCGGCTGCATGCCCTCGAAGGCACTGCTGCACGCCTCCGAGATGTTCGAGGAAGCCGGCCATTCCTTCGCCAAGATGGGCGTCAAGGTCCCGGCGCCGCAGCTCGATCTTCCCGCGATGATGAATTTCAAGCAGCAGGGCATCGACGGCAACGTCAAGGGCGTCGAGTTCCTGATGAAGAAGAACAAGGTCGACGTGCTCAAGGGCACCGGCAAGGTGCTCGGCAGCGGCAAGGTCGAGGTCTCCGCCGACGGCAAGTCGCAGGTGGTCGAGACCCGGAGCATCGTGATCGCCACCGGCTCCGACATCGCGCGCCTCAAGGGCATCGAGATCGACGAGACGCGCATCGTGTCTTCGACCGGCGCGCTCTCGCTGGACAAGGTGCCGGGCAAGCTGCTGGTGGTCGGCGCCGGCGTGATCGGCCTCGAGCTCGGCTCGGTCTGGCGCCGGCTCGGCGCCGAGGTCACGGTGGTCGAATTCCTCGATCGCATCCTGCCCGGCATGGACGGCGAGATCGCCAAGCAGTTCCAGCGCATCCTCGAAAAGCAGGGTTTTGCGTTCAAGCTCGGTGCCAAGGTCACCGCCGTCGACACCTCGGGCAAGACGCTGAAGGCGACCATCGAACCCGCAGCTGGCGGCGCCGCCGAGACGCTCGAAGCCGACGTCGTGCTCGTCGCCATCGGCCGCGTGCCCTACACCGATGCACTCGGTCTGAAGGAAGCCGGCGTGGCGCTGGACGCGCGCGGCCGCGTGCAGATCGATCCGCATTTCGCCACCAGCCTGAAGGGCGTCTACGCCATCGGCGACGTCGTCGCCGGCCCGATGCTGGCGCACAAGGCCGAGGACGAGGGCGTCGCGGTCGCCGAGATCATCGCGGGCCAGGCCGGCCATGTGAATTACGACACCATCCCCGGCGTCGTGTACACGACGCCGGAAGTGGCCTCCGTCGGCAAGACCGAGGAGGAACTGAAGCAGGCGGGTGTGGCTTATACGGTCGGGAAGTTTCCGTTCACCGCCAACGGCCGCTCCAAGGTCAACCAGACCACTGACGGCTTTGTGAAGATTCTCGCAGATGCGAAGACCGACCGCGTGCTGGGCGTGCACATCATCGGTCGCGAAGCCGGCGAAATGATCCATGAAGCCTGCGTTCTCATGGAGTTTGGCGGCAGTGCGGAGGATCTCGCACGCACCTGCCACGCGCATCCGACCCGCTCCGAGGCCGTCAAGGAGGCCGCGCTTGCGGTCGGCAAGCGCGCCATCCATATGTAGGCGACGCCCCGAACCGAACCGGGCGGGACAACACATGCTGCGCCGCCTCCTGCAACCGCTCTGGGTCCTGCTTGCGATCATCTTCCTGATCGAGGCCTGGCTATGGGACCATCTCGAGCCGGTCGTCGCCAGGATCGTCGCAGCGATCCCGCTGGCGCGCTTCAAGCAGTGGCTGACCGAGCGCGTCGATGCGCTGTCGCCGGCCATGACGCTGATCGTGTTCGCGGTGCCGATCATCCCGCTGTTTCCGCTCAAGCTGGTCGGGCTCTGGCTGCTCACGCACGAATACTGGACCAGCGCGCTGGTCACGATCGTGGCCGGCAAGATGCTCGGCGTCGGCGTCACCGCCTTCGTATTCGACGTCACGCGCGACAAGCTGCTCGAGATGCGCTGGTTCGAGCGGCTCTACCTGCTGGTTCTGAAACTCCGCGCCAGGGCGGCCGAGCTGGTCGATCCGATCAAGCGCCGCATCCGCGAGATCCTCACCGGCAACGGTGAAGGCTGGTCCGCCCGCACGCTGCGGCTGATCCAGCGCTTCCGCAAGAGCGTGCACGAGGCGCGGTGAGCTCTTGAGCGGGCTCGGCCTGTTCGATCGTCATTGCGAGCGAAGCGAAGCAATCCAGAATCTTCCCGCCGCGGCAGTCTGGATTGCTTCGTCGCTTCGCTTCTCGCAATGACGCGGAGGGGACAGCGCCCCCTCAATGCAGGTGCAACAGATGCGGCCACCACAGGCCGAGCGCCGTCATGACGATTCCGGCGATCGTCAGCACGCCGCTGACATAGGCGAGCGCCAGCATGCCGGTGATGATGGTGGCCGAGGCCAGCACGATGCCGATCTGGAAGGCGGCCGAGGCCAGCTCGAAATGATGGTACTTGGCCGTCGCCTCGTCGCGGGCGTGCTCGGCATGCTTGGCCTTTTCGGCGAGCTGCTCTGTGCCCTCGCCGGTCTCCGGCTCGGAGCGGTAGCGCGCGGCGGTCTTGGTCCAGTCGTCGACCTGCTTCTGCACCGTGGCCTTCAGCGCCTCGTCGGTGGTGCCGCCGAGCGTCAGCTTGCCCTGTTCGGCCGCGGTCAGCACCACGGTGCGGCGGATGCTCTTGGCCTGGAAGAAGGCCCAGAGGTTGGCGGCCTCGACGTTCTTGCTGATCGATTCGGTCTGCGCGCCCTTGCCGAGCGTCTCGGAGATCGCCAGGAACAGCGCCAGCACGGCGATCAGCAGCGCGATCTTCTTGTTCTCGCCGGATGCGTGTTCGGCATGCTCGGCATGCTCCATGCTTTCATGTGCGCTCATCAATCCCTCCTGCCTCGGTTCCCGCACGATTGACCGAACCGTGCGCGGCGCGCAAGAGGCATGGGCGTTGTGACGGGATGATGTCAGCGTCGCCGCGGCACGCCGGGGCGCGACCGGGCTGCGTCACCGCCGCGGATGCGCGCTGGCATAGACCTCCAGCAGCCGCTCGGAATCGATGCCGGTATAGACCTGCGTGGTCGAGAGCGAGGAATGGCCGAGCAATTCCTGGATCGCGCGAAGGTCCCCGCCGCGCGACAGCAGATGCGTGGCGAAGGAATGCCGGAGCGCATGCGGCGTGGCGCTGTCGGGCAGGCCGAGCGCGCCGCGCAGCCGCTCCATCGCCAGCTGGATGATGCGCGGGCTCAAGGGCCCGCCACGCGCGCCGACGAAGACGGGTCCCTCCGCCGGCAGCGGATAGGGGCACATCCGCGCATAGTCGTCGATCAGCGCCAGCACGTTCTGCAGCACCGGCACCATGCGGGTCTTGTTGCCCTTGCCGGTCACGATCAGCACGTCGCCTTCGCCGGGCCGCGGCACCTCGCGGCGCTTCAGGCCGAGCGCCTCGGAGATGCGCAGGCCCGAGCCGTACAGCAGCGCCATCACGGCGGCGTCGCGCATCAGGATCCAGGTCTCGCGGTCCTCGCCGGCGCGCTCGTCGGCATCGGCCAGGCGTTTCGCGGAGGCCATCGGCAGCGGCTTCGGCAGGCTCTTGGCCACCTTCGGTGCGCGGATCGCCGAGAGCGCGCCGACCTTGCCCTTGCCCTCGCGCTCCAGGAAGCGGCCGAACGAGCGCAGGCCCGCCAGCGCGCGCATCAGGCTGCGGCCGGCGATCTCGTCGGCACGGCGCATCGCCATGAAGGCGCGGATGTCGGTGGCCTCCAGCGCGGCGAAACGGCGGAGCGTCACGCGCTCGCCCCAATGGCTGCACAGGAAATCGAGGCATTGCCTGAGGTCGCGGGCATAGGCCTCGAGCGTCTTCGGCGACAGCCGCCGCTCGGCGCCGAGATGCGACAGCCAGCGCGCCATCTCCTGCGCGATGTCAGGATCGGCGCTGGCGAGCTCGATGGCAGGGGCGGCCGCTTTGGTCATGCGCTCTGGACGGAGTGATTCCGCACAGTATATCGCATCCCACTCGTTTATCGTTCGCTAAGGCTCGCCGTCGGGGCTAGCCTTGAAGGCCCCGGGTTCCGATTCTTTGAGGTCATGGATCATTCCGCGCGCAGCACCGCCGCCTCCGCCAACGCGACCCGCATGGTCGACGTGCTGGTGCCGGTCGCGCTCGACCAGACCTATTCCTACAAGGTGCCGCGCGGCATGGAGCTGAAGGCGGGCGATCTCGTCGGCGTGCCGCTCGGCCCGCGCGAGGTGCTGGCGGTGGTCTGGGGCGACAACGCCAATCCCGATCCGCGCCTGCACAACCGCCTGAAGGAGGTCAGCGAGAAGCTCGACCTGCCGCCGCTCAAGCCGGAATTGCGTGCGGTGGTCGACTGGGTCGCCAATTACACGCTTTCGCCGCGCGGCATGGTGCTGCGCATGTGCCTGCGGATGGGCGAGAATCTCGGCCCCGAGCGCACGCGGGCCGGCGTGCGCCTGGTCGGCGATCCGCCGAAACGGCTGACGCCCGCGCGGCAGCGCCTGATCGCGGTGCTGTCGGACCGCTTGCTGCACGGCAAGTCCGAGGCCGCGAAGGAAGCCGGCGTCTCCACGGGCGTGATCGACGGCCTCGTCGACGAGGGCACGCTGACGGTGGAGCCGATGCCGCCGCCCGCGCCGCCGCCGGCACCCGATCCCGATTTCGGCCGCCCGGACTTTTCGCCGCTGCAGCGCGCCGCGGTCGATACGATGCGCGCGCTCGCCGCCAACGGCACCTTCCATGTCGCGCTGCTCGACGGCGTCACCGGCTCGGGCAAGACCGAGGTCTATTTCGAGGCGGTCGCCGAGGCGGTCCGGCGCGGCAGGCAGTCGCTGATCCTGATGCCGGAGATCGCGCTGACCGGCCAGTTCCTCGATCGCTTCGCGCAGCGTTTCGGCGTGCGGCCGATCGAATGGCATTCGGAGCTGACGCCGCGCACCCGCGCGCGCAACTGGGCGGCGATCTCGCAGGGCACCGCCCCGGTCGTGGTCGGCGCGCGCTCGGCGCTGTTCCTGCCCTACGCCGATCTCGGCCTGATCGTCGTCGATGAGGAGCACGACCAGGCCTACAAGCAGGACGAGGGCGTGCATTACCACGCCCGCGACATGGCGGTGGTGCGCGCGCATATCGCGAAGATCCCGATCGTGCTGGCCTCGGCGACGCCGTCGGTGGAGTCCGAGGTCAATGCGCGCAAGAACCGCTACCAGCGCATCGCGCTGCCGTCGCGCTTCGGCGGCCAGCACATGCCGCATATCGAGGCGATCGACATGCGCCGCGAGCCGCCGGCGCGCGGCCGTTTCATTTCGCCGCGGCTGGCCGGCGAGATCAGGACCGCGATCGAGCGGCGCGAGCAGGCGCTGTTGTTCCTCAATCGCCGCGGCTACGCGCCGCTGACGCTGTGCCGCGCCTGCGGCCATCGCTTCGCCTGCACGATCTGCGATGCCTGGCTGGTCGATCACAGGTTCCGCCAGCGCCTCGTCTGCCACCATTGCGGTTTCTCGATGCCGCGCCCGCACATCTGTCCGCATTGCTCCGCGGAGGAATCGCTGGTGGCCGTCGGCCCCGGCGTCGAACGCCTGCAGGAGGAAGCCGCCGCGCTATTCCCCGGGGCGCGCACCATGGTGTTGTCGAGCGATCTCATCACCTCGATCGAGACGATGCGCAGCGAACTCGCGGAGATCGCGGAAGGGCGCGTCGACATCATCATCGGCACCCAGCTCGTCGCCAAGGGCCACAACTTCCCGCGGCTCAATCTGGTCGGCGTGGTCGATGCCGATCTCGGCCTGTCCAACGGCGATCCGCGCGCGGCGGAGCGCACCTGGCAATTGCTCAACCAGGTGATCGGCCGCGCCGGCCGCGAGCAGGGCCGCGGCGTCGGCTATCTCCAGACCCATCAGCCCGATCATCCCGTGATGCGCGCGCTGATCGCCTGCGACCGCGAGGCCTTCTACGACAGCGAGATCGAGCTGCGCGAGAAGACGCTCTATCCGCCGTTCGGCCGGCTCGCCAGCCTCATCATCTCGGCGGGCGACCGCCCGAGCGCGGAAGGTTTCGGCCGCAGGCTCGTGACGCTGGCGCCGCGCGACGAGCGCGTCGTGGTGCTGGGCCCGGCGGAAGCGCCGCTCGCCGTCATCAAGGGCCGCTACCGATTCCGCATTCTCCTGAAATCGGCGCGCAACTTCGACCTCTCGGATTATCTGCGCAACTGGCTCGCCGCGTGCCCGAAGCCGAAGGGCAATCTCAAGCTCGAAGTCGACGTCGATCCGCAGAGCTTCTTGTAGCGCGACACCCTCTCCCATCATTGCGAGCGAAGCGAAGCAATCCAGAGTCTCTCCGCGGAGGGATCCTGGATTGCTTCGTCGCAGGCGCTCCTCGCAATGACGGGGATCGAGGAGTGCCCCGCTCTGCGAGTCGGCCCCCAATAACAGAGCGAACAAAAAAGCCCGCCGTCCCCCAGGGCGGCGGGCTTGTTTCACGCGCGCAGCAAACCGCTCATGTCCCTGCGGACGATGACGAGACCTGCGCTGTCAGATGCGGCGCCTGTCGCGCCCTCAGGAAACGACTTCCGCGGTGACGCGGCCGACGCCGGCGCCCGTGAGGCCGATGGCGCGTGCCGCGCCGGTGGAGAGATCGAGCACACGGCCGCGAATGAACGGGCCACGGTCGTTGATCGTGACGATGACGCTCTGGCCGCGATGGGTGACGCGCAGCTTGGTGCCGAACGGCAGCGAACGATGCGCTGCGGTCAAGGCGTTCTGGTTGAAGCGCTGGCCCGAGGCGGTCCGGCTGCCGGACTCGTTGCCGTAATAGGAGGCCATGCCGGAGAAGCTGCGGCCGGTGCCCGAGGTCGGGTTCATGGACGCATTGGCGTTGCGCCAATCAGAAGCGGGGTTGGTCTCGGCCTGGGTCTGGTGGCGGTGATGGTGAGAGTGCCGGTGATGCCTGGATTTGGCGGATGCTTCGGTGGCAGTCCCACCGATGAGAAGAGTTGCGGCAACAAAAGCGATTGCCGTACGCGGCTGGGTGACGTTCCCCAGCATCTTGAAAGACAGCATTTAGTGGTCCCTAAGCTAGTATTGCCACATATGTGGCCAGTGGAGCCCCCATCGGTTTGTGAGCGGGACCGCGTTTCGATTCCCAATGAGGCGTGAATTAGGCAGTAGTTCAGGTATATGTCGGGGTGAAATATCTTGTGACCCTGATCCGTATATTCACCGACGCTGTGTGATCTTGGCCTTTAACGATTTTTTAACCAATTCATTACTTGCGAATACTGTAAAGCAAAGTCATCGCTGCTCGTGTTTAGAATTCGGTAAGTATTCGGGGCAACCGAAGACCGGCGGCGCGAGGGCCGTCTGTGGCGGCCGCGCTCATGGCCGCTATGCGCTGGGCGGGGGAACTGAGGCAGCGGCAGGTGACGCAGGCGGGGCGTCATTCCGTGACGTGGCAGGTTCGCGGTGGCGGGGCGCCCACTGCCCCCTCGAACCTGCGACGAACTGCCGAGAGAACCTCATGGCTTTAATTTGGCGTCATGTTGCAGGTGCGCGCCTGCTATGTTAGCAAAGCCGCGATTTTAACGAGCCCGGCGCTTCCCGTGCTGGTCGAAAATCGAAGTCCCGCTTGAATTCCAAGGGCTTGGATCGCTAGGCGCCGCTTCGTGGCGACGGTTTTTCCCTTGCGAGTTTGACAGCAAAAAGAGCGCGTCTGTGGCTGCAGAAGATACGTCCGTTTCCGGTGTGTCCGGCCGTTATGCAACGGCCTTGTTTGAACTGGCCCGCGACCAGAAGGTGGTCGACGAGGTCAAGGCCGATCTCGAGAAGTTCGAGGGCCTTCTGAACGAGAGCGCCGATCTGAAGCGCCTCGTCCGCAGCCCGGTGTTCGCGGCGGAGGCCCAGTCCAGGGCGCTCGCCGCCGTGCTGGCCAGGGCCGGGATCGCCGGCATCACCGCCAATTTCCTGCGGGTGCTCACCGCCAACCGTCGCCTGTTCGTGGTGACCGACGTGATCCGCGCCTACCGCGCCCTCGTCGCCAAGTTCAAGGGCGAGACCACGGCCGACGTGACCGTGGCGGAAGCGCTCTCCGACAAGAATCTCGATGCCCTCAAGGTCGCCCTGAAATCGGTGACCGGCAAGGACGTCGCGCTGAACGTGAAGGTCGATCCCTCGATCATCGGTGGCCTCGTCGTCAAGGTGGGCAGCCGCATGGTGGATGGGTCGCTTCGCACCAAACTCAATTCGATCAAGCACGCGATGAAAGAGGCAGGCTGAT
>CAYREH010000113.1:3656-12480 GCA_964423245.1 uncultured Bradyrhizobium sp. | reverse complement strand
GCCCCCCCGCGCGCCCCGGCCCCCGGCCCGGGGGCCCCCCCCCCCCCCCCCCCCCCAAACCCCCCCGCGCCCGCCCGCGGGGGGGGGGGGGGGCCCGGCTCGGGGCCATCAGGACTTTGGGGGCATGTGCCTGAGGGCTTTGAGAGGTGTCGGCGTCAGATCAACCCTGCGGCTGGTCAGTCGGCGGCGGGGTCGGACGCGTCTTGTGCTGGGCCATGAACTGGTCGAACTCTTCCTTGTCCTTGGCGTGACGCAGACGGTCGAGGAAGTTCCTGAACTCGACCTGCTCCTCCTCGAGCCGGCGCAGCGTCTCGGAGCGGTACTCGTCGAAGGCGCGGTTGCCGGAAGACGGCGGGCCAAAACCGAAGCCGAAGCCGCGGCGCTCCATGCGGTCACGCATGCGATCCATCTTGTACTGCATCCGCTCCATCTTGTTCTGCCAGCGATCCTGGTGGCTCCAGCAACCCATTTTTCTGCTCCCGAGTGTGAAAAAGAGAAGGGCAAGTCCGATCGGCCACCAGATGATGAAGCCGAGGATGGTCACGGCGATCCAGCCGGGATGCCAGGGCGTCTCGAGCATGCGGGGACGCTCGTATTGGTGTTCCGAAGGACCGCGCCATCGATTGACATCAGCGGTGTAGGCCATTGCCATCTCCATCACGGCACCAGCGCCGTTGTGAATGTAAATAACATTTACATAGCTAAACCATCGCGGGTTTTTGTCAAGGCGGCGGCCCGGCGCAGCTTCCAAATTATTTGCGCAATTTTATTTCGGCTTGCCCCAGGGGCCGCCCGGCGGCACGCCTGAACCGGTGGACGCCTCCGGCGGGACCGGCGGCGGTTCGGCAGCCCTGTGGGGGCGACGGTCGGTCGGGAATCCGAGACCGCGCAGATAGATCAGGACCTCGGCCTCAAGCAGTTCGTCCGGCGACATCGGCAGCTTGCGCCGCGCCGCGTCACCGCGCGAGAACAGCGAGGCCACGCCATGCGACATCGACCAGATGTGCAGGGCCATCATCATGGCCGGGGGCCTCGGAATACCTGGCGGCGCCAGCGCCGCCAGCCGCTCCGCCGCGGCGCGAATGATGTTGAATGCGCGCTCGCTGGCCGCCTGCAGCGCCGGATTGGCATCGACCGGCAGGCCGGATTCGAACATCGCGGCATAGAACGCCGGCTGCTCGCGGGCGAAGGCGAGATAGGCGCGGCCGACGCGCTCGAACGCCGTCACGGTGTCGGGACGGCCATCGTCCCAGGCCGCAGTGAGGCGCGCCTCGAATTGCTCGAAGCCGCGCTGCGCGATCGAGGACAGCAACTCGTCGCGATCGCGAAAATGCCGGTAAGGCGCCGCCGCGCTGACGCCGGCCATGCGCGCGGCATCGGCGAAGGTGAAGCCGGCCGCGCCCTTCTCGGCGATCAGCCCGAGGGCAGCCTGCAACAGGGCTTCCTTGAGATTACCGTGGTGATAGCCGCGCTCGGCGCGGCGCTGCTCCTTGCGCCAGCTCATGTGAACGAGCTTTACATGAGCTGGACGCGAAGGTCACTAGGCGCGCCCCATTCGGTTTGGTTAACCACCCGGGATCGACAGCACCGGCATCAGTTCGACGCGCTCGCCCGGAAAGATCGCGAAATGCGGGTGGTTCTCGAACATTCTGGCCGCCGCCTCATGCGAGGCGGCACGCACCACGGTGAACCCGCCCATCTCATTGGCGATATCGGCGATGCCGCCAGCGTCGATCCGCTTAGTCTTGCCGAGCGGACCACCCATGGTGACGATCGCGCCCTGATGCTGCTCGACCCAATGGTGCCACGCCGCCATTCCGGCCTGTTCCCTCGTCTTGCGCTCGGCCTCGGACAGCGCGTTCCATGCGGCCCATTTGGGGCTCGACTTGCTGCCGAGGAAAACGGCGAGATAGGTGTCGGTACTCATGAGGTCTCTCCCTTGGCTTCCGGTGTTCCGCTTGCAGCGCACCGCCTCCAGAAAGACGAACAGCCGCTGACGGACCCGACACGCGAGCGGGCAAACGAAGCGAAAAACTCCCGTCGCGTTCCGGCCGGCATGCCGGCGGGCCCGTGTTCAGCGCCGGCCGAACCAATGCGGCACGTGAAAATACGGAGACGCTGCATAATTTTGCATACGTTTACAGTTGCTCAATCAGATGCTGCAACTTTTCCGCTGAGGCGACCGGTATCCTGATCCATCCAACCCGCCCTCAAACCGAGCGGAGAGATCCATGTTCAATTTCCAGAACAAGAAGACCAGGCACGCGCTCGCCGAGGTCGAGGCGCTCGATCGGTCGCAGGCGGTGATCGAGTTCGGCCTCGACGGCACCATTCTGAACGCCAACGAGAACCTGCTGAGGATGAGCGGCTATACGCTCGAGGAGATCAAGGGCAAGCACCACAGCATCTTCGTCAGCCCGGCCGAGCGCGAAAGCGCGCGCTACCGCGACTTCTGGGCCAGCCTGAACCGGGGCGAATTCCAGACCACGCAGTACAAGCGCTTCGGCAAGGGCGGCAGGCAGGTCTGGGTCCACGCCTCCTACGCGCCGCTGCGCGACGAGAACGGCAAGGTGGTCAGCTTCATCAAATTCGCCACCGACATCACGGCGCAGAAGATCAAGGACATGGAGGACGCCGGCAAGATCGCCGCGATCAACCGTGCGCAGGCCGTGATCGAGTTCGAGATGGACGGCACCATCGTCAGCGCGAACGAGAATTTCCTGACCACGATGGGCTATACGATCGACGAGATCAGGGGCAAGCACCACAGCATGTTCGTCACGCCGGAGGATCGCGCAAGCGCGACCTATGCGGCCTTCTGGGCCAGGCTGAACCGCGGCGAGTTCGAGGCCGCCGAGTACAAGCGGATCGGCAAGGGCGGCAGGGAAATCTGGATTCTGGCGACCTACAATCCGATCCTCGACGAGAACGGCAGGCCGTTCAAGGTCGTGAAGTTCGCGACCGACATCACCGGACAGAAGATGAAGGCAGCCGACAGCGACGGCCAGCTCGCCGCGATCCAGAAGTCGCAGGCGGTGATCGAGTTCAACATGGACGGCACC
The DNA here is from genome assembly GCA_964423245.1 of uncultured Bradyrhizobium sp. Classification (GTDB taxonomy): domain Bacteria; phylum Pseudomonadota; class Alphaproteobacteria; order Rhizobiales; family Xanthobacteraceae; genus Bradyrhizobium. Next base: position 9,418 of record CAYREH010000113.1, on the reverse strand, counting down.
ATCCGCACCGCCAACGAGAACTTCCTGAAGGCGCTGGGCTATTCGCTCGCCGAGATCAGGGGCCAGCATCATTCGATGTTCGTCGAGCCGAACGAGCGCAATTCGGCCGCGTATCGGGAGTTCTGGGAGACGCTCCGGCGCGGCGAATACCAGGCCGCCGAGTACAAGCGGATCGCCAAGGGCGGCCGCGAGATCTGGATCCAGGCCTCCTACAATCCGATCTTCGACCTCAACGGCAAACCCTACAAGGTGGTGAAATACGCCACCGACATCACCGCACAGGCGATCGGCCGCAAGAAGGCGGACAATGCGCGTGGATTGATCGAGGCGGTCGCGGCCGGCAGCGAGGAGATGAGCGCCTCGATCCGCGAGATCTCGGAGACCATGGCGAAGTCGCGCGAGAACTCCAAGGTCGCGGCCAGCCGCGTCGAGGCGGCGGACGGCCAGGCGCAGCGGCTGAACGCGGCGGCGCAGGCCATGAGCGGCATCGTCGAGATGATCGCGGGCATCACCGGCCAGATCAACCTGCTGGCGCTCAATGCCACGATCGAATCGGCGCGGGCCGGCGAAGCCGGTCGCGGTTTCGCCGTGGTCGCCTCCGAGGTCAAGAACCTGGCAAGCCAGGCCAAGCAGGCCACCGACACGATCTCGACCGAGATCGACGCGCTCAACACAGTCGCAGGCGACGTCGCAAGCTCCCTCACGGCGATCAAGGCCGCCATCGAGGGCGTCAACGAATTCATCGCAACCACCGCAGCCGCCGTCGAGGAGCAGAGCGCGGTGACGGCGGACATGTCGGCCAACATGCAGCGCGCGTCGGCCGAACTGGCGTGAGGCGCGCCCATCTCCGGGCTTCCGCCGCAATGGTCCGACATTCGGGCACCTTGCACGGGGCCCACTAAACTGGCATTTCGCGCGAACCCGAGCAAAGGACCGCGCCATGACCGCTTCTCCCGCCAAAGTCGCCCTCATCACCGGAGCCGCACGCGGCATCGGGCTTGCGACCGCGAAGAAGTTTCTGGCCGAGGGCTGGCGCGTGGCGTTGCTCGATATCGAGGGCGAATTGCAGTCCGCCGCGGCGCGTGCGCTGAACAAGCCCGACGACACGCTGGCGATCACCTGCGACGTGTCCGACGCCGCAGCCGTCGGCGCTGCGATGGCCGCGCTGATGAACCGGTTCGGCCGGCTCGATGCGCTCGTCAACAATGCCGGCGTCGCCGTGTTCGCGCCGGTGCTCGAGACCAGCAATGCCGACTGGAACCGGATCATGGCGGTGAATCTCACCGGCCCCTTCCTCTGCACCAAGGCGGCGGTACCGCTGATGCGCGAAGAGGGCGGCGGTGCGATCGTCAACATCACCTCGATCTCGGCGGTGCGCGCCTCGACGCTGCGCTCGGCCTACGGCACCAGCAAGGCGGGTCTCGCGCATCTCACCAAGCAGCTCGCGGTCGAACTCGCTTCGCTCAACATCCGCGTCAATGCGGTCGCGCCGGGACCGGTCGACACTGCGATGGCCAAGCAGGTTCACACGAGGGAAATCCGCGCCGACTATCACGACGCGATTCCGCTGAACCGCTACGGCCTCGAGGAGGAACTTGCCGAGGCGATCTTCTTCCTGTGCTCGGCGAAGGCGAGCTACATCACGGGCCAGATTCTGGCCGTCGATGGCGGCTTCGATGCGGCCGGCATCGGCCTGCCGACGCTGCGCGGGGAACGGCGCAATGGCTAGATTGTTGCAAGACATCTTGCGGGACGGCTTGCTCTCGGCACCGTCCAGCGATGTCGGCTTCGTGGAGTCCCGCATGCGACCTGTTCCATTCGTCCGGATCCTTCCGCTCGTCGTTTGCCTGCTGGCGGCGGCGCCCGCCGCGGCCGAGATCCGCATCATCCGCTCACCCGGTGGCGAAGTCGGACCGTTCCTCGACCTGTTCGAGAAGGTGCGCGCCAGCGGCGAACGCGTGGTGATCGACGGTCCCTGCCTCTCGGCCTGCACGCTCGTGCTCAGCGTCGTGCCCGACGAGCGCATCTGCGTCACCAAACGCGCGGTGCTCGGCTTCCATGCCGCGCGGTCGGTCGACCGGCGCGGAAAATTCTACGCCGAACCGGAGGCGTCGAAGGCAGTGCTTGCGGCGTATCCGACGCCGATTCGCGACTGGATCAGCCGGCAGGGCGGACTGACGTCGCGGCTGCTGTTGCTGAAGGGACGCGACCTCGCTGCGATCTATCCGCGCTGCCGTTGACGAGGTGGGCGAACATCCATCCGCAGCGCTTCGACAGATCGGCGCAAGCCACGATCGGATGGCTCGACACCGTCGCCCCGGGAGACATTGGCCGTCATCAACTGGCTGGTCTCCTGAGGGGCGTCCGGTCAGCGGGGGACGGGCGATTTCTCGGTTAACCTCTGCAGGCCGGCGAGACCGGCCTCGAAGTCCTTGCCGATCATCCGGTCCAGGTTGATGAAGACCTGCATGACCTTGGACAGCAGCGGCGCCGGGCAATGCATGGTCCACGTCACGAGCGTGGCATCGCCCTGCGGCGCGAAGCTGAACTCGGCCCTGTTGTGCCCTTCGAACGGACGCTCGAAATCGAGCTTGATGCGCAGCAGAGAGGGCGCGTTCGCTTCCAGGATCTCCATGCGGCCCGCGCCAACATTGCTGTTGCCGTCCCAGGCATAGGTCGCGCCCCTGCCCTGCGCGGCGCCGCCGTAGGTCCGCGTCATCGCGGGATCGCGATCCTCATAGGGCGACCACCCGGTCCAGCGGTGGAAGTCAGCCACCAGCGGATAGATCGTAGCGGCCGGCGCCTTGATCACGAGGCTGCGCTCGACGCTGAATTGGTCGGGCTTTGTGAGCGCCAGGACGAGGACGATCGCAAGTCCGGTCGCGAGGACGATGGCGATGACGGCAATGGCTTTCAGCATCCGGAACTCCTGTCTACGCGATCAAGACGAACGGCGCGGGCCGAAGCCGACATCGAAGCCGGAAAATTTCGCGGCCGCGCGAGGCCGCCCGCCCTATGTGGCCTTGGCCTCCTGCCGCGCCGCGCTTGCCTCGCTGTCCCGGATCAGACGGTCGATATGCATGCGGATATGCGCCGCCTCGGCCGAGGTATTGGCGAGCGCGATGGCACGGTCGAAGGCGACGCGGGCCTCTTCATGGCGGCCGATCTGCATCAGGTACGCGCCGCGCACGCCGTGGAAATGAAAATAGTTGGCGAGCCGTTCTGCCAGCGACTCGATCAGGTCGAGCGCGGCCTGCGGCCCACGCACCTTGGCGACGGCGACAGACCGGTTGAGCGTCACCACGGGGGACGGCTGCACCAGTTCGAGCGCGCCATAGAGCAGGTCGATCTGGGCCCAGTCGGTGTCTTCAGGCCTCGCCGCGCGCGCATGGAGGGCGGCGATCGCGGCCTGGATCTGGTAAGGTCCGCTGCGGTGATGCCGCATCGCCTTGTCGATCAGCGCAAGGCCTTCGGCGATCATGGTGCCGTTCCAGGATGACCTGTCCTGATCCTCGAGCAGGATGACGGAGCCGTCGGCGGCGAAGCGGGCGGCGCTGCGGGCGTGCTGCAACAGCAGCAGCGCGGTCAGCCCCATGATCTCCGGCTCGCCCGGAAACAGCCGCAGCAGCAGCCGCGCCAGCCGGATCGCCTCTTCGCAGAGCGGCTTGCGGAGTTCCGCAGTGTCGCCGCCGGCCGAATAGCCTTCGTTGAAGATCAGGTAGATCATGGCCGCGACGCCGGCGAGCCGTTCTGACCGCTCGACCGCGCCCGGCGCTTCGAACGGCTCGCCGGCCTCCGCGACTTTGGCCTTGGCCCGCGTGATACGCTGTTCCATCGCCGCATCGGAGACCAGGAAGGCGCGCGCGATCTGCTTGACGGTGAGGCCGCAGACGATGCGCAGCGCGAGCGCGATCTGCTGCGTCGCCGGCAGCTGCGGATGGCAGCAGATGAACATCAGGCGCAGGATGTCGTCGCGGTAATGCGAGCCGTCGAGCCGCTCGGCCAGCGCACCCTCGGCGTCATCGAGATCGGAGATGGCCTGGTCGTCCTCGGGCAGCGGCTGCTGCCTGCGGGACCGGCGCACCTCGTCGATGGCGACGTTGCGCCCGACCATGATGAGCCAGGCCGCCGGATCGCGCGGCGGCCCGTTCTGCGGCCAGGCCTTGAGCGCCCGCAAGCAGGCGTTCTGGAACGCCTCCTCCGCGGTGTCGAGATCGCGGAAATATCGCAGCAGGGCGCCGACCGCCTGGGGGCGCGCCGAGGTCAGCGCGGTCTCGATCCAGGCGGCATCGGTGTCGCTCACGGCAGGTTCACTCCGGGCCGGAACACGCCGACGGGCCGCACCTCATAGGCACCGCCGGGATTGGCTGCGCCGAGGTCGCGTGCGACGTCGAGCGCCTCGTCGAGATTCCTGCAGTCCACGATGTAGAAGCCGAGCAGTTGCTCCTTGGTCTCGGCATAGGGTCCGTCGATCACCAGTGGCGGATCTTCCTTGCGCAACGTCGCCGCCGCCGTGGTCGGCAGCAGCCGCGCCACCGGGCCGAGGCGGCCCTGGCTTGCGAGCTTCTCCTGCACCACCGCGAGTTTCTTCATCACGGCCTCGTCCTGGTCCTTACTCCAGGAGCCGACGAAATCTTCATCGTGGTAGCAAAGGATTGCATAAAGCATGGGCGGCACCTCCGAGGACGCTTGTTTTTAAGACGATCCAATATGCCCCGCCCCGACAACTCTGCGGAAAGAATTTGCGGGAAAAGTCCAGCCAATCGTGCCAAGGAGGGCCACCAAAAGCGGAATCCGACGAGGCACTTCGAATGACCAAAGGCACCCTGGCCGTCCTGATCAACAGCACGCAGCAGAACTGGCTGCCGGAGCGCTGGAAGGCCCGGTTCGACGCGGTCTGCAACGGCCGGCCCGTGGTGCTGCTGCCCGATTCCACGCTCGATCCAGCCGGGGTGCACTATGCCGCGGTCTGGAAGCCGGTGCCCGGCGATCTCGGTGCCTTTCCGAACCTGCGCGCGATCTTCAATCTAGGTGCCGGCGTCGATGCGCTGATGGCGGACAAGAGCCTGCCCGACGTGCCGCTGGTGCGCGTGGCGGTCCCCGATCTCACCAACCGCATGACCGAATATGTCGTGCTGCATGTGCTGATGCACCATCGCCAGGAGCTGTATTTGCGGGACTGCCAGCGCGCGCGGCGCTGGGAGCCGAAATATCAGTGGCCGGCAAGCGCGGTCACGGTCGGAATCATGGGGCTCGGCACGCTCGGTGCCGACGCGGCCGACGTGCTGCGGCGGCTGGGCTTTCGCGTCGCCGGCTGGAGCCGCAGCCCACGGACGATCGAAGGCGTCGAATGCTTCCATGGCACCGCCGGAATCGATGCGTTCCTCCGCAAGACCGACATCCTGGTATCGCTGCTGCCGCTGACGCCGGACACCCACGGCATCCTGAACCGCGACGTCTTCACCAGGCTCAATCGCACCAGCCCGCTCGGCGCGCCGGTGCTGATCAATGCCGGCCGGGGCGGCCTGCAGAACGAAGCTGATATTCTCGCCTGTCTCGACGACGGCACGCTCGGCGCCGTCTCGCTCGACGTCTTCGTGCAGGAACCGCAGCCGGCCGACAGCCGCTTCTGGACCCACCCGAAAGTGGTGCTGACCCCGCACAACGCCGCCGACACCGACGCCGACGCGATCTCGGCCTATGTCGCCGAGCAGATCGCGCGGTTCGAGGCGGGCGGCAAGCTGGAGAACGTGGTGGACCGG
>CAYREH010000113.1:0-3556 GCA_964423245.1 uncultured Bradyrhizobium sp. | reverse complement strand
CCCACCATCAGGTCGATCGCGCCCTTGACGATCGCTTCCAGCTCCTTGCGCGGGACACGCGCGCGCGAGCGGATGGCGATTGTGTGCACCGTGGCTGATGCGAGCTGCGCGAGCACGGCTGGATCAGCGCTGTCGGACAGTTCGCCCTTCTCCTTGGCGCGGCGGAAGCAATTCGCAAAGGCCTTGTCGAGTTCCGCGAGACCGTCGAGCACCATGGCGCGAATCTCGGGATCGCCGACCGCCTCGGACGCCGCCGTCACCACCGTAAAACAACCACGCGGGCCTTTCTCGCCGGAGAGATAGATGTTCAGCGCGGAGGCGAAGATGCGCTCGAGCCGCTGGCGCAGCGGCATCTCCTTCGCAAAGATCTCGACCATCGCGGCGCGGGCCTCCTCGCGGTAGCGCTGATAGCTCTTGATGTAGAGCTCGCGCTTGTCGCCGAAGGCGCCATAGAGGCTCGGCCGGTTCATGCCGGTCGCTGCGCTGAGATCGTCGAGTGACGTCGCGGCAAACCCTTGTGTGCGGAACAGATCGAGCGCCTTGCCGAGCGCGATGTCGGGCTCGTAGGCACGCGGGCGGCCGCGACGCCTGGGCTGACCCGCCGCAGCAGGCGGCTTTTCTTTTTGTACCATTTCGCAAATTAATCCTTGACCCTCGATATATTATGCAACACAGTACAAAAATCAATCTGGCCAGGTTGAGCAAGACTCACACGAATTGCCCAAGGAGGCCCAGGATGGATCTTTATTTCTCGCCGCTCGCCTGTTCGATGGCGACCCGGATTGCGCTGTATGAAGCCGGCGCCGATGCAACCTATCTGGAAGTCGATCCGCCGACCAAGACCGTGCTGAAGGACGGCTCGGACTTCCGCACCGTCAATCCGCTCGGCCTGGTGCCGACGCTGCGCACCGACGACGGCGTGGTGCTGACCGAGAACGCCGCGATCCTGCAATACGTCGCCGACGGGTTTCCGAACTCCGGGATCGGCGCGGCCGCGGGCATCGATCGCAGCCGGTTGCATCAATGGCTCTGCTTCATCGGCACGGAGTTGCACAAGGGTTTGTTCGTGACCCTGCTCGACCGCAAGGCGCCGCAGGACGCGAAGACCTATGTGCTGGAAAAGGGCCTGTCACGGCTCGACGTCGTCGACGCTCACTTAAAGGGACGCGACTTCCTGCTCGACCATTTCAGCGTTGCCGACGCCTATCTCGTCACCGTCATCAACTGGACCATGGCGACGCCGCCGATCGAGCTGGCGAAATGGCCGAACCTGAAGGCGTATTGCGAGCGGCTGCGCCAGCGTCCCTCGATCGCACGCGCGATCGCGGAGGAATTCGAACTGTACAAGGCCGAGCAGGCGCGGAAGAAGGCGGCGGCTTAGGGCCATACCGCCGTCATTGCGAGGAGCGAAGCGACGAAGCAATCCAGAGCCGTGCCGCGGAAAGAGTCTGGATTGCTTCGCTGCGCTCGCAATGACGGATGTGGGAACGACCGCATGCCTCTCTCGTCTCCCGGACGCGCTGCGGCACGCAGCGACGCTGCGCAGAGCCGGGACCCAGCATGCCGCGCACTCCGCCGATGGATGCTTTTCCGATTGACATGGCTTCGCGTTCTCGCGGCGTATTCGCCCGAGCCTTGCTGTTGTCTTTCGCCCTTTTCTAAAGCAAGGGCGCAGGGAAGACCGGGCGCCGGCTGGCACCCGAAGTCCCGCGTGTGCTCAAGAACGCGCACGGGGGTGGACGACAGGTGTGCCGGTCGCCCGGCCTTCCCTGCGCGATGGTTTTCACGGTGTCCTTCGTGCTCTCCTCGGGGAGCGATGCACTCTTGCCCCCGTCACCCCCAGCGTTCGCGCGATGCGCGGACCGGTCGGCCGCCACATCGCCGCGAGGGCTTGGCGCCAGCTACCGGGCGCCAGGACCACACGACTTCTCCGTCCGCGCACATCTCAGCTGGGTCCTCCACGGCTGGCGTGCGCTCACCGTGAAGGCCATGCGAGGACGCTGTCAGCGCCGTGTCGCACCGCGCCCGTCGCCGCTCACGGTTGCCCGCCCTGCAGCTTCCTCGCGCGCCGACGCCGTCGCGGCCACCGCATCCCGGCCCGCGTCTCGTGACGATCGCGAAACGCCCCTTGTGGCGGGCGGGACGGCGAGATTTATACGGCAGAACCGAAATTCTGTAAATTCGAATATTTTTGCGCGGAGGTCTAGACCCAGAACTGGCGTGTTTTGCCCGTCGGGCAGCACAAGGGGTGGTGGAGGCATGCGCCAGCGCCGCAGCATCGGCTTTCACCATTCCCCGATGGGGGAGAGATGTCTACCGGCACAGACGCGCAGGATCGACGGTGCCGGGCCACAGCGTCAGCCCGCAGGATGGGCAGAGCGCCAGCGAAGCCCATCCGCTCGCCGCTGACGAAGCATCATGGATTTCGCGAGGGCTCAGCCATCCGACGCGTGTCGAATGGTGGCGCCCGAAGACGGCCCGATATTGAAGCCGCGTTGGCGAGAATATGGGCGGATACAACCTTGACAGGCGCTTGCATCTGAGAAACTTTTCTCGGATTAGCAATCAAATTTAGTGGTAACCGAAATGAAGTCGAAGATTTTGGGAGTGGTCTCTGCGCTCGCACTGTCAGGACAAGTGTCCCAAGCCTCAGCTGCCATCGTGGATATCACATACACGGGGACGCTCTACGACGCTTACAGCTACTCCGGGAGTTTCGGGTCTGGGCCCCTTCAGGGCGCCTTCACCGCAAAATTTTCTTTTGACACGTCCACGACTGGACTCTCCGAAAAGGTATCCGGTCCATTCGAGAACTATCTTCAGGGCGGATCTTTCCTTGGGACGAATTCGCCAGCCCTGTCAGCTTCGATAACGATCAACGGTATTACTGAGACCTTCGTAAATCCAAACCTCTTTGGTTTCATTTATGGTTGGAACAAGGGCGTCAACTCCAGCCAGATACACCAAGCTGCCGTCGCCAAAGACGTTTTCTTGTATGCCCGCATCGAAGCCAAGAATGCTGCACTCCCAGCGACCATCGATCTGCCATTCACGTACACGGTTCAAGACGGTGATATTGCTCAGGGATCCTTCCAGACAGCCGGCGCGAGCGGCAAACTGAACATAACCAGCCTGACTGAAACGGTTGAGGAGATTCCCGCCGTGCCAGAACCGGCGATCTGGGTCATGATGATGCTCGGTTTCGGCGGGCTCGGCTGTATGGCGTACCGGCGGAAAAGCACCGCGATGATCCACGCCTGATGCCGGATTGACGAAAGTCGCCTTTGGGCGGCTCCTCTTTTCTGATCCGATCCAACCAATTCGCAGTCAGGCCCATATCAGACCGATCGTTGCTGCGCCGCCAATTGTCAGCCCGTGGGATGGGTAGAGCGCCAGAAACCCATCAATCCATTCGCCGCTGACGAAGCATGATGGGTTTCGCGAGGGCTCAACCCATCCCTTCGCGGGCTCCGCCCAGAAGCTCGTCATGCCCGGGCTTGTTGTTCAGCCCGGAGACATAGCTTACACCTGTTCGGGGACATGGTTGACACTTTTT
>CAYREH010000112.1:0-13282 GCA_964423245.1 uncultured Bradyrhizobium sp. | reverse complement strand
TGGCTGGGGAACCTGGATTCGAACCAAGACAAACAGAGTCAGAGTCTGTTGTGCTACCGTTACACCATTCCCCACCGAAGTGACTGATTTAACAGTACATTTTTCGGTAGCTATGCGAGCCGCGCGGTAAAATTCGTCAGCGGCGGCTCAGCTGGCGTCCATATAGCCGCGTCGGCGTTGGCGGTCTAGTCCCCCCGTCGGGATCTCCCACAAATCCCGAAATGGGGTCTCCCCTCCACGCACATCAGATCAAGCCTGGCCGGCGTGACGCCATCCGCAGAGGTCGCCCCGCGACGCCCTAGAACTTGGCCGCAGCCGTCAGCCGCACCGTGAGCGGCTCCGCCGAATGGACGTGGCGGTCGCCAACCCCCTCGATCGGCTCTCCCGGCAACCGCGAGACATAGTAGTACTCGATCTGGTTCGTCCGCGCGTTGAAGAGATTGAGAATGTCGAGCTGAAGTTTCAGGCCATTGTCGAAATTGTACCCGGCGCGGGCATTCACGATGAAGGACGACAGGGAGCGCACACTGTCGTCCTCGATCAGCGGCCGGGGACCGAAGTAGCGCGCCTTGAGAGCGCCGAACCAGCCACTCTCCGCGCCGAACGTCACGGCGCCGCTTGCGACCCACGCCGGCGCGCCAGGGATGTAGTCGCCGACCACGTCGAAATCGGTGAACCGCGCCTTTGTATAGGCGACATCAAGGTCGAAGCCGAGCCAGGGGAGCGGCTTGTAGTGATTGGTCCATTCGGCGCCGACGCGCCGGCTCGGCCGGCTCGGCTCGGTGGTGCCGGCATCGCCGACGAACAGCAGTTCGGAGTCGAAATCGAGAACGAAAACGGCGAGCGAACTGGTGAGATCGGGGATCGCCTGGGTCCGGATGCCGACCTCGGCGCCACGCGAGCGCACCAGCAACGGCACGCGATCGAGCGGCGTCACCTTGTCGTTCGGATCGACCGTGATGGTCGCGCCGCGGATGTCGTTGCTGTGCAGGCCATAACCGGCATTGCCGAAGAACTCGGTCTTGAACCATGGGCCGAGGACGATGCCCGCCTTCGGGCTCGTCATCGCGGCCTGCGCATTGCCGGAATTCTCCGGCGTGTCACTCGAGACATGTCCGGCAAAGAAGTCCTCGCGCAGGCCGACCGTGGTGCGCAGCCAATCGGTCCAGCGCGTCGTGCTGTCGGTCCAGATCCCGACATTGCCCTCGCCAACGTGGTCCTCGCGCACGGTCGACAGCAGGGTCCGCTGAGCCGTCTTGTAGAGGCCGACATTGATGTCGTCATAGCGGGTCTGCACGCCGACGCGGGTCTGGGTTTCCAGGCCGCCAAGACGCCAGTCGAAGGCATGACGCGCATCGAAACCGCCGAGCGTGCGGCTGTCGAGCTGGCTGAACTGATCGCCATTGACGGGATTGTCCAGGAAGTAGGTGAAATCGTTGAACAGGCGAAGGTTCGAGCGGATGACGTAGGCACTGACATTGGTCTGGCCATAGTCGCTCGACTGCGCCCATTTGCCGGACAGGCTGAAGCGGCTCGACGTGCCGCCATCGGTGGGATCGAGCGTGCCCCATCGACTGATGAGGCCTTGATCGATCGCCCGCTGGGCAACCTGGTCGGTCGAATTCCAGCTGTTGGAGTAGGCCATCGCGGTCAGCGAGAAGCCGTCGGTGACGGTCCCCTCGCTGTAACGCAGGACGCCGTTCAGCTTGCGCACGTCATCGGCGACGTCCCAGGGCCCGTTGTATTTGGTGCCCTCGAATGCTGCGAGCAGATTGCCCGCGCCGACCTTGTAGGACGCGGCGGTCACCCCGCGCAGATAGCCGAAGCTGCCGACCGTCGTTTCCACGAAATTCTTCGGCAGGCGGTTGACATAGTCGATCGAAACCGCGCCCGCCGAACCGAAGTCGCCGACATCCGCGAAATACGGTCCCTTGCGCACATCGACCGATCGGATCAGTTCGGGAATGAGAAAGTTGATGTCGGCATAGCCCTGGCCGTGGCCGTGGGTGGGCATGTTGACGGGCATGCCGTCGACCGAGATCGCAAGATCGGTGCCGTGGTCGAGATTGAAGCCGCGCAGGAAGTATTGATTGGCTTTGCCTTCTCCGGAATGCTGCGTGACGATCAATCCCGGCGCAATCTCCAGCGCCTCTCCCGGACGCGAGAACGGAACGGAATTGACTTCCTGACCCGCGAAGCGAACCGCGCTGGCGGCGGTCGGGCGCATCGCCGCCGCGCGTTCGGCAGCTGCATTCGCGGTGCCGTCGCCATCACCCGCGGCGACACCGGTGGTCGGAGCGGTGCTCGGACGTGCGCTTGTCTGGCTGGCGGATGGTTTGGCGCGCCGGGGAAGTTTCTGCTGCTTCTTGGAAACGACGGTCACTGTCGGAAGATCGGTCACGGTGTCCTGAGCTTCCGCCGGCACAGCGACAAACGCAATCGACGCCGCAACGGACAGTGTCGGCCAGAACAACTTACACACGCATGTGCCCCCAACGCTACGCCACGGCCGCCCCCGGCCGCTCATTTCCAGTCTGCAAACGCACGTTAACAAGCACTGTATGATGTTTCAATGACATCGTCATACCAATCCTGCGACAATCCCGAAGCTTCTGGAACGACGGTCGACGACGCGGGTTTTCTGGAGGACCGACGGCCGCGTCGTGATGGCCGTGACGGCCGATCGTGCATGAGGAAGCGAAGGACCAGCATGGCCAAACCCAGCGACCAGGATCCCCGCGAAACGCCGCAGGACGATCCTCGACAGCGGAACGACATGCCGACCCATCGGCAGACCGACAAACCCTGGCGCGGCAATCCGGAGAAGGAGCAGGATCCGCCCGACCGCCCGGACATCGATCTGGAGAAGTGGCAGACGTCCAACACGCATTGAGCTGGCGTCGAACCGGCGTCGCAGCCGCGGAACCGAATGTCCGCGGCGCGGTTGGGTTCCGGCCGCACGTCGAGCGCGTGCGGCCCTGCCTCCCCGATCACAAAGCGGATCTCATGCCCCGCAGCGCCAGCCAGCCGTCTCAATCATCCTTCAGCGCCGCCTCCGAGATGGACGGCGTCTCGCCCGAGCAGAGCGAGGAAATCGAATCGCAGAGCCGGCCGAACGCGGCACTGATTCACGAAACCATCCGCGCCGAAGGCGAGCAGGAGCTGAAGCGGCGCTGGTGGGCCATTCTCGTCTCCGGATTTGCCGCGGGGCTGTCGATCGGCCTGTCGCTGGTGGTGCAGGGCAAGCTGCATGCCGCGCTCCCTGAAGGCGCCGCCCGCGACCTGATCGCACCGTTCGGCTACAGCATCGGATTTCTCGTCGTCGTGCTCGGACGCCAGCAGCTGTTCACCGAGAACACGCTGACGCCGATCCTGCCGCTGCTGCACCACCGCGATCTCCAGACGTTTCTCGACGTGTGCAGGCTCTGGGGCCTCGTGCTGGTCTCGAACATCGCGGGAACGTGGGTGATGGCCACGGCGCTCTCCCATGCCGGGATCTTCGAGCCCCGCGACATCGACGCGTTTCTCGAGATCAGCCGGCACACGATCGAGGGAAGCTTCGCCACCACCTTCATGCGCGGCGTGTTCGCGGCCTGGCTGATCGCGCTGATGGCTTGGCTGCTGCCGGCGAGCGAGGGGTCGCGGCCGATGATCATCGTCATCATGACCTATGTGGTCGCGTTCGGCGCCTTCGCGCACGTCGTCGCGGGCTCGGTCGAATGCGCCTTCCTGGTGCAAAGCGGTCAGGCGTCGCTTGGGCAGTACTTTGGAGACTTCTTCGCGCCAACCCTGCTCGGCAATGTCGTCGGCGGCACGACGCTGGTGGCGCTGCTGAACTACGGCCAGGTCGCGCCCGAGCTCGACGAAGCCGGGCGATAGCGCGCTGGCTTGGTCTAGTCCGGCGCAAGCGTGGCGAGGCCGGCCTCGATGATCGTGATCTCCTGGCTGACCTGCGCGATCGCCTGCGCCGGGTCGACGCCGGTCACCGAGGACAATTGCCGCAACAGATCCTGCCGATGCGCGAGAATGTCCTGAAGCGAGTCGCGGTCGCTCAGCCTGACATAGCCTTCGACAATCAATTCAACGGAACGGGACATGACGCTTTCAATCCAGATTCATCTGGCGCGAATATACCGCGCCGGCGGCGTCCCCGGCCCAGCTTCCGGCGTCAACCTTGATCGGTAAGATTAACCTTTAGGGAAAGCAGAAGGCGCAATTCGCCGGATGCAGCCGCTGGAGATCGGGCCCTATGGCGGCGGTGCCGCCGTTCTAGACCTCGATCCGCATGAAGTCCGAGGCGATCGTCGTGTCCGGAAAGATGGCGGCCGCCTCGGCCAGGATTTCGGCGTCCTCGTAACGGCCCGACAGATGGCTGAGCACGAGGCGCCCGACATCGTTGTCCGCGGCGAAGGACGCCGCCTCGGCCGCGGTGAGATGGCCGTAGTCGCGCGCGATCTGCGCATCGCGGTTGAGAAACGTCGCCTCGATCACCAGAACATCGGCGCCGCGGACATGCGCCGCCAGGTCCACCGTGGTCTGGACGTCGCCGATCACGACGAGCGTCCTGCCGCCCCCCGGCGGGCCCAGCACCTGCTCCGGATCGATCATGCGTCCATCCGCCAGCGCTACGGCGCGCCCCGCGGCGAGTTCACCGCGCAACGGCCCGTCAGGCACACCCAGCGCATCGAGACGATCGGCGGCGAGATGCCGGCGCGGCGGGCTCCGGAACGCGAAGGCAAAACTATCGGTGTTGCGGTGACGCACCGGGAAACAGTCGATGGCGAAATCGCCTTCGTCGATGACGCGGCCTTCGCGCAACGCGTCGAACGCGACCGGGATCGGCGCGCGGCCCTCGCCCCACAGCCCCGCGAGCAGGCGGATGACGATGTCGAGCGTGCCCTCTCCGCCATGGACGGTCATCGTCTCCGCGCTCTGGCGCAGCTGCAAGGTCGAGAACAGGCCGGGGATCCCCAGCACATGGTCGAAATGTCCGTGCGTCAACAGGATGCGATCGAGCCGACGGAATCCGGCGCCGCTGCGCAGCAGCTGGCGCTGCGTGCCCTCGCCGCAATCCACCAGCATGCGCCTGCCCGCGGCCTCGACGAGCAGCGCCGGATGGTTGCGCTCCGCCGACGGGACGCTGGCGGAGGTGCCGAGGAAGGTCAGCGTGAACATGCGATGTCGCGACGGACTAGGTGTGGGCCGACTGCGCCGCGATCGCCTCGACCGCGACGCTTGCGACCTGCCGCAGCGCCTCGCGATCGGCGCCCGACGAGGCCATCACCCCCATGCCGACCGACACCGCCGACACGTAGCGGGCGAGCGCGGCGGGATCGGATGTCGGCAGCAGATCGCCCTCCGCCATGGCGCGGACGAAACGATCGCGCAGCTGATCCTCGTTCTGGGCGCGGCGGGCGGCGAGTTCGAACGGGACATTGGCCGATCCGGTGCCGCAGGCGATGCCGCCCTGGACCAGGAGACAACCGGGCGGATTGGCGGGGTCGGTCTGCTTCTCGGCGATGCCCATCAGCATGCGCTCGGCCACCTCGCGGGCGGTCGGCGCCGCGGTCACCTCGTCCATCCAGGCGCTGCGCAGCTTTGTGTAGCGATCGAGCGCGGCCTTGAGCAGGCCCTCCTTGTTGCCGAAACAGGCATAGAGGCTCGGCGGATTGATGCCCATGGCCTCGGTCAGCTGCGCGATGGTGGCGCCCTCATAGCCATGGCGCCAAAACACTTCCATCGCCTGATCCAACGCCTTTTCGGCGTCGAATTCCCGGGGGCGTCCCATGCCCATCTGCCTGTCTCCTCGGATTTCAGCTTTCGCCTGAAGCTTAACGCTAAATCCTATCTATTTGTTCTCTTTCGATTTTCTCTTCGCGCCGTGCCCGATTGCGGTATGGGACTACAATTTTCTTAGCAAATGATACATAAGTATCTTGCACTGCAAGAGCCAGCCCCACATCTGTAACGCTCACTACAGATATGGAGCGCGCAAATGCCCCCCGCCTCGACCAAGGTCCCTCTTCGCCCTGTCCGCCGCCTGCTTGGCGGCATTGCCGTGCTCGGGGTTCTCGCCGGCGCCGGTTCGATCGCCACGGGACGCTATTTCCACGCGGCGCAGGCGACCGCCACGGCCGCCGCAGCCGAACAGGCCGTCGCGGTCACCGTGGCCACGATCGAGCCGCGACAGACCGTGCTGTGGGACGACTTCTCCGGCCGGCTCGAGGCCGTCCACCGGATCGAGCTGCGCCCCCGCGTGGCCGGCGCGATCCTCTCGACCCATTTCACGGAAGGCGCCCTCGTCAAGGCCGGCGACGTCCTGTTCAGGATCGATCCGGCGCCCTACGCCGCGGAGGTCGACAAGGCGAACGCCCAGCTCGAAGCCGCGAAGGCGCGCGTGGTGTTCACCCAGGCCGAGCTCGACCGCGGCGCGCAGCTGGTCGGCAATGCCGTCGTGACCCGCCGCGACTACGATCAGCGCGACAATGCCCATCGCGAGGCGATCGCCAATGTGAAGGCGGCCGAGGCGACGCTGCAGACCGCGAAGCTCAATCTCGACTACACCGAGGTGCGCGCGCCGGTCGACGGGCGCGTCGGCAGGATCGATATCACCGTCGGCAATCTGGTCGCCGCCGGCACTGCCTCCCCGGTGCTGACGTCACTGGTCTCGGTCAATCCGATCTACGCCTCGTTCGATGCCGATGAAGAGGTGGTGCTGCGGGCGCTGAACGGCATCGCCGACGGTTCGGGCCGCCGCGGCAGACTGGACCAGATCCCGGTCGAGATGACGACGTCGGGCGGACTTTCCGCCAGGGGACACATCCAGCTGATCGACAACCAGGTCAACGGCCAGAGCGGCACCATCCGCGTCCGCGCGGTGTTCCCCAACGCGGACGGACGCCTCATTCCCGGCCAATTCGCCCGCGTCCGCATGGGCCAGCCGCAACAACAGTCGCTGGTGATGATCGACGAGCGCGCGATCGGCACCGACCAGGACAAGAAGTTCGTGATGGCGGTCGGCGACGACAGCCACGCGGTGTACCGGCCGGTCACGCTGGGCGGCGCGGTCGACGGCCTGCGCATCGTCACCGCCGGCCTCAAGCCGGGCGAGCGCATCGTCGTCAACGGCCTGCAGCGCGTGCGCCCCGGCGCCCTCCTCAAGACGGAGGTGGCCGACATGGGCGCGCGCACGCCGGGGGACGCCGCCCGAACCAGCCAGGACGTGGTGCAGCGCTAGCTGGCGCTCTCGGTCCGGCGCCACACGGCGCCGGACCACCACACGATATCGCCAGGGGCCCGCCATGAATCTCTCGAAATTCTTCATCGATCGTCCGATCTTCGCCGGCGTGCTGTCGGTCCTGATCTTTCTTGCGGGCCTGATCTCGCTGTTCGCGATGCCGATCTCGGAATATCCCGATGTCGTTCCGCCCTCCGTCGTGGTGCGCGCGACCTATCCCGGCGCCAATCCCAAGGTGATCGCGGAGACGGTGGCGACGCCGATCGAGGAGCAGATCAACGGCGTCGAAGGCATGCTCTACATGTCGAGCCAGGCCACCACCGACGGCGCGATGACGCTGACGGTGACGTTCCGCCTCGGCACCGACCCCGACAAGGCGACGCAGCTGGTGCAGAACCGCGTGCAGCAGGCCGAACCGCGCCTGCCGGCCGTGGTGCGACAGCTCGGCATCATCACCAAGAAGTCCTCGCCCGATCTCACCATGGTGGTGCATCTGTTGTCGCCGAACGGCCGCTACGACATGACTTACTTGCGCAACTACGCCGTGCTCAACGTCAAGGACCGCCTCGCCCGGATCGACGGCGTCGGCGACGTCCAGCTCTACGGCGCCGGCGACTATTCGATGCGGGTCTGGGTCGATCCGCAGAAGGCGGCCGAGCACGGCCTCACCGCCGGCGACATCGTCAAGTCGATCCAGGCCCAGAACGTCGAGGCCGCCGCCGGCGTGGTCGGCTCCTCCCCGAACGTCAAGGGCATCGACCTGCAGCTCTCGGTCAATGCCGAGGGGCGGCTCTCGAGCGAGGAGCAGTTCGGCGACATCGTGGTCAAGACCGGCGGGCGAGGCGAAGTGGTCCGCCTGCGCGACGTCGCGCGCATCGAACTCGGCGCCTCCGAATACGGCCTGCGCTCGCTGCTCGACAACAAGCAGGCGGTGGCGATCCCGATCTTCCAGGCGCCGGGCTCCAACGCGCTGGAAATCTCCGACCATGTCCGCGCCACCATGGCCGAGATCAAGAAGAACATGCCGGAGGGCGTGTCCTACCAGATCGTCTACGACCCCACCCAGTTCGTGCGCTCCTCGATCGAAGCCGTGATCCACACGCTGCTGGAGGCGATCGCGCTGGTGGTGCTGGTGGTGATCCTGTTCCTGCAGACCTGGCGCGCCTCGATCATCCCGCTGCTGGCGGTCCCGGTGTCGATCGTCGGCACCTTCGCGGTGATGCACGTGTTCGGCTTCTCCATCAACGCGCTCAGCCTGTTCGGGCTCGTGCTCGCGATCGGCATCGTCGTCGACGACGCCATCGTCGTGGTCGAGAACGTCGAGCGCAACATCGAGGGCGGGCTGTCGCCGCGCGATGCCACCTATCAGGCGATGCGCGAGGTCTCCGGCCCGATCATCGCCATCGCGATGGTGCTGATCGCCGTGTTCGTGCCGCTGGCCTTCATCTCCGGCCTGACCGGCCAGTTCTACAAGCAGTTCGCGCTGACCATCGCGATCTCGACGGTGATCTCGGCGATCAACTCGCTGACGCTGTCGCCGGCACTGTCCGCGCTCCTGCTCAAGGGCCATGACGCGCCGAAGGACCGGCTGACGCTGCTGCTCGACAGGGGCCTCGGCTGGTTCTTCCGCGGCTTCAACAAGGCCTTCACGCGCTCCTCGGAGAATTACAGCGGCACCGTGACCAAGGTGATCTCGGGCAAGGCCGCGGTGATGGGGATTTATCTGGTGCTGGTCGGCTTCACCGCGGTGCTGTTCCAGCTGGTGCCGGGCGGCTTCGTGCCGGGCCAGGACAAGCAATATCTCGTCGGCTTCGCCCGCCTGCCCGACGGCGCCTCGCTCGACCGGACCGAGGAGGTGATCCGCAAGATGAGCGACATCGCACTGACGCAGCCGGGCGTCGAAAGCTCGGTGGCCTTCCCGGGCCTGTCCATCTCCGGTTTCACCAACTCCTCCAATGCCGGCATCGTGTTCTCCACGCTGCGGCCGTTCGACGAACGCAAGGACGCCTCGCTCAGCGGACCGGCGCTGGCGGCCGAGCTCAACAAGAAATACGCCGGCATCCAGGAGGCGTTCATCGCGATGTTCCCGCCGCCGCCGGTCAACGGCCTCGGCACCATCGGCGGCTTCAAGCTGCAGATCGAGGACCGCGCCGGCCTCGGCTACGAGGCGCTCAACGAGGCGACTGCCGCGTTCATGGCGGCGATGCAGAAGGCGCCGGAGATCGCCGGCGTGTTCTCCAGCTTCCAGGTCAACGTGCCCCAGCTGTTCGCCGACATCGACCGCACCAAGGCGCTGCAGCTCGGCGTCCCCGTGACCGAGGTCTTCAACACGCTGCAGATCTATCTCGGCTCCTACTACGTCAACGACTTCAACAAATTCGGTCGCACCTATTCGGTGCGTGTCCAGGCCGATGCTCCCTTCCGCGCCCGGGCCGACGACGTCAGGCAGCTCAAGGTACGCTCGTCATCCGGCGACATGGTGCCACTGTCGGCGCTGCTCACGATCCGCCAGAGCGCCGGTCCCGAGCGCGCGATCCGCTACAACGGCTTCCTGTCCTCGGACATCAATGCGGCGGCCGCGCCCGGATTCTCCTCCGGCCAGGCCCAGGAGGCCGCGACCCGGATCGCCGCGGAAGTGCTGCCGCAAGGCTTTGCCTTCGAATGGACCGACCTGACCTATCAGGAGTTCATCGCCGGCAATTCCGGCATCTGGGTGTTTCCGCTGGCGATCCTGCTGGTGTTCCTCGTGCTCGCCGCGCTCTATGAGAGCCTCACCCTGCCGCTGTCGATCCTCATGATCGTGCCGATGGGGCTGCTCGCCGCCATGTTCGGCGTCTGGATCTCGAAGGGCGACAACAACGTCTTCACCCAGATCGGGCTGATCGTGCTGGTGGGATTGTCCGCCAAGAACGCCATCCTGATCGTCGAGTTCGCGCGCGAGCTCGAATTCGCCGGCCGGACGCCGATCCGCGCCGCGATCGAGGCGAGCCGGCTGCGGCTGCGTCCGATCCTGATGACGTCAATGGCCTTCATCATGGGCGTGCTGCCGCTGGTGCTCTCGACCGGCGCCGGCTCGGAGATGCGGCGGGCGATGGGCGTTGCCGTGTTCTCCGGCATGATCGGCGTCACCGTGTTCGGCCTGTTCCTGACGCCGGTGTTCTACGTGCTGCTGCGAACCGTCACCGGTATGAAACCGCTGACGCATCACGGCGGCGCCACCGGCGCGGCGCCGGTGCAGACGACGGGTCACTAGATCAGCGACAGGCCGGACACCAGCAACAGCACGAGCACGATCCTGCGAAAGACCGTCTCGTTGACCCGGTGGAAGGCGATCACGCCGAGGACGGATCCGGCAAACAGCGCCGGCAGGCTGATCGCGAGATCGACGAAGACTTTCGCGGACAGGTCCTGGTGCCCGACCAGGAGCGTGATGGCGAACAGCTGCATGGCCGCGATGAAGGGCTGCACCAGCCCGCGCTGCTCGCTCTTGGGCATGCCACGCATGTCGCACCAGATCGTTGGGATCGCACCCGGCATGGCGGTCAGCCCGCCGACCAGGCCGCCGCCGAATCCGATCAGCGCCACCCAGGGACGGCCGACGGCCGCGCCGGCCGTGACCAGCGTCGGCCGCAGCAACATATAGGCCGCGTAGAGCGCGACGACGATGCCGAAGCCCCGCCGCAGCAGATGCGTATCCGTGCTCTGGAGCAGCGTGACCGCGATCGGAACGCCGATCACGCCGCCGACGATCAGGAGCAGGCTGCCCTCCCAGCGGATGCTGTGCCGCAGTGCCCACAGATTGGTCGCCTGCACCCCGATGCTGCACGCCATCATCAGCGGCACCGCCTCCATCGGCTGGAACACCCGCAGCAGGATCGCGCCCGCCACGGCCGAGAACGCAAAGCCCGAAAGTCCGGAGACGAAGGCTCCGGCGAATACGGCGGCGCTGACCAGCAGGCCCGTGAGGAGGTCCGGCATCATGTTGTTTCTCCGCTCAGTCGTAGAGCGCCTGGGTGGCGGGGACGGTGGCGGGTTCCGCGCATAGCGCCGGCGCATCGCGGTTCAACAGCACGCGCGAGGCCGGCAGCGCGTGCGAACGCTCCATCATCGCAAGGCCGACGAGCTGGAGAACGACGAGCGCCGCGGTCAGGGCGACGACCACGATGCGCGCATTACGCGCGCTCGAGGACTGCATCGCCGCGAGCGGATTGGTGCGCTTCAGGTCCGTGGGCATGTTCCGACTTGTCCTTGCTGTTCACGAGCGCGTCGCAGGCCGGTGCCGCCTCACACGGCGGCGCCAAGAGGTGCCGGTAGCGTCGGATGGCGCGCCGCGCCTCGGTCTCGCGCTGTTCGCGCAACGCCGCGCCGAATCGCGCGAGGATGTTGCGGAACATGTTTGCGCGAGAAGCCGTTGGAGTTGGCATGACAGGCTCCTCTGATGTTGACGCAAGACTGATCGGGTTGGCTTTCGCGAGCCGTGAGTTGCTTCACACAATGGTGGGCGACAACGATTCAGGGATCGTGTTGAATGTCGTAGGCAACGACGCGCGCGCCTGCGTCATTCAATCGAACGACGTGCAGTCACTTTCTCATGAAGCTGAAGATTGAACCTTTCGAGGGCTGCAGCGACGGGCCTTGCGCGTCGCACCTGCGCCTTCAGTGCACGAGCGGGTTCGCGAACCCTGCCGCGAGCTTGACGAGATCGGCCTGACGCGAAACGCCGGTCTTGGCGAACACGCGGTGCAGATGCGTCTTCACCGTGGTTTCCGCGATACCGAGCGCAACGGCGGTCTCCGGCACGCCGCCGACCTCGACGATCGACTGCAGAACGCGAAGCTCCGCACGGGTCAGTTCGAAGGTGCGATCGATCAGGCCCAGATAGGATCGCTTGCCGAGCTCCGCCTTCCAGACCATCAGGGCCCCGACGGCGGAGCCCGGGCCGGCCGTACGGTCACGCATCAAGGACGGCAAGGCGATGACGTGAGCAACGTAGTGCAGGCCGTCATGCGATGTGAGCGCAATGCTCTTGCCGCAGGCAGATGCCGCAGCCACGGACCGGGTATCTGTGAAGACGTCGCGCAGGACGAGATTGGCCTCGGCGGCGCTCGCCACGAGTCGTCCGGAGACGGACCGCAGGACGTCGTTCATCGCAAGGATTGATACGGCCGCGGGGTTGCTATGAACGATCCGACAGGACGCATCGAGCAGGAACACGCCGGCATTCAGGCTGTCCACGACGTCGGCGAGCGCGTTGGCCCGCTGCTGCCTGTGCCCGACCGCCCGGTTGATCATCAAGGCGCGGCTGACATGCGGCACGAGGAACTGCATGCGCTTGCGCATGGCCGCGTCGAGCATATCCCTGCCGGGAATCACGGTCATCAGCATCGGGCACGGTGTGTCGGACCGGTCGAGCACCACATTGGCGACGTCGGCGCAGCCCTGCGGACGCAGCCATTCCTGGTAGAACCGCCCGCGGCGATATTCCTCGAAATTCACGAGATCGGGGATGTTGCGCACCTCGCCGTAGCGTGGCAGGCGGGCCAGCGGATCGTGGCGGGAATAGGTCTCCGCGTAGAGCTGGATGTAGTGCGGATCGACCCCGCAATAATGATGCGTCGCGCCGGATTTGCTGACGGGGTCCTTGGAGATCAGCCCGCAGGCCCGGCTGCCGAGAAACGCATTGAGCGCCACGACGACCTCGCTCCACAAGGCGGGCTCGAGACCGGCGTCGTAGACTGACTCGATCAACTCGGACGGCTTGGCAGGTCGGGACATCGGCGGCGCCAGTGGTGATCGAGCGAGCTTGTTGAGGGGCCCCCCTCATGCCCCGACGGCTTCCGTGAGTCGAAGGCGGAGGCAGAAGGTTCAGCTCCGGCGGACGATTCCGGCTCGATCATCGGCGAGAGCTGCGAGGCCTGGTCGGAAGGCTAGCACGGTCACGGCAGCCGGCATCCTCCGATCGGAGGGTGGCGGGCTCCCGCGCGGCCCCTCCGCCAGGGGTTTGCTGCCCCCGGCGTTGCTTCGGAACTGGGGCAGGAATGCGGC
>CAYREH010000111.1:0-13374 GCA_964423245.1 uncultured Bradyrhizobium sp. | reverse complement strand
AAGAGAGCGACGCACGCTCAGATCATAAAAATAGGCCAAATCCGCCCTTCTCGCTTTTGTGAAAGGGGCTGTCCAAAAGAGTACTGAGAAACGGGATCGTCTTCTAACCGAACGCCTGCCGCAGCCGGCGCGCCAGGTCGAGCAGCATCTGGTTCTGCTTGACCAGCCGCTTGCCGTGGTTGAGCGAGGACATCGCGGCGGCGGCAAGCCTGCCGCGCGAGGTCAGGGGGACGAAGCTGTCGAAGATCGCTTCGTCCGATTTGCAAAACATCCGCTTGTAGTCGTCCGAGCCGATGCCGAGGTCGAGCGAATGGTAGCCGCGTTCGGCGTAGCGATCGATGATGTAGCGCATCAGGATCAGCCCGGGGCTGTAGCGGGCATTCTCCGAGGTGGTGTAGGTGTTGAACATCATCGAGAAGCGCCGGCCGTCGGCAACGCCGGCGAACAGTGCGATCACCTCGTCGTCGCATTCGAGTGCGTGGATGTCGATGGTGCGGCTGTCGCCGCGCGGTGCGAGGCAGGCGCTGCGGATGAATTGTTCGACGCCCGGTTCGGCAAAGACGTTCGGCAGTTTCTGCTCGGCCATCCGGGCCGGTTTGACGCGGAAGAACCAGTCGAGCAGGCGCGCGATGTCCGCATCCGTGGTTGCGAGATGATAGCGGTAGCCGGGGAGCGACTGGAGTTTCTTTTCCTTGCTCTTGAGGCGGCGGCGGAATGAATTGCTGATGCGCGAGGCGGGCGGGCCGCCCGGCTCCATCACCAGGAGAGGGCAGCCGTTGATCGAACTCTGCCGCGGCAGCAGCGCGAACGGATTGGGGCGGTCGTGCCAGCGGGCGGGCTGCTGCTTCAGTGCCAGCACGTCGACATGGACCCCGAGCGGCGCGAGCAGGACATCGAGATCGGAGGTGTTGGCCTGCGCCGCAAACGCTGAGTTCCACAATCCCATGTTGAACGTGGTGTGCTTGCCGCCCATGAAGCTGGCCGTGCGCACGCCATGGCTCTGGCGCTGCGTGAGCGGGAGCAGCACGAGCGGCGTGTGCTCGATGTCCCGGGCGATCACGATCAAGGGGCTTGCGCCGTCCGCGGCCAGGCGCTGCCAGGGACCGAGCAGGTCGAAGCGCTGATAGGGGGTCGCAAGGCAGCCGGGCTCTTCCAGGGCGCGCCAGACTGTCTCGGCTGCGGACAGGTCGGCGAGGATCTCGACATGCGCAATCCGGCTCGCTCCGGACCGCGCGGGCGCTATCGCCGTCGGGCCTTGCGTCGCCGCAGCCATGGTCATTGACGAACCTGTCGAGACAATCCGGGATTTGCGAGTGTGTTTCAACCCGTGGCCGACCTTTGCAAACAAATGTCAACAAAGAGTAATGACAATGGATGCGGGAACGGCTGCCCCGCAGGGGTGGAAGGTGGGGTCTTGGCATCTGGGGTCTTGGCATCGGAGAACAGATGGGCTGAGCGATTGCGCCTCGAACTGGCATGGTTCAGCGGCCAGCCTTTGCTGCGCAGCCGCGGCGTCGGCGCCATCCTCCGGTTCGAGCACGTTCGGCCGCGTCGGCGCGGCGCCTTCCAGCCGCTGCGCGACCGCGAGATCACGCCGCAATTCCTCGACCGTGCGATCCGCGCGCTCAAGCGATGGGACTATGAATTCATCGGCATGGACGAGGTCTGTCGCCGTGCCGTCACGCTGCCGGAGTCGAAGCGCTTCGTCGCGTTGACGTTTGATGGCGCCGGCAAGGACCTGATCGACTTCGCCTATCCGGTGCTGGCGCGGCATGCCGTGCCATTCACGCTCTATGTGCCGACCGCCTTTCCGGACGGCGTCGGCGAAGCCTGGTGGCTCGGCCTCGAGCAGGTCATCGCGCGCGAAAGCCGCATCAGCCTGATGATGGGCGAGAGGGAGCAGCGCTTCATCGTCACGAGCGCTTCGGAGAAACAGGCCCTGTTCGACCTGCTGGCCGGCTGGCTGCGCTCGCTGCCGCCGGCCGATGTTTCCGTCGCCATCGCCGATCTCTGCACGCGCTACCGGGTCGATCTGGCCGCGCTGTCGCGCGCGGCGTCGATGAACTGGGAGGATCTGGCGCGGCTGGCGGCCGATCCGCTGGTCACGATCGGCTGCGCGACGGTGAACTATCCGGTCCTCGCCAACATGAAGGATGCGGCGGCGCTGCGCGAGATGACGATGGGCAAGGCGGTGGGCGAAGCCGCCTTTCGCCGCGAGATGCGTCATTTCGCCTTTCCGTTCGGCGATCGCGCCGCGTTCCGGCGCGGCCATGTGGTGATGGCGGAGGAGGCCGGGTTCACCAGTGCGGTGTCGACGATATCAGGCATCGTCGATGCGGAGGGCCGGACCAATCTGCGGGCGCTTCCGCGCATCGCGTGGGACGGCCGGCTGCGCTCCCTGCGAATGATGCGGGTGCTGTTGTCGGGCGTGGCCTTCGCGCCGGTGAAACCGACGGCCGGCGTCACGAGCTAGATTTGGCGCGGTCCGGCCGCTGCATCCAGCTGACGATCGGCATGGCCGGCAGCACCCAGCCCATGCCGACGACGACATAATAGACGGCCTGGCGCCAGCCGGATTCGGCGATCCAGGGCATCTGCGCGAGCGCCATGCCGAGCAGGGCCCAGACGGTGGCCAGGATCAGCAGCAGGATGGTGCCGAGGAACTTGCGGGAGCGGATCGTCATGGTCGGAACTCGCGGTCTCTGGCTGTCTTGCGCTGCGGAAGCGGGGGACTATAAGGGGCACGCAATCCGGTTCAAGCACCTGGTTTTGGCCTCGACATGACCACGATGAGCATTCCCTCCGAGCCGCATCGCGCCGTGCGCTGGTGGCTGATCTCCGTGGCCGCGCTGATCGCCCTGATGGTGCTGGTCGGCGGTGCGACGCGGCTGACCGAGTCCGGGCTCTCGATCGTGGAGTGGAAGCCGGTCACGGGCAGCCTCCCGCCGCTCTCGGATGCGCAATGGGCCGAAGCCTTCGAGGCCTACAAGAAGATCCCGCAATATCGCGAGCTCAATGCGGGCATGAGCCTGTCCGAGTTCAAGGAGATCTTCTGGTGGGAATGGGGCCACAGGCTGCTCGGCCGCATCATCGGCGCGGCCTATCTGATGCCGTTCCTGTTCTTCCTGTGGCGTGGCGGACTCTCCGGTGAGTTGAAGCGGCGGTTGTGGCTGCTGTTCGCGCTCGGCGGCCTGCAGGGCGCGGTCGGCTGGTGGATGGTGGCCTCGGGCCTGACCGGGCGTGTCGAGGTTTCGCAATATCGGCTCGCGGTGCACCTTTCGCTCGCCTTGCTGATCTTCTCCGGCATCGTCTGGACGGTACGGCGTCTGGCCGAGCGGCCGCAGTCTGCGCTTCCGGCGCGGCTGCGCGTCACCAGTGCGCTGCTGCTGGTGATGACCTTCCTGCAGATCTATTTCGGCGCGCTCGTCGCGGGTCTTCGCGCCGGGCGTGCCTACAACACCTGGCCCGAGATCGACGGCGCGTTGATCCCGTCGGCGGAACGGCTGTGGTTCGAGACGCCGTGGTGGCGCAACATGTTCGACAATGTTCTGACCGTGCAGTTCGAGCACCGGATGACCGCCTATGCGCTTTTCGCGCTGGCGGCATGGCATGCGTTCGACGCGGTCCGGTCGCGGGCGGGGGCCGCCGCAAGCGGTGCACTCTGGCTGTTCGCGGCGGTCGCCCTGCAGGCGGTGCTGGGCATCCTGACGCTGCTCAACCAGGTGCCGATCGGATTGGCGCTCGCGCACCAGGCGGTTGCGATCGTGGTGCTGGCGCTTGCGGTCATCCAGCTGGAGCGTCTGGCGGTGCGACAGGCTGCCGAGCCGCAGCCGCGCGCGGTCGCGCTGGGGCAGGCCGGCTGATCAGCAATAGCCGTACATGCCGCAGGCGTAGGGCAGGCGCCAGAAATAGTCGACCTGCTTCCCGCCGTAATACGAGCCCTGATAATCGTAATCCCAGGGCCGTCCGTAATAGCCGGGCAGGGTGTGCGAGCCGGGCAGCAGCGGCGTTCCCGGCAGATTGCGGATGTAGCTGCCGATGCCGTAGGCCGGCGAGATCAGGGCGTCGGGGTCGGTCTCGACATAGACCTTGGGCGGCTCGGCAGGAACGACGACAGCGCGGCGTTTCGCCACCGCCGGCAGGTCGGCGGCCAGCGCGCCCGAGGCCGTCAGCAACGCGGCAAGCAGAGGTCCCGTCCAGCGCAGCATGATCGGCTCCGAATCCACCAAAGGGTTCTCGAAGTCTATGTATGCGGCAGGCTTGGTTAATGATTGTTAACCGCGGTCGTCATTCCGGCGCGCGCGGGAGCGCGCACCGGACAACGGGGGTCCGGGTTCGGTGCTCCGCACCGCCCCGGAACGAGATCGAAAGATCAGGCCCCGAGCGCCTGCTCGAGGTCCGCGATCAAATCTTCCTTGTCCTCGATGCCGATCGAGAGCCGTACCACGTCGGGGCCGGCGCCCGACTTGATCTTGGCGGCATCGTCGAGCTGGCTATGCGTGGTCGAGGCCGGATGGATCACGAGCGAACGGGTGTCGCCGACATTGGCCAGATGCGAGAACAGCTGCAGCTTCGACACCAGATTGACGCCGGCGTCGTAACCGCCCTTCAGGCTGAAGGTGAACACCGCACCCGCGCCCTTCGGGGCGTATTTGCGCGCGAGCCGGTTGTATTTGTCGTCCGCAAGGCCGGCATAGCTGACCGAGGCCACCGCCGGATGCGAGGCGAGGAATTCGGCGACGGCTTTCGCGTTGTCGCAATGCTTCTGCATGCGCAGCGGCAGCGTCTCGATACCGGTCAGGATCATGAACGCGTTGAACGGCGACAGCGCAGGTCCCAGATCGCGCAGGCCGAGCACGCGGCAGGCGATCGCGAAGGCGAAATTGCCGAAGGTCTCCTGCAGGCGGATGCCGTGATATTCCGGACGCGGCTCCGACAGCATCGGATATTTGCCGCCGGTCGACCAGTCGAAGGTGCCGGCATCGACGATGATGCCGCCGAGCGAATTGCCATGGCCGCCGAGAAACTTGGTGAGCGAGTGCACGACGATGTCGGCGCCGTGGTCGATCGGGCGGATCAGGTAGGGCGAAGCGAGCGTGTTGTCGACGATCAGCGGCACGCCCGCCTTGCGCGCCACCGTCGAGATCGCCTCGATGTCGGTGATGCTGCCGGCCGGGTTGGCGATGGATTCGATGAAGATCGCCTTGGTGCGCGGCGTCACCGCGCGTTCGAAGCTGTCGATCTCGTCGGGATCGGCCCACACCACGTTCCAGCCGAAGCTCTTGAACGCATGCGTGAACTGGTTGATCGAGCCGCCATAGAGTTTTCGCGCGGCGATGAATTCGTCGCCGGGTTGCAGCAGCTGCTGCAGCACCACGAGCTGCGCGGCGTGGCCCGAGGCGACCGCGAGCGCGGCGGTGCCGCCCTCGAGCGCGGCGACGCGCTCCTCGAGCACCGCATTGGTCGGGTTGCCGATGCGGGTATAGATGTTGCCGAACGCCTGCAGGCCGAACAGCGAAGCCGCGTGATCGGCATCGTTGAAGACGAACGAGGTGGTCTGATAGATCGGAGTCGCGCGCGCACCGGTGGTGGGATCGGGCTGTGCACCGGCATGCACGGCGAGGGTCGAAAATCCCGGAAGGCGATCGCTCATTGAATTGTCCTGTTCTTGTGGTTCGAAATCGCGCGGCATGCTGATCGGCGCCGCGTCTCGCGTCAAGGCTGCAAGGAGCGGAGATCGCGCTACCGAGTGCCGCGCTCGCGATGGAAGCGTCGCAAATACGTCAGCCTTGCTCGCTCTTGTTCTTGGCGGCCCGGTCGGACGCCGCGGTGTCGCCGCCGCCGACGCTCATCCGATTGAGGGATAGCCGCATGCCCTGCGTCGGCGCCGGTGCCCGCTTGGAACTCAGTGTGCGCGAATTGACGCCCATCCAGGAGATTTCGGACGACAGCCGGCCATATTCGATCTTGGGACAGCGATTCATCACGACCTTGATGCCGGCCGCTTCCGCCTTTTCCGCCGCCGCGTCGTCGCGCGCGCCGAGCTGCATCCAGATCACCTTTGGCAGCGGATCGAGCCTGAGCGCTTCCTCGACCACCGGCATGATGTGGCTGGAGTTGCGGAAGATGTCGATCATGTCGACCGGGCGGCCGATGTCCGCGAGCGAAGCGACGAAGGGCTTGCCGAGCAGCTCCTTGCCGACATGGCCGGGGTTGACCGGAATCATGTCGTAGCCGCGCTGCGCCAGATATTTGAACGCGAAATAGCTCGGCCGCACATTCACCGGCGAGGCGCCGACCATCGCGATCGACTTCACGCCGTTGAGGATGCCGCGGATGTAATTGTCGGGATAGGCGTCGTGGTTCATCGTGGTCTTCATCTCGTTGTCATTGCGCGCGCTGCGAAGCCATCGAGACTGCCACCGCGGAAAAGACTCCGGGTTGCTTCGCTGCGCCCGCAGTGACGGTTACTCATCCCGCCAGGTCGGCGTGCGCTTCTCGATGAAAGCCGTGATGCCTTCCTCGGCATCGCGGGCCATCATGTTTTCGGTCATCACCTCGGCGGCGTAGCGATAGGCGTCGGCCAGACTCATCTCGGCCTGGCGGTAGAATGCCTCCTTGCCGAGCTTGATGGTGTGGGCCGATTTCAATGCGACCTTGCCGGCGAGCGCAATCGCTTCGTCGCGCTCGGTCCCTGCGGGAACGACGCGGTTGACGAGGCCGATCTCGCGGGCGCGCGCGGCCGCAATCGGCTCGCCGGTCAGCAGCATCTCCATGGCCTGCTTGCGCGGCACGTTGCGCGACAGCGCCACCATGGGCGTGGAGCAGAACAGGCCGATGTCGACGCCGGGCGTCGCGAAGCTCGACGCGTCCGAGGCGATCGCGAGATCGCAGCTGGCGACGAGCTGGCAGCCCGCCGCGGTCGCGATGCCCTGGACTGCGGCCACCACCGGTTTTGGCAGCGTGACGATCGCCTGCATCATCGCGCTGCACGCGGTCATGATCTCGGCGAAGAAAGCACGTCCGCGATCGGGATCGCTGCGGCGGGCGGTGAGCTCCTTCATGTCGTGGCCGGCCGAGAAGGCCGGACCGTTGGCGGCGATCACAACGCCCCGAACGGATTTGTCGTCGCGGATCTCGTTCAGTTCGGCATGCAGGGCTGCGATCATCGCCGCCGACAGGCTGTTGCGCGCGGCCGGCCGGTTCAGAGTCAGCACTGCGATGGCGCCGGCGGTCTCGCGCAGCAGGATCGGCGGTTGCGGGGAGGGGGCGCGGGCCGGGGCAGGCATGGACGGCGTTTCCGGTTGAATTATTGCAATTGGATGATGCAGATGGATGATGCAGATAACCTAAAGCAACAGACAAGGCGAAGCGAGGGTGGGAACGGCATGGCGTTAGCGAAAATGAGCGTGGCGGAGCTCGAGCTGTTTCTCCGCGACGAGTTTCCCCAGGCCTTCAGCGGCGACGACATCACCATCGAGAGCGCGGACGGCCAGACCTGTCTGCTGCGCCAGCGCTATAGCGAAAAGATGCTGCGGCCGGGTGGAACCGTGTCCGGCCCGACCCTGATGGCGCTGGCCGATTTCGCCATGTACGTGGTGCTGTTGTCCGCCATCGGGCCGATCGGGCTCGCCGTCACCACCAATTTGAACATCAATTTCCTGCGCAAGGGCCAGCCAGGGCAGGACGTGCTGGCGGAGGCCCGGCTGCTCAAGCTCGGCAAACGTCTCGCGGTCGGGGAGGTCAACCTGCTGTCGGGCACATCGCCCGATCCGATCGCCCATGTCACCTCGACCTATTCCATTCCAAATGTTTGATCTTTTCGAGGGTATTATAGCACCATATTTATAAGCCATTGAATTCATGAATTGAATTTTGACGTTCTGGCGTTGACCGTTGCGCGTCTTGTCTCTAGAACCCCCCCAAGTCCGGCGCGGTGTTCGCGCCGACGTCTCCTTCACGGAAATTCGGATATGAAAACCTTTTCGGCAAAGCCGGCCGAGGTGACGAAGAAGTGGGTGCTGATCGACGCCAAGGGTCTGGTCGTCGGCCGTCTCGCCACCATCGTCGCCATGCGCCTGCGCGGCAAGCACCTCCCGACCTACACGCCGCACGTTGATTGCGGCGACAACGTCATCATCATCAATGCGCAGCATGCCGTCCTCACCGGCCGCAAGCGCGAGCAGAAGACTTACTACAAGCACACCGGCTATGTCGGCCACGTCAAGGAGCGCACCGCGCGCCAGATCCTCGAAGGCCGTCATCCCGAGCGCGTGCTCGAGAAGGCCGTCGAGCGCATGATCCCGCGTGGTCCGCTCGGCCGCGTCCAGATGGGCAATCTCCGCGTCTATGGCGGCGCCGATCATCCGCACGAGGCCCAGCAGCCCGAGAAGATCGACATCGCCAAGTTGAACCGCAAGAACACGAGGGCCGCATAACATGGCCGAATCCATCCAGTCGCTCGACCAGCTCTCGCAGCTCAAGACGGCGGCGGCGCCCGACGCGCCCAAGCACGAGAAGAAGGTCGACAAGTTCAACCGCGCCTACGCCACCGGCAAGCGCAAGGACGCGGTCGCCCGCGTCTGGATCAAGCCCGGCGCCGGCAAGGTCACCGTCAATTCGCGCGAGGTCGAGGTCTATTTCGCTCGTCCCGTGCTGCGCATGATGATCGAGCAGCCGTTCTCGGTGGCGCAGCGCTCGGGCCAGTACGACGTGATCTGCACCGTCGCCGGCGGCGGCCTGTCCGGTCAGGCCGGCGCGGTTCGTCACGGCATCTCCAAGGCGCTCACCTATTTCGAGCCGGAGCTGCGCGGCGTGCTCAAGAAGGGCGGGTTCCTCACCCGCGACTCGCGCGTGGTCGAGCGCAAGAAGTACGGCAAGGCGAAGGCCCGCCGCTCCTTCCAGTTCTCCAAGCGTTAATCGCTTTCCTCGCATTCGCCGCGAAAGCGGCTTCAATGAGATGCAAAAGGGCGCTGAAAACAGCGCCCTTTTTGCTGTTCGTTTGTGCGCAAATTGACGGCGTGTTTCCTGAAAAGTTGGGCGCGCGCGCAAACCTGAATCGAACATGTGGCTCCTAGCGTCATCCTCGGAAGGGCGCGCACACCGGCTTCGGCCGGCCGCGCAACTGCTATTCTCAGAGGGGGCCGACATGATGTCGCTCGATAGCATCACGCTCTATTTGGTCGCCACGATGGTCGCCGCGCTGCTCGGCGCCATGATGGTGTTCTTCGGCAGGCAGGAGAACAGTCCCGCGCTGAAATGGTGGGGAACCGCCTATCTGCTCGGCGCGGCCTCCGTCGCGCTGTGGACCGCGGCCGGCGACCGGCTGGGGCCCCATCTCTATCTCGCGCTCAATGCCGTCGGCTTCGTCGCCTGCGGCATGGTGTGGAACGCCGCGCGCGTCTTTCACGGCCGCAAGCCGCACTGGCCCGGCCTCGTGATCGGTGCGCTGGCCTGGGCCGCGGCGGCGACGCTGATCGATCCGGCCGCAGCGATGCTGCGCATGATCGTCGGCGCCGGGATCGTCTCGGTCTACGCGGCGCTGACGGCGAGCGAACTCTGGGTCGAGCGGCGCAAGAGCCTGAAGCGGCGCTGGCCGGCCTTCGCGGTGCCCGTGATGCATGGCTGCGTGCTGATGCTGCCGATCCTGCTCGGCAGTTTCCTGCGTCCGAACGATGCGGCCTTCGCCGGCAGCGTCTGGGTCACGGTGTTCGCGGTCGAACTCGTGCTCTACGCCGTCGGCACGGTGTTCGTCATCTTCATGCTGGTGTCCGAGCGCACCGTGACGGCGCATCGCACCGCCGCCTCCACCGATCCGCTGACCGGCATGCTCAACCGCCGCGGCTTCTCCGAGGCCTGCGCCCGCGTGATCGAGCGCGAGGCCAAGGCCGGCCGTCCGGTCACGGTGATGATCTTCGACATCGATCACTTCAAGTCGATCAACGACCGCTTCGGCCATCCCGCGGGCGACGAGATGCTGAAACTGTTCTCGACCGTGGTCGTCAGCAATCTGCGCATCACCGACCTGTCGGGCCGCATCGGCGGCGAGGAGTTCGCCGCGCTGCTGCCATGCGCGCTGGAGGAGGGCGTGCTGGTCGCCGAGCGGGTGCGCGAGGCGTTCGAGACCTCCGGCGTCGTGGTCGACGAGGGGCCGGTCGACACCACGGTCAGCATCGGCGTCGCCGGCGGTCCGGCCGGCACCGAGCTCGAGGTGCTGCTGGCCTCCGCCGACACCGCGCTCTACCAGGCCAAGCGCGGCGGCCGCAACCGCGTCGAGGCGGCCGAGGAACTGCCGCTGTCGCTGGAGAACTGGCGCCGCCAGAGCGCCGCGCGGATCGGCGTGCCAAGGCCGGCAACGGCCTGAACGGGAAAAGGCGCCGGTCCGGCGCCTTTTTCTTTGCCCCCGTCTGGAGTAGACACGCTGGACCGAACAAAACGGGTGGAAACGATGATCACGGAAATCGCGCAAATCGACGTCAAGCCGGGCACCGAGAAGGATTTCGAGGCCGCCGTCGCCAAAGCCAAGGCCGCCTTCGGCCGCGCCAAGGGCTTCCAGGGCTTCGAGCTGCACAAATCGATCGAGAAGCCGCAGCGCTACCGCCTGATGGTGCAATGGGCGACGCTGGAGAACCACACGGTCGACTTCCGTGGCTCGGAGAATTTCACCGAATGGCGCGGCCTGGTCGGCCAGTACTTCGCCGCGCCGCCCGAGGTCGAGCACACCGAGACCGTGCTGACGACCTGAGCGAGGTCACGCGGCCTCCGCGAGCGGCGGCGCGTAGGTCTTGAAGTGGTCGATGACGACCTTGGCGATGGCCACCAGCGGCAGCGCCATCGCAAGGCCCCAGATTCCGAACACGACGCCGAGCAGGATCTGGAACGCGAACAGCGTGGCCGGCGGGATGTCGAGCGCCTGACGCTGCAACAGCGGCGTCAGCACGTAGCTTTCCATGGCGTGTACGCCCATGAAGAGCACGAACGCCGACACCGCCGCGACCCAGCCCGAGGCGAGGCTGGCCAGCACGACGATCAGGCCGGCGATGATCGCGCCGACCGTCGGGATGAAGGCGAGCAGGCCGGCCTGGATCCCCAGGATGAACGAGCCGGGAATGCCGATGATGGCGAGCCCGATCCACGTCACCGCGCCGACCGCGATCATGACGATGATCTGCGCGATCAGCCAGCGCTCCAGCGTCTCGCTGATGCGGTCGATGACGAGACCGGCACGCTTGCGATGCCGCGCCGGCGTCAGGAACAGCAGGCCGTCGTGATAGACGCCGGGCTGCGCGGCGAAGGCGAGCCCCAGGAACAGCACGATGAAGATGTTGCCGACGGCGCTGATGGTGCCGAGCAGCAGCTTAAAGGTCTGGCTGACGATGGCGCCGCCGCTGGAGGCGAGCGCGCCGGCTCCGGGAATGGCTCCGCGCGATGCCGGGCTCGCCGGCGGCGTCGCGGCCGGCTCGGCCTCGCTCGATGCGGCGGCCGCCTGGCCGTTGCCGAGATCGAAGAAGCTGGTGTCGACACCGTGGGTGTCGAGGAACGATTTCACATTGGCGAGCTGCGACTTGATGGTCTTGCTCAGCAGCGAGGCCTGTTCGGCGATGGTGGCCCCGCCGAGATAGGCGACGCCGGCCAGCATCAGGGCGAGCAGGGTGCAGACGATCAGGAGCCGCACCGTATGCGGCAGGTGCACGCGGCGGCCGAGCGCATTGGTCAGCGCATTGAGGCCGAGCCCCAGCAGCATGCCGGCGAAGATCAGCAGGACCGTCGCCGAAAAATACCAGGTGAACACCAGGAGGACGATGAACAGCACGACGCCAATGCCGCCGACCGAAATGCCCCAGGCGAGGTCGCTGCGGGTGAAGGTGCGCTCATCTCTGGACATTGTCACGTCTCTTCCTCTCGTGCCGGGACGGCAGGGCACTCTTTCGTCAAATACGGCCCGGGATCAAGCCGGCACGGGCCATTTCGGGCGGCTCCGGCCCGATCCGCGGAAAGCCAACGCCGCCGGGGCCGGGAGGTGCCTGACGTCGCCTCCGGCTGGCCGCTGGCGCCAAATCGGCATTGCCGTCCCGCGCTCCTCTCTGTTGAATTTGTTCCATGACGGAGGCATGTTCGGGGAATCTTCTTCTCCGGGAGGTCGGAACGACAGATGAGAAAGCCGGTCGTCGGCGTGATCGGGAATGCCCATCGCGTCGAGAATCGATTTCAGGTCCAGATGGTCGGCGAGCGCAATCTGCGCGCCGTGGCCGAGGTCTCCGGCGGCCTGCCGCTGATGTTCGCGGGCGCCCCTGACATCACCGATATCGGCGCACTGCTCGACACCGTCGACGGCATCGTGCTGACCGGCGCGCGCGCCAATGTGCATCCGACCCGCTTCAACGTCGATCCCTGCGAGAAGCACGAACCCTACGACATCCATCGCGACGAGGTCGCGCTGACACTGTCGATCGCCTGCGTCTCCCGCGGCATCCCGCTGTTCGGCATCTGCCGCGGCCTGCAGGAGATGAACGTCGCCTTCGGCGGCTCGCTGCACCCCGAGATCCGCGAACTGCCCGGCCGGATGAACCACCGCATGCCCCGGCTCGAGAACGGCGAGATCCATCCCGATCCCACCGTCGTGTTCGCCGACCGTCACGATGTCGAGCTCACGCCCGGCGGCGCCTTCGCGACGATCCTCGGCTGCGACCGGATCCGGGTCAATTCGCTGCACGGGCAGGGCATCGACGAGCCCGGCAAGCGCGTGCTGATCGAGGGGGTCGCCGAGGACGGCACCATCGAGGCGATCCGCATCGCGGATGCGTCGAGCTTCGCGCTCGGCGTGCAATGGCACGCCGAATACGATCCGCAGCACAATCCGGTGAACCGCAAGCTGTTCGAGGCCTTCGGCGCCGCGCTGCTGGCCCGGCAGAAGGCGGCGGCGTAGCGGAGTCCCGTGTCCCGGACGCGCTGCGGCGTGCAACGCTGCTGCGCAGGGACGGGACTTCAGGAGCGGCGCGGCGTGCTGACGGATGAGCTCCGGCTCTGCAGCGCACCGCTCCCGACGATGCTTCGCATCGCGGGGGACGATGCGCTGCGTCCGGGGCACGAGCGCGTAGGTTTGTGGCAAACTTGTTTCCACAAGCGTCATTGCGAGGAGCGCAGCGACGAAGCAATCCAGACTGCCTCCGCGGAAAGATTCTGGATTGCTTCGCTGCGCTCGCAATGACGGAGTGTTCGGCACCGGATTGCTCTTTCAATGAAGATCTTCATCTGCTGCAGACACGCCTTCGCAATCCCGCGGCGCGTTTCGCCCGAGTTGTGCTGCCGTCTTGCGCCCGATGATTGCCAAAGGGCGCAGGGAAGGCCGGGCGCCGGCTGGCACCCGAGTCCGTA
>CAYREH010000110.1:0-13604 GCA_964423245.1 uncultured Bradyrhizobium sp. | reverse complement strand
CCGCCGATCGGCCGCGAGATCCTGCCCGACGATTTCAGGACGTCGAGCGTGCCGTTCGGCTTCTCGGCGGATTGAGCGGACAGGACACGGCTCTACAAGCCTCGCCGGCAACGCACGGTGCGATTTCGGCCGATCGATTGCACGCAGCGAGAGTCATGCGATAGAACGGCGCATGGAAGGCGTGCCAGGCGTATCGACTCACCGGCCTGTCCCGGGCAGATTTGAGACATGAGTATCCTGATCACCGGCGGCGCAGGCTATATCGGCAGCCATGTCGTTCATGAATTGCTGTCGGGCCGGGACGAACTGATCGTCCTCGACAAGAGGACAGAGGGGCTCCGCATCGCTCCGGGGCTCACGATCGTCAGCGGCGATTGCGCAGACAATGCCCTCGTCGCCGCACTGATCGACCGCCATCACGTCACGGACATCATTCACCTCGCGGGATCGCCGGTCGTGCCGGACTCCTTCGACGACCCGGCGCGCAGCTATGGCGATGCGCTCGCAACCCGGTCCCTGATCGGAGTCGCGGCGGATCTCGGCGTCCGAAACTTCATCCTCTGCTCGTCGGCGGCCGTCTATGGCAATGCCGGGCCGGACGCCATCGCTGAAAAATCCAGTCCCTCGCCGGTTTCGCCTTATGGCAGGTCGATGCTAATGAGCGAGATGATGCTGCAGGATCTCGCA
Source organism: uncultured Bradyrhizobium sp. (assembly GCA_964423245.1). Taxonomy (GTDB): domain Bacteria; phylum Pseudomonadota; class Alphaproteobacteria; order Rhizobiales; family Xanthobacteraceae; genus Bradyrhizobium. Next base: position 12,917 of record CAYREH010000110.1, on the reverse strand, counting down.
GCGACCAGCGGGCTGAACTACGTGATCCTGCGCGCTTTCAATGTCGCGGGAATCGATCTCGGGGCGGGAACGAACGTCGCCCAGGCTCCTGCCGTCAGTTTGGTTCGGCGCGCAACCGCGCTGGCGCTCGGAGAATCCGGCCCGATCGAGGTTTTCGGTGCCGAGACGCCTGCGGGCGACGGAACGCCCATCCGCGACTATCTTCACGTCAGCGACCTCGCCCGCGCTCATGTGGACACATTGAATTATCTACGCGCTTCAGGGCGCAGCCGGATCTTCAATTGCGGGACGGGCCAAGGGCACTCCGTGCTCGAGGTGTTGCGCGCCATCGAAAATCATTGCGGCGTCGCCTTGCCCATCCACCGCCGCGGGCCGCGTCGCGGCGATCCATCCGCCCTCATCGCCGATGTCGCACTGATCCGCGCGGAGCTCGGCTGGTCGGCGCGCGTCGCGGACATCGACGTCATCGCGCAGCATGCGCTCGCCGCCGCCTACCGGAACGCAGAGCGGCTCGACATGGCGCGACCGCTGGTGCGCCTGGTCGCCGAAAGCGGCGTCTCGGCCGTCAAGCTGAAGAACCTGATCGCCGGCTTCGCGCCGGCCGCGCGGAACGATGCGCCCGCGATCACGTCGGGACCGCCCGACGAGCCGGCCGCGCTCCCGGAGCCGATCCGATCCGATCCGCCAACCAAGACGTTGACGATCGGAATGGCGACCTATGACGACTATGACGGCGTTTATTTCACATTGCAGGCGCTCCGCCTCTATCATCCGGACATTCTGCCTGCGGTCGAATTCCTCATCATCGACAACAATCCGGGCGGACCGTGCGGGCCCGCGCTGAGGCAGCTCGCGGAGGCGATCCCCTCCTGTCGCTACGTCGCGAAGGGACAGATCAAGGGGACCACGATCAGGGACTGGGTGTTCAGGCTCGCGCGGGGGAAATATGTCCTGTGCCTCGATTGTCATGTTCTGGTCGCCCCGGGCGCCCTGACACGGCTGCTGCAATATTTCGAGGCGAACGCCGAGACCAACGATCTGCTGCAAGGCCCCCTGATCTACGACGACTTGCAGGGCTACGCGACACACTTTGCACCGGAATGGCGCGGGGGCATGTACGGGGCATGGGCGACCGATCCGGCGGGCGCAGATGCCGAACTGCCGCCGTTCGAGATACCCATGCAGGGCATGGGTCTAAGCGCATGCCGTCGGGACGCATGGCCGGGCTTCAATCCAACGTTCCGGGGGTTCGGCGGCGAAGAGGGCTACATTCACGAGAAGATCCGTCAACGCGGCGGACGCGTGCTCTGCCTGCCCTTCCTGCGCTGGATGCACCGCTTCAACCGTCCGATGGGTGTGCCCTATCCCAATGTCTGGGCCGAGCGCGTCCGCAACTATCTGATCGGCTTTCGCGAGGTCGGCTGGGACACACAACCCGTGATCGATCATTTCCGTGCGCTGCTGGGCGACCCTGTCTGGACCACGGTCGTCGCCGCCATCGAGCCGGCCCTGCTCGAGGGACCAGGCGATACGGCGGCGCGCCCGCCTGGACAGGCGAGGCCCGCACGCTAGCGGCGAGGAGCATTCGGACGTGCAAGCGACCCATCCCGATATCCCGGATCGCGCGCTGCTCGGGTTGCTGGGCGAGATTCTTCGACCCATATTCACCGACCGGGACACGAGCGCGCTCCGGCTCAAGATGCTGCGCCCCGGGTTCGCCTGGCAGAAGATCATCATCCTGGCGCAGGACCAGGGCGTGCTGCTGCCGCTGATCGATGCCCTCGGAGCGCGATCGCTGGCGCCGCCCATTCCGCGCACCAGGATCCCCGACGGCCATGTATCGGTACGCCTTGCGAACGTTCATGCGGCGCATCTGGCGTTTCGGCAGCGGCAATTGCGGCAGATGGAGGAATTGCTGTCGATTCTCGCGCAGGCCGGAGTCACGCCGCTCCTGCTCAAGGGCGTCCGCTATCTGGCTGCCCCGCTCGGCGGCTGGAGCGCCGCTCGCACGATGGGCGATTTCGACCTCCTGGTGCCGCCAGACCAGGCGCTCGGCGCCCATGAGGCGATTGCAAGAGCCGGATATCGCCAGACCCGTCACGTCGAGCGTCCCTACCTGTCGCCGCATCATCTGCCGCCGCTCGAACATCCCGACCACCCCATGCCGGTGGAGCTTCACGTCGAGGCGCTCACGGCGGCGGCCGGCGCCACGCTCAGCACGAACCGGATCTGGCAGGTCGCGGTGAAGCACGAAACGCGGCCAGTGCTGCTCCTGCCTCCGCCATGGCACGCCCTGCACGGCATGCTGCATCATCAGGTTCAGGATCGCGGCCATCATCTGCGCAAGCTCTGCATCAAAGGATTGTGGGAATGGTCGATGCTGGCACGGAGCTTCTCCGGCGAAAACTGGAAGCTGCTGGACGAAGAGGTCCGCGAGACCGGCGCGCGCGAAATCCTCGACAGCTGGTCGTGCCTTGCAAGCCACCTGTTTTCGCTCGATGCGCCGTGGCTTGCGAATGTCAGCGCGGCGGCACGCGCGCATGCCGCTCTGACGCTCGACGGGGCCATGAAGCCTTACTGGATGCGGCGGGTCGCCCAGATCGGCGACGAGGTCAGGACGGCCTTCGCCCGTGAAACACTGGCGGCGCGCTACGGCCTCGCACCGACGGACATCTCGCTGATCCATGTCGGACGATACATGGCGGAACTCGGCCAGCGTCATCACGGCGGCATGCTGCGACGGCTGACCGGCTCGGGCGGATCTCCCTGAACAGGCGGCCTCAGCGGCCGGCCGCAAGCAATCCGGCGAGGCGAGCCTTGAGCCGGCACCCCTCAGGCGCCGGCGACGTAAATGCGGCGACACCGTAGAGCCGCGCCGCATCTTCGAAGCGGCCTGAACGAAAATGACCCAGCGCGAGCAATTCGGCCGCGAGATGTCCGAACAGCGCCGCATCATAGGCCAGCGCCGGCTCGAAGAAGCCGGCCTGATCGACCGCGATCATGCGCTCCAGGATCGGGCGCGCGCGGTCGAATTCGCCGGCCTCGGTGAAAGCCCGCGCCTGAATGAACTGGAGCTCCCAATTCTGCGGAAACCACGCCAGCGCTTCCGTCAGGAGATCGTCGAACGGCTCGCCACGGTCACGTCGCAGATTGAGCAATGCGACGTGAAGCAGGCTGTGGGCGAGCGGCGGAGGCTGCGACGTCCCGGCCCGCAATCGCGCAATGCCTTTCGTCCAGGTCGCCGCAGCGGCGACGGGGTCGCCTGCCAGGCGGTAGCAGTCGCCGAGGTGCCACCAGCAGAAATAATTGTCGGGATCCTGCGCGAGCCGCTGCTCCAGCAGCGGAATGTTGCGCGGATTCTTCGGACGCTGATCCGCCTCGTACCCGACATGATGAAGCGCCAGTTCGCACGTTCCGACCTCGAGCCCGTCGGACGCCATGACGGCGTCGATCCCGGGCCAGATGGACTCGTGGATCACACCCTCGAAACGGATGCGCGGATCGTTGCGAAACAGACGCAGCTCCGAATAGGCGGTCCAGCCGAGCTTCGGGTGGAGGCGAACCTTCCAGGCGACCTTGCGCGGGTCGGACAACAAGCGCGAGAAGCTTTCCTGATCCGGAACGCTGAGCCGTTCATCCGCATCGATGTAGAGAATCCAGTCGCCACTGGCCCAGCCGAGGGCGTGATTGCGCGCGGCGGCGAAATCGCCGCGCCATTCGAACTGCCTGAGCTCGGCTGGAAAGCGGCGAACGATCTCCATCGTATGATCCCGCGACCCGGTATCGATCACGACAATCTGATCGACCCGTCCGGCCAGCGAAGCGAGACAATCGCCGATGACCTGCTCCTCGTCGCGAACGATCAATGCAGCCGTAACTGTCGACAAGGTTCAAACGCTCCGCGTGAGCCGGCAGCGCCCGACGATCTCAGGATTTCGCGGGATGCCCCGGCGGCAGGGTGGTCGTTGTCGTCGTCGGCCCCGGTGCGGCGGTCGTGGTTGTCGTCGTGACGTTCGCCGCGGCGACATGCATGAAGGCATCAATACTGAGATCGGCCATTGCGAAGGACACCACCACCGGGGTCATGAATGCGCCGGTACCGATCAGGCGCTTCAGTGTCGACCGCTTGTCTTCGTCGAGACCCTTCAGGGCCCCGTCCAGATCCTGCTCGTTTCCACTCATGACGCGGCATTCCATGCTTTTTGGTGGAACGGGCACAACCGAACCGTTCCAGTTTCGGAACCTTCTAGCGAATCGCCGGACATGCGTCCAGCACACGATCAATGCACGCGACCGCGCCGACGTGATCGCCGAGCGACAGATCGAATGTCGCCGCGCGGCCGACGAGGGCGGCAACGGCTGCGATGGATGCACCGCGATCGGCGTTGCGCATGCCGATCTCGGAGATCAGCGCCTGCGCCGCCATCATCGCCGGGATGGGACGTATCGAGGAATGACCGCCGTGATTGGGCGCGAGGATGACGATGCAATCCACCGCGCCCTTCTCGATCCGCCACCGGCCACAGATAATCGCCGGATCGACATTGTAGATCACCCGTCCCTGGACATCACGATAGTGCGGCGCGGCCTCAATGGTCGCGGCGAGATCGGGCAACAGCGCCAGCGAGGTCTGCTTGACGCGGCAGGCACGCGGACGGGCGATCACGCCATCCGCATCGATGAAGACATGCTCGTCGCCTTCCACCTCGTAGCCGGCGCGCGCGAGCCGCAGGGTCAGCGTCGTCTTGCCGGCGCCGCGGCTGCCGGCGATCAGAACTCGCCGGTCGCGACGGCGCAGAAGTGCGGCATGAACGATGCCGGACCGGGGACGCTCGAGCAAAGCCTCGGAAAACAGATGCGAATGAAGAAAGTCGATGATGGATCGGGTGTCGACGGCCTCCGCGAGCGTCCGCGTGCCCTCGACGATCCGATAGCGGCCACGATGGGTTTCAACGGAAATGACGGCGCTCGACACCGGCTGCGGGGCGATCTCCGGCGCGCAATGCAGATAGCGCAGCGCCTCGAGAACCTCGCGCTCCGTCGTCTGCAGGTGAAAGCAACGGGACAGGGTCTTTGAGACTATTTCGCCGGCGATTGGACGAGCCCTTCCTTCTTCAGGGAGTCGAGGCCGGCCCGGATCTCGTCATGAGCCGAAGGTCCGAGGTCATAGACACTCGCAACCCTGGACACGATGTCTTCCGCGGGCAGTTCGCCGTCGCAGAATTCGAGGAGGATGGCTGCGGTCCTGTTCAGGTAATGCACGCGATCCCGATCCGGCTGATAGATGATGTAACCATCCGGCACTTCGTGAATATCGAGGCCCTGCGCGCGAACGATCGATTCGAACATTGAAATCCCTGATCCAACCGCGCTCTGGCGGTCGATCAGTCGGACAACCCGACTCCGCCGAAGCACAGGCAAGGCTCGCCAAGGGCTCACCTCGTCATCAGCTCCTAGCACGCCGATTTCGCGTTTGAAAGCTGCAGCCCCGACCGCAACGCGCATTGAGACACTGGGCACATGATGAACGGCGACGGGATGTGCCTGGAATCTCATCGCGCGTTGCATGCTCGCGAGCGAGACGCGGCGTGGCGAGATCAGACGGCGTCCCGCAGCGCCGGTCTTCCATATTGCTGCGGATCGAGCGTGTCCGGCCTGTGCTCCGGAACGCGCCTGAGCAACGCCAACCGCGCATCGCGCCGCTTCGCCAGCTCCTCGATCAGCGCGACCAGATGCTGACGCCAGGCGGCGGGCGGCGGCGACTTCTCGATCAGCTGCGTGATCTGCTCGGGGACGTCGTCGAAAGCGTCGTTGAGAAGTCCGAGCGTGCCGTCGATCGTCCCGGCGAGATGACGGTCATGGCCCGTCGCGAACCATTCGGGCTGCAGCAGGGCCGCGATCGGCTCGGCGGCGGAGCGCGTCACGCGCGGATCTTGCGGGATGTCGATCCCAGCGTCCCCGCCCAGCGGCGACAGCGCGATGTGCTGGCCGGGTTCACGGCCGAGGCCCTGCCAGCCTCCCCGGTCGCGCGGATCGAGCGCCGCGACCACCTCGTGGTCGCGATAGAAACGCAGCTGCCATGCGGCATCGGCGTCGACGACGGCCCAGTGCTGGGCGAACTCGCGCCCGGCGCCGACCACGTTGTCGGGCAACAGCTCGACGACGTCCGAGCGTCCCGGCATCTGCACGGCAAAACGCCGCAACGCGACCAGACGGGCCTCCTCGGCGCGCGCGCGCGGCGAGCGTTGCGGCGGATGAAACACGAGGCCGCTCCATCGCGCGCGCAAGGACTCCAGCGCAGCCTCGCATGCCGGCATCAGGGCGGCGTCGGCGAGGGACCGATTGGGATGGTTCAGCAGCCATTTCGAGCCGCAGCGATGATGCAGGAAGGGATCGCCCGCCGCATCCCGCTGGATCATGTCCCATTCGAACCCGAACGGCCGGTGCGGGATGAAGCCGAACGGCTTGTCGAGCAGCATGGCCGCGAGCAGAAAGGAGTCCTTGTCGCCGTGGATCAGGCGATAGAGCTCGTCGCTATGCTCGTTCATCGCCAGAGCGAGGTCGAGAATGTCCCAGCACCGCGCCTTGTCCGCCAGCAGGATGCCGGAATCGACGCTGGCGCGTTCGCAGGGCGGGAGCCCGAGATGCGCCCAGACCGGGCTGTTCGCCCGGATGTCGACGGCATCGGGCCAGAGCAGCAATCCGCTCGACTGGTAGCCGTCCCAGGCGAAGGCGCGCTGCGGATCCGTCAGCGGCACCGTGTCGGCATCGAGATAGAGCACCTCGCGAAACCTGCTGTGCAGGATCGCGTAGGGCTTGAGCGGCCAGCCGCCGGAGAGCCGCGCCGGATGGCGGGCCACCACGGTTTCGGCATCGACGACCTCGACGCCTTCCGCGACGAGGAGGCCGCGCATCTCCGCGCTCATCTCGCTCTGTCCGAGATGCCAGACCTGGATCGGCAGGGTGAGCCCGAGATGCCGCCGCAGCATCCAGATCAGGACGAAGGCGCAGGTGAAATAACGGACGCCGCCGGCGCAGATGACGATGCCGCGGCCCTCGAACCGATCGGGCGAACAGGCCGCCTGTGCGAGGCGCTTCCGCTCGATCGTCGCTCGGAGTGAGGATTGCATCGGAGGCGCGAACCCTATGTAGTGAGCGGCGAGACAAGGCCATTTCCCCGACAACGTCAAGATTGCCGCGATGAGTCCCCCAAGCGCCTCCATTCTGATTCTCACGCCGATGAAGAACGCGGCCCAGCATCTCGACGGCTATTTCGCGCGGCTGGAGCGCCTGACCTATCCTCATCATCTGCTGTCGCTGGGTATCCTCGAGGGCGACAGCCATGACGACACCTATGCGCGCCTGCAGGGCCTGATCACGCAGGCCTGTCCCGGATTTCAATCCCGGCTTCTGATGAAGAAGGATTTCGGCAGCGTGATTCCGCCGCAGGTGCCGCGGCATACCCAGGTCTATCAGTCCGCGAGGCGCGCGGTGCTGGCTCGCGCGCGCAACCATCTGCTGTTCGGCGCCTTGCGCGCGCATGACTGGGTGCTGTGGCTGGACGCCGACGTGATCGAATATCCGCCCGACATGCTGCAGCGGCTGACGGCGCTCGACCTCGACATCGTCCATCCGCATTGCGTGCAGCACTATGGCGGCAGCAGCTTCGACCGCAATGCGTGGACCGCGAATGGCGAGGTTCACATGGAGCAGCTGCGCGGGCGCGAGCGGGTGCGGCTGGATTCGGTCGGCGGCACGGTCTTGCTGATCCGCGCCGATCGCCACCGCGACGGCCTGGTGTTTCCGACGTTCTTCTACGGCGCGCCGAACCGCTGGGCGCGGCGGCCGCACCCGATGCGCGGCGAACTGCCCGGCGAGATCGAGACCGAGGGACTTGGGCTGATGGCCAAGGACATGGGCATCGAATGCTGGGGGCTGCCCGATTTCGAGGTGCTACACGCCCTCGTCTGAACCGCCCTGCCACCATTGCGGCGATTGCTCAAAGCCGAACTGCATCAGCAGGTCGGTGGCGCCGGTGTCGTGCAGATAGCGACGGCTCGGCGCATCGAGGATGTGGCGCCAATAGGCGCCGCGGCGATGCCGCTGCAGGAGATCGAAGATCGATCCCTCGGGCGGGGTGTTCAGGAAGCCGTTATAGGGGTTCTCGGCATAGCGATCCGCCTGCCGGTGCCGCGCGACCGCCTCGCCCAGGATCTCGGGCGCAACGACTGCGTCCATGAAGCCGATGATCCGCGCGAGCGCATCTTCGGGCGCGGCGACGATGTCCTCGTAGCGGACGAACAGCACCGGCCGATGCCGGCTCTGCGCCAGCGCCGCGGCGACATGGCGACTCCAGCTGCCCTCCCGCGCGTCGAGCCATTGCAGGGCCTCGCGCACCTCGTCCAGCCGCGCAAAGCCGTGGCCGCCGAACAGCGCGGTCATCTGCAGATTGGACAGCGTGGCGTTGCGGCCGTCCCGCACGAGATAGACGATGGGCTCATCGCCCGGCGGCAGCTCGTGGCTCTTGATCAGGTCGAGGCCGTCGAGCGCGGGGGCGAGAGCCATCCCGTCCGCGCCGACGAAGTCGTCGGCATAGACGCTGAGCTGGGGCGCGCCCTGCAGGATCGCGAAGTAGCTCCGCACCAGCGTGCTGCCCGAGCGCGGATAGGACACGAGATAATGGCGCCGGCGCCCGGCCTGCGCGCGTCGCGCGAGCAGGAACTGCCAGATCACCTGGCGGGCGTGGGCTTCGGCGGCTCCGTTCGGCTCCATGGCGCGCGCAATTCCTGAAGGCAGTCTCGCGGCCCCCGCGCCCGGCGCGGACCCGGCGCGAGCCAAGACTGGAAGCGACCGGCATAGCGGAAACGGATGCAGGAGCAAAGCAGGGGGCGGAGTGGGAGGGGGAAGCGATGAGTGCGAAAAACAACCCCATGCAAAGTAAGCGGGTGGTGGCGGATCAATACCCGGTCAAGCCACAACCGATCTTCGTTGGTCACGCCAGCAACGCTACCATCACCAGACCGGCCCAACTGGTCGGCGGCAAGACGCGACACATCATCCCGCGATCTCGCATTTGCGGAGGCGTGCCTTCGCCTCGTTTACCGAGCCGTAAACGGCACCCTGGCCCGTGCCGACAAAGTCCAGACTCTGGTGTTGGCACCGATGCCGCCGAGTTCGGCGCCGACGCCGACGGCAGCGCCGCCTGTCGTCATAATCCCAAGGCCGCCGGTGGCGCGGGCAGACCAGCCCTGCAGCAGCGGCGTCGAGGCCAACCCGGTGCCGGCAGCGAGGGTGTTGGCGTCATCCTTGCTGAAATAGTAATCGCCGTACATGCCGAAGAAGGGCGTGAGCATGACGTCGCTCTCGAACCACGCGACGGGATAAGCAACGCGCAGACCGCCCGAGGCACGGCCGCTCGCGAAGTCGTTGGTGGCCTGCCGCGTGCCGAGTGAGTCCGTGTAGGCGTTCTGGTGCTCCCAGAGCGAGTAGACCTTGGCCGATGGCTCCAGCACCAAGCCTGCCCATTTGTAGGTGCCCACCAGCCCCGTAGAAGCCATCCAACGCTGGCCCGCAAAACTGCCCTGCGCAGTCCCCGCGGTTCCGTCATAGCCGATGCCGGAATAGGCGACGGCGGCGTCGAAGCGCAACGTCGGAATGATCTTCCAGCCGAGATAGGCGCCTGTGGTCCAGCCGTCACCCTTCAGCCGGCCGTTGATGTCCTGTTGGGTGTAGCTGAACGTCTCGTAGCCGCCGAGCACGCCGACCAGGAAGCCAGGGGTGACACGATAGGTCAGCCCCATCACGGTATTCAGCTGCTGGCCATAGAGTGAGGCCTGGCTGGCTGTCGCGCCGGCGGCGGTCGCTGTGCTGGTCCAGCGGTCGACGCCTGTGCCGCGCACGTCGGCCCATAACAGCCATTCCTTCGGCTCGTGCCATTTCTGCGCGGCCCGCTTCTTGTCGCCTCGGTCGATGGCGGCAAAAGCATCATCGACCCGCCCGCGGGTACGGCCGCGCGGCTGTTCCCGCTCCGGCATCAGGGAGGACATGCCGCTGTGCTCGCCGGAGCTGGAGCGCGCGCCGTCCGACGCAGGCTCGCCCTGATCGCGCGGGTCGGCCGAAAAGTTGAAGCGCATGCGCCCAGCGCCCGGTGTAAGGAAATTACCACCATCGTTGAAGCCGTCGGCGATGGCATCATCGATCGCGCCCGAGATCGCCTGGCCGGAATTCTGCGCCACCAGCTTGCTGACGGTCTGCTGTAGCGAGCGCAGCCGCACGCTGTCGACGGGCACGTTGACGGTCTGCGCAAGGCCGGCCGACGTGCTCGGGCTGTAGAGCGCGGTGCCGGCATAGCTGGCGGTAATTGTATGGCTTCCAACCGTCAGCGTCGTGGTTGTCAGCGTCGCGACGCCAGCAGCGAGCGTGGCAGTGCCGATCGACGTGCCATTGTCGTTGAAGGTCAGCGTTCCAGTCGGCGTACCGCCCGCGCTGGTTACGGTCGCGGTAAAGGTCACGGACTGGCCGAACTGGCTCGGGTTCTGCGACGAGGTCAGCGCCACATTCGTGCTGAGCTGTCCGACGGACAGGCTGAACGTCGCGCTCGCCGATGCGGCGTTCGTATCGGACACGGTCACCGTGTAGGTGGTCGTCGCCGAGGCCACGGTCGGCGTGCCGCTGACGAGGCCGTTCGTGGTGTTGAAGCTGAGGCCCGTCGGCAGGGCTGGCGAAACGCCGAAGGTCAGCGTGCCGGTGCCGCCGGAGCCGGCGACGGGCGTGAAGGGGGTCACCGCCTGGTTGATGGGAAGCGCGCTGGACGGAACATTGGTGCTCGCGACGACCGCGCCGTTGACGGTGAGGCTGAACGTGTTGCTCGCCGTCGCGCTGTTGGCATCCGTCACCGTGACCGTATAGGTCGTGGCGCCGCTGGTCGCAGTCGGCGTGCCCGTGATGGCGCCGGTCGACGTGTCGATGCTGAGGCCGGCCGGCAATGTCGGTGCGACGCTAAAGGTACGCGGCGCGGTGCCGCCGCTGCCGGTCACCGGCGTGAACGAGATGGCCTGGTTGGCGGTCAGAATTTTGGATGCGACGGCCTGCGTCGCGGTGACGCTGCTGTTGACGGACAGGCTGAACGTGTTGGTGGCGGCGGCGCTGTTGGCGTCGGTCACGGTCACGGTGTAGGTGGTGGCGCCGCTGGTGGCGGTCGGCGTTCCCGTGATCGCGCCGGTCGAAGTGTTGAAGCTGAGGCCCGCCGGCAGCGCCGGGGCGATTCCGTAGGTCAAAGGCGATGTTCCGCCGGCGCCGGTGACCGGCGTGAACGATGTGACCGCCGTGTTGATCGTCAGGCCCTTCGCAGCGATGGCCTGGGTGGCGGAGACCGCATTGCTGACCGCGAGGCTGAACGTGTTGCTCGCGCTGGCGGTGTTCGCGTCCGACACGGTGACGGTGTAGGTGGCGGCAGCGCTGATCGCCGTCGGGGTGCCGGTGATGGCGCCGGTCGAGGTGTTGAAGCTCAGTCCCGCCGGCAGAGTTGGCGAAATGCCGTAGGTCAGCGGGGTCGTGCCGCCGGAGCCCGTCACCGGCGTGAACGAGCTGACGGCCGTGTTGATCGTGACGGTTTTCGCCGCAATGGCCTGCGTCGCCACCACCGCGCCGTTGACCGTCAGGCTGAAGGTGTTGGCGGCGGTCGCGTTGTTCGAATCGGTGACCGTCACGGTGTAGGTGGAGGCACCGCTTGCGACGGTCGCCGTTCCCGAGATTGTACCGGTCGAACTGCTGAGAGTCAGGCCGGCGGGCAACGCCGGCGCGACGCTGTAGGCCAGCGTGCCGACACCGCCGCCGCCTGTGACCGGCGTGAAGGGCGTTGCGGCCAGATTTTGCGTCAGCGTGCGCGAGGCGATCGACTGCGTCGCCGTCACCGCGCTGCCGACGGCCAGGCTGAACGTATTGGACGCGGTCGCGCTGTTGGCGTCGGTCACGGTCACCGTATAGGTGGTGACGCCGCTGGTCACGGTCGGCGTACCCGTGATGGCGCCGGTCGAGGAAGTGAGACTGAGACCGGTGGGCAGCGGCGGCGAGACCGCGTAGCTGAGCGGCGATGTGCCGCCGCCACCGGTCACCGGCGTAAACGAGGTCGTGGCGTGGTTCTGCGTCAGCGTGGTCGAGGCAACCGATTGCGTTGCGGTCACCGCATTGTTGACCGTCAGACTGAACGTATTGCTCGCGCTCGCGCTGTTGGCGTCGGTGACCGTGACGGTATAGGTCGTCGCGCCGCTGGTCGCCGTCGGCGTGCCCGTGATGGCACCGGTCGAGGTGTTGAAGCTGAGGCCCGAGGGCAGCGTCGGCGCGATGCCATAGCTGAGCGGTGCGGTGCCGCCGGAGCCCGTCACCGGCACGAATGAGCTCGTCGCCGTATTGATGGTCAATGCCTTGGACGCAATCGACTGCGTCGCGGTCGGACCAGGCAGATTGATCGTCAAGACAAAGGGCGTGGTCGCCGACCCGGCGCCCGAGCACGCCGCGAGACGGTCGCTACAGTCGGACGCATAATACAGCGTGATCGTATCCTGGCCGCTGCCGCTCTGACTGTTCAGCGTGATGTTGATCTGGGCGTTGCCCGTATTGGCATTCTGACCGTTGTCGTTGGCGCTGGTCGGAACCAGCGTGTAGTTGGCCTTGGCCGTCGTCGCGCCATAATTCGTGAAGGCGGATGCGCTGGTGCCCGCGATCGGGAAGTTGACCGCTGCATTGGTGCCAGACACGGAATACACGCCATAGACAACCGCGTCGTCTCCGGTGTTGGCCGTGCTCACGACGGTGAGACAAAGCCGGTAGACCTGACTCACCGACGTGAAGGTGATCGTCGCTCCGCTGGTGGAATTGATGGTCTGATCGCAGACCGCCTGGGCCGACGAGATCGACGC
>CAYREH010000109.1:0-13739 GCA_964423245.1 uncultured Bradyrhizobium sp. | reverse complement strand
TCCTCAACGGGGTAAAATTTCAAAAAAGGGCTAGACTGTCAGGATATGTCGCCGAGATGAACGCCGCCTTCTGCTGCGCCTCGCTCGGCATCGTGCCGACCGTGCGCCACGCCGACTACATCGCCTCGTGGCTCGACGTGCTGCGCGAGGACAATCGCGCCATCGTCCGCGCCGCATCCCTGGCGAGCAAGGCGGCTGACTGGCTGCTCGCGTTCCTCCCCGAGACCGAGACGGCCGGCGAACCCCCAAACGACAGGAGGGCGGCATGATCCTCCTGACCGACGAACTGCGCGAGCGCCTGCTCGCCAATGGCCTTGAACGCCGCACTGACCATGTGCCTGTCGTCAAGTTCTTCAACCCGCTCGGCGAAGGCGTCTGGCTCGCGACCGAGCTGGACGCGGACGGCGATACGCTCTTCGGCCTCGCCGATCTCGGCTATCCCGAGCTCGGCAGTTTTTCGCTCGAAGAGTTAGCTTCGGTTGCCCTGCCGTTCGGCATGAGGATCGAGAGAGACATCCTCTTCACCGGCGATTTCCCGATCTCGGCCTGGGCCGGGGCCGCCCGCGAGGCGGGAAGCATTCGCGCAGCCGAGCGTATCCTCTATCGAGCGGCTTCGCCTCGGCGTGATGATGCGCGACGCCCATCCTGAAATCCGCAAAGCCGGAGAGACGCCCGTGCGTCTCTCCGGTTCTACGTTTCTCCGACTCGCCGGGAAAGTGGCGCCGTCCTCAGAGGTAGAGGGCGGCGCTTCGCTTCGTGACGGGTTGGAAGCCGAGAGAGAGGCTCTCGGCGCCCGTCGCGGAGTATCCCGACATGGCCAAGGCTGCCAAGAAGATCGTCTTCTCGCGCTCGCGCGACATCCCCTTCAACAAGCTCGTGCTCTCGCAGTCCAACGTCCGGCGCACCCGGCCGGAAGCCGAACTCGACGAGCTGGTCCACGACATCGGCCGGCGCGAGGACCTCGTCCAAGGCCTCAACGTCCGCGCCATTCTCGACGAGGACGGCAACGAGACCGGCATGTTCGAGGTGCCGGCCGGGGGCCGCCGCTATCGCGCGATCGAGCGCTTGGTGAAGGCGAAGCGCTTCCCGAAAGACGGGCTCGTCCCCTGCATCGTTCGGAAGTCCGATACCAAGATCCTCGCCGAGGACGACTCTCTCGCCGAGAACCTACTGCGCGCCGGACTTCATCCGCTCGACCAATTCCGCGCGTTCCAGGACATGCTCGACAAGGGCATGACCGAGGAGGAAATCGCCGCGGCCTACCTCACGACCGTCCAGGTCGTGAAGCAGCGGCTGCGTCTCAACGCGGTCTCGCCCGTCCTGCGCGACGCTTATGCTCAGGAGAGCATGACGCTCGACATGTTGATGGCCTTCACTGTCAACCCCGATCATGAGCGTCAGGAGCAGGTGTGGGAAGTCGTGCAGCACTCGTACAATCGGCAACCCTTCCATATTCGCCAGTTGCTCACGGAGACCACGATCCCGGCCTCCGACAAGCGCGCGCGCTTTGTCGGCGTCGACGCATATGTCGCGGCCGGCGGCGCCGTGCTACGCGACCTCTTCGAGGACGATAACGGCGGCTGGCTCCAGGACCCGGCGCTGCTTCACCGCCTGGTCGGCGAACGGCTCACGACCGTGGCCGAGGAGATCGCCAGCGAAGGCTGGAAGTGGGTGAAGATCGACCTCGACCTGCCGTATGGCTACGACCACGGCTTGCGTCAGATCACCGGCTCTTTCATCGATCTCACCGACGAAGAACGGGCCGAACGCGAGACGCTGCGCGCGGAATACGATCGGCTCGAGGCGGAGTATGACGGCGCCGACGAGCTGCCGGACGAGATCGATCAGGGCCTGGGCGAGATCGAGGAAGCTCTCGACGCCTTCGAGAAGCGCCCGGTCGTCTACGATCCCGCCGAGATCGCTCGCGCCGGGGTCTTCGTCAGCGTCGATCGCGACGGCGACATCGTGGTCGACCGTGGCTATGTGCGGCCCGAAGACGAGGCGCCTGTTGCCGTCGACGGCGGCGACGCCGAGATCGATGGAGAGGACGGCAGGATTGATGCTTCCGCAGCACCGTCCGTTCAGCGCGCTGTCATCACCATCGGCGGACAAGACCCGGAGGGCGACGACGATGAGGACGATGATGGCGTCAAACCGCTGCCCGAGCGCCTGGTCATCGAGCTCACCGCCCATCGCACCCTGGCTCTACGTGAATCAGTCGCCAACAACCCGCACATCGCTCTCACGGCGCTCCTGCACAAGCTGGTGCTCGACGCTTTCAAGCGCAACGCGCACGGCTCCGCCGTCGAGGCGGCGGTTCGGGAGGTCCACTTCCCCATTCAGGCCACCGACCTGAAGGACAGCGCTTCCGCCAAGGCCATCCAGGCCCGTGTGGAAGCGTGGAAGGCCGACATGCCGCTCGAGGACGACGAGCGGCTGTGGGACTGGATCGCGGCGCTTGACGATGCGAGCCGTCTCGCACTGCTCGCGCACTGCGTCAGCTACGGGATCAACGCTCTTTACGAGCGTCCGAATCCCTATAGCGGCAACGGCGTCTCCCAGCACGGGCTCGACCGGCGGATGCGCGACGCCGATCGGCTCGCGCGCGCCACGGGCCTCGACATGGTGGAGGCTGGCTGGTGTCCGACCGTTGCGAACTATCTCGGCCGCGTCACAAAGAGCCGGATCGTCGAAGCCGTGCGGGAAGCGCTTGGCAAAGAGAAGGCGCAGCTCATCGACCACCTCAAGAAGGCCGACATGGCCAAGGAGGCCGAGCGACTGCTCGCGGATACCGGCTGGCTACCGGAGCCGCTGCGTCCCGCCGATCCCGACGCAACGAGCACGGCGGACGCGAGCCAGGCCGACGGTGACGATGCGCTGCCGGCCTTCCTCGCCGACGATGAGGACGAGCAGCCGGGTGACGGCGAAGTCGACGCCGATGACTCGGCGATGATCGCCGCCGAGTGACGCGCCCGCGGCGGGGGCGGCTTCGGTCGCTCCCGCCATTTCTCAACAAGGAGCATTCCGATGACCAAGCACAGCTCGGCCACGCCGCGCCGCGTCGTCTTTCAGTATCTCGTGCCCGTCCATGTCGAGGTCCAAGACGGCCTCGTCTGCGCCGTGACGGTGATCGACGAAACGTCCGTCGAGAACCCGACCTTCGTCGAAGGGCACGCCGACTATCTCGATGAAGCGGTGAAGGCCGCCGATGACGGTCAGTCCTGGCCCTCGTGGGAGTTCGGCTACTAGCCAGTTTCCCTCCCCAATCAACCCTCAACCGCCCGGCCCTCGCGCCGGGCTTTCTCGTTTTCAGGAGTCTCTCATGCCCGCTTACACGATCGAGACCACATACCGTGTGCCCGTCTACAGGCAGCGGACTTATGACGCCGCGACACCCGCTGAAGCCTGTCGCCAGGCCATCGAGGACGATGACTGGTCCAACGACAAGCTTGACTACGAGGCCGCTGGTGAAACTTACGTCACCGGCATCTGGCTCGGCGCCGACGCGGCCTATTCGGGTGAGACCGTCCCGACCCCATCGCACTTCGATGAGGCCATCCAGCGCAAGGCCGCGCACTTCGAGGTGTTGTTCGGTCTCCTCAAGATTGTCGTTGCAGACCAGATCGCGGAGCGACGGACAGATGCCTACTGGCTCGTACGCGCAAATGCGGCGGTCGCGAAGGCCGAAGCAATTCTCGCCGGCGCTCGCGATCCCGGCGAACCCGTCGTCGCGCCGCGGCCCGGTCACATTCTCGCGCAGCTCCGGGAGGATCGCGTTCACGACCAGATCGGGTCGATCATCGAGACCGATTCCGACTTCGCAGGTCTGACGGCGGATGTCGTGTCGGATGACGACGTTCACGCCGCTTGCCTGTCCGTCGCCGCCAGCATCGACCTCACCGAGGAAATTGGCGCAGCGGAATTCCGCGCGGCGCTCGCCGCCCTGCGAGCAGCCAAGCAGGCGGAGGGAGGCTGAGATGTATGGCACCTATCTCCGCCTCGACATCACCGTCTGGGCCAGTGACCGCGCAGTGATCCGCGCCGCTCGGCGCAAGCTCACGCGAACGACACAGCGTGATCCGGCGAAGCGCGACGTGCGCAAGCGCTTCTACCGCGAGATGCTCGAGCATCATGCCAGCGCGCAGCGGCTCGCGGCCGAATTCCGGCTCTGACGCCCCAGCCGCAACCTCGTCCTTCAACCAGCCCGGCCATCGCGCCGGGCTTGTCGTTTCAGGAGCCTGACATGGCTGACTTCTTCATCCACTTCTCCTGTCTTCTCGATGTCGGTACGCCGGAAAACGCCGCGCGTGCACTCGATCTCTATAATCGCATGATGGAGGAGAACGCCGCCGAGGACCCGCCCTCCGAGGCGTTCCTTCTGTCCATCCAGCCCGAGCATGGCGGGACACAGCTCTGGATTCGCGATGACATCACCGGCGATCCGCAGGCCGTCATCGACTTCGTGCTCCGCTGCGCGAAGGAATTCGGCCTCAGCGGACACTGGGGTTTCCAATGGGCGAACACATGCTCACGCCCGCGCGTGAACGCCTTCGGTGGCGGCGCGCATGTGCTCGACCTCGGCCGTCGGAAGACCGTCGCGTGGGTCGCGACCAATAGCTGGCTCGATCACGCTTTGTCCGCCAAGTCCCGAAAGCGGGGTGCGCCATGAGCATTCCCGATCACGCACGCGCCAATTTCGCGACGCTGTTGCGGGCCGCCGCTGACGGCAATCTCGCGTTGATGGAGTGCAACGATGCCGCCACCGGCGAGGCGCGCTACGTCATCTGCGCTGTCGGGCGCGACGGCACGGATTACGTGTTCACGCCGTTCGGCCATCTCGCCGATGGCAATCCCTTCGACGCCTACGTGTCCCCTTCGGCAACCCTGCCGGACGACCCAACCTCCTGATCCCTCGCGCCGTCGCCTGTCTGGACGCGGCGGCCGGCCGGTCAACGGGCAAGCCGTTCCCACATCGCCTTGCGATGCGTGACCGACCGGACCTCAGCCGCATCCATCGCCAGCCCGCCGCAACGGAGATCAGGAGGCAGCCGGATGTGCAGGGTTCTCAACAAGCATCACGCAGGCGTGCCGGCAGGCGCCGTGTACATCGGTCGCGGCTCGAAGTGGGGCAATCCGTTCCGGATCGGCCCCGACGGCGACCGCGCCGCCGTGATCGCGAAATACGAGCGCTGGCTCGCGGATCAGCATCACTTACTACGCGCGCTCGACGAGCTGCACGGCCGCGATCTCGTCTGCTTCTGCGCGCCGCGTCCGTGCCACGGCGATCTGCTGCTGCGGCTCGCCAACGCGACGCGCGAGGAGCGCATCGCATGGTGGCGCGCTGTGAAGGCCGCGGCGTGACGAGAGGGAGAGCTTGGCCGGGACGGGTTTGAGCCGGTGCGGTCCAGAGAGAGCGCCGGCCGGCTCGCCCGTTCCCGCTCTCCTAAAGGCTCACCGACATGACTCCATCCACCGCTCTCGCGGCCGCGCCTGCGGTTGCAGCGTCCCCGCTTCCGTCACCCTCCGACATCGCTCGCTGCATCGGCGCAGCCGCGCACCATCTCCTTCCGCATCTCGAACAGGGCCGACAGGTCGACGCGGCGATCCTTCGTACCGCGATGGAGCAAGCCTTCGGCGGCTCCGACGCCTCCGGTGCCTGGGACTGGAAAACGGCTTACGAAGCCTGCGAGGCCGCGACCGTTCTATTTCTCCGCAAATACGGAAAGGCGCTTTTGCGCAAGGCCGGTTCTCCGGCACTGGCCCTCCCCATGCTGGAGAAAGTCGTCGGCCTCCTGCCGACGCACACGCGCCGCTCGGCGGAGAGCGAGGCGTACCAACAGTTCTCGACACCAATCCCGCTCGGACTTGCCGTGACGACGGCCGCTGCGATCACACCCGCCGATCGCGTGCTGGAGCCGTCGGCCGGCACCGGCCTGCTCGCCATCCTGGCGGAGATCGCGGGCGGATCGCTCGTCCTCAACGAGCTGGCCGAGACCCGCGCCGGCATTCTCTCCTTGCTGTTCCCGAACATCGCCGTGAGCCGCCACGACGCCGCGCAGATTCACGATCACCTCGACGCCGCCATCGTGCCGAGCGTCGTCGTGATGAACCCGCCGTTCTCGGCGATGGCCAACGTGCAAGGGCGCATGGCCGACGCCGCGCTCCGCCATATCGGCTCCGCTCTGGCGCGGCTCGCAGACGGCGGCCGCCTGGTCGCGATCACCGGCGCGAACTTCGCGCCGGACGCTCCGGCCTGGCGCGACGCGTATGTCCGGCTGCAGGAGCGCGGCCACGTCGTCTTCTCCGCCGCCATCGACGGCCGCGTCTATGCCAAGCACGGCACGACGTTTTCGACGCGGCTGACCGTCATCGACAAGCGCCCGGCCGACGATCCCACCGTTTTCCCGGCCGCGCCCGGGGTCGCGCCAGACGTCGCCACGCTGCTGGCCTGGATCGCGGAGCACGTTCCGGCACGGCTGCCAGTCGATGCCTCCGTGGCCGTGCCCACTGCCACCACGCCGCGCAGCGTTCGCGGCCACCTCGCACGCTCCGCCCGAGCCACATCGCAATCCACGAGCGCGGCCGAGCCTACCGGCGTTGAGCTCACCTACGAGACCGTCGACTGGACGCCGCCGCAAGGCGCGCGCCTCTCCGATTCCATCTACGAGGATTATGCGCTCCAGAGCATCCGAATTCCCGGCGCTCAGGATCACCCGACACAGCTCGTCCAGTCGGCCGCTATGGCCTCGGTCGCGCCGCCCAAGCCGAGCTACCGCCCGCGGCTTCCCGCCAACATCGTTAGACTGCTTTCGGACGCGCAGCTCGAAACGCTGATCTACGCGGGTGAGGCGCATGGCGACCATCTCGCGGGCGCCTGGACCGTCGATGACACCCTCGACGTCGTGACCGCCGCGGCCGAGGACGCCAAGGGCACGGTTCGCTTTCGGCGTGGCTTCATGATCGGCGACGGCACGGGCGTCGGCAAGGGGCGCGAGTCCGCCGGCGTCATCCTGGACAACTGGATGCAGGGCCGCCGCAAGGCAGTTTGGATCTCCAAGTCCGACAAGCTCATCGAAGACGCGCAGCGCGACTGGTCGGCCCTCGGCATGGAGCGGCTGCTCATCACGCCGCTCTCACGATTCCCGCAGGGCAAGCCGGTCACGCTTCGGGAAGGCGTCCTATTCACCACCTATGCCACGCTACGCTCCGACGACCGTGGCGAACGCCTTTCCCGGGTGCGGCAGATCGTTGAATGGTTGGGCTCCGACTTCGACGGAGTGATCATTTTCGACGAAGCGCACGCCATGCAGAATGCGGTCGGCGCCAAAGGTGAACGCGGCGATCAGGAGGCCTCGCAGCAGGGCCGCGCGGGCCTGCGCCTTCAGCACGCGCTGCCGGACGCCCGCATTGTCTATGTCTCCGCCACCGGCGCGACGACGGTGCACAATCTCGCCTATGCGCAGCGTCTTGGTCTCTGGGGCAGCGAAGATTTCCCGTTCTCGACGCGGGCCGAGTTCGTGGAGGCGATCGAAGCCGGCGGTGTCGCCGCCATGGAGGTGCTCGCCCGCGACTTGAGGGCACTCGGCCTCTACACCTCGCGTTCGCTGAGCTTTGCTGGCGTCGAATACGAGCTGGTCGAGCATGAGCTGACGCCCGAGCAGACGCGCATCTATAACGCGTATGCCGACGCGTTCGCGATCATTCACAACAACCTCGATGCCGCCATGCAGGCCGCCAACATCACCGGCGGAAGCCAGGGCGGATCGGGCACGCTGAACCGCCAGGCCAAGTCGGCTGCCCGGAGCGCGTTCGAGTCGGCGAAGCAGCGCTTCTTCGGGCACCTCCTCACCAGCATGAAGACGCCGACCCTGATTCGCTCGATCGAGCGCGATCTCGAAGACGGCCATGCCGCCGTCGTCCAGATCGTCTCGACGGGTGAAGCCCTGATGGAACGCCGCCTCGCCGAGCTGCCGACCGAGGAGTGGAACGACGTTCGCGTCGATATCACGCCGCGCGAGTACGTCCTCGATTATCTCGCCCATTCCTTCCCGGTGCAGCTCTACGAACCCTTCACCGACAGCGAGGGCAAGCTGTCGTCCCGTCCGGTCTACCGCGACGGACAGCCGGTCGACAGCCGGGAGGCCGTGCAGCGACGGGATGCGCTGATCGCCAGGCTCGCGAGCCTGCCTCCTGTTCCTGGCGCGCTCGACCAGATCGTGCAGCGCTTCGGCACCGAAATGGTGGCGGAAGTGACGGGCCGGTCGCGCCGCATCGTCCGCAAGTCCAGCGCCGCAAGGAGCGATCGTCTTGTCGTCGAGACCCGAGCGGCCTCCGCCAACCTCGCCGAGGCGCAGGCCTTCATGGACGACCACAAGCGCATCCTCGTGTTCAGTGACGCGGGTGGCACCGGCCGCAGTTATCATGCCGAGCTCACGGCGAGGAACACGCGCCTTCGCGTGCATTATCTCCTCGAGCCCGGCTGGAAGGCGGATACAGCCATCCAGGGACTCGGCCGCACGCATCGGACCAACCAGAAGCAGCCTCCGCTGTTCAGGCCGGTCGCCACGAACGTCAAGGCGGAGAAGCGCTTTCTCAGCACGATCGCACGCCGGCTCGATACGCTCGGCGCGATCACGCGCGGCCAGCGCCAGACCGGCGGCCAGGGTCTCTTCCGACCGGAGGACAATCTGGAGTCCCACTATGCGCGCGACGCCTTGCGCCAGCTCTACATGCTGCTCGTTCGCGGCAAGATCGAGGGCTGCTCCCTTCAGCGGTTCGAGGCGGCGACCGGTCTGAAGCTCATGGATGCGAACGGCATCAAGGATGAGCTGCCCCCGATCACCACCTTCCTCAACCGCATGCTCGCGCTGACCATCGAGCTGCAAGCCATCCTGTTCACAGCCTTCGAGCAACTGTTGAACGCCCGCATCGAGGGTGCCATTGCCGCCGGCACCTACGATGTGGGCCTGGAGACGCTGCGCGCCGAAAGCTTCGTGGTCACCAAGCGTGAGACGATCTACACGCACCCGGGGACCGGCGCGGAGACGCGGCTGCTGACCATCATGCAGCGCCAGCGCAACCGTCCCGTCACGCTCGACGAAGCGTTGAGCCGGTTGCGCGAGCGCGGATCGCGGCTTCTTGTCAATGAGCGCTCCGGGCGTGCTGCCGTGCAGGTCCACGCACCGTCCGTCATGCTCGATGACGGCGAGGTCGAATACCGCGTGCGCCTGATCCGTCCGATGGAGGCTCCGAATGTCCCCATCCGCACGATGGCGGAAAGCCATTGGCAGGAGGCGGACGAGGCGACCTTCGCCGCGGCCTGGACCGCGGAACTGAACGAGGTGCCACCGTTCGCCGATTCGCCCATCCACATCGTCGCGGGTTTGCTGCTTCCGATCTGGAAGCGGCTGCCCAACGAATCGACGCGCATCTATCGGCTTCAAACCGACGACGGCGAACGCATCATCGGCCGCAGGGTCTCGCCGGCCTGGGCGGCGACCGCCACGGCGACCGGCCTGCCTTCGCTGACGCCGGACGACGCCTTCGCCGCCCTGATCGACGGTAAGACCGTCATCGATCTCGCCGAGGGGCTTCAGCTTCGTCGCGTGCGGGTGATGGGCAGCCATCGCATCGAGTTGTCGGGCTTCACCGACACCATGCGCGAACGGCTCACAGCCTATGGGCTCTTCCACGAGATCATTTCGTGGAAGCTGCGCATGTTCGTTCCCACCGACGCCGGCGGTCCCACGATCCTCGCCAAGGTGATGGATCGCTATCCGGTCGCTCGGGTCGGCGAGCGGGAGGCGGCGTGATGTCCCGGCTCGATGCGTCGGAACTGGCGCACCGTCTCGCGCGCAATGCCGAGGCGGTGTGTCGCCACTATCTCTCCAACGGCCGTCGCGAAGGCCGCTATTGGATGGTCGGCGATGTGCGCAACACGCCTGGGCGCTCGATGTTCGTGCGTCTGGCCGGCTTGGAGAGCGGCAAAGGCGCGGCGGGCAAATGGACTGACGCCGCAACCGGCGAACATGGCGATCTGCTCGACGTGATCCGTGAGTCCTGCGGCCTCGTCGATTTTTCCGACGTCGCGAAGGAGGCACGCGCCTTCCTCAGCTTGCCACAACCCGGGTCGCAGGCCAACGCGCACCGCCGCATGGTCCAGCCTGCACCGACAGGGTCTCCGGAAGCAGCACGTCGCCTGTTCGCCATGTCGCGACCGATCCACGGCACGCTGGTCGAGGCATATCTCCGCCGACGCGGCATCACGTCCTTGCACGGCACCGGATCGCTCCGCTTCCACCCGCGCTGCTACTATCGGCCGGACGAGCATTCCGCGACCGAAACCTGGCCCGCCATGATCGCCGCGGTCACCGATCTCGGCGGCCGCATCACCGGCGCGCACCGGACCTGGCTCGATCCCAACGGCTTCGATCCCGTGCGTCTCGGCAAGGCCCCGATCGACACGCCACGTCGCGCGATGGGCGATCTCCTCGGACACGCCGTCCGCTTTGGCGTGGCAGGCGAAGTCATGGCCGCGGGCGAAGGCATCGAGACCATGTTGTCGCTCAGGATGGCGTTAACCGACATGCCGATGGTCGCCGCTCTGTCGGCAGCCCATCTCTCGGCCATCCTCTTCGCGGACACGCTGCGCCGAATCTACATCGCGCGCGACGACGACCCGGCCGGCTACGGTGCGATGGCGACGCTGATCGAGCGCGCGTCCCACGACGGCATCGAGGCGATCGTGCTGTCGCCGAGACTGGGCGACTTCAACGAGGATCTCCGCATGCTCGGCCCCGACGTGCTGGGCAAGGACCTTCGGGCGCAGCTCGCGGCTCAGGACGTCGCGCGTTTCATGGCCGAGGCCGCATAGAGCACGCGCCCGTGAACGCACGGCCGGGACGAAGGTGAGGTCCAGAACCTCGCCGGCGGCCGATGCTCCGACGTGCCGGAGAGAGCCGCGCCCTCGGCCTTCAAGAGGGCGATCGGGACGGCAATCGGTCCGGCCCGGCAATGGCTGCGGCCGGCTATTTTCCGCCGGCGCGGACGCGCCTTTGCATCGCGAAGCAAAATAGCCGGCCTTCGCCATCCTCCGCTGGCGCTTCGGCCCTGCGCTTCGCTCCGGGTGCAGGGCCGGCCCGCCCGCCGTCTTCCGTCGCCATGAAGGCCGCGAGGGTCGCGGCCAATCCAGCGACGGAGCATCCCATGACCACCGGCGACGACTTCGAACCGCACCACGCGTCCTCTCCGACCGATCACGTTCTCTCCGAGCTTCAGCTCTACGGCTTCCGCCCCTTTCAGGACGAACCGGACCCCCGACCGCTTCCCGAAGGCAACCTCGTCGCCGGGGCCATCGCCGAAATCTTCGATGCTCTCATCGCCACGCTCAGCGACACCCGCCTCGAGCCCGATCTCGAAGACCTGCTCTGGTCGACCACCAACGTCTTCCATCGCGCTGCCGACCGCATCGCCCGCGAGCTCGACGACAACGAACAGGCGCAGCGCCGCAGCCAGCGCGAACAGGACGGCACCGAGGTCAAGTCCGTCGAGCTGGAGCGACTCATCGCCGAGGGACAGACGCTCATCGAGCGGCGCGACGCCTTCGAGCTCATGCGCGACCAGGCCTGCGAGCATTTCGAGCGCCAGACCGGCTCGCCGTGGCGGCCGCGCAACGGCTCACTCGTCAACCATCGCGCCATGACTGCGGCCATGATCGACAGCCGTGACTTTCTCGCTGCGAAGAAGCGCTCCGAAACCGAGGTCATGCTGCCGCCCGGCCCGAAGGTCGCGGTCAGCGGCGGTCTCGACTTCAACGATCATCGGCTGATCTGGGTCAAGCTCGACCAGGTGCACGCCAAGCACCCGGACATGGTGCTCATGCATGGCGGCTCGCCCAAGGGCGCCGAGCGCATCGCCGCGCGCTGGGCCGACCACCGCAACGTACCGCAAATCGCCTTCAAGCCCGACTGGACGAAGCACGCCAAGGCCGCGCCGTTCAAGCGCAACGATGCCATGCTGGCCGTGCTGCCGATCGGCGTCATCGTCTTCCCGGGCACGGGCATCCAGGACAACCTCGCCGACAAGGCCCGCAAGCTCGGGGTTCCCGTCTGGCGCTACGGCGATAAGCCGAAGTGACCGCCGTCAACACCTTCCGGAATCCGAGCGCCGCGGCGATTTCAACTCGCCGCGGCCTTCCAATTTTTGCTATTCTCCATCCGCGCCGTGGTGGTGGTGGAAGGCGCGACCGTCAGACGCTTCTCTCACGGAGGCCACCACCATGATTGTCGTTAGCATTCTCGCCAGCATCGCCGCCATCGGCGTCATCTGCTGTCTTTTGTTCTACCTTGCCGTCTATGCGGTGCCGCTGTTCGCCGGCGTGACCGCCGGTGTGTGGGTGTACGGCACCGGCGCCGGCTGGCTTGGAGGCATCGCCGTCGGGTTCATCGCCGGTCTCGCGACGCTCCTCGTCGGCCACCTCCTGCTCACGTTCGTCAAGCCGCTCTGGCTCCGCTTGGTGATCGCGGCGGTCTTCGTCGCGCCAGCGGCAATTGCCGGCTATCACGCGACGCATGGTATCGTGAAGCACACGATGCCTTCCGAAGCGTGGCAGATGGCTTTCTCAGTGGTCGGAGCGATTGTCGTCGCCATCACCGCGTTCGCCCGCCTGGCGACCCCGGCCCCACCCGCTCAGGTCGGCCAGGGCGTGGCCCGCGCCTGACGCCATCCCAGCCCCGCGGCATGACCAGGTCAGGCTGTAGCCTTTGAATCCACCGCGCCAGTTGGCAGTTCGCCATGCGCTAGAACTATAGGGATCGGGCTGAGCCACTGGTCGCGGGCGACGTTGGAATGCAGGCCGGGACCGCGCAACGAACGTCGGCGCCCGCGCGAAGAGCAAACACCGGATGGCTCGCCACTTCGCTTTTCATCGGGAACGTTGATGTGGAAGTTCCGCTTGCCTCGACCTGGTGAAACACTGGCCGCCGCCGCGGTCGGATCTCTCTGGCTGCACGACGGGATCGCCAAATTCTCCTTGACCCTCTCTGTCTGATCGAGCGCTCCAAGCGGCCTCTTCGATGGGCTGATCTGGCCGAACGCCGGCTTCGCCTCGATCGCCTATGCCGCAATGGCGCCGATCGACTTTCTTCCCCTGGGCTGCGCCCATTCCTCGCGAAACAAGAAAGTCTTTCGGCTGCCATCCTCCGCTGCGCTCCGGCCTGCGCGCAGGTGCGGCGTCGATCGCCTCCGGCCAACCGATCGCCATCGAGGCCGCAATGGTGCGGGCTCGAAACAGAGATCAAGGAGAACTACCATGGCGACCATCGGCACCTTCAAGAAGTCCGGCAACGAATTCGTCGGCCAGATCGTCACCCTCAGCGTCCAGGCCAAGAACGTCCGCATCGTCCCCGAAGCGAACCGCTCGGGTGAGAACGCCCCCAGCCACCGCGTCTTCGCGGGGCGCGTCGAGATCGGCGCCGCCTGGGCCAAGCGCTCCAACGAGGGCCGCGACTATCTGGGCCTCAAGCTCGACGACCCGTCGTTCACGGCTCCCATCTACGCCAACCTCTTCGACGACGAGGAAGGCGAAGGCTACAGCCTGATCTGGTCCCGCCCGAACCGCCGCAACGGTGAGTGAGGCGCGAGCCCCCAGGCCCCGCCCGCAGTTTCCGGGGGGGGGGGGGTCCCGCTCTCCGGGGGGGGGGGGGGGGGGGGGGCTGGTGTGGTCGCGCGTAGACCCTCCC
>CAYREH010000108.1:0-13781 GCA_964423245.1 uncultured Bradyrhizobium sp. | reverse complement strand
TAACGGTGTCCTTCGTGCTCTCCCCGGGGAGCGATGCACTCTTGCCCCCGTCGCCCTCGCGGCTTTGTCGATGCGCGCACCCGGTCGGGCCGCCACATCACCGAAAGGCTTGACGCCAGCGACCGGACGTCAGGACCACACGACTTGTTCCGTCCGCGGACGGCCTGGCCTTTCCGCCGGGGCCCGATGTGCGCACCTCCGACGATCAACCAGGCCGCTGTGACAATCGCCGTGTCGTACCCGCGTCGCGCGTGACTCAACGGGTTGTCCGTCCCTGTCACCGCCTTGCCGCGCCGGCGCTGCCGCGTCCACCGCACCCCGGCCCGCATCTCGTGACGATCGCGAAGCGCCCCTCTGGCGAGGGCCGGGATAGATGTTCTATGCCATAAATCCGAAATTCTGAAAAGTGGAATATTTTTGCAGAGAGGTCTTGACCTGGTGTGTCGCCGCCTTGCGCCTGGCTTCCACCGTCATCCCGGCGCGCGCGGCGCGATACGGCGTGACGGAGTTCATCGGCTGCAACCTGAAAAACAATCCCATCCAAAGTAACGGCCCTCGCGGCCGCAGCGGCTTCGCTTGCATGATGGGCACGCTTGCCAGCGAAGCCGGCAAGTCACAGGGCAAAGTTCGTGCGATTTGCTCGACGCTTGTGACGAGGGCCCCGGTCGTCACGGAGATTTTCCGAGAACTGACGGAAGGTGGCCGCTTGTCCTCATTGACAGGTCGTTCCCAATTCGGGAATATACGCCGTGAGGATTATCAAGCAATCGACGTTGGTCAGGTTCGCTGCGGCAAACCCCAAGGCGAAGCCTGCGATCGTCCGATGGGTCAAGCTCGTCAAAGCCGCCAAGTGGGCTTCGATGAATGAGATTCAGGCGTCGATGCCCAGTGTGGTCATCCTGAATGGGGAGCGGGCGCGTTTTGAAATCTCAGGTGGCAATTTTCGCCTGATCGTCGCATTCGCGTTCAAACACCAGATTGCGTTCATCAAATTCATCGGAACGCACGCGGAATACGACAAGGTCGATGCGCTGACGGTTGCGATGTACTGAGGAGGCATGATGGAAATCCGTCCCATTCGAACCGAAGCGGACTATGACGCGGCCGTCGCGGAAATCGAACGGCTCTGGGACTCCGAGCCAGGGACTGACGATGGCGACAAGCTCGATATCCTGGCTGCGCTCGTTGAGAAATACGAGGCCGCCCGTTGGCCGATCGATACGTCGCGACTCGATCCGATCGATATGCTGAAATACCTGATCGACGAAGGCGGGCACACCCAGGCCGAACTCGCGGAATTGTTGGGATCGCGCTCGCGTGCGTCGGAAATATTGAACAGAAAACGCGCGCTGACGGTCGAGATGATCTTTCGGATCAGCGAGGCCTGGAAAGTGCCCGCCGAACTTCTGGTCAAGCCGTATAAGCTGAAGGCAGCCTAGTCCCAGTGCCGTTCCGCTGGTGTGAGCGGGTCCGGGCACTTTGTTTCGACGCGTCTGCCAGATGCGAGACGGGACCCATTTGGCTTGAACCATTGCTCTGGGCAGATGATGGCAACCGCCACGCTCAAGCCATCCGGCGAAACGGCGGGTTTCAGTTCTGCAGGCGAGGCGACATGGATATTGAAGAGATACTGACCGCACATCTTGCGAGCTGTCGCCTCGTGACGGTCACGCGCCGTGAATTCGACTGGAACTTCAGTTTCGGAGATGCCGTTGCTTCCGGTCTCAGTACGGAATGTCCCTGGCGCATCATTGTTGCGGACCGGATCGCGCTCGCGAGCAGCGATGATGGTCATCAATTCGGTCAAGTCGTGCCAGTCGATGCCGAGAAGGTCGCCCTGCGCCTTCTTGGTTCAAGGACGATCGATTCTGTCTCCATTCGCTCGGACACCGGAGATGTAGCGATTGTCTTTTCAGGCCATGTCTTGCTGGAAGTTCTCAACATGTCGTCTGGCTACGAGGGATGGCAGATCGCCATTCCCGAGCTTACGGTCATAGCCACCGGCGGCGGTGAATTGGCGATCGTCAAAAAGAGCCCGTAGGATGGGTGGAGCGCAGCGAAACCCAACAACGGACGGCTGTCGGCGGATGATGGGTATCGCTGCCCTCCACCCATCCTACGCCTCTCGCGTGATCTCGCGCCGAATACACCAATCGTTAGCGTTTGCTGCGGGCCGCAATTTCCGATTCCGATTCGTTCTTCGAGAACGAAATGGAGTCGGATGCAGAACGAAAGTCGATGCGTCCCGCTTTGGTGCAACACGTCGTCGCGCCAGCGACTCTGTTGATCAGACATCCGCGCAAACGAAAAGGCGCCTCCTGTCGGAAGCGCCTTTTGCCTGTTGCGTGCTGTTCGGGCCGATCAGCCCGAATAGTACATCTCGAACTCGACCGGGTGCGGGGTCATTTCGAAGCGGGCGACTTCGGTCATCTTCAGCTCGATATAGCTGTCGATGAAGTCGTCGTCGAACACGCCGCCGGCCTTGAGGAAGGCGCGGTCCTTGTCGAGGTTTTCCAGCGCCTCGCGCAAGCTGCCGCAGACGGTCGGGATCTGCTTCAGTTCTTCCTTCGGCAGGTCGTAGAGGTCCTTGTCCATCGCCGGACCCGGATCGATCTTGTTCTTGATGCCGTCGAGGCCGGCCATCAGCATCGCGGCGAAGCCGAGATAGGGATTGGCGAGCGGATCGGGGAATCGCACCTCGACGCGCTTGGCCTTCGGCGACGCGGTGTAGGGGATGCGGCAGGAGGCCGAACGGTTGCGCGCGGAATAGGCGAGCAGCACGGGGGCCTCATAGCCCGGGACCAGACGCTTGTAGGAGTTGGTCGAGGGGTTGGTGAAGGCGTTGATCGCCTTGGCGTGCTTGATGATGCCGCCGATGTAGTGCAGGCAGGTCTCCGACAGGTCGGCATATTTGTTGCCGGCGAACACCGGCTTGCCGTCCTTCCAGATCGACTGGTGCACGTGCATGCCAGAGCCGTTGTCGCCATAGACCGGCTTCGGCATGAAGGTGGCGGTCTTGCCGTAGATGTGCGCGACCTGGTGGATGCAGTACTTGTAGATCTGCATCTGGTCGGCCATCAGCGTCAGCGTGTCGAACTTCATGCCGAGCTCGTGCTGGGCCGAGGCGACCTCGTGATGGTGCTTCTCGACCTTGACGCCCATGCGCGCCATGGCGCCCAGCATCTCCGAGCGCATGTCCTGCACGGAATCCTGCGGCGGCACCGGGAAGTAGCCGCCCTTGGTGCGGATGCGGTGGCCGAGATTGCCGCCCTCATATTCGGTGTCGGAATTGGTCGGCAGTTCCGAGGAATCGACGCGGAAGCCGGTGTTGTAGGGGCTTGCCGAGAAGCGCACGTCGTCGAACACGAAGAACTCGGCCTCGGGGCCGACGAACACGGTGTCGCCCACGCCCATCGACTTCACCATGGCCTCGGCCTTCTTGGCGATGCCGCGGGGGTCGCGATTGTAGGGCTCGCCGGTGGTCGGCTCGAGCACGTCGCAGGTGATGACCATGGTGGTCTCGGCGAAGAACGGGTCGATCGTCGCGGTCACCGGGTCGGGCATCAGGCACATGTCGGATTCGTTGATCGCCTTCCAGCCGGCGATCGAGGAGCCGTCGAACATGGTGCCTTCGGCGAAAATGTCCTCATCGATCATGCCGACGTCGAAGGTGACGTGCTGCCACTTGCCGCGCGGATCGGTGAAGCGCAGGTCGACGTATTTGACGTCGTTGTCCTTGATCGATTTCAGGACGTCTTTGGCGGTCTTCATGCATACCCCTTTTGGCTCTGGGACGGTTTCCAGGTGAGCAGATTCGTTCTCGCTTTCGGCGAGTTCGCGCAACCGCACAAACGAAATCAGGCCGCCAAAGCAGCCTTTTTTCTTTCAGAGTGTCGCAAGGGGCGGGATAGCACCCGGCTCAGATAGCGTCCAGCCCGGATTCTCCGGTGCGAATGCGGATCGCCTCTTCGATGTTGGAGACGAAGATCTTGCCGTCGCCGATGCGCCCGGTCTGCGCGGCGCGACGGATCGCGTCGATGGCGCGCTCGACCAGATCGTCGCCGATCACGATCTCGATCTTCACCTTGGGCAGGAAGTCGACGATGTATTCGGCGCCGCGGTAGAGCTCGGCATGGCCCTTCTGGCGGCCGAAACCCTTGGCTTCGGTGACGGTGATGCCCTGCAGGCCGACTTCCTGAAGCGCTTCCTTCACCTCGTCGAGCTTGAACGGCTTGATGATGGCTTCGATTTTCTTCACTTGAGCGCCTCCCGGCCTTTCGATCAATCAGCAACGTTTTCGTCAGGATGCGCTTGTCACGCACGAGTTTGTCTTCGCTGTGCCGGGATGCCTGACCACCCCGAGCGGCGGCCGGTCACACCTTGTAGAGAATCCAGTGAGAACGACGAACCGAAGCGGCTTCCTCGAAAGCAGGGTCTATGCCAAGTTGCATATTCCCCGATTAAGGGAGCTTTATCAGCCTATTAACGGGCAGCCCCGTCAGATGAGCCAACCGTCTCAGGATAGCTGAGACTACGAAATAGGCAATCAGTTCAATATGTGTGCATGTATGCAATGCCCCGCTGGAGAGGGCCGTAAAACTGCCTTATCCGCGGGCGTTTGGTTCAGGGAAGCGGCATGGAAGTCCTGACGACCGCCGAAATGCAGCGCGCGGACCAGCTCAGCATCGCCGCCGGCACCCCCGGCTTCAAGCTGATGCTGAGCGCCGGCCAGGCGGTCGCCGCCGCGGCCCAGGCGCTGGTCGAGGAGGGGCCGATCCTGATCGTGGCGGGTCCGGGCAACAATGGCGGCGATGGGTTCGTCGCCGCGGCCGAGCTCGTCGCCCAGGGCCGCGAGGTCTCGATCATCCTGATGTGCGAGCGCGATCAGCTCCAGGGCGATGCGGCCTCGGCCGCACGCGGCTGGAAGCAGCCGGTGCTGCCGTTCAATCCGCAGGCGATCGGCAAGCCCGCCCTGATCATCGATGCGCTGTTCGGCGTGGGCCTCGGCCGGCCCGTCGACGGCGAGGCGCGGGCGATGATCGAGGCGATCAACGCCAATGGCGCGCCGGTGCTCGCGATCGACCTGCCGAGCGGCATCAACGGCACCAGCGCGGCGGTGATGGGGGTGGCGGTGAAGGCGGCCGAGACCGTCACCTTCTTTCGCAAGAAGCCGGCGCATCTGTTGATGCCCGGGCGCCTGCATTGCGGACGGGTGCGCGTCGCCGACATCGGCATCGCGCCGCTCGTGCTGGAGGAGATCGCGCCGAAAACCTTCGAGAACGATCCCGATTTGTGGAGCGACGCCTTTCCGGTGCCGCGCATGGACGGCCACAAATATGCGCGCGGCCACGTGCTCGCGGTCTCGGGCGATGCGGCTGCGACCGGCGCGGGACGGCTGGCGGCGCGCGCGGCGCTGCGGGCCGGCGCGGGGCTCGTGACGCTGGCGAGCCCGCGCGAGGCGCTGGCGATCAATGCCGGCGCGCTGACCGCGGTGATGGTGCGCGCCGTCGACAGCGCGGTCGAGTTCGGCGCGGTGCTGGCCGACCGGCGCTACACCACCTGCGTCATCGGCCCCGGCGCGGGCGTCAGTGAGCGCACCTGCGATCTCGTGCACACCGCGCTCGATGCACAGCGGCATCTCGTGCTGGACGCGGACGCGCTGACGAGTTTTGCGGCCAAGCCGGAGCGCCTGTTCGAATCGATCCGGTCCGCAAAGGACAATGCGGTGGTGCTCACGCCGCATGAGGGCGAGTTCCCGCGGCTGTTCTCCGATCTCAGCAACAAGCATCCCGGCCGTTCCAAGCTGGAGCGCGTGCGCGCCGCGGCCGAGCGGTGCGGCGCCGTCGTGCTGCTGAAGGGGCCGGACACCACGATCGCCGCGCCCGACGGCCGCGCCAGCATCGCCGCCAACGCGCCGCCCTGGCTCGCCACCGCCGGCGCGGGCGACGTGCTCGCCGGCATCATCGCAGGGCTGCTGGCGCAGGGCGTGCCGGCCTTCGAGGCCGCCAGCATCGGCGTCTGGATGCATGGCGAGGCGGCGAGCGAAGCCGGCCCCGGCCTGATCGCGGAGGATCTCACCGAGACGCTGCCCGCGGTGCACCGGCGGATCTACGACGCGCTGGGGGTGCCGTATTGAAGCGCCGCGTTGGTGGAGGGTGAGCGAAGGCGAAATCCCGGCTGCGCCGCGATGTGGAGCGATTGAGATGGGTGAGAAACTGACGAGTTACGATCCGGCGGAAGACCTTCAATCCGACGAGGCCCTCGCGGTCTTCATGGAAGAGGCGTTCAAGACGGGGGATGTCGCCTATATCGCCCACGCGCTCGGTGTCGTCGCCCGTGCCAAGGGCATGGCGCAGATCGCCAAGGAGACAGGCCTGTCCCGTGAGCAGCTTTATCGTTCGTTCAGCGCCAATGGAAATCCGACGTTGAAGACGACCATCGCCGTGATGAAGGCCCTTGGTGTTGAACTGTCGGCCAAGCCGCACGCATGATCGTTCTTCACTCGACCGCGTACCATCTGACGAGACGCGGGGCCCCCCAATCGGTGGCAACCGACTCGAGCAGGCCGCGTCCCGCCGCCGTCGGCACGAAGGCGATGCGCTGGGTCTGGCCGGGCTCGATGGCGAGCGTGTCGAGCCAGTAGGGCTTCCAGCCGTCGTCGAGCCGGTCGAGCAGGCGGAAGGGCTGGCCGTGCAGATGGAAGACGGTGGTGAGAGGGGCGGGGTTCTTCAGCGCCAGCACGACGGTGCGGCCGGACTTCGCGCGGAAGGCGGGGGCCGGGCCGAGCGATGCCGGCCGTGTCCAGCCCGCCTCGACCGCGCCGAGCGCGAGTTCGACACGCAGCGCGTTCCTGAGATCGAGCCGGTCGGGCAGGTCGTTCGCGGGCAGGGCCTGAGGCGGCGGCAGAGCCGGGCGCGACGGCATCCCGCCCGTGACGGAGAGCGTTCCGATCGGACGCGCGGTCTTGCCGTCATGGAGCAGCAACGCCGCCGTGGAGGCCGCGTCCACGAAGGCGTCGGCGCGCGCGCCGGGCGCGAGCACGAGGGCGCCATTGCGCGCGGAAAACGGCTCGGCCGGCTGCCCGTCGAGCGCCATCACGCGGACCTCGTGGCCGTCCAATTTGAATGCCAGAACAGTGCGTTGGGAGGCATTGATGATGCGCAGCCGCAGCCGGTCATGGGGCGAAGCTGAGAGGTCGCATGAAGTGCGGCCGTTGACGGTATAGAGCGTCGTCGCCGACGTCGCGTCCTGGCCCGGCGGAATGGCGGTGCCATCGGGCCGCAGCCGCCATTCCTCGATCAAGAGGACCTCGTCGCGATCGACTGCGACCGGAACGGCTTCCTCGGCAATGATGGGAAGCGGCCGGGCCGGCAGCTTCAGCCCGTCCTCGAACAGGCGGAAGTCGGCCAGCAGGGTTCCAGCGCTGGCTATTGATATCGTTGATGTTTCGGTTGCGCGCGGCGGCGTAGGGGCGCGGTCCAGCAAGGGCGTCTTGCGCAGGCCGCTCCAGACCGGTGCGAGCGGGACGGGCAATTCGTTGCGAAACGCCAATTGGCAGGTCTGGCCGCGCCGCAGACGCACGATCCCGCCGGCCTCGGACGCGGCCAATTCCCAGGCCGTCAGCGCCGGATCGCCGGTGCGCGGAGCCAGGGTCGCGGTGCGCGCCTGGAGCGCGAGCCGGGCCGTCGCGGGCGGGCTCGTGCCGCCCGCGACAAGGCCGGCTGTCGCGGCGCCGAGGCCGGCCAGAAGCGCGCGTCGGGAGGGGGCGAAAATCCGCGATTCCATGCCGCATGCGGACCACGGCGCGCCGGAGAAGTCCAGCCGGCGCGGCCACTTGACGCCGGCCGCGATCGGGCCATTTTTTTGCTGCGGACAGCCATGCGCATGCTATAAGCCCGGCCGCCCGCAGCATCGCGGCCGGTCTTGATGCAGAATCACGCGGGCGTGGCGGAACTGGTAGACGCGCTGGATTTAGGTTCCAGTGACGAAAGTTGTGGGGGTTCGAGTCCCTCCGCCCGCACCAAGCGCTAATCGCGTTTGCACGGATACCCGATGGGCCCTGCGCTCCTCGCGGACTTCAGTCCGCCGGAAGACGGGTCCGATGAGCACCGGCGATGAGGCGTTTGCCTCGGGCCGGATCGATTGATGACAGCGTCCCGGCGCATGCGTGCCGGGGCCTAACGAGAAGAAGATTGGACGCCATGCAGGTCACAGAGACCCTCTCGGAAGGATTGAAGCACGAGTTCAAGATCAGCGTTTCCGCGTCTGATCTCGACGCCAAGGCCGAGGCCAAGCTCGTCGACCTCAAGGACAAGGTCCGCATCAACGGCTTCCGTCCCGGCAAGGTGCCGGTGGGCCATCTGAAGAAGGTCTATGGCCGCTCGGTGATGGCCGAGACCATCGACCAGACCATTCGCGACACCAACACGCAGCTGTTCTCGGAGCGCGGCTTCCGTCTCGCCACCGAGCCGAAGATCACGATGCCGACCGAGCAGGCCGAGGTCGAGGAGATCCTGTCGGGCAAGTCCGATCTGACCTACACGGTCGCGATCGAGGTGGTGCCGGCGATCGCGCTCGCCGACTTCAAGAGCTTCGAGGTCGAGAAGCCCGTCGCCGAGGTCACCGAATCCGACGTCGACGACGCGATCAAGCGCATCGCCGATTCCAACCGCGGCTATGCGGCGAAGGCCGACGGCGCCAAGGCCGAGAGCGGCGACCGCGTCACCATCAACTTCAAGGGCAGCATCAACGGCGAGCTGTTCGAGGGCGGCACCGGCGAGGGCATCCAGGTCGTCATCGGCTCCAACACCTTCATCCCCGGCTTCGAGGAGCAGCTGATCGGCATCGGCGCGAACGAGACGCGCACGCTGAAGGTCTCGTTCCCGAAGAACTACATGAACGAGAAGCTGGCCGGACAGCCCGCCGAGTTCGAGACCACCGCGACGCTGATCGAGGCGCCGCAGGACGTCGCGATCGACGACGAGTTCGCCAAGACGCTCGGCCTCGAATCGCTGGACAAGCTCAAGGAGGCGGCGCGCGAGCGCCTCGCCGCCGAGTTCGCCGGTGCGACGCGCCAGCGCGTCAAGCGCGCGCTGCTCGACCGTCTCGACGAGGCGCATCGCTTCGAGGCGCCGCCCTCGCTGGTCGACGAGGAGTTCAACCTGATGTGGAACTCGGTCAAGGCCGAGATGGACTCCGCCGGCAAGACCTTCGCCGACGAGAACACCACCGAGGACGCCGCCAAGGAAGAGTACCGCAAGATCGCCGACCGCCGCGTGCGCCTCGGTCTCGTGCTCTCCGAGATCGGCGAGAAGAACAAGATCTCCGTGACCGACGACGAAGTCGGCCGCGCCGTGATCGAGCGCGCGCGCCAGATGCCGGGCCGCGAGAAGGAAGTCTGGGACTATTACCGCAGCAACCCCAACGCGCTGGCCCAGCTTCGTGCCCCGATCTATGAGGACAAGGTCGTCGACTTCATCCTCGAACTCGCCAAGGTGACCGAGAAGAAGGTCTCGCGCGAGGATCTCTACAAGGACGACGAGTCGGAAAAGACAGCCGCCTGAAGGATTTGAGGCAGCCATCTATTAAGGATGATCAGCGGAAGGGCCCGGCTAGCCAGTTGGCTGGCTGGGCCTTTTTGCGAGAATCAGCTTCAACTGCCGTCGGCTGATTAAGCCTTAATTGGCTCCGCACTTGTCTCGGGCGAATTGGGCTATATCTGTCGCTACACCTTTCGAAGTCCTCTACCCACAGTCCTGCATCACGGGACGTCCATCGGCCCTCCGGCATCGGGCACGTCTGCCCGCCGGGATCTGGCGATGCCCACGTCCGAAAACCCTAGGTGACTCATGCGCGATCCGGTTGAAACCTACATGAACCTCGTGCCCATGGTGGTCGAGCAGACCAACCGTGGCGAGCGCGCCTACGACATCTTCTCGCGCCTCCTGAAGGAGCGCATCATCTTCCTGACCGGACCGGTCGAGGACGGCATGTCGACGCTGGTCGTCGCGCAGCTGCTGTTCCTCGAGGCGGAAAATCCGAAGAAGGAAATCTCGATGTACATCAACTCGCCGGGCGGCGTGGTGACCTCGGGCCTCGCGATCTACGACACGATGCAGTTCATTCGCCCGCCGGTCTCGACGCTGTGCACGGGCCAGGCGGCCTCGATGGGTTCGCTGCTGCTTGCGGCCGGCGAGAAGGACATGCGCTTCTCGCTGCCGAACGCGCGCATCATGGTGCACCAGCCCTCCGGCGGCTTCCAGGGCCAGGCCACCGACATCATGCTGCACGCCCAGGAAATCCTGAACCTGAAGAAGCGGCTCAACGAGATCTACGTCAAGCACACCGGGCAGACCTACAAGACGATCGAGGACGCGCTGGAACGCGACAAGTTCCTGACCGCCAACGACGCCAAGGAGTTCGGCCTGGTCGACAGGGTGATCGACAAGCGCGCCGAGGAAGCGCAGCCGGCGAAGACCCCGTAGCATTACCGGGATCGCAACGGCGGTCCCCGTCTTTGGCGGGGATCGTCAGGCCCGTGTTGACGTTGGCGATGCGTCCGGAATGGCGCAGAATTGTCGGGTTGCGCCCAGAGGCAGGCGGAAAGTTCCGCTTTCGTCCCTGTTTTTCGTGGCAATCCAGCAACGTGTCGGCGATTTCGGCCACTTCTCCCGTGCCAAGCCCGGAAATCACGGTATTGTCACGGGCGGCGGCCAGGCCCCCGATTAGCGAATTCTTGATAGTCGGCTGACAGCATGGTTGGCTACGGTTGTTCGGCTAAGATCGCGAAGAATCGAGTGAGCCGTGATTCGCACGGGAAGTAATGCGTAGGGTCTTTTTTGGTACGGAATTTGCTCTATTTGATTCCTATGCCCACCATGTGTCGGGTTGGAACGATCGAGCGGACGGGATCGAACCGCGGACGGAGACATGAATGAGTAAGGTCGGCACGAGCGACTCCAAGAACACGCTGTATTGCTCGTTCTGCGGCAAGAGCCAGCACGAAGTCCGCAAACTGATCGCGGGTCCCACCGTCTTCATCTGCGACGAGTGCGTCGAGCTCTGCATGGACATCATCCGCGAGGAGAACAAGTCCTCGCTGGTCAAGTCGCGCGACGGGATTCCGACGCCGAAGGAAATCTGCAAGGTGCTGGACGATTACGTGATCGGCCAGAGCCATGCCAAGAAGGTCCTGTCGGTCGCGGTACACAACCACTACAAGCGCCTCAACCACCAGACCAAGCACAACGACGTCGAGCTGGCGAAGTCGAACATCCTGCTGATCGGACCGACCGGTTCGGGCAAGACGCTGCTCGCGCAGACGCTCGCCCGCATCCTGGACGTGCCGTTCACGATGGCGGACGCGACCACGCTGACCGAAGCCGGCTATGTCGGCGAGGACGTCGAGAACATCATCCTGAAGCTGCTCCAGGCCGCCGACTACAATGTCGAGCGCGCCCAGCGCGGCATCGTCTACATCGACGAAATCGACAAGATCAGCCGCAAGTCCGACAATCCCTCGATCACGCGCGACGTGTCGGGCGAGGGCGTGCAGCAGGCGCTGCTGAAGATCATGGAAGGCACGGTGGCTTCGGTCCCGCCGCAGGGCGGCCGCAAGCATCCGCAGCAGGAGTTCCTGCAGGTGGACACCACCAACATCCTGTTCATCTGCGGCGGTGCCTTCGCCGGCCTCGAGAAGATCATCTCGGCGCGCGGCCGGTCGACCTCGATCGGCTTCGCGGCGCAGGTGCTCGCCCCCGAGGACCGTCGCACCGGCGAGATTTTCCGCCATGTGGAACCCGAGGATCTGCTGAAGTACGGCCTGATCCCCGAATTCGTCGGCCGTCTGCCGGTCGTCGCCACGCTGGAGGATCTCGACGAGACCTCGCTGAAGAAGATCCTCACCGAGCCGAAGAACGCTCTGGTGAAGCAGTATCAGCGGCTGTTCGAGATGGAGAACATCGAGCTGACCTTCGCCGACGAGGCGCTTGGCGCGGTCGCCCGCAAGGCGATCGAGCGCAAGACCGGTGCACGCGGCCTGCGGTCGATCCTCGAGGCGATCCTGCTCGAGACCATGTTCGACCTGCCGGGCCTCGAAGGCGTGGAAGAAGTCGTGATCTCGCGCGAAGTCGTCGAGGGCACGGCCCGTCCGCTCTACATCTACGCCGATCGGTCCGATCGCGCGGTCGAGAATGCCAGCGCCTGACAAGGCGCTGGAACTCCTCCATCATCCGGTCAAGTCGGGGCTGCGGAATTATCCTTCGCAGCCCGCGTTGCGTCGCTCGTACGCGTTGCGTAAGCGCCTGATGGCGCGCGTTTTTCAATGACTTGACACCCCCTCGCGCGATAGCCACCTTATGCTGGCGGCGAGCGAGAATTCCCTTCAAGATTCGCCTCATTTTCGATCCGACGAGCGTCATCCTCCCCATTTGGGTCGTTTGATTTTCAGGATCACCTCGGCACCTTGTGCGGTCGCGCCTCGATCCGGCGGGCTGCGTGCAAGGGGGCAAAGCAAAAGGAAAAGGCCATGACAAATCCTAAACCCCGGCCAACCATCGTCCATGGCGAAACACACGCCTATCCCGTGCTGCCGCTGCGCGACATCGTCGTCTTCCCGCACATGATCGTTCCGCTCTTCGTCGGCCGCGAGAAGTCGATCCGCGCGCTCGAAGAGGTGATGAAGAACGACGCGCTGATCATGCTCGCGACGCAGAAGAACGCGTCCGACGATGATCCGGCGCCCGATGCCATTTACGAGACCGGTACGCTCGCCAGCGTGCTGCAGCTGCTGAAGCTTCCCGACGGCACCGTGAAGGTGCTGGTCGAGGGGCTGGAGCGCGCGCGCGTGCAGAAATACACCGATCGCGCCGACTATTACGAAGCCACCGCCGTCGCGCTCGCCGACACCGACGCCAAGTCGGTCGAGGCCGAGGCCCTGGCGCGCTCCGTCGTGTCCGATTTCGAGAGCTATGTGAAGCTCAACAAGAAGATCTCGGCCGAAGTGGTCGGCGTCGTGCAGGCGATCACCGACTTCGCCAAGCTCGCCGACACCGTCGCCTCGCATCTCGCCGTCAAGATCGCGGATCGCCAGGGCATCCTGGAGACGCTGTCCGTCACCACGCGCCTCGAGAAGGTGCTGGGCCTGATGGAGAGCGAGATCTCGGTGCTGCAGGTCGAGAAGCGGATTCGTTCTCGGGTCAAACGGCAAATGGAGAAGACCCAGCGCGAGTATTATCTCAACGAGCAGATGAAGGCGATCCAGAAGGAACTCGGCGACGACGACGGTCGCGACGAGCTCGCCGATCTCGAGGAGAAGATCTCCAAGACCAAGCTCTCCAAGGAAGCGCGCGAGAAGGCGCAGCACGAACTGAAGAAGCTGCGCCAGATGTCGCCGATGTCCGCGGAAGCGACCGTCGTGCGCAACTATCTGGACTGGCTTCTGTCGATTCCGTGGAACAAGAAGTCCAAGGTGAAGAAGGATCTGGAAGCCGCGCAGGCGGTTCTGGACGCCGACCACTACGGGCTCGAGAAGGTCAAGGACCGCATCGTCGAGTACCTGGCGGTGCAGTCGCGCGCCAACAAGCTGACCGGACCGATCCTGTGCCTCGTCGGACCTCCCGGCGTCGGCAAGACCTCGCTCGGCAAGTCCATCGCCAAGGCGACGGGGCGCGAATTCGTGCGCGTCTCGCTCGGCGGCGTGCGCGACGAGGCCGAGATCCGCGGTCATCGCCGCACCTATATCGGCTCGATGCCCGGCAAGATCATCCAGTCGATGCGCAAGG
>CAYREH010000107.1:0-14608 GCA_964423245.1 uncultured Bradyrhizobium sp. | reverse complement strand
GTTTCCGGAAGGTGCGATTTGCCGGATCGAAATATGTGCCGGTGTGACGATACTTCTTCGCCCGTAATTCTACCGGCCCGAATGAATGCATCGCACAACACGACGCGACCGTGCGCGCCACGCGTTGCTGCGATCACGGCATCCGCGGTGCAGATGATCACCGCGCGGCGGAGCCGGAAGCAGACCCCCGACATCGTCGCTCCCGAGTTCGTCCAGCGTCGCATCGAGGGCGATGCGACCGTCCTGCACGGGCTGACCGTACAGCATCACAAGCAGGCTCTTGCGCACGGCGCGGACCAGAGTCGGTCGCGCGACAGGTCCCTCGCCGAAGACGATGCGGTCGCCGCGCCCGGCCATGACGGCCGTAGTGGGCTGATGACGCAATGGCTCACGAAGCCCAGCCGGCACCGCGCGGCATTCGTCACCTGGCGCCAACCGGGCTTGGTGCGCCAATCGATGGACGCCGGAAGATCGGAGGTCGCTCCAATCGGCTGAACCGATTCTTCGGCCCCGGCCGTCGCGCGCCGTGGGGACAGCAGGGTCGGTACCACGACGGCGAGAGTACGCAGGATGGAGGGAATGATGAGCGTTCGACCGGACATGGCGCCGCGGCCGAACTCCCGCGCGGACCGGCCCGCCGCTCAAAACAAAAATGGCCCGCGCGAGGCGGGCCATTTTTCGCTCCGGACCCGGTGAAGTCCGAATTTGGTTGCGGGGACAGGATTTGAACCTGTGACCTTCAGGTTATGAGCCTGACGAGCTACCGGGCTGCTCCACCCCGCGTTAAACCATTGCACGCCTTCGCGGATTTCCGGGACGGGGAATGAAGGCCGACGCTGTTCGCGTGGCTTGGTCCGACCGTCCCAAAGGCTGTCCTTGGAAGGCAATCCCGGGGCGATGCCCATCGGGTGCGGGGGGTATGTAACAAGACAGGCCGGCTTTGGAAAGGGCTGCGGGAACGATTTTTTCGACTTTGTGACAGGCCACCGGGGCCGATCTCGCGCGTCTTGCGTCACCCTTGCCAGAAGTTCCGTGACGCGCCAGCCTGCGGCCACGAAAATTCGGGAGGAACGGCATGGACCGATCGCTGGCGAGCGCCCCGCAGCGGGCGCTGGACGACACCTTCCACGTCATGATCGCGCGGTCGCGGGCCGAACCGGCGCCCGACCTTGCGCTGCGGCTCGACCGGCTGGCGCGGCTGCGCGCCGTGGTCGCCGACAATGAGGAGCGCTTCCGGCAGGCGATCTCGGCCGATTTCGGCCACCGCTCGGCGGTGGAGACGACGATCGCCGAGATCATGATGCTGTATGGCGAGGTCAGGCATGCCAGCAAGCACCTGAAGAGCTGGATGGCGCCGCAGCGGATCGCCACCGCGCTGCAATTCCTGCCCGCGCGCAACCGCCTGCTGCCGCAGCCGCTCGGCGTCGTCGGCATCATCGCGCCCTGGAACTATCCGCTGCAATTGACCCTGGCGCCGGCGATCGGCGCGCTCGCCGCGGGCAACCGCGTGCTGATCAAGCCGAGCGAGTTGTCGCCGCACCTTGCGGCGCTTCTGAAGGAGACGGTGGCAATGCGCTTCGACGCGACAGAGCTGCTGGTCACCGGGATCGAGGACGGGATCGCCGAGACGTTCGCAGGCCTGCCGTTCGACCATCTCGTCTTCACCGGATCGACCCGGGTCGGGCGGCTGGTCGCGGAGGCCGCGGGGCGCAACCTCACGCCGGTCACGCTCGAACTCGGCGGCAAATCGCCCGCGATCATCGACGCCTCTGCCGATCTCGACGAGGCGGCCGAGCGCATCGCCTATGGCAAGCTGCTCAATGCCGGGCAGACCTGCATCGCGCCGGATTACGTGCTGGTGCAGCAGGACGC
The DNA here is from genome assembly GCA_964423245.1 of uncultured Bradyrhizobium sp. GTDB lineage: Bacteria > Pseudomonadota > Alphaproteobacteria > Rhizobiales > Xanthobacteraceae > Bradyrhizobium. The sequence goes on along the minus strand of CAYREH010000107.1, from coordinate 12,736 downwards.
CCTGCAGGCCTTCGCCGAAAAGGTGCGCGCGCAGATGCGGCGCATGTTCGGCACCGCCCCGGGCAATCCCGACTACACCGCGATCATCTCCGACCGGCACTATGCGCGGCTCGCGGCGCTGGTCGCGGATGCGGCCGGTCGCGGCGCGAAGATCCTGCAGCCGGCACGGCCCGACGATCCGAACTGGAAGGCCCATCGCAAATTCCCGCCGACGCTGATCCTCGGCGCGACCGCGGAGATGGCGGTCATGCAGGAAGAGATCTTCGGCCCGCTGCTGCCGCTGGTCGGCGTCGCCGATCCGGACGCGGCGATCGCCTTCGTCAACGGCCGCGACCGCCCGCTGGCGCTGTACTGGTTCGGCACAGATCGCGCGGCGCGCGACGAGGTGCTGGCGCGCACCGTCTCCGGCGGCGTCACCGTCAACGACTGCCTGTTCCACTTCGCGCAAGTGAACCAGCCGATGGGCGGCGTCGGCGCCTCCGGCACCGGCGCCTATCACGGCGAATGGGGTTTCCGGACCTTCAGCAAGCTGAAGCCGGTGTTCTACCGCTCGAGGTTCAACCGCCTCGCCGATCTCTACCCGCCCTATGGCGGCAGGATCGCGCGGCTGGAGAAGATGATGCGGTTCATGTCGTAAATCTCAACGCCCGTCATTGCGCGCGCAGCGAAGCAATCCAGGCCCTTTGCGCGGCGGGATACCGGATTGCTTCGCTGCGCGCGCAAGGACGAAAAACAACAACAAGACTGTAATGGGGGAAACATCAGTGACTGACACGTTCGATTTCGTCGTGGTGGGGGCAGGTTCCGGCGGCTGCGCGGTGGCGGGGCGGCTGTCTGAGGATGCGGCGACATCGGTGGCGCTGCTCGATGCCGGTGGGCGCAACGACAGCTGGCGGATCACCACGCCGTTCGGGCTCGCTTTGCCCTACAGCGCGGCCAACTGGGCTTTCAACACCGTGCCGCAGAAGGGACTGAACGGCCGTATCGGCTATCAGCCGCGGGGCAAGGGCCTCGGCGGCTCCTCGGCGATCAACGCCATGGTCTATATCCGCGGCAACAAATGGGACTACGATCATTGGGCCGCGCTCGGCAATGCCGGCTGGTCCTATGCCGACGTGCTGCCCTATTTCAAGCGGTCGGAGAACAACACTGATTTCGACGGCGAATATCATGGCAAGGGCGGCCCGCTGCACGTCAACAGGCTGCGCTCGGACAATCCGATCCACGAGGTCTTCCATCAGGCCGCGCGCGAGGCGCAGTTCCGGATCCGGGAGGACTTCAATGCCGAGGACCACGAAGGACTCGGCAGCTACCAGGTGACGCAGCACAATGGCGAGCGCTGGAGCGCGGCGCGCGCCTATCTGCAGCCCCACATGGACAAGCGTGCGAATCTGCGCATCGAGACGGGGGCGCATGCAACGAAAATCCTGTTCGAAGGCGGGCGCGCGGTCGGCGTCGAATACCGGCAGGGCGGACAGACCAGACAGCTACGCGCCCGGCGCGAGGTGATCCTCGCGGCCGGCGCCTTCCAGTCGCCGCAGCTGTTGATGCTGTCGGGCATCGGCGATGCCGCCGCCCTCGGCGCGCATGGCATCGCGAGCGTGCATCACCTGCCGGGCGTCGGGCGCAATCTGCAGGATCATCCGGATTTCGTGTTCGTCTACGCCTCGGACTATCCGCACTTCGTTCACGCCTCGCTCGGGCGGCTGCCGTCCCTGCTCCGCGCCATCCAGCGCTACCGGCGCGAGCGGCGCGGCCTGATGACGACGAATTTCGCGGAGTGCGGCGGCTTCCTGAAGACGCGACCCGACCTCGACGTGCCGGACATTCAGCTCCACTTCATCATCGCGATGCTGGACGACCACGGCCGCAAGAAGCACAAGGAGCCGGGCTTCTCGTGCCATGTCTGCCTGCTGCGCCCGAAGAGCCGCGGCAGCGTCTGGCTGAAGAGCGCCGATCCGCTCGCGGCGCCGATGATCGATCCGAACTTCCTCGGCGAGGCGGACGATCTCGAGACCATGGTCGCCGGCTTCAAGACCACGCGGCGGCTGATGGAGACGCCCGCGATGCGCGCGCTGCAGAAGAAGGACATGTTCACGGCCAATGTCCGCACCGACGACGACATCCGCGACATCCTGCGCGCGCGCGTGGATACGGTCTATCACCCCGTCGGCACCTGCAAGATGGGCACGGATGCGGTGGCCGTGGTCGATCCGGCGCTGAAGGTGCACGGCGTCGGCGGCCTGCGCATCGTCGACGCCTCGATCATGCCGACCCTGATCGGCGGCAACACCAACGCGCCGACCATCATGATCGGCGAGAAGGCGGCGGACATGATCAAGGCCGAGGCGCGGGCGCATTGACCGACATTTCGGCACCGGAGCGGACGGCCGAGACTTTCGAGCGGCAACCGGTCCGGCTAGATTGGAGGCACGCCTCGGAGATTCGATCGAGCACCATGCCCCCGGAGTTCTGCCTGACATGACGCGCGGACGACGTGTCGGACTTGCGGCAGCGATCGTATTGGCCTTGTTCGTGCTCTACGAGGTCGCCTCCTCCTTCGTCGCCTTCACCGACGATGCCTATGTGCAGTCCGATCTGATCGCGCTCGCGCCCGAGGTGACCGGCCGCATCGTCGCGGTGCATGTCGCCGACAACCAGGACGTCGCGGCGGGCGACCTGCTCGCCAGCATCGATCCCGTGCCGTTCCAGCTTGCGCTCGCGCAGCGGCGCGCCGAACTCGCCGAGGCCCGGGCGCAGGTCACGAGCGACCAGGCCCGGATCGCAGCGGCGCGCGACACGCTGGCGGCCGCAAGCTCGGCTGCCGACTATGCCCGCGAGAACGAAAAGCGGCTGACGACGCTGGCCTCGGCGCAGGACGTCTCACGCGTCGCGCTCGACCAAGCCGGCGATGCGCTGCGCCGGGCCAATGCCGCGCGCGATGCCGCGCTGCAGGCGGTCGCCGCGTCCGAGGCCACGCTGACCATGCACCAGGCGACCGAAACCCGCGCCAGCGCGGCGCTGGCGCTGGCCGAATGGCAGCTGGCCCGCACCCGGCTGACCGCGCCGGCCAGCGGCACCATAACTTCGCTCGCCCTGCGGGTCGGCGACACCGCACAAACGGGCGTGCCGCTGATCGGCATCGTCGATTCGAACGCCTTCCGCATCGTGGCCAATTACAGGGAGAGCTTCATCCGCGGCTTCTCCGTCGGCAGCACCGCCTTTGTGTCTCTCGACTCAAACCCGTGGCACCTGCACCGCGCCAGGGTGACCGGGATCGCCCGCGGCATCAGCCGCGATCCCGTCCCCAATCGCCTGCTCAACTATGTGGCGCCGACCACCGACTGGATCCGGCTGAAGCGGCGTTTTCCCGTGACGCTGACGCTGGTCGATCCGCCCAAGGACCTCAGGCTCTTTATGGGCGCGGACGCCCGGGTCGTCGTCCTGCCATGATGCGGGCCGCGACACGCACCCTCGCGGCGCTGTCGCTCGACTTGCGCGAGTTCGATATCGCGGGGCCGCGCGGCGCCCATTGCGGCAGGGTCGCCCTCGCCGTCGCGCTCGCGGTGATCGCCGCGCTCGTGCTGCGTGTCGATGCGCCGTGGTGGGCTGCGATCAGCGCCTTCGTGTCGACCCAGGTCACCGCTCCCGCCTCGCTCCGCCGCGGAGCGCTGCGCATCGTCGGCACGGCGATCGGCGCGGCGGCGGGCCTGCTGCTCAGTCCATGGCTGATCGAGGACCGCGTCGCGGTGTGCCTCGCCCTGTTCGTCGCGAGCAGCCTCGGCGTGCTCGGCTTCCAGGTCAGCCGTCACGGCTATGCCTTTCTGCTCGGCGCCGCCACCACCGACATGGTGCTGCTCGCCGCGCTCGCCGATCCCAATTCGGCGCTGTCGGTGGCGGGCAACCGCACCGCCGAGGTGATCATCGGCACGCTCTCCGCCATTCTCGTCGCGCACCTGCTGTCGCCGCGCGAGGATCGCGCGCAGGCTGCTTCGCAGGCTCCCGGCTGGTCCGATCTCCTCGGCGCACAATGGCCCGCGACGCAGCACGCGATGCGCGCCGGGCTCGGCGTCATGCTGGTGCCGCTGGCCTGGGACTGGCTGCAACTGCCGGGCTTCTCGCAGGCGGCGATCACGGTCGCCGCCGTGATGGCGGTGCCGGCGCTGTCCGAGGATGAGGCCGGCCATCGCGAGGCGATCGGCGCGCGCGGCACCCACCGCATCCTCGGCTGTCTGATCGGCGGCCTCGCGGGTCTTGCGATGCTGGCGCTCTCCTTCGAAAGCTTCCTGCCCTGGCTGATCGCGCTCACCATTGGCGTCTGGACCGCCGCCCATGTGCAGGCCTCGACGCGCGAGATCGGCTATGTCGGCACGCAGGGCGCGGTCGTCTTCATCATGACGATGGTGCAGGGCTCCGGGCCGCCATCCAGCATCATTCCGGGCATCGAGCGTCTCGCCGGCATCACCGGCGGACTATTGATCGTGATGACGGTGGCGATGCTGCTGGCGCCTTCTTCACGGCCCTCCTTCGCGGCGCGCCGGCTCAGTTGAGCAGAAATCCGCCGTCGACGGTGACAACGCTTCCGGTCATGTAGCGCGAGGCCTTCGAGGCCAGCAGCAGGATGGCGCCGTCGAGATCGGATTCGGCGCCGACGCGGCGCTGCGGGATTCGCTTCATCAGCCGCTCGCCTGCCGGCGTCGACCAGAACGCATGGTTCATCTCGGTGTCGATGTAGCCGGGCGCCAGCGCGTTGATGCGGATGTTCTGCCCGGCCAGCTCCAGCGCCATCGCCTTGGTCGCCTGGATGATGCCGGCCTTGGAGATCGCGTAGGGCGAAACGGCCTTCAGAACGCCGGTGCCGAGCACGGAGGCGATGTTGACGATGTTGCCCTCCTGCTTGCGGGCGATCATCCGGCGCGCGACTTCCGTCGCGAGGAAATAGGCGCCCTTGAGATTGGCGCCGATCACCGCGTCCCAATCCGCCTCGGTCTGCTCCGTCGCCAGCTTCTCGATGGCGATGCCGGCATTGTTGATCAGCACCGTGACCGGACCGAGCGCGGCTTCCGTGGCGTCGACCGCGCCGGCGATCGAGGCCATGTCGGTGACGTCGAGCGCGATGGCGGCGGCGCGGCCGCCCTTGCCGCGGATCTCCTCCTCCAGGCTCTTCAGCTTGCCGGTCTGGCGCGCCGCGAGCGCCACGGCGGCGCCGTGCGCGGCGAGCACGCGGGCAAATTGTCGCCCCAGCCCCTGGCTGGCCCCCGTGACGAGGATGGTTTCTTGACGAAGGTCGAACAGGTCTGACATGGCTGAGGTCCTTGGACGCATCTGCGGGCTTTGGCGCCATCCATACAGACGATTTTAACGATCTGAAACTGGAATGATCGGCGCCGCGTTCATCCGTTCCCACGCGGCAACCGTCTCGTCGAGGCCAGCGCGCTCATGAACAGTTTCGATCTTGCGGTCTGTGCGGCCCTCGCCATCGCGATCGGCTTCGGTTTCAGGACCGGCCTGTTGCGCAGCGCCATGACGATCCTCGCCTATCTGCTGGCGGCCCCGATCGCGGTGGCGCTGATGCCGCTGATCGCGCCGCAGATCGCGGGCAATCCCGACGCGCGGCTGCAGAACTGGATCTGGTTCTTCGCCATCTTCCTGGTGGTCGGCATGCTGTTCGGCTATCTCGGCCGGCTCGCGGTGAACGACACGTCTCGTGCGGCGGGGATCGGCGACCGGCTCGGCGGTGCCGCGCTCGGCGCCGTCAGGGTCGGCCTCGTCGCCACCACGCTGGTGCTGGTGTTCGACCAGATCGTGCCCGTCAACCGCGAGCCGCCGTTCCTGGCCGGCTCGCAACTGCGGCCGCTGTTCTCGGCGGCCGGACGCACGGGCTTCAAGACCCTGCCGCCGGAGGCCGCCGCCGCGATCGACCGCCTCAAGCAGGAACGGCAAATCTGATCGGGCGCATTTGCATCGCCTGCGCCATGCGCATGCATTTTGATGCGGGTCACGCCCTTATCATCGGCGCCACTCTTGGCTAGAGTGCGGCCCGTTCAAAACCTGCCTGCCATTTTCGGGAGTGAAACAGTGGATCTTGGGATCAAGGGTCGCCGCGCCATCGTCTGCGCATCCAGCAAGGGCCTCGGCCGTGCCTGCGCCATCTCGCTGGCGGAGGCGGGCGTGCACGTCACGCTGACCGCGCGCGGCGCCGAAGCCCTGAAGAAGACCGCGGACGAGATCCGCAAGGCCTATCCCGACGTGACCGTCACCGAGATCGTCGGCGACATCACGACGCCGGCCGGCCGCGAGGCCGTGCTGAAGGCCTGCCCGGAGCCGGACATCCTGATCAACAATGCCGGCGGCCCGCCGCCCGGCGATTTCCGCAACTGGACCCGTGACGACTGGATCAAGGCCATCGACGCCAACATGCTCACCCCGATCGAGCTGATCAAGGCGACCGTTGACGGCATGATGGCGCGCAAGTTCGGCCGCATTGTCAACATCACTTCCGCCGCTGTGAAGGCTCCGATCGATATTCTCGGCCTGTCGAACGGCGCGCGCAGCGGCCTCACCGGCTTTGTCGCCGGCCTGTCGCGCAAGACCGTCATCAATAATGTCACCATCAACGGCCTGCTGCCGGGTCCATTTGATACGGATCGTGTTCGCGGACCGATGCTCGAAGCCGCCGCAAAGGCGCAGGGCATTTCGCCGGATGAAGTGCTCAAGCAGCGCATGAAGGCAAATCCCGCCGGCCGCTTCGGCGATCCGGAAGAATTTGGTCTCGCCTGCGCATTCCTCTGCGGCGCGAAGGCTGGCTTCATCACCGGCCAGAACCTGCTGATGGATGGCGGCGCCTATCCCGGCACGATGTAAGCGCAAGAAGAACGATCCGCGCAAACGCACCCTCGGGTTTCAAACCCGAGGGCAAGAAAAAACGATCGGGAGCTGACTCGATGCAATGGACCGTGGGCCGCGTCAAAATCACCAATGTCGTGGAGCTTGGCGCCACCGGCGGCACGCGGTTCATTCTTCCGCAGGCGACACCTGAAGAAGCACAGAAGATGCCGTGGCTGGTGCCGCATTATGCCAATGCGGAAGGCCGTCTCCGGCTCAATGTCCAGTCCTGGATCGTGGAAACGCCGACACACAAGATCATTGTCGATACCTGCATCGGCAACGGCAAATCCAATCGCTCGGTACCGATCTGGAATGGCCTCGACAAGCCATTCCTGAACGATCTCGCCGTCGCGGGATATCCTGCGGATACCATCGATACCGTGATCTGCACCCATCTTCATGTTGATCATGTCGGCTGGAATACGACGCTGGCCGATGGCAAATGGGTGCCGACATTCGCCAATGCCCGCTATCTGTTCGGCAAGACCGAGTACGAATACTGGGCCGCGCACAGTCCCGAGGGCGAACACAAGGCGGTGTTCGAGGATTCAGTGCAGCCGATTGTCGATGCCGGGCGCGCCGATCTGATCGGCAGCGATCACCGCATCGGCGAGGAGATCTCCCTGATCGCGACGCCCGGACACAGCCCCGGCCACATGAGCCTTCTGGTCACATCCGACGGCCAGCAGGCGCTGCTGACCGGCGACGTCGCGCATCACCCCTGCCAGATGGCGCATCTGGACTGGTCATCCACCGCGGATTCCGATCCTGTGCAATCCATTGAGGCCCGGAAAATGCTGTTTTCGCGCTTTGCTGATACGCCGACGCTGGTCTTTGGCGGCCATTACGATCCCGGACATATTGTGCGTGACGGCAATGCCTTCCGGCTGATCGCCGCTGCAAAATGAGCGCGCTGCACAATGCGGGAGAAGGTTGAATTTCCCCGCGCCCTGTCGCATGAAACATCCGACGAATGAAATATCTGGCAAGAACGAAAAGGAACTGCCTATGAAACTGGTTCGTTATGGCGCTGCAGGTCAGGAAAAGCCCGGATTGCTCGACCGCTCCGGCCGCATTCGCGACCTCTCTGCTCTGGTCAAGGACATCAACGGCGACGCACTGTCGCCTGCAGCTTTGGCCAAGATTGCCGCCGTCGATCCGGCATCGCTGCCGCTGGTGGACGGCAACCCGCGACTTGGCGCGCCGGTCACGGGCATCACCAAGTTCGTCGCCATCGGCCTCAACTATGCCGACCACGCCGCTGAAGCCGGGATGGCGATCCCGTCGGAGCCGATCGTTTTCATCAAGGCCAATACCAGCCTGTGCGGCCCGAACGACAATGTCGAAAAGCCGCGCGGATCAACCAAGCTCGACTGGGAAGTCGAACTCGCAATCATCATCGGCACCAAGGCGAAGTATGTCACCGAAGCCGATGCCCTGAAGCATGTCGCCGGTTATTCGGTCTGCAACGATGTCTCGGAGCGGTTCTTCCAGATCGAGCGCGGCGGACAGTGGACCAAGGGCAAGTCCCACGACACCTTCGGCCCGGTCGGTCCATGGATCGCGACAGCCGACGAAATCCCGGACCCTCAGAAGCTCGGCATGTGGCTCGACGTCAACGGCACGCGCTGTCAGACCGGCTCGACCGCCACCATGATCTTCGGTGTGGCGAAGATCGTGTCCTACGTGTCAGAGATCATGACGCTGTATCCCGGCGACATTATCACCACCGGCACGCCGCCCGGCGTCGGCATGGGCATGAAGCCGCAGAAGTTCCTCAATGTCGGCGACGTCGTCACGCTCGGCATCGACGGCCTCGGCGCGCAGCGTCAGGAAATCGTCTCGGCGTAAGCTGCATCCCAGATCAAGGCTCCGGCGTTCGCGCCGGAGCCTGTTGTTCAATTCCTCACCTCAGGAACGCTCCATGAAACTTGCCTATTCACCGGCTTCGCCGTTCGCGCGCAAGATCCGCATCGCAGCGATGGAGCTTGGCGTGTTCGACAAGATCGAGTTTATCGTTCCGATCAAGGCAGTCCCGGTCACCGAGAACGAGGAATATGCCCGCAATGTCTCGCCGCTGCGCAAGATCCCCGCACTGATCCTCGACAGCGGTCAGGTGATCGTCGATTCCTACGTGATCGCCGAATATCTCGACGAACTCGCTGGCGGAAAGCTGATCCCTGCATCGGGACCGGCGAAGTGGCAGGTAAAAACCGAGCACTCCATCCTTCAGGGCATGCTCGATGCGCTGCTGCTGTGCCGCTATGAGCGGATGCTGCGGCCGCAGGAATTGCTCTGGGCCGGATGGGCTGATGACCAGTTCAAGCGCGCGTGGGACGGTCTGGCGCGCTACGAGGCACATCCCGATGTTCTGACCCGCCCGCTGGATATCGTGCAGATCGGCATTGTCTGCGTGCTCGGCTATCTCGATTTCCGCTTTCCCGATTGCGGATGGCGCAAGGCGTTTCCGAAGCTCGATGCTTTCCATGACAAGATGATGCAGCGGGAATCCGTGAAGACCACGCTTCCGCCACCGGCTTGATCTAGGCCAAGCCATGAACGACCGCGCGGACGAGAACGATTTCAAAGCCTGGCACGCGGTCGCCGATCTCTATCACGCCTACTTCACCGGCCTTATCATGTCGCTGGTGACGCGCCGCAACTCCGCCGATGCGGCGGAGTTCATGTTTCGCGTGTTCCGCCGCCAGCATCATGAACGCTTTCTGCCTGGTATCGAGAAGTTCGGCCTGACCAACACGCCACATGCAGTCGCCGCCGCGCAGTATCACTATCTCAGCAACCAGATCGGCGGCGTGAACGTCGAATATATGCGAGAGTCCGACCGCAAGGCCTGGATCCGCTATCCGCCGCCGCGCTGGGTCTGGCGCGGCACAGCGATCTGCGCAATCCCGGGCGATGTCTCGGCCGGAATGCTGCGCGGCTGGCACGCCCACAACGGCGTCTCATTCAAGAATCCGCGCATGGGTTTTGTCTGCACCAAGCAGACCGTCGACGGACAGAACGGGCTTGAAGGTTTCTATTACGAATATGACCGCGATCTTCAGCCCGAGGAACGGCTGGTGTTCGCGCGGCATCTCGAAGCCCCACCGTTCGATCCTGCCGCCGCGCCGAAACTGGCAAGCGATACGTGGCCACGTTCACGGCTGGAGAAGGCCTACCGCAACTATGCGATGGAATATGTGCGCTCGTCGCTGCCGGTGATGTTCAACCTGTTCAGCCCCTCCGATGCAGGCCATCTTCTGTATCTGACCGGCAAGCTGATCGGGATGCAGTTCTATCCCGACATCGCCGCGAGCTTTCCGGCCACGCATGACAGCGGCCCGCGCGGTTTCGGCGGGTTCCTGCTTGCGCTCTTGCAATCGCAGGGCGACGAGGCCGATCTTGCTCCAGCCAACGGCGGCGTCACGATCTCACAGAAGCAATGGGGCCTGATCGCAGGCGTGCCTGATTATCATCCGATGTGCCTGCAGGCATTGCGCGGATTGATTGAGGGCCTGATGACCGCGCATGACCGGCGGCTATCGCTGGATCTCTCCGCAGACAACGATCGCGCGCCCGGCCCGCTGCGATGGACGATCACCCAGAAGCCGCTCGCGCCGACCGATGACGGGCGCTTCCCGGCATAAGCCGCCCTACCATTCCAGCGCAGCGCGATCCCAGTGTCCGGTATTGGCCGCGGCATCGTAGGTGCTCTGCAGGAAATCGAGCAGCATGGCATCCGGATCATGGGACAGCCTGACGGCGTCGTAATCCAGAATGAACTCGCCGAGCTTCTGATCGAACAACGCCTGCGGCGGACGCAGCGGCGCGTCGGCAAAGCCCGGCGGCGTTGGATAGGCGTAGGAGTAAAACGCAGCCTTGCCGAAACCGCCATTGCCGGGCCAGAAGCCGCAGCTCGATACCTCGTGCGAATAGGCTTCGCGCGCCACCCAGTCGCCGAGATTGGGCATGCCCCCGGGATGCGGCGGCGCGGTGCGTCCCGAAAAGCGCGTCACCGCTAGATCAAAACTGCCCCAGAAGAAATGCACCGGGCTGACCTTGCCGATAAAGCCCGCACGAAATTTCTTCATGACGCGATCGGCCTGCACCAGCACACGCCAGAATCTCTGGGCCGCATCCGCATCATAGGATTTATGCTGATGGTCCTTCTCAAAAGGAATCGCATCGGCAACTTCGACGGGCATGGTCCAGATGTTCACCTCGATGCCGAGATCGCGCAGCACCTGCATCGTCCTGTCATAGAACTCCGCGACCGGCATCGGCACGAGCGGGAATTCCCTGAGCTGTGGATCGCTGGTCCTGACCACAAGCGCGTGGTGACAGAAATCGAAATCGATCTGGAAACTGCGCGACCGATAAGGCATCGGCGATGTCGTCAGCCCGGTCGCGGTGACATAGAGCGGCACCTGCCACCACTGGTTCAGCATCGGCTCCTGGGCAAGGCGGATCTTGCCGACAATCTGCATCCACATGTGCAACGTCGTGCAGGTGTCCTGCCAGCCGATATAAGGCAGCGCCGGCCAGGCCGGTTCAGAAATCCGTTCGGGTGATTCGATCTGCGCCATGACAAACCTCCAACCTCGATCCGGGACGAGCCTAGCGAAAACGGGCTGCTTCAGAAAGCAAAACGCCGCCCAAGGGCGGCGTTTCTCTGGCACCAGCGCAGAGCCGATGCCGGATTTATTCGTCGTCCTTCATCATGGCGGCGAGCTTATCGTAGTACTTGCCGACCAGATCAATGTTGGCCTTGTACTCCAGTGCCGGCGGCGGCGACTTCAGTGCCGCATTGATGTCCGCCAGCGCCTCCTTCTTTTCAGCGGCCAGCATTTTCTTGTCGGCCTGAACCTCCGTGAGCTGCTGCCTGAGCACGGCTTCGGGGCCGACATAGGACTTGGTCTTCGGATCGAAGCCGCTCATGACCAGATCGATGTTGGACTGCACGATGGCGAAATCGGCATAGTTCGCGAAGCCGTATTTCTTGGCGACATCATCGAGCTTGCCGAGCATGTTCGGCGCGCCCTTTGCGCCCGGCTTCGGCGCCTCCTGATTACCCAGCGCATCGAAATCCTTCTGCGAGGCGATCACCGATTCGATCTGCTTGTCGGTGAGCGCGATCTGCTTCGCCTCCGGCACGGGAGCGGGCGCAGCTTCCTTTGCAGGAGCCTGTTTCGCAGGCGCGGGCTGCTGCTTGGCCTGAGCGAAGACAGGACCGCTGAGCGCCACGCCTGAAAGCGCAACGGCTACGGCCACGGTCAGAGCGGCAATCGGGGAACGGACGGCAACATGCATGAAGATCTCCTGAAGGCTGGATCGGAATGAAAAGCAGTCGTGAGGAATCAGATTCCGGTTCAAGACAATGCCGGGATCATTGTTCCTGATCATGACGAAAACAAAGCAACGATGCGTGTTCCGAAACATCAACCTGCACCCGTCTGCCGACGGTGATCTCACCAATTTCCGAAAGCTGCGCGTGGCGAAGCGGTTGAATCCCCAACCCCAAACGCAAAAACGCCGCCTCCCGAAGGAGACGGCGTATTGTGTATCGAACATCGTATGAGGAGAATTTCTGTCCTTTGCAGGCCTGGCAGCGACCTACTCTCCCAGGGCTTGAGCCATAGTACCATTGGCGCTGAAGAGTTTAACGGCCGAGTTCGGAATGGGATCGGGTTGAGGCTCTTCGCTAAAACCACCAGGCCGGCGAAGGACAGAATATTTACGAAGCAATCTTTGTTGGTCTTTCTCTCAGGATCAATTCACGCAAAGCGTGGACATTGAAAATGAGAGCAATCAAGCCAATCGAACGATTAGTACCGGTAAGCTACATGCA
>CAYREH010000106.1:0-14662 GCA_964423245.1 uncultured Bradyrhizobium sp. | reverse complement strand
CGCCTCGACGGTCAGCTCATGGTCGTCCTCGATGTCGACCGCGTGCTCGAACTTGAAAACAAGGTCCAACAAGCTGCCTGAACTGAAACAAAAAACATTTTAAGGTCGGAGAACAAAAATGAAGACTTGTCTGGTGGTTGACGACTCGAGCATCGTTCGCAAGGTCGCGCGTCGCATCGTCGAGGCGCTCGGCTTCAATGTCATCGAGGCGGAGGACGGCGTCGAGGCGCTGGTCCACTGCAAGAAGGCGATGCCCGAAGCCATCCTGCTCGACTGGAACATGCCGGTGATGGACGGCTTCCAGTTCCTCGGCACCTTGCGCCGCATGCCCGGCGGCGAAGAGCCCAAGGTGGTGTTCTGCACCACCGAAACCGGCATCGACCACATCACGCGTGCGATGGGCGGCGGCGCCAACGAGTACATCATGAAGCCCTTCGACAAGGACATCGTGACCGCGAAATTCCAGGAAGTCGGACTGATCGAGCTCGGCGAAGAGACGGTGGCCTGAAGCAGTCCTTAACGTCGAGAGGTCTACCGTGAACCCGACCGAGTATGAGTATCTGCGCAAGTTGCTGAAAGAGCGCTCCGGCCTCGACTTGTCCGCAGACAAGCAATATCTGATCGAAAGTCGTCTGCTGCCACTGGCGCGCAAGGCCGGGCTCGCCGACATCGGTGAGCTCGTGCAGAAGCTGCAAGGCGGCTCGAGCGCGCTGATCACCAGCGTGGTCGAGGCGATGACCACCAACGAGACCTTCTTCTTCCGCGACAAGGTTCCGTTCGATCATTTCCGCGACACCATCATGACGGAGATCATCAAGGCGCGCGCAAGCCGCCGAAGTGTCCGCATCTGGTGCGCCGCGGGATCGACCGGCCAGGAACCCTACTCGCTGGCGATGTGCCTGAAGGAGATGGGCGCCGCACTGACCGGCTGGCGCGTCGAGATCATCGCCACGGATCTCTCCCAGGAAGTGCTGGAGAAATCGAAGGCCGGCATCTACAGCCAGTTCGAGGTGCAGCGCGGCCTGCCGATCCAGATGCTGGTGAAGTACTTCAAGCCGAACGGCGAGACCTGGCAGGTCAATCCCGAGCTGCGTGCGATGATCCAGCACCGCCAGCTCAACCTGCTGCAGGATTTTTCCCACCTCGGCACGTTCGATGTCATCTTCTGCCGCAACGTCCTGATCTATTTCGACCAGGAGACGAAGATCAACATCTTCAACCGGCTGGCCCGGCAGGTCGAGCCCGACGGCTTCCTGGTGCTCGGCGCCGCCGAAACCGTGGTCGGCCTGACCGAGTCGTTCAAGCCGATCCCGGACCGCCGCGGCCTCTACCGGCCGAACGTGGCGGCCGGCCAGTCCGCTCCTGCCGGCGGAGCGCCGCGCGTGGCGGCGGTCGCCGGACTCTAGCATGGGAGAGGATGGCAAAGGCGCGGAGCGCGTTACGTTCAGTCGCGGTTATGACGTCTGCATCATGGCTATCGATGGCACATGGCGCCGCGCTTGTACGCTGAACGCGATCTCCGACACCGATGCCATTCTCACCGTGGAGGGCTCGATCCAGGGGTTGAACCTCAAGGAGTTCTTCCTGCTGCTGTCGTCGACGGGCCTCGCCTATCGACGCTGCGAACTGGTGCGCGTCAACGGCGCCGAAATGGACATCCAGTTCCTCCGCGGCAAGAACCGGAAGAAGCGCACCGGCGGCGGCCGCGACGAGGCGGCCTGATCCGCCCATCCTCGCGTCGCCGTGCCCGGCATGTTGCCTCAAATTTTCTGAAAAGAACCCGATGAATTGCCGGCAGCGGCTTTACGCGGCCTCAGCGCGAACCGTGTATCCATGACGGGTCACAATCTCAGGATACGGACCATGCCTCGCAGTTCCCTCTCTCCGATCCCGTCTAACCTGCCCGACAGCGCGGAACGGCGCGCGCTCCAGCTTCTCGTGGTCGACGACGACGCCACCCAGCGCAGCCTGATTTCGGTCGCGGCCAAACAGGCCGGCCACGAAGTCACGACGGCGCCGTCGGTGGCGGAAGCGATCGAGAATCTCCGTGCCGCGCGCTTCGACTGCGTCACGCTCGACCTCGTCCTCGAGGATGGCGACGGCATCGACGTGCTGCGCGAGATGGCGGAGGCGAAATTCGCGGGAGCCGTGATCGTCATCAGCGGTATGGACGGCAAGCGCCGCAGCGCAGCACGCAGCTTCGCCCGTTCCGTCGGCATCGAGCTCCAGAGCCTGCCCAAGCCGCTGGATCTGGCGGCCCTGCGCATCAGCCTGGCCAATCTCGGCAAGACGGCGATGGGGCTGCCGGCGATTCACACCTGGGGCGGCGTCGCCTCCGATGCGATCGTGGAACGTCACCGCGCCTGATTCGCGCGCCGTGCGGCGTGATGCAGCAGTTCCGGCGCGCGGGGACAGTCAGCCCGATTTGCCAAAATCCGACATATGCTGCAGGGCGTCGTCGAGGCCCGCCCGGCAGGCCAGGAGAGCGGCGCTCGCCGTGGCATAGCGGGGAGTCAGATCGTCCAGCACGACGCGGTCCGTGGAACCGGACGGGTCGAACGGATCCGCGTGTTCCATCGCCGCGCCGATCATGCGCATGCTGGTGTCGATCCGCGTGATCAGCGCGCGCAGATCGGCGACCAACGACGTGGCGTATCGGATTCTGGCATCATGGATGCGCCTTGTGCGCGAGCGAGATCGGGCATGATATTCTCCGCCCTCGCCCTTGGACGCATTGCCGCTACTTGTGCGTTAAGTGCATGTCCCGTACAAATACGGGTGGGCCGAATCCGCGCCACACGCCATAACGGTTGGCACGGACGCGAGTCCTTACATGCCAATGAATTTGGCGCACATGGACGTGGACATGGCCGAACAAACCTCCCGTGGTGAAATCTTCGTGGTCGATGATGACGCGGCCGTGCGTGACACCCTGTCGATGGTGTTGAAAGCTGCGGGCTACGAGGTCATCTGCTTTGCCGATGGTGCGGCATTGCTCTCCGTCGCGCGAAGCCGCGTGCCGGCTGCGATCCTGCTCGACGTCCACATTCCCGGGAAGTCGGGTCTCGATCTCTTGAGGGAACTTCACGGCGAGGACTATCCGGCGCCGATCTTCATGATCTCGGGTCAGGGCGACATCGCGATGGCCGTGAGTGCGATCAAGAACGGCGCGCTCGACTTCATCGAGAAGCCGTTTCGCGGCAGCGAGATCGTCGGCCGGCTCGACGAGGCGATCGGAGCCTACGCCCGCAGGCAGGCGGAGAATGCAGCGCCGAAATTCAGCTCGCTGCATTTCCCCGGCCGCGAGCCGCTGACGCGGCGCGAGCGCGAGGTGCTGGAGCAGTTCGCGTCCGGTGCGTCCAACAAGGAAGCCGGCCGCACGCTCGGGATCAGTCCCCGCACCATCGAGGATCACCGCGCCAACATCATGAAGAAGCTCGGCGCGCGTAACGCCGCCGATCTGATCCGTATCGTGATGACCGCTGCCCAGCGCGCATCTTGAAGCGACGACGACCCGTTTCCTCTGCCGCTCCGCGGAGCGGAGCCCTGGCCGCTCGGTGGGTCCGTGATGCGGACCTGCGCTATCCTTGCAGCGCTCTGCGGATGATGCGCGCCAGATCCGATTTGCGATAGGGTTTCGCCAGCAGCAACACCCCGGCATCGAGCCGGCCGTGATGGATGATCGCGTTCTCGGTATAGCCGGACGTATAGACCACCTTGAGATCGGGGCGCGTCCTCTGCAATTCGTCGGCAAGCTGCCGGCCGTTCATCTTGCCGGGCATGATGACGTCGGTGAACAGCAGGTCGAACGACTTGCCGGCCGCGACGATGTCGAGCGCCTCGGCGGCATTGGCCGCCTGCAGCGTCACGTAGCCGAGCGAATGCAACTGGGTGAGCACATAGTCGCGCACCAGGCGGTCGTCCTCGACCACCAGGATCGTCTCGTGTCCGCCGTCGATCGTCGACGGCGTCGCGCTCTCGCTGGCGACCGTCGCGGTCTTGCCCGGCGGCAGATACAGCTTGATCGTGGTGCCGTGACCTTCCTCGCTGTAGATCTTGATGTGGCCCGCGGACTGCTTGATGAAGCCGTAGACCATCGACAGGCCGAGCCCGGTTCCCTTGCCCGGTCCCTTCGAGGTGAAGAATGGGTCGAACACCCTTGTCAGCATGCCCGCGGGAATGCCGGTGCCGGTGTCGCTCACGGCGATCATCGCATAATGCCCGGGCTGGACGTCGTTGGCGCCGGCATAGGCCTCGTCGAGATAGGCGGTGCCGGTCTCGATGATCAGCTTGCCGCCGTCCTGCATGGCATCGCGGGCGTTGAGCGCGAGATTGAGGATGGCGGTGGTGAGCTGGTTGGGATCGACGGTGGCGATGCAGCTCTCGTCCTCGAACACGGATTCGATCTGGATCTGTTCGCCGAGCGTCGGGCGCAGCAGCTTCGCGGTGTCGACGATCAGCTCGTTGACGTCGACCTCGCGCGGCTGCAGCGGCTGCTTGCGTGCGAAGGCGAGCAGGTGCTGGGTCAGTTCGGCGCCGCGCCCGGCGGCCTCATCGATCATCTTCGTGATCGTGGCAAGCTGCGGATCCTTGGCGACAGCGTCGGCGAGAATTTCGATCGTCCCGGTGATGACCGTCAGGATGTTGTTGAAGTCGTGCGCCACGCCGCCGGTGAGCTGGCCGACCGCCTCCATCTTTTCGGCGTGGCGGATGCGTTCCTCGGCCGAGATCTTGTCGGTGAGATCGCGGTAGAAGATGTTGAACAGCATGCCTTCGCGGCGCCGCAGCGCGGTGATGCTCATCTCCGCCCTGAATTCCTTGCCGTCGCGGCGGCAGACGGCGAATTCGCGGCGGTGCTTGAAGGGCTGTTCGTGACCGGCGGCGAGGAAGCGCGCCAGACCGGCCTTGATCCCTTCGCGCTCGCCCGGGGCGACGATCAGGTCGATCGCGCGCCGGCCCAGCGCCTCTTCGCGGCGCCAGCCGAACAGCTCTTCCGCGCGCGAGTTCCAGTTCAGGATGGTGCTGTGCTCGTCGGTCTGCACGAACGCGTCGAGCGAGGTCTCGATGATGTTGCGGGCCAGCTGCTCGCTTTCGCGCAGGGATTCCTCGGCGAGCCTGGCCTCGGTCATGTCGCGCCCGACGAAGAAGTAGCGCTTGGCCTGATCGGACCAGTTGGCCAGCCATGACAGCCAGACTTCGTGTCCGTTCTTGTGGAAACAGCGTGTGTCGGCGAGTTTCGGGTGTCCGCCCCGCCGGAGCGCGCGCATTTCCTCGCGGGATTGTTCGAGATGGGCGGGGTGGATGAAGTCGACGCCGCTGCGCCCGATCATCTCCTCGGGACGGTAGCCGAGAATGGTTTCGCTGCTCGGGCTGATCTGCACGATGTGGCCGTGCGAATTCATGATCATGATCAGGTCCTGCGACGCGTCGAACAGCTGCCGCCGCTCCTCGAGCGTCTGTTGCAGGGCGCGCTCGGTGCGGCGTGCTTCGGTCAGGCTGCGCGCCGAGCCCGAGGCGCCGATGATCTCGCCCGACGGACCCCTGATCGGTGACAGGCTGACCGTGATCTCCACCCGGCTGCCGTCCTTGCGACGTCGAACCGTCTCGAAATTCTCGATCCACTCGCCACGCCTGATCCGGCGAAGATAGTCCCTGCCTTCCTCGCTTCGCTCGGGCGGCACGATGATCGAGGTCGGCTGGCCGACGGCTTCCTCCGCGGAATAGCCGTAGAGCCGTTCGGCGGCCGGGTTCCATCCGGTGATGATGCCGTCCAGCGTCTGCATGATGATCGAATCGTCGGAGGATTCCACGGCGGCGCTGAACAGCCGCTCGCGCGCCGCATGGTGGTCACGCGCCGCCTCGGAGCGACGTCGTTCCAGCACCTCGTGTTCCAGCGCCGAGGTCTTCGCATTGGTCTCCTCCACCATCCGGGCGAAGGCACGCGCCAGCATGCCGGTCTCGGCCGAGGCGTCGATCGGGATGGTCGCGGATTGGCCGCGGCCGATCGCCTCGACCGCGGCGGTGAGCCGCTTGATCGGACGGGTCAGCGATCGCGCCAGCAAGATCGCCAGCACGGCCGCGACCAGCACGGCAACGAGGCCGATCCTGAGGCTGGTCTGTTCGATGATGCTGGCCGGCTGCATGAAGACGGCGTTGGGCACGACGCGGATGACGCCGACCCATTGTTCCTCGGCCAGCAACGCCGGTGCGATCGCGGTGCCACCCGGCTTGCCGTCGGCGTCAGGCACGACCCTGGTCGTACCCTGGCTCGCCCCGGCCTGGGCGGCGAAATAGGGGAAGTCGTCCTGCCATCGGGTCGGCTTTCCGAGCTGCGATCCGAATTCGCGGGTGCGATCGGGGTGCACCAGATAGTCGCCGTTGCGGCCGACCGCATAGACCGATTCCCCCTTGCGGATCGAATTTCGGACCCGGTCGAAGACTTCGCGCATGTCGATATTGATGATGACGATGCCGAACACCCGGCGGTCGGGTCCGAACAGCGGAGAGGCGATGCGCAGGGTCGGAACGTGCGGCACCTGGATGATGCCGTCGTCGACGTTCAAGTCGACCGGCGAGACGTAGATCTGCCCCTCGGCCAGCTTGATCGCCTCCTGGAAGAAGAACCGATCCTCCTTGCTCTGAAGCGCACTGTCGGCAACGACGCGCACCGCCCCGTTCGGACCGGAGCGGTCGACGCGCAGATATTCGATGCCCTCGGCGTCGATGATGCGGAATTTCGCATAGGCGCGATTGGCGCCGACATCGGCGACGATGCCGGTCAGCAGGCGGTCGCGCCAGGTCTTTTCGGAGAGTCCATCGACCGGGTCGGTGCCGTTGTTGAAATGGGCATTGACCATGCCGCGCGTCGCGGCTCGGAAGCGGAAGGTCGCGACGTCCGCCCGTGCGCTGTTCGCATGGCTCTCGAGCTGGGAGGCAAGCAGCCGCGAATGGGTCTCGATCCGGTCGAGCACGCGCGGCAGAAAGGCCTGTTCCAGGTTGTAATGGCTCGACCATCCGACGGCTGCGACCGCGGCCGCGACCAGCAGGATCATCGTGAGGGCGAGCCGTGTCGCGAGGCTCATGTTGGCCGTCGCGCTGCGTCGATCATGCCCGTCGAAGGTCTGCCCCGTTTTGGCATGGCTGGGTTCATTGGCCGCCCGTGCCCGCGTTGGACTGTTGCGGGAGCGACGCAGGCCCCGTCTTCAGGCAATCATCGACGGCCGCAAGCAGGGCCGCGGGCCGGAACGGCTTGTGCAGGCTCGCCACGGCCCCGAGTTTGGTCGCCATGTTCAGGAAATCCGGCTCGGAATCGGGCTCCGTCGTCGACATGCGGCCGGAGATCACGATGATCGGAACGCCGGGGGTGCGTGCCCGGATGTGGCGCATGGTCTCCAGCCCATCCATCGCGGGCATGAAAATGTCGAGGAACAACAGGTCGAACGGGACGGTCTCGAACAGCGCGAGTCCCTCGCGGCCGTCGCCGGCGACGCTGACCTGATGGCCGGCCCGCTCCAGGATCAGCCGGATCGTGATCTGCACGGCCGGGTCGTCATCCACGATCAGGATGTTGGCCATGTCTGACAATCCTCCGAGGGGCAGGGCGTCCCTGCACCGCAAATCAATGTCCCAGTACCAAATTTCTGCGCGGATTCCGCACGGCCCGCAAGCACCTCGGCGCCCCGCTTCGGGTCGTTCTTGCTGCTGCGGCGCACCTTAATGCATTCGCGCGGGAGTGCCTACGGCTCCCCGTCAGGTCTCGCACCTTGCGCGGCACGGACGGCCTGTGACAAGAGCAGGCGATCATTTCCGGACGGACGAGGACGATGACCCACAAGAAGAAGACGCCCGACCAGCTCCGCAGCGCGCGCTGGTTCGCCCCCGACGACCTCCGCTCGTTCGGTCACCGCTCCCGCGCCATGCAGATGGGCTATGCGCCCGAGGAGTGGAAGGACCGTCCGATCATTGCCATCCTCAACACCTGGTCGGACGCGCAGCCCTGCCACATGCACTTCAAGACGCGCGTGGAAGACGTCAAGCGCGGCATCCTGATGGCAGGCGGCCTGCCGCTGGAATTGCCGGCGCTGTCGCTGTCGGAATCGCTGCTCAAGCCCACCACCATGCTCTATCGCAACCTGCTGGCGATGGACGCCGAGGAGCTGCTGCGCAGCCATCCCGTCGACGGCGTGGTGCTGATGGGCGGCTGCGACAAGACCACGCCGGCGCTGCTGCTCGGCGCCACCTCGATGAACATCCCGGCGATCTACCTGCCGGCAGGTCCCATGCTGCGCGGCAACTGGAAGGGCAAGACGCTCGGTTCCGGCTCGGACGGCTGGAAATATTGGGACGAGCGCCGCGCCGGAAAGATCTCCGACAAGGACTGGGTCGACATCGAGGCCGGCATCGCCCGCAGCTACGGCACCTGCATGACGATGGGGACGGCCTCGACCATGACCGCGATCGCCGAAGCAATCGGCATGACGCTGCCCGGTGCCTCCTCGATTCCGGCCGCTGATGCCAACCACATCCGCATGGCCTCCGAATGCGGCCGCCGTATCGTCGAGATGGTCTGGGAGGATCTGACGCCGCAGGCGATCCAGACCCGCAAGGCCTTCGAGAATGCGATCGCGGTGGCGATGGCGATGGGGTGCTCGACCAACGCGATCATCCATGTGATCGCGCAGGCCCGCCGTGCCGGCCAGGACATCGGCCTCGACGATTTCGAGACGGCCAGCCGCAAGGTGCCTGTGATCGCCAACGTCAGGCCCAGCGGCGAGACCTATCTGATGGAGGATTTCTACTATGCCGGCGGCCTGCCGGCGCTGATGAACCGCATTCGGCCGCATTTGCATCTCGATTGCGTCACCGTCACCGGCCGGACGCTCGGCGAGAACATCGATGGCGCCGAGGTGCACAATGACGACGTCATCCGTGGCCTCGACAATCCGATCTACCGGGAAGGTGCGCTTGCCGTGCTCAAGGGCAATCTCGCGCCCGACGGTTGCGTCATCAAGCCCTCGGCCTGCGCGCCGAAATTCCTCAAGCACACCGGGCCGGCGCTGGTGTTCGACGACTATCCGTCGATGAAGAAGGCGGTCGACGATCCGACCCTCGACGTCACCGAGGATCACATCCTCATCCTGCGCAATGCCGGGCCGCAGGGCGGGCCGGGCATGCCGGAATGGGGCATGCTGCCGATCCCGACCAGGCTCGTGAAGCAGGGCGTGCGTGACATGGTCCGTATCTCGGATGCACGCATGAGCGGCACCAGCTACGGCGCCTGCATTCTGCACGTCTCGCCGGAATCCTATATCGGCGGTCCGCTGGCGCTGGTGCGGACCGGCGACCGCATCAGCCTCGACGTCGCCGCGCGCACCATCAATCTCGATGTGTCGGACGCCGAACTCGACAGGCGCCGCGCCGCCTGGCAGCCGCCCGAGCGCCGCTTCGAGCGCGGCTATGGCTGGATGTTCAGCAAGCACATCAAGCAGGCCAATGAGGGCTGCGACTTCGACTTCCTCGAGACCGGGTTCGGCGGCCCGATCGGCGAACCCTCGATTTACTGACCGTCGTTCCGGGGCGCGCGTCGCGCGAACCCGGAACCCATTTCCCCGCGATACGTGCGGCTCGATGGATTCGGGGCATCCGCGAGTAGCGGCGGCCGCGGGGTGAGGCGTGGGGTCTGATGGATCATGCTCCCCAGACGACACGTGGAGACGCCATGCTTGTAGCCCGGATGGAGCGTAGCGTAATCC
The DNA here is from genome assembly GCA_964423245.1 of uncultured Bradyrhizobium sp. Classification (GTDB taxonomy): domain Bacteria; phylum Pseudomonadota; class Alphaproteobacteria; order Rhizobiales; family Xanthobacteraceae; genus Bradyrhizobium. Next base: position 4,910 of record CAYREH010000106.1, on the reverse strand, counting down.
GGGGCAATCTTGCGTGCGGCGCAATCCCGGATTTCGCTTGCGCTCCATCCAGGCTACAGGACTACGCCTCCGCCATCCCCACCGCCCACAGCGCGAACGCATAGACGATCGCGACCTCGTCGAGGCGGTCGAACCGCCCCGACGCGCCGCCATGGCCCGCTCCCATGTTGGTGCGGAGCAGCACCGGGCCGCCGCCGGTCATGGTGGCGCGCAGCCGCGCGATCCATTTTGCCGGCTCCCAATAGGTGACCCTGGGATCTGTCAGCCCGCCCATGGCGAGGATCGCCGGATAGACCTTCGCCGCGACATTGTCGTAAGGCGAGTAGGACAGGATGGTGCGGAAATCCTGCGCGCTCTCGATCGGGTTGCCCCATTCCGGCCATTCCGGCGGCGTCAGCGGCAGCGTGTCGTCGAGCATGGTGTTGAGCACGTCGACGAACGGCACTTCGGCGACGATGCCGGCGAACAACTCGCCGGCACGGTTGGCGACGGCGCCCATCAGCATGCCGCCCGCCGAGCCGCCATGGCCGACGATGCGTCTGGCGCTGGTGTACTTCGCGTCGATCAGCGCGCGGGCGCTCGCGGCGAAATCGTCGAACGAATTGGTCTTCTTTTCGCGCTTGCCGTCGAGATACCAGCCCCAGCCCTTGTCGGCGCCGCCGCGAATATGGGCGATGGCATAGACGAAGCCCCGGTCGACCAGCGACAGGCGGTTGGCGCTGAACGAGGCCGGCATCGCCATGCCATAGGAGCCGTAGCCGTAGAGCAGCAGCGGCGCCGTCCCGTCGAGCCTCAAGCCCTTGCGATGGAGGATCGACACCGGCACCTCGGCACCGTCATGCGACCTCGCTATGATGCGCGTCGTGACATAGTCGGCCGCATCGTGGCCCGACGGAATCTCCTGCCGCTTGCGCAGGATGCGCGTCCGGCTCGCCATGTCGTAATCATAGACCTCCGACGGTGTGGTCATCGACGAATAGGAGAAACGCAGGTTCGTCGTGTCGAATTCGTAGGAGCCCATCGCGTCGAGCGAATAGGCGGCCTCGTCGAAGGCGATCGCGTGCTCCTCCTTCGCTGCGAGATCGCGGATCACGATGGCCGGCAAGGCATTGGCGCGCTCCAGCCGCACCAGATGTCCGGCATAGAGATCGATGTCGATGATGTAGATGCCGGGCCGGTAGGGGATCAGGTCGCGCCAGTTGTTGCGCTCGGGCGCGGCCAGCGGCGCGGTGACGATCTTGAAGTCGATGGCATCGTCGGCATTGGTCAGGATGAACAGTTCGTCGCCGCGGTCGGCGAGCGAATATTGCACGCCCTCCTGCCGCGCCGCGACCAGGCGCGGCGGCGCCTCGGGATGGGCCAGATCGATCAGCCGCTGCTCCGAAGTCTCGTGGTCGCCGCCCGCGATCACGCAGAAGCGGCCGCTGGTGCTTTCATGCAGATGGGTGAACCAGCCGGCATCCTGCTCCTCGTAGACCAGCGTGTCGTCGGCCTGCTTCGTCCCCAGCCGGTGCCGCCACACCTGCATCGGGCGATGGTTGTCGTCGAGCTTCACATAGAAGAAGCTCTTGCAATCGGCGGCCCAGACCACGCCGCCGTCGGTCTCCTCGACGACATCGTCGAAATCCCGGCCTGTCGCCCAGTCGCGGACGCGGATCGAGAAATATTCCGAGCCCTTGGTGTCGGCGCTCCAGGCCTGCAATTTGTGATCGTGCGAGTGCCGGCTGCCGCCGAACTTGAAATAGGCGTGGTCCCTGGCGAGCGCGTCGCCGTCCAGCACGATCTGGCCTTCGCCGCCCGCGCGCGGCATGCGGCCGAACAGCTCGTGCTGCCCGCCCTCGCGGAACCGGCGGAAATAGGCGAAGGGACCGTCCGGCGATGGCACGCTGGAATCGTCCTCCTTGATCCGGCCGCGCATCTCGCGCACCAGCGTTTTCTGGAGCGGGGCGGTGTGGCCGAGCAGGCTGTCGGTGTAGACGTTCTCTTCCTCGAGATAATGGCGGATATCGGGATCGAGCACGCTGGGGTCGCGCAGCACCTCCTGCCATTTCTCGTCCTTCAGCCACGCATAATCGTCGTTCACGGTGATCCCGTGCCGCGTGAAGGAATGCGGCCGGCGCGGGGCGACGGGTGGCTGGGCGGGCGTCCTGGCTTGTGTCACTCGGTCCTCTTCAGGTCACGTTCAGATGGCGCTCCCTATTCACTTCGTCCCGCTGGCGGGACGAAGCAGAGGAGGGGCTCGCCGTGTTCCACCTTATATCGTCCCGATTTCGCGAATTACCAGCGGAGCTGCGTCGTGCCGCCGGGTTGTTGGCTCCTCCCGTCTATGCTTTAGCTCGGATCGTTCCCGCCGCCGGTCCAGCCTGATGCTGTTCAATTCCTACCCGTTCATCCTGCTGTTCCTCCCCGTGGTGCTGGTCGGCTATTTCTGGCTGGGGCGGCATTCCAACCTGACGCCGGTGATCTGGCTGGCGCTGGCCTCGCTGGCGTTCTATGCGATCGGCAGCTGGCAGTTCCTGGGCCTGCTGCTGGCCTCGATCGGCTTCAATTACGGCATCGGCTGGTTGCTGATCGCGGCCCGTCTCGACGCCCCACGGCGGCGCGCGGTGCTCGTGGCGGGCGTCGCCGGCGATCTCCTCGTGCTCGGCATCTTCAAATATGCCGGCTTCGTCGCGGAGAATTTCAACGCGCTGGTCGGCTCCTCGCTCGCGTTCCACATCCTGCTGCCGGTCGGCATCTCCTTCTACACGTTCACGCAGATCGCGTTTCTGGTCGATGCGTATCGCGGCCAGGTCGCGCGCTACGCCCTGCCGCATTACGTGCTGTTCGTGACCTACTTGCCGCATCTGATCGCCGGCCCGATCCTCCATCACAAGGACATGATCCCGCAATTCGAGCGGGCGGAGACGAAGCATCCGCAGGCACATCTGATCCTGTGCGGCCTCGTCATCTTCGCGATCGGCCTGTTCAAGAAGACCTGTCTTGCCGACGGTATCCAGCCGCTGGTCGCGCTCGCCTTCGAGGCGCGCTCGCCGAGTTTCGACCAGGCCTGGTGCGGTGCGCTCGCCTACACGTTCCAGCTCTATTTCGACTTCTCCGGCTATTCCGACATGGCGATCGGAATCTCGCTGATGTTCGGCATCTTCCTGCCGGTCAATTTCAACTCGCCCTACAAGGCGACCAGCATCGTCGAGTTCTGGCGGCGCTGGCACATGACGCTGTCGCAGTTCCTGCGCGACTATCTCTACATCCCGCTCGGTGGCAATCGTCGAGGCCCCGTGCTGCGCTACGTCAACCTGGCGCTGACCATGCTGCTCGGCGGCCTCTGGCATGGAGCGGCCTGGACCTTCGTCGTCTGGGGCGCGTTGCACGGCGCCTATCTCTGCATCAACCACGCCTTCAATGCGCTGGTGCCGAACATCCCGCCGGTCCTTGCGCGCCCCGCGCGCGCGGCAGGCTTCGTGCTGACATTTCTGGCCGTGGTCGTCGCCTGGGTGTTCTTCCGTGCCGAGCGGATCGATTGGGCGCTGCGCATTCTCGCTGCGATGACCGATCCCACCGCGATCGTGTTCGGCCGCGAGGAGATCGCGGCGCTCGTCCTCATCTCCTTCTATGCCGTGCTGGTCTGGTTCGCCCCCAACACGCAGACGATGATGGGCTATGATCATCGCGGCCGCAGCGTCGGCGCCGACATCGCGGGCGGCGGCAGGTCGCTGCTGGTCTATGGCGCCGCGGCGGCCCTGGCCTTCGGCATCCTCGGCATCCAGAGCCACAGCGAATTCATCTATTTCAGGTTCTGATGCGGATAGGGTTCAAACATGTCTGGCGGGTTCTCGCGGCGAGCCTGGTCGTCGTGTTCGCCTCCATGGCGCTGACCTATGCCGTGGACCCGCTGCAGCTGTTCCGTCCCGCGCGCCTGGTCCCGCCGGCCTATTCCGAGGATACGCGGATGCAGAATGCCGGTCTGCTTCGCAGTCAGTCCTTCGATACGGCGTTGATGGGGACGTCGATGGCGATCCATTTTCGCCAGAGCGACATCGATCGCGTCCTCGGCGTGCGGTCGCTCAAGCTGGCCATGACGGGATCGAATTCACGCCAGCAAGGCTTCGTGCTGGCGCAGGCGATCGCGCACGGCGCGCGGCGCGTGATCTGGGAGATGGACGATTTCATCTTCGTCGATGCCGCCGACATCGAGAGCGATCCCTATCTGTCCGTCGATCTCTACCGCCGGACGCCTAAGGGGATCGCGTCCTATCTCTTCAGCACCGCCATGGCGAAGGAGTCCCTGTTCGCGCTGCTGCGCGCGCTGCCGCCGCTGCGGGAGCCGCTGAGCCGGGCAGCACCCTATCTCCCCGTCAAGTTTTCACGCGCCAGCGTCGACGATATCCATGCGCTGCCGCGGGATGTCGACGTGGCGCGCGCCTACAATGCCGCCAGGACGCGGGCCGCCTTCGCCTACATCACCGCGCCGGAGCGCAGTCGTTTCCTCGGTGAAGGCTATGCCCTTGATGCCATGCTCCGGCATTTCGAACGCGACGCCGTCGGCCTGATCGCCCGTCATCCCGAGGTGACGTTCGACATCTACTTCCCGCCCTATTCGATCCTGCAATTCGTCGCGATGCGCGATGCCTCGCCGGCGACGCTGAGGATCGTCACCGATCTCACCGCACAGATCGCGCAGGCCCTGACGCAGCTGCCGAATGTCCGCCTGCACGATTTCCGCGCGATCAAGGCCGTGACGCACGACCTCGCCAATTACAGCGACGTCATCCACCATTCGCCTGTGGTGGATGCCATGGTGCTGAACTGGCTGGCGAGCGGGGCGTACGTCGTCGATGCGAAGGCGCCGCTCGCGTCGCTGCAGGAATTGAAGGCGCAGGTCGAAGCGTATCGGGTCGGGCGCTGAGCCT
>CAYREH010000105.1:8125-14762 GCA_964423245.1 uncultured Bradyrhizobium sp. | reverse complement strand
TCTATCTCGGCGAGCGCGAATGCTCGATCCAGCGCCGCAACCAGAAGGTCATCGAGGAGGCGCCGTCGCCGCTGCTCGACGAAACCACCCGCCGCAAGATGGGCGAGCAGGCGGTCGCGCTGGCCAAGGCCGTGAACTACGATTCCGCCGGCACGGTCGAGTTCGTCGCGGGCCAGGACAAGAGCTTCTACTTCCTCGAGATGAACACCCGCCTGCAGGTCGAGCATCCCGTCACCGAGCTCGTCACCGGCGTCGACCTCGTCGAGCAGATGATCCGCGTCGCGGCCGGCGAGAAGCTCAAGATCGCGCAGAAGGACGTCACGCTGACCGGCTGGGCGGTGGAGTCGCGTCTTTACGCCGAAGACCCGTTCCGCAACTTCCTGCCCTCGATCGGGCGTCTGGTGAAGTATCGTCCGCCGGCGGAAGTCAGCAAGGACGGCATCACCGTCCGCAACGACACCGGCGTGCAGGAAGGCGGCGAGATCTCGATCCATTACGATCCGATGATCGCCAAGCTCGTCACCCACGCGCCGTCGCGCGCCGCCGCGATCGAGGCGCAGGCGACCGCGCTGGATTCGTTCTATGTCGACGGCATCCGCCACAACATCCCGTTCCTGTCGGCGCTGATGCACCATCCGCGCTGGCGCGAGGGACGGCTCTCGACCGGCTTCATCGCCGAGGAATTCCCCAAGGGCTTTGCGGTGCGCGTGCCGGAAGGCGAGGTCGCGCGGCGCATCGCCGCGGTCGGCGCCGCCATCGATCACGTGCTCGGCGAGCGCAAGCGCCAGATCTCCGGCCAGATGGGCGGCCGCGTCGTGCAGCGCGAACGCCGCCGCGCGGTCTGGCTCGACCGCCAGGAAATCCTGCTCGAGGTCGCGCGCGAGGGCGATGCGATCACGGTGCGTTTCGTCGATGCCGAGGGCAAGACCGGCAACGCGCATCCGGTGCAGTCATCCTGGAAGCCGGGCGATGCGGTCTGGCAGGGCACCATCGACGGGCATCTGGTAGCGGTGCAGGTGCGCCCGATCGCCAACGGCCTGCGGCTCGCGCATCAGGGCGTCGAGGTGCCGGTCTATGTCTGGACCGAGGCGGAAGCGGCCTCCGCACGCTTGATGCCGGTGGCGACGGCCTCCGACAGCGGCAAGAAACTGCTCTGCCCGATGCCGGGCCTGGTGGTATCGATCGCCGTCACCGAAGGGCAGGAAGTCAAGGCCGGCGAGACGCTGGCCGTGGTCGAAGCCATGAAGATGCAGAACGTGCTGCGCGCCGAGCAGGACGGCACCGTGAAGAAGATCCACGCCAGCGCCGGCGCCACGCTCGCCGTGGACGCGCTGATCCTGGAGTTTGCGTAAGGTTTGGTGGGACGGGCAGTCGGCCCGTACCCCACCGTCATTGCGAGCGCAGCGAAGCAATCCAGACTGCCTCCACGGAAAGACTCTGGATTGCTTCGTCGCTCCGCTCCTCGCAATGACGAGACCATTGCGGCTGCGTCGCGACTATCGAGAGTGCACCCATGGCCTTCCAGTCCCGCCGCGAGACTTTGCGATCCATCCTCTCGGGCGGGACCTGCGTTCATCCCGGTTCGGTCTATGACGCCATCTCGATCCGCATCGCCGAGGATCTCGGCTTCCCGCTCGGCATGTTCGGCGGCTCGGTCGCCTCGCTCGCCGTGCTCGGCGATCCCGATGTCACGCTGATCACGCTGACCGAACTGGCCGAGCAGATGCGGCGGATGTCGCGCGCGGCCGCGCTCCCGGTGCTGGTCGATGCCGATCATGGCTATGGCAACGCGCTCAATGTACGCCGCACCGTGCAGGAGCTGGAGACTGCGGGGGCCGCGGGCCTGACCATCGAGGACACGCTGCTGCCGGCCGCGTTCGGCGAGGCGAAGGCCCAGCTGATCTCGCTGGAGGAGGGCGTCGGCAAGATCAAGGCGGCACTGGCGGCGCGCGATGATCGCTCGCTCGTCATCATGGGCCGCACGGGAGCTGCGTCGATCACCTCGCTCGAGGATGCGATCCGGCGCGCCCGGGCCTACGAGGCGGCCGGCGTCGATGCGCTGTTCTTCACCGGCATCAAGTCGCGCGCCGAGCTCGAAGCCATCGCATCGGCGACGCATCTGCCGATCGTGCTCGGCGGCGCGACGGACGAACTGAGCGCGCTGGATTATCTCGCCAGCCAGCGCGTGCGGATCGCACTGCAGGGCCATGCGCCGATCGCGGCGGCGATGCAGGCGATCCACGAGGTCCAGAAGGCCTTGCGCGAGGGCACTGCGCCGAAGGCGCTGAAGGGACTGCCCTCGGCGGAGCTGACCGGCCGCGTCATGCGCGAGCCGGACGTGAAAGCGCGCAGCGCCGATTGGCTCGGGCTGAAGCCATGAGCCGGATGATCCTCGAGGTCATGGTGCGCGGGCGCGTTCAGGGCGTCGGCTACCGGGCCTGGATCGCGTCCCAGGCCGGTGCCTGCGGCCTCGAAGGCTGGGTCCGCAACCGCCGCGACGGTGCGGTGGAAGCAGTGTTTGCGGGGCCGCCCAAGCACGTCGCCGACATGGTCGCGCTGTGCCGCCACGGCCCGGCGCTCGCCCGCGTCGACAGCGTCACCAGCGAGACCGCCGGCGAAGACGAACTGAACCTGCGCCGGGCGGGAGAGATTTTCTCGGTTCTGCCGACGGTTTAGAGCGTTTTCGAGCGAAGTGGACACCGGTTCGCGTAAAGAAAACGCGTCAAAACAAGAATCTAGAGCTTCGGTTCTGATTCAATCAGAGCCGAAAATGCTCTAGCACGTCACCGCGGCAGGCGGGCGATGGCTTCGCTCAGCTCGTGCAGCTCGTAGGGCTTGCGCAGGATCGGAAAGTCGCCGCGCACGTCGGCGGCGGCGTCGCTGTAGCCGGTGGCGAGCAGGATCGGCAGGCCGGGACGGAGCCGGCGCAGATGATGGGCGAGGCTGAGACCGTCCATCTTGCCGGGCATGACGATGTCCGAGAACACGAAGTCGATGCCGTTCGCCTCGACTTCACGCAAGGCGGACTCGGCATCGGCGACGCGGCGCACCCGATAGCCGAGCTGCTCCAGCAGCCCCGTGCTGACGATCGCAACGTCCGGATTGTCTTCCACCAGCAGCACGGTGCCGCTGCCGCGCAACGCGGGCGCGTCGGAGGCCTCGCGCGCCGGCGGCGCTTCGCCGCGCGGCAGGAAGATCGTGAAAATGGTGCCCTTGCCGAGTTCGCTGGCGACCCTGACGGTGCCGCCCGCCTGATGCGCGAAGCCGTGCACCTGCGACAGGCCGAGGCCGGTGCCCTTGCCGATCGACTTGGTGGTGAAGAACGGCTCGAAGATCTTGTCCAGGACGTCCGGGGGGATGCCGACACCGGTATCGGCGACGGCGATGGCGACGAAGGCGCCCGACAGCTGCGGCTCGTTCTGCATGCTGTTGCGCGCGCTGATCGTCACCGTGCCGCCCTCCGGCATCGCATCGCGCGCATTGATCACGAGGTTGAGCAGGGCGGTCTCGAACTCCGAGACGTCGGTCCTGACCGGCCAGACGCCGGGCGCGATGTCGAAGGCAAGGCGCACCGCACTGCCGACGCCGGCGTGCAGCACTTCCTGGATCGCCTGAATGCGTTCGGCGAGGTCGATCGCCTCGGGATTGACGCTCTGCCGCCGCGCGAAGGTGAGGAGCTGGTTGGTGAGGGCCGCGCCGCGCCGGGTCGCGGTGTCGATCGCCGACATCGCCCGTTGCAGCCGGGCCTCGTCGCCGCCGCGCCTGAGGATGTGCAGGCTACCGCTGATGATCATCAGCAGGTTGTTGAAGTCGTGCGCGACCCCGCCGGTGAGCTGGCCGAGCGCATCGAAGCGCTGGGCCTCCGCGAGCTGCTTCTGCATCGCTTCCAGCTTGAGCTGCGTGTCGCGGCGCTCGGTGATGTCGCGCGTGATCTTGGCGAAACCGACCAGTTCGCCGGCCTCGCGGATCGGGTCGATCACCACGCTGGCCCAGAAGAAGGTGCCGTCCTTGCGGACCCGCCAGCCTTCTTCCTCGTAGCGGCCCTTGTCGAGTGCCGTGCGCAGCGCCCGTGCCGGCTTGCCGGCGGCGCGGTCGGTCTCGGTGTAGAAGCGTGAAAAATGCTGGCCGACGATCTCGGCCGGCGTATAGCCCTTGATCCGCTCGCCGCCGATGTTCCAGCTGGTGATGATGCCCTCGGGGTCGAGCATGTAGAGCGCGTAGTCCGCGACACCGTCGACCAACAGCCGGAAACTTCGTTCGCTTTCGAACAAGTCCCTCTGTTGACTTGGTTTTTTTTGACATTCTGGACCCTGCCTCAACCCGGGCAAACGCATCATCATTGGTTTGGTTCCCGTCCTTCCGGAGAATTTTTGGGGGAGGGCAGGCCGGCAGATGCACGGGCGAGTGGAGCCGTCTGCCTGAGCGCTGGGATTCCACACTCCGAAACGTCGCCGCCAGCGCACAGCGCGGCGAGCTTCGCGGGATCGCCGACCTTCGAATGCAGCATCACCTTCGAGCGGCCGAGCTTCGGCAGCTTGCGCGCGCGTTCGATGTCGACCAGCCCAGGCGGCGCGCCGGCCTGACGCGGGTCAGGCGGAGATCGCCGCCTCCGGCGCCTCGGCCCTGGTCGGCCCGAACAGCTCCTCGAACGCCTGACGGAGCGCGATGTCGACATCGGCCAGCGTCACCAGCTGGCCGAGATCGACCAGCGAGGTGACGCCGTAGCGGGGGTCGGCGACGCCGCAGGGCACGATGCCGGAAAAATGCGACAGCTCCGGCTCGACATTGATGGCGATGCCGTGGAACGAGACCCAGCGTTTCAGCCGGACGCCGATCGCCGCGATCTTGTCCTCGTGCCCCTCGCCCTTGTCGGGCCGCCGGACCCAGACGCCGACCCGGTCCTCGCGGCGTTCGCCGCGGACATTGAAGGCCGCCAGCGTCCGCAGGATCCATTCCTCGAGGCTGGCGACATAGGCGCGCACGTCCGGCCGGCGTCGCTTGAGGTCGAGCATCACATAGGCCACCCGCTGGCCGGGGCCGTGATAGGTCAGCTGGCCGCCGCGGCCGCTTTCGAAGGTCGGGAACCGGGGATCGAGCAGGTCGGAGGCCTTGCCCGAGGTCCCGGAGGTATAGAGCGGGGGGTGCTCGAGCAGCCAGACCAGTTCGGGGGCCTCGCCGGCGGCGATCGCGGCGGCCCGCGCCTCCATGGCGGCGACGGCCTCCGGATAGGGCACCGGCGCGTCCGAGATTCGCCATGCGACCGGCGTGCCTTCCGAAGCGGAAAACGACGTCAAATCGAGCTGTTGGCGCGGGTTCTGGGGCGAATTAACCATTGGCTAACCATATCGTGGTGATCATCGCGGGAGCAAATGCCTGGGTCCCAGGTCTTAGTCCCAAGTTGCGGCGGTCCGACAGTGCCCACTCTCGATAAAGTCACCGTGGATCTCATGGTCGTCCTCGGGACGACCACCATGCCGATCCATCAAGTCTTGCGTCTGTCCCGCGGCGCCATCATCGAGCTGGACGCGACCGAGGCCGACGAGGTCAAGGTTCTCGCCAACAATCTGCCGGTCGCCTCCGGCGTCGTGCTGGTCGACCGCAACCGGATCGCGGTCGAGGTCAAGCAGATGCTGCCGCGGACCACGGGGACGCGCTAGCCGTTCGCGCGCGCAATCGCCTCCGTGGCCCCCGATCGGGTCGATCCGGGGCTGGGCGGCGGAAATTTCCTGCCAAGCTTGTGGAATTCATTGCCTTTGCAGGCTTGTACCCCCCTGATGGATTTGTTAGATCGGCGCCGTTGATCCGGCCGGCCCGCAAGGCCTCAGGCCGGCATCCCCAAAGCGCTCGTGGCGGAACTGGTAGACGCGCTGCCTTGAGGTGGCAGTGAGTAAAATCGTGGGGGTTCGAGTCCCTCCGAGCGCACCAGCCTCGAAAATCATCTGTTGCTCCCAGCGCGGGCCTGTCCGAGGCTTCCGCGCGCCGGTCATCGATTCGATGTGCCTGCCGATGCCGCGCGCGTGCCGTGACCGCCCCGTCCTGAAATTTGTCGTGGCGTGTCTAAAAGGCGGCGGGCAGCCGTATCTTTGTTGAAACGAAGTTGGCGTAGACGGTTTGCCGCGTCGTCAGGGCCGGGCCGGTCCGGCCTCATGATGCGCATCCCGACATCCCAAGAGCCCACAGGCGGTCTGAACCGCTCACGGCTGGAGCCAGCATGGTCTTTCTCAGTTTCGTCTACCGCTTCTGCACCAATTTCGCGTTCCTGGCGGTGGTCTATTTCAGCCTGAACTTCATGGAGAAGTATCCGAACCGGGCGATCCTCGCGATTCTCGTGCTGGTCTATGCCGGCATGCGCGCGGCCTCGACGCTGCGGGCGTTCTACTTCTTCCAGAAGGTCGAGCGGCTGGAAGCCGAGGCGAAGCGCCTGCAGGCGCCAATCAACGACGGATCGGGCGGCACGGCCTCGCGCAAGCAGATCGTGACCGACGTGGGACGGCTGCGGCGCGACGGCGAACTGAAATCCTATATGGACCTGTTCTTCCTGGCGCTGGTCGTGCTGCTCTGCGTCGCCAACATCATGCGGCAGTAGCGCAACGTCAGATCAGGGCGTTTGCGGGCCAGCGGACAGCGGTCCGCGCAA
>CAYREH010000105.1:0-8025 GCA_964423245.1 uncultured Bradyrhizobium sp. | reverse complement strand
TCTAGGGCGCGCGCTTCTTCAGGCTGGCCACGCGGGTGGCACGCGGGGCCGCGCTCTTCGGCGCGGCGCCCTTGGCCTGCACGGCGTGTTTCGGCGTCGCGTGCGCCGCATGGGCGGCCCTGGCCTGCGGCTTCGCGGCCTTGCCCCGCGTGCGGGGCGCTTCGGCCGCCATGGCCATCCGCGTCGCCGCGCGCCGCGACAATGACGTCGAGAGCAGCACCTCGATGGAGCCTTCCGGAATCGAAAATAGTTCGCGGCCCGGCACGGGCAGCGTGGCGGCGACATTGGCCTCGGCCATCGTCCGGCGCGGCAATGGCGCCTGGTGCGCGGGCTGCGCGTTGAGGTCGGCGAGCAGCGGCGCGGGATGCGTCGCCGTCTGCGTGAACGCGAAATTCGGCACCGCCGGCCAGCGCGCGATCGGCGTGGTCTCTGTCGGCGGATGCAGCAGCCATTCCACCGGCGTCGTCGGCGTCGCCGGCCGGTCGGGCGTTGCCGGCACCACATGGACGATGCGATAGCCGCGCGCCTTGAGGTCGCGGATGATCTTCGGCAGCGCCGCCACGGTCCGGGCCTGGATGTCGTGCAGCAGCAGGATGCCCTTGCCCTTGGCCTCCAGCCGCTGGATCGCGAGCTGGTAGACGCGATCGGACGACACGTGGCGCCAGTCGTCGGCGGGGAAATCGGCGCTCCAGATCTGGATGCCGCGCGAGATCGCATGGGTCTCGACGGCAGCGGCCCGCATCAGGCCGGGAATGCGGAAGAACGGCGCAAGTTGCGACGGATCGGTCATCGCGGCCGAGGTCCACTCGATGCCGCCATTGATCTCCGGCTCGAACTTCTCGACCGGCATCCGGTCGAAGGTCAGCGGATGGTTCATGCTGTGGGTGCCGACGGTGTGGCCGGCCGCCACCAGCTTGCGCACGCCTTCGGGATTGGCCTTGGCCTGCTGACCGATGATGAAGAACGTCGCCTTGATGCATTCGTCGGCGAGGATCTTCAGCACCTGGTTGGAGTATTTCGGCAGCGGACCGTCGTCGAAGGTCAGGACGACCTCATGGTCCTTCAGCGGCAGCGTCTCGCGATACTGCATCGTGCCGATGAGCGGATGCTCGCGCGGATCGACCACGAGGGTGCGGGAGGTGCCGAGCGCATCCGGCCGGCCGGGGCAGTCTGCGGCCAGCGCAGCAGGGGCGCTGCCCAGAAGTCCGAGCGCACCACCGAGGCAAAGCACGATCCACGATCGCGTCCTGACACCAACGCACCTGCCGATCATGAAACTTGTCTGCCTTCCTGCGTGCCTGCCTGTCCAAACTTGGTCGAAAGATGCGCCAAAATGGTTCGGGCGCAGGTTCCATCCAACCTTGCACGGGGTAGCATGAACGGATTGTTAATGGGGTGTCCATCACCCCATTTTGCGCGGGCGTGACATTCCGGCATCAACGGGCGTCGGCGCTCTTCTGGGCTGCGCCCGCCGGCACGATGTGAACCACGCGGTAGCCGTTGTCCTTGAGGTAGCGCAGGAAGGCCGGCATCATCGCGGCCGTGCGCGCCTTCGGATCGTGAAACAGGATGATGCCCTTGCCGGCGGCGGCGAGCCGCTCGGTGACGAGCTTCAATTCCTGCTCGGGCGTCATGTCGTTCCAGTCGCTGGCCCAGAGGTCCGCGCCGAATACGGCGATGCCCCGGGATTGCAACAGCTCGAGCAGGGCCGGCGTCGACTCGAAATAGGGAAAGCGGAAGAACGGCGTCGAGGGCGTCGTGGTCGCGGCCCCGTGCAGCGCCATCTCGTCGGCCGCGATGCCGCGATCGATCTCGCCTTTGGCCTTGTCGAACGGAATCCGTGCCATGAAGGGATGCGAGAAGGTGTGATGCGCCACCGTGTGGCCCTCGCGCGCGATGCGCTTGACCATGTCGGGATGCGCCGCGGCATGCAGGCCGATCAGGAAGAAGGTCGCGCGCACGCATTCCTGCGCCAGCGCCGCGAGGACCTTCGACGTCGTCGGCGGGTTGGGTCCGTCGTCGAAGGTCAGCACGACCTCGCGATCGGCCAGCGGCAGCGTCTGCGGAAAGCTCTTCAGTCCGACGCGCGGCGTGGCCCTGGCATCGACGGTCAGCACGCGCGAGGTGCCGAGCGCGTCCTTGCGCGGGCAGTCCGCGGCCGCGGCCGGGGCGATCGCGGCCAGGGCCGCAGCGAACACACCCGCTGCGGCAGCACTCCATCCTGCCCGATGCATCTTTGTCATTGCGCTCGCGATTGCCTTGTGGGTATTGCCAGACCGTCAGCTCAGACCATCCGATCCAACCTGTCAAACGGCGAGGCCCGCCATGGATGAACATTTGCACGGTGCCTCCGCCGCCGAGCCCTCGGTACTCGACCATGTGCCGATGCGCAACGAAGACGGCGAGATCCGCCAGGAATTCGTCGACGAGATCGCCCATGCGATCGAGGCGGCCGACAGCGCCGCCTTGCGCGCCTGCGTCGCCGAGCTGCACGAGGCCGATCTCGGTGACCTGATCGCCGCGCTCGCCCCCGACAACCGCGTCCGCCTGGTCGAGCTCACCGGCGCCGATTTCGACTTCTCCGCGCTGAACGAGGTCGACGAGACCGTGCGCGAGGAGATCCTCGACGAGCTGCCGCCGGAGACGGTGGCCGAGGGCGTCCGCGAGCTCGAATCCGACGACGCGGTCGAACTGCTGGAGACGCTCGACGAGGACGAGCAGGAGGAGATTCTCGAGAAGCTGCCCTTGCCGGAGCGCGTCGCGCTCGAGCGCAGCCTGTTGTACCCGGAGAATTCCGCCGGCCGGCGCATGCAGACCGAGTTCATCGCGGTGCCGCAGGATTTCACCGTGGGGCAGGCGATCGACTACATGCGCGAGACGCCGGACCTGCCGGACCGCTTCTACGAGATCTATGTCGTCGACAAGGACCAGCACTGGCAGGGCGCCGTCGCGCTCGACGTCTTGCTGCGCGCGCGCCGGCCGGTGCCGCTCGCCGAGCTGACCGACGAGGATCGCCGCCGCGTCTCCGTCCTGGAGGACCAGGAGGAGGTCGCGCGCATGTTCGGCAAGTACAATCTGGTCGCCGCGCCCGTGCTCGACACCCAGGACCGCCTCGTCGGCGTCATCACTGTCGACGACGTCGTCGACGTGATCGAGGAGGAGGCGGACGAGGACCTCAAGGCGCTCGGCGGCGTCACCAGCGACGAAGAGCTGTCGGACAGCGTGCTCACCATCGCGCGCGGCCGCTTCAACTGGCTGCTGGTCAACCTGGCCACCGCCTTCCTCGCATCCTCGGTGCTCGGCCTGTTCGAGGGCCAGCTCGAGAAGATGGTGGCGCTCGCCGTGCTGGCGCCGATCGTGGCGAGCCAGGGCGGCAATGCCGCGACCCAGACCATGACGGTGGCGGTGCGCGCGCTCGCGACCCGTGAGCTCGTCTCCTCCAATGCCTGGCGCGTGGTCATGCGCGAAGGCCTCGTCGGCCTCGTCAACGGGCTGGCCTTCGCCATCATCACCGGCATCGCGGCGGTGGCCTGGTTTCGCATTCCCGGCCTTGGAATCGTCATCGGCCTTGCGATCATGTGCAACCTCTTCGCCGGCGCGCTCGGCGGCATCCTGATCCCGATGGCGCTGGAACGTGTCCGCGCCGATCCGGCCGTGGCCTCCGGCACCTTCGTGACGACGGTGACCGACGTCGTCGGCTTCTTCTCCTTCCTCGGCATCGCGACGCTGTGGTTCGGATTGAAGTAGGATGCCGCTCTCTCCCCGTCATTGCGAGGAGCGCAGCGACGAAGCGATCCAGAGTGTCTCCGCGGAGGGACTCTGGATTGCTTCGCTGCGCTCGCAATGACGGGCGTGGTGAGCGGGGGCTCGAACTGGAGTCTCGGGCGCGCGAAATAGAACCCTGCCGCCCTTAATCCGACCTTAAGCGTGTTCCCGCATCATTGCCGCGGCTTGAGGGGAATGGGCATGCGGCTGCGGCTGAAGGCGGACGGGCGGATCGTGGAATTGCGGGACGGGCAGGAATTCCCCGTTCAGTCCGCGATGGCTGCGCCTGCGGCCGAGACCGGCACGCTTGCGGTCCGCGATCTGCGCCGCCGCGCCTGCCTGACCCAGATGGAATTCGCCGCCAAACTCGGCGTTCCCGTCGAGACCATCCGCAACTGGGAGCAGGGCAAGCGGGCCCCGCGTGGTCCGGCACGGGCGCTATTGGCCGTGATCGCCCATGCGCCCGATACCGTTTTCCAGGCGCTGGCGAAAACCTGACTGCAAGCTTTTGCGAACCTCCTGTTAGCGCTGCGCAGAACCGCCGGTTGGCAGCGACGTTGGCCGGGTCCATAGTGATGAACGGGGCGGCAGCAACAGACGAGGATTCCTCATGCTGTTCGTCGAGGCCAATGGCGCAAGGATCCCGGCGCTCGGACTCGGGACCTGGGAATTGAAGAGCCGGCCATGTGCTCGCGTGGTCGAGCAGGCGCTGCGGCTCGGCTATCGCCACATCGATACCGCGCAGGTCTATGAGAACGAGCGCGAGGTCGGCGACGGACTGCGCGCCTCCGGCGTGCGCCGCGACGATGTCTTTCTCACCACCAAGGTCTGGACCAATCATTTCGCGCCGAACGATCTGGAGCGCTCGGTGAAGGAGAGTCTCGCCAGGCTCCGGCTGCCCCATGTCGATCTCCTGCTGCTGCACTGGCCCAATTCCCACGTGCCGCTGGCGGAGACGCTCGGCGCGCTGTCCCGTGCCCGGCGCATCGGTCTGACCCGGCACATCGGGGTCTCCAATTTCACCGTGGCCCTGCTCGAGGATGCGGTGGCGCTGTCGCCGGAGCCGCTGGTCTGCAATCAGGTCGAATACCATCCCTATCTCGACCAGTCGAAGGTGAGGGCGGCCTGCAACCAGCACGGCCTTGCGCTGGTCGCCTACAGTCCGATCGCGCGCGGGCGCATCAAGACCGACCGGACGCTTGCCGGGATCGGGCAGGCCCACGGAAAAAGCCCGGCGCAGATCTGCCTGCGCTGGCTGGTGCAGCAGAACGTCGCGGCGATCCCGCGCACCTCCCGCGTCGAGCGGCTGTCGGAAAACATCGACATCTTCGATTTCGAACTGTCGGACGGGGAGATGGCGCAGATCGGCGCGCTCGCCAATCCGGACGGCCGCCTCACTGATTCCGGCTTCGCGCCGAAATGGGATTGAGGGGCAGGCGCGGTATGCTAGGACCACGATCGGCATCCCAGGTCCCGGCCATCCGCTCCTCGCTATGGAACTGCGTTCATTCATACGGACTGACATCGCGGCGTCGGCCATCGCGCATCTGACGCTGGTGGTGCTGATCATCGTGATCAGCGAGGTCCGGCCGTTCCATGCCGGCGTGCCCGAGACCGTGACCGTCGACATCGTCACGCCGGAGCAGGTCAAGCAGGAGGAGGAGAGGGCGGAGGAGAAGGTCAAGCCGGAGGCGAAGGAAAAGCCGCCGGAGCCCGAGCTGCAGCTGCCCAAGCTCGATGTGACCGACAAGGCGAACCCGGCGCCGAAATCGGCACCGCGGCAGCAGGCCGCAGCGACGCCATCGCCGCAGGCCTCGCCCGAGCCGCAGCGCGCCCCGCAGCAACAGCCGTCGCCGCCGAAGCCGCGCGAGACCAACGCGCAGCCACAGCCGCAGCAGCCGCCGCCGCAACCGATGCCGCCATCGCCGGCTCAGCCAGCGCAGTCGCCGCCGCCCGCGATGTCGCAGTCCCAGGCGCCGCCGCCGGCCTATCGCGCGCCGGAGCCCGACGTCACCGTCAAATATGGCGTCATGCTGGGCCTGCCGCCCGAACTGCCGGTCGATGCGAACAGCGCCGCGAAGGACGACGGCGGCGACGCCAAGGATTCCGTCGGCGCCAAACTGCCGGCCGAGGTCATCGCCGCACTCCGCCGTCATCTGCGCAGCTGCGCCCGCCTGCCGGCGGGCGTCGATCCCACCGACAGCGTCAACATCAGGCTGCGCACGGTGCTGGCGACCGACGGCACGCTGGCGCGCCCGCCGATCCTGATCGAGGCGCCGCCCTCGGCGAAGGGCGTGGCGCTGGTCAAGGCGGCGACGGCGGCGATCCAGGCCTGCCAGCCCTTCAGGATGCTGCCGCCGGACAAATACGAGGAATGGAAGATCCTCGATTTGCCGTTCAATCCGCGCGACTTCGGATCCTGAGCTGTCGCCTACCGCACCTCGAACCCGCGAACCGGCGCAATGCAGGCCGCGCAATATTCCACATGCGCCCTGCCGTCGCCGGTGCAGGGCTGGCCGACGCGCATCAGGAACCGCATGGGCTGGGTGATGAAGAACGTGGACGACTCGACGCTGCAATGGCCTTTCGACTTCAGATAGGCCGTGAGCGGCGCGAGTCGCATGAAATGGCGCGAGGTGTCGGTGTAGCCGGCATAGTTGAACCGCTCGAATGGCGGTCTCTCCTCGTCGCGAAACAGTTCCCGCATCCCCGTGAGCTGCGCATAGACGAAACCGGCGGCCAGAACCCCGATGGCGGCCATCCTCCAGTTCGCGCGCAGGCCGTCGATACCGAGCGCGATCGCCACCAGGAACAGGAATTGCGGAATGATGTAGTACCGGTCGGCGACGCCGGCAATCGACAGGCGCAGGGCGGCGAAGAAGGCCAGGGTCCACAGGCAGGACAGCGGCAGGAGCAACTGGGCCGGCTCGTTCCGCTCGTTGCGCAGGGATTGAAACGCCGCCGCGGCAAACAAGGCGAGCAGGAGCACCATGCGCAGGTGCAGGGCCGTCATCTCGACCGGACCGGGAAGATACGAGACGACGCGTTCAAGCAGGATCACTCCTGAAACCGTGCCGAAGAAGCTGATGTCCCCGGCCGGCGAAGCGGCCAGGGCGATAGTCACGAAACCGATCAGCAGGATGTTGGAGGACCGCGCAACGAGCGGCTTGTTCAAGACATTCGTGATGTGCGGGATCAGGCGGCGCTCGACGCGGACATAGGCATGGGTGGCGAGGGCGATCACGAGGAGACCAGCCAATAGCGCCGGCAACGCCCTGGTCGCGAACGGGCCTTCGCCGACAAAATGCCGGAGCAGCAAAACGAACTGGACCAGAAGGTTCAGCAGTCCGACGAGCAGCAGCCCTGCGCTGCTCTCGCTGGGCCATCTGATCGCCACAAGAAGAGTGGCCGCGGCGAAGGACAGGGCGGCCGCGCCGAAGATGGCATGGCTCCAGCACCCCAGCGAGAAGCTGAGAAGCAGGAGGAACAGCCAGCGCTCCCGGTACTTCTCCGGTTCGAGCAGATGCGTCAGGCTCAACAGGACCAGTGCCAGCAGGAGATTCTGGAGCGCGTTCACTTCCCATGCGACCCGGCTGTAGAATATGAACAGCAGCGAGGAGCCCATTCCCAGCATGAAGGCGAGTGCGGCGAGGCCGCGGTGGAAGAGCGCGCAGGCGGCCACGACGAGAGCCAGTCCGTTGAGAACCGCGCCAGGCAGGCGCAGGCTTGCCACATCGGCCGGGACGATCGCGAACACGAGGTCGACGATCCCGGGAAACAGCGATCCGGTGTAGCCGTTCATCCCGCGAAGCGTGAAGAGGCCGCGGGCTTGTTGTTCGAAGGCACGCAGCCCGACCCATGCTTCGTCACCGTGCAATCCGGGGAAAGAGCCGAGTCGCAGCAGCAGACTGGCCGCGATCACGCCCTGGAGCGCAACCAGCAGCGCTATGTAAGCGAATCTGCGCGGGCTCTCCAGCGAGATCGCACCGGCTGGTACTACGGGTGAGGGTGAATCGATCAGACGGGTGCCACTCGGACGCATCGCGGCATGTTTAATACGAACCTTGTCCCCGTCAATGATCGTGTCTGGCATGGGCAAGCACGCGTGTGGCGTCTCGCGGCAACATTGTGATGTCGCGCGACACACATGGCAATGATGTCAAGCCCGTCGCTCAAAAATATTCCGCTTTACCGAAATTCGGAATTGTCGTATGTGTCGTCCATCCCGGGGCGATCGTGAGGGGCGATGATCCTTCGTCA
>CAYREH010000104.1:0-14993 GCA_964423245.1 uncultured Bradyrhizobium sp. | reverse complement strand
TTGCTCAAAACAATCTCTGCTGCGGCGTATGGGTCCTGGCTTTCGCCAGGACGACACCGAAGATGCGGCGACGCTCTTCAGCTCAACCAGAATTTCGGCGTCGTGGGCTCCAGCCTGCCGCCGACGCGCACCGGGGCGATGCGCAGCGCAAGGCCCGTCGCATCATCCGTTTCCACCGCGACGCCGCTGAGCGTCGCCGCACCGGCGGCCGGCTCGAAGCGGCCCGACGGAATCCCCGACGTGAACCTGCGCAGCGGTTCTTCCTTCTGCATGCCGATGATCGACTCGTAGTCGCCGGTCATGCCGGCGTCGGTCATGTAGGCGGTGCCGCCTGCGAGGATCTAGTGATCGGCACCCACAGTATTAAACCACCGCGTAGCTACCTATGCCTTAGTCAGCGCAACGGAATACACAAACAAACAAAAACCTGCAATTCCACCCGCGATGAAAGCCGCCCCAAATAATTCCTTATACCGAAATCCAACCGGCTGTTTTGCTTTACTCAAAACGGCAGGGTTCAACTCTCCACTCAATCCGTTCTTCTGCCAGCTATCCGATAGGATATCTTCTCCAATTTTGATCAACTGCCGATTTCTGACGTCCAACTGCCAAAACAGAACACTGGCGCCTAACATCATCAAGCTAGTCACTATAGAACCGGCCGGAATTTTCTCTTTCAGCGAGAATGACGCTGCCGCGACAAGACCAGACATAACGAGCAGGTAAAAATTGAAAGTCGAAATTCGCTGCTGCGCATGAAATTCGAACCATTTGAAACCGTATTCGAGAGCTATCTCGTGGACTGCCTTGTCACAGGGCATATTCTTCCCCTTGTCGTTGACCTAACTAGGGCACGATACGAAGAACGCATCCAGCGCGGCTAGTGTCTGTATGACCTATTTACCGCTTCGGCGACTCTGAGGGTAGCTAGCTCGCAGGGTATTAGATCGCTTTGCATCTCCCCACCTCTGCAGCTTCTCTTTGATTTGCTCGATGCTTTGGTGCGGATCGGTCCAGTGAATAACGGCATGGCAATTTGGGCAGACCGGCCTCAAATCGCGAATGGGATCCACAGAAGAGCGCCGTCCAATTCTAGAGATTGGCGTCAAATGATGAATATGGATTAACCCGGCCACATCGGGGCCGTACTGATCTGCGAATGACAAGCCACAAACAAAGCAATCAGTGCCATAGTGATCTATGCAGCGTGCTCGTGCCTTGGGATTGCGCTCATAGCGGTTTGCGAGCACCTGGATTGCTCGTCCTTCCTGCAAGTCATTGCTGGTCAAATTGTCCTTCTGCGAAACTCGCTGAAGTGAGATGGTCCCGACGTACGCAGGCTGAGGCAATCGTCTGCCGAGACACTCCGAGAGAAATTCGACCAGCATCTCTGAATGATCGTTAGCTGTTGACGTATGTCTCGGACTTAGAGCTGCAACTCGGATAGCCGCGTCGTGCGCCTCTTTCAACCTCTGATAAAGGCTCTTCAAGCTTGCAACGTCGAAATCGCACGTATCACAATTTTGTGCGTTCTTGTATGGCGCCCGGCTGAAATCAATTCTGGCATCCGCTCTTAGAGCCCTTGTGTCTAGGCCACCTTTTACAAGCAGATGAATCCCCCTTCTGCCAACTTGCAACACCTCTACAAAGCCAACCTTCAGCATTATGGAGTTGTCATTGATCCGGATACCCCACTTTGATTGATCCGCGCGATCCGCCACCTCGATAGAATGGCCAAGCATCCGAAGAACTTCCTTGCTGTGTGATGCCTCCACAAGCTTTGCAAAGCGGACGTCGATGCTTTCTAACGGTTCTGCTGACGCTTTTGATTTGGCTAACCGGGGAGGCCGCTCAGGCGCGACAAGGGCTTCGAGTGCAATAATAGCACCATGACTTTTTGTCCGGCTTAAGCCGTTACGGAACGATTGCTGCTCTATCAAAAGTTTCTTGAACCAACCCAGATCTGTGACTTCGATTGGCTGAGTTTTCGAAGCAACCTCAAAGTGCACTACTCGCTCGTTCGAGCCTCCCTTTTTCCGAGCGATTTTCGTAATTGTCCCCGCCGCAACCAAACTATACCTCTTTGGCGAACCAACTCCCTCGAAGGCCCACAGGCGCTGCCCAAGTAAGGTCTCATCTCGGAAAGCTTTCGCTGTCCAAAATGTATGTTCCCGACTGGCGCCCTCAGCACTTCTATATCGACCGAATTTCTCGGCATTATGATAAGCAACGAAATGCCTGATATCGTCAGCTTTGGCTTTTTTGCGAATTGACACGGTAGTCGCTACCCTACTCGATCTAAGGTGTCTCAGCGGCATGGTGCGCGAAGAGCCATTTCAACGACTGATAGATCACACGCGATATAGGTCCCGGCCCCGCCGGGACAACACTGAGGATATTGCGCGAGCGTCAGCTCAACCAGAATTTCGGCGTCGTGGGCTCCAGCCTGCCGCCGACGCGCACCGGGGCGATGCGCAGCGCAAGGCCCGTCGCATCATCCGTTTCCACCGCGACGCCGCTGAGCGTCGCCGCACCGGCGGCCGGCTCGAAGCGGCCCGACGGAATCCCCGACGTGAACCTGCGCAGCGGTTCTTCCTTCTGCATGCCGATGATCGACTCGTAGTCGCCGGTCATGCCGGCGTCGGTCATGTAGGCGGTGCCGCCTGCGAGGATCTGGTGGTCGGCGGTGGGCACATGGGTGTGGGTGCCGACGACGAGGCTGGCGCGGCCGTCGCAGAAGAAGCCGATGCCCTGCTTCTCGCTGCTTGCCTCGGCATGGAAATCGACGACGATGGCGTCCGCGGCGACGCCGAGCGGACAGGCCCCGAGCTCGCGCTCCAGCGCGGCGAAGGGATCGTCGAACGGGGTCATGAAGACGCGGCCCAGCGCGTTGACGACGAGCGCGTGACGACCGTTCTTGGTCTCGACCAAAGCGGCGCCGCGGCCGGGCGTGCCGCGCGGATAGTTCGCCGGCCGCACCAGGCGATCGGCGCGCTCGATGAAGACCAGCGCTTCGCGCTGGTCCCAGGAATGGTTGCCGAGCGTCACCGCATCGGCGCCGGCGTCGAGAAACTCCTGATAGATCGCTTCCGTGATGCCGAAGCCGCCGGCGGAATTCTCGCCGTTGACGACGACGAAATCGAGCGACCAGTCCCTGACCATGCCGGGCAGATATTCGGCGATGGCGTTGCGGCCCGCGCGGCCGACGACATCACCCACGAAGAGAATGCGCAACTTCAGGACTCCGGAAATCAAACACGGCGGATTCCGTTAGCACATAATCCAGCGCCACGTCGTGCGATAGTGCCGGAACGGCCTCGATCTCCTGCACCGCAAAGGCAAGCCCGACGCCGATGATGTGCTTGGCCTTGCGCAGATGCGCGAAGGTGACGTCGTAATGTCCGGCGCCATAGCCGATGCGGTGGCCGAGCCGGTCGAAGGCGGCGAGCGGCGTCAGCATGACATCCGGAATGACTTCGGCGGCGGCCGGCGACGGCTCGGGAATGCCGAGCGGGCCGAGCATCAGGCGGTCGGTCGGATGGTAGAGGCGGAAGACAAGCGACTGGCCGCGCGCAGTGACGCAGGGCAGCGCCAGCCGTGCGCCCTCCTCGGCCAGCCTTGTCAGCAGCGGCATCGGATCGATTTCGCTGCGGATCGGCGCATAGCCTGAGACGATGCTGCCCGGCAGGAGCTCGAACGGCAGCCCGCGTTTGGCGAGCCTGGTTGCGGCCGCGGCGCGCTTCTTGTCGCCGAGCGCCTCGCGCGCGGCGAGGGCTTTGGCACGGAGTTCGGCTTTGGTTACGGACATGCGCGCTTGCTCCGAACGCGGAGCCTCGCTCCGCCGTCATCACCCGCCTTGTGCGCCCTTGCGCATCGGTGCGGGTGATCCAGTATTCCAGAGACGACAGTGCCTGAACCTCGACGCCGCGGCGTTACTGGATGCCCCGCCCCCGTGCGCAATTGCGCACTCGGCGGGGCATGACACCGAACCTTGAGCTGAACCGCAAGCGTGTCGGGGACGCAATTCGACAGGCAGAAAGCAACCAAACACAAGTGCGAAGCCGCAAGCGCCGTTGAAGCACTCGATCCCGGAGTTCCCTACGAAAGTAGGTGGGCACCATATGTCCGGGCCCACGGGCCCGGCCAGGGACAGTTCCCTAAAGGATCGATAAGGCCCCGGGGATATATGGCTCCTGACGAACGTCGCAGCCTCGCCGTCGCAATGTAACAACGATGGTGGCGAATAACCAGTGGCGGCGAGCGGCAGCCCCAGCTGCTTACCAAGTCCGCCAGTGGGCTCCCTCTCCCGCGCGCGGGAGAGGGTTGGGGAGAGGGCTCTCACCACGCGGGGAAATCCGCGGCAATTCCCGACAATCCCATTGCGGAGACACCCTCTCCCCAACCCTCCCCCGCAGGCGGGGGAGGGAGCGCAGCGACGTCGCGGCGATGATCGAGGCTGTTAGCCGATCGCGATGCCGCCGCCGACGGTGCGGTTCAGGACCTTGGTCGACTTCTCGATGCGCTCGGCGGCGGCGTTGAGGGCGTTCACCACGGCGGTCTGCGTCATGCGGGCGCGCTCGACGGCGGCGTTGCGGAAATCACGGAGCTCGGTCAGCTCCTGCTCCATGGTGCGGATGCGGTTGCCGGCGTCGACCAGTTCGTCGCAGACGGTCAGCGCCGCCATCACAGTGAGGCGCGCGTCGCCGATCTCGCCGAATTTTCCGCGCAGCGACTGGATGCGCGTCTCCAGGCTGTCGGCGAGCTTGAGCAGCCGCACCTCCTGGCCCTCCTCGCAGGCCATGCGGTATTGCCGGCCGTTGATGGTGACGTTGATGTGGCTCATCCGTCCTCTCCGGTATCGAGCACCGAGCGTATCGTGACGATCGCGGAATCCAGCCGATCGGAAATCTCGCGATTGGTGCGCTCGAGCTTGCGCGCCTTCACCAGCGCGCCGTCGAGTTCGTCGGCGAGCCGGGAGCGATCCGCGCCGAGCGCCTGGATGCGCGCCGCAAGCTCGTTCTCGTCGCGATCGGCATCGCGCCGCCGCTCCACCGCGCTCTCGAGCGCGTCGAGCGCCGCCATGAGTCTGCGGGTCGCGATCTCGATCTCGACGGCAGAGGACTCCGTCATGGCAGAGCTGTTGGACACGCGATCGTTCATGCAGTCAGCGGCGGAACCTGTGGGCGTTGCCCGGGGCCATTTCCTTGGGGCTTGCCGGCCGGCAAAAGACTCGGTTCGGCAAGCGGTTAGAAGCAGAAATTTACGTGGCAAGCTAGCCCAGCGCAACGCCGCCGCAAAACTATGCACCGATCAATCGGGAACAAACCTCCCGCGCGACGGTGCCTGCCGAAAACCGGCCGTCATTTTCCACCGTGAAAGCGCAGGCAACTTTTCGGGGAGAACCGGCGTTTGATTGCCTTGGACTCCCGGAACCGAGGTGCTATCCCAGCCCCGACCTCAGGCGGCCGAAAGGCGCCTTCCCGCGCGGGCCTAGACCGCCCTCAAGCGCTTCATTTCAGACGGATTTCAGACATGACGCAGGTCGACCACACCCGTATGGCCAACGCGATCCGCGGGCTCTCGATGGATGCCGTGGAGAAGGCGAAATCGGGCCATCCCGGCCTGCCGATGGGCGCCGCCGACATCGCCACCGTGCTGTTCACGCAGTTCCTGAAATTCGACATTGCCGCGACCGAATGGCCCGACCGCGACCGCTTCGTGCTCTCGGCCGGCCACGGCTCGATGCTGCTCTATTCGCTGCTGTATCTCACCGGCAGCCCCGAGATGACGATCGACCAGCTCAAGGATTTCCGCCAACTGGGATCGCTGACGCCGGGCCATCCCGAGCACGGCCACACCAAGGGGATCGAGACCACCACCGGTCCGCTCGGCCAGGGCATCTCGACCGCGGTCGGGATGGCGCTCGCCGAAAAGATGCTGGCGGCCGAGTTCGGCAAGAAGATCGTCGACCACCACACCTATGTGCTGGCGTCCGACGGCGACCTGATGGAAGGCATTTCGCAGGAAGCCATCGCGATGGCCGGGCACTGGAAGCTCAACAAGCTGATCGTGCTCTATGACGACAACGGCATCTCGATCGACGGCCCGACCTCGATCGCCGATTCCGTCGACCAGGTGAAGCGCTTCAAGTCGGCCGGCTGGGCCGCCGAGAAGATCGACGGCCACGATCCGGCCGCCATCGCCGCCGCGATCGGCCGCGCGCTGAAATCCAACAAGCCCTCGCTGATCGCCTGCCGCACCACCATCGGCTACGGCGCGCCGCACAAGGCCGGCACCTCCAAGGTGCATGGCGAGGCGCTCGGCGCCGACGAACTCAAGGCCGCCAAGGAAAATCTCGGCATTTCGCTCGAGCCGTTCTCGGTGCCCGACGACGTGCTGAAGGCCTGGCGCGCCGCCGGCAGCCGCGGCGCGGCCGCCCGCAAGGAGTGGGAAGGCCGGCTCGGCGAACTCGGCAGCCGCAAGCGCGCCGAGTTCGAGCGCCGGCTGCGCCACGAGCGTCCGGCCGCGCTGGCCAAGGCGTTCAAGGCCTACAAGAAGGAACTGCTGGACAAGCCGATGAATGCGGCGACCCGTAAATCCTCTGAGGCCGTGATCGAGGTGATCGCCGGCGCGATGCCGATGGAGTTTCTGGCCGGCTCGGCCGACCTCACCGGCTCCAACAACAACAAGGCGAAGTCGGCGACCGCGTTCTCCGCCAAGACGCCGAAGGGCCGCTTCATTCATTACGGCATCCGCGAGCACGGCATGGCCGCGGCGATGAACGGCATCTTCCTGCACGGCGGCTTTGCGCCGAACGGCGCGACCTTCCTGGTGTTCACCGATTACGCGCGGCCGGCAATGCGCCTCGCCGCGCTGATGGGAGCCGGCGTGGTCTATGTGATGACCCACGATTCCATCGGCCTCGGCGAGGACGGACCGACCCACCAGCCGGTCGAGCATCTGTCGGCGCTGCGGGCCATTCCCAACATGCGCGTGTTCCGCCCCTGCGACGCGATGGAGGTGGCCGAGTGCTGGGAACTCGCCCTCAACCGCATCGACGGCCCGACCGTGCTGGCGCTGACGCGGCAGAACCTGCCGCAGCTGCGTACCGCCGCGACGAACGAGAACCCCTGCCAGTACGGCGCCTATGAACTGGTGGCGGCCCAGGGCGAAGCCAAGGCGACGCTGTTCGCCTCCGGCTCCGAAGTGGAGATGGCGGTGGCCGCCCAGAAGCAGCTCGCCGAGCGCGGCATCCCGACGCGGGTGGTCTCGGTGCCCTCGCTCGAGCTCTTGCTAGCGCAACCAAAGGAACGCCGCGACGCCATCATCGGCAACGCGCCGGTGAAGGTGGCGATCGAGGCCGCCGTGCGCTGGGGCTGGGATGCCGTGATCGGCCAGGATGGCGAATTCATCGGCATGCACTCGTTCGGTGCAAGCGCCCCGCTGAACAAGATCTTCCAGCACTTCGGCATTACCGCCGAGGCCGCAGTTAACGCTGTCCTGAAGCGCGTTTCCTGAGAGTTGAGCTTGCCGAAAAAAAGGACTACGAAATCTCTCATATGATCACGCTCCGCCCGGCCGAACCGGGCGTCCGCCCAAAAACCCTCGCCCGGCGCCCCATATGCGTCTCGCGGGATGACAACGGTCATTGAAGGAGACGAAACATGGCAGTCCGCGTCGGAATCAACGGGTTTGGCCGCATCGGCCGCAACATCCTGCGGGCGATCGTCGAGTCCGGCCGCAAGGACATCGAGGTCGTCGGCATCAACGACCTCGGCCCGGTCGAGACCAACGCGCACCTGCTGCGCTTCGACAGCGTCCACGGCCGCTTCCCCGGCACCGTGACCGTCGATGGCGACACCATCAATCTCGGCGGCGGCAAGATCAAGGTGACCGCCGAGCGCGATCCCTCGAAGCTGCCCTGGAAGGATCTCGGCGTCGACATCGCGATGGAATGCACCGGCATCTTCACGTCGAAGGACAAGGCCTCGGCCCATCTGACCGCCGGCGCCAAGCGCGTGCTGGTCTCCGCTCCGGCCGACGGCGCCGACGCCACCATCGTCTACGGCGTCAACCACGACACGCTGTCCAAGGATCACCTCGTCATCTCCAACGGCTCCTGCACGACGAACTGCCTCGCGCCGGTCGCCAAGGTGCTGAACGATCTCGTCGGCATCGAGACCGGCTTCATGACCACGATCCACGCCTATACCGGCGACCAGCCGACGCTGGACACGATGCACAAGGACCTCTACCGCGGCCGCGCCGCGGCGATGTCGATGATCCCGACCTCGACCGGTGCCGCCAAGGCGATCGGACTCGTGCTGCCCGAACTGAAGGGCAAGCTCGATGGCGTCGCGATCCGCGTGCCGACCCCGAACGTGTCGGTGGTCGACCTCAAGATCATCGCCAAGCGCGCCACCGACGCCAAGGAAATCAACGCCGCGATGAAGCGCGCCAGCGAGCAGCAGCTCAAGGGCATCCTCGGCTACACCTCGGCGCCGAACGTCTCGATCGACTTCAACCACGATCCGCACTCCTCGACCTTCCACGAGGACCAGACCAAGGTGCAGAACGGCACGCTGGTGCGCGTGATGTCCTGGTACGACAACGAGTGGGGCTTCTCGAACCGCATGGCGGATACCGCCGTCGCGATTTCGAAGGTGATCTAAGTCTCGTGTCCCGGACGCGATGCAGCGTGAAACGCTGCTTCGCAGATCCGGGACACCTACAGCCGCGGGACTCGCTGTGATGCGGGTCCCGGTTCTGCAGCGCACCGCTCCGCAGCTCGCGCAGCGCCCGGGACAAGGAAGCGTCCATGACCAACAAATTCCGCACCCTCGACGACGTCGACGTGAAGGGCAAGCGCGTGCTGCTGCGCGTCGATCTCAACGTGCCCATGGAGAACGGCCGCGTCAGCGACGCGACCCGGCTCGAGCGCGTCGCACCGACGATCGCCGAGCTGGCCAACAAGGGCGGCAAGGTCATCCTGCTCGCGCATTTCGGCCGGCCGAAGGGGCGCGAGGCCAAGGACTCGCTGAAGCCGGTCGCCGAGGCGCTGGCGCATGTCGTCAGGAAACCCGTCGCCTTCGCCGAGGATTGCATCGGCGAGCCCGCGGCCAAGGCGGTCGCGGCGCTGAAGGACGGCGACATCCTCTGCCTGGAAAACACCCGCTTCCACAAGGAGGAAGAGAAGAACGATCCGGCCTTCGTCGCGGAGCTCGCCAAGCTCGGCGACATCTGGGTCAATGATGCGTTCTCGGCCGCGCACCGCGCCCACGCCTCGACCGAAGGCCTCGGCCACAAGCTGCCGGCCTATGCCGGCCGCACCATGCAGGCCGAGCTGGATGCGCTGGAGAAGGCGCTGGGCTCGCCGACCAAGCCCGTCATCGCGATCATCGGCGGCGCCAAGGTCTCGACCAAGATCGACCTCCTCGAAAACCTCGTCACCAAGGTCGATGCGCTGGTGATCGGCGGCGGCATGGCGAACACCTTCCTGCACGCCCAGGGCGTCGGCGTCGGCAAGTCGCTGGCCGAGAAGGATCTTAGCGCCACCGCGCTGCGCATCATGGAGAAGGCCGAAGCCGCCAATTGCGCGATCATCCTGCCGGTCGACGCCACCGTCGCCTATCATTTCGCGGCCAATGCGCCCTCGCATGCCTATGGGCTCGACGCGATCCCGGCGGACGGCATGATCCTCGACGTCGGCCCGCAATCGATCGCGCGCGTCCATGCCGCGATCGACGATGCCGCCACGCTGGTCTGGAACGGGCCGCTCGGTGCCTTCGAGATGCAGCCGTTCGACCGCGGCACGGTCGCTGCGGCCAGGCACGCGGCCGAACGCACCAAGGCCAAGAAGCTGATCTCGATCGCGGGCGGCGGCGACACGGTGGCCGCGCTCAACCAGGCCCATGTGGCCGGTGACTTCACCTATGTCTCGACCGCCGGTGGCGCATTTCTTGAATGGATGGAAGGCAAGCCACTGCCCGGCGTCGAGGTTCTGCGCATCAAGTAAGAGCGGCCGAACTGGCCCAAACGGGAGAAAGATACACATGGCTCGGATCACGTTGCGTCAATTGCTCGACCATGCGGCGGAGAACGATTACGGCGTCCCGGCCTTCAACATCAACAACATGGAGCAGGCGCTGGCGATCATGGACGCGGCCAACCAGGTCGACGCGCCCGTCATCATCCAGGCCTCGCGCGGTGCGCGCTCCTACGCCAACGACATCATGCTCAAGCACATGATGGATGCGGTGACCGAAATCTATCCGCACATCCCGGTCTGCGTGCATCTCGACCATGGCAACGAGGCCGCGACCTGCATGACCGCGATCCAGGCCGGCTTCACCTCGGTGATGATGGACGGCTCGCTCAAGGCCGACGGCAAGACCCCCGGCGACTGGACCTACAATGTCGGCGTCACCAAGACCGTCACCGACATGGCGCATCTCGGCGGCATCTCGGTGGAAGGCGAACTCGGCGTGCTCGGCTCGCTCGAGACCGGCATGGGCGACAAGGAAGACGGCCACGGCGCCGAGGGCAAGCTCTCCCACGACCAGCTCCTGACCAATCCGGACGAGGCCGTGAAGTTCGTGCAGGAGACCAAGGTCGACGCGCTCGCGATCGCGATGGGCACCTCGCATGGCGCCTACAAGTTCACCCGCAAGCCGGATGGCGACATCCTCGCCATGAACGTGATCGAGGAGATCCACCGCAAGCTGCCGAACACGCATCTGGTGATGCACGGCTCCTCCTCGGTGCCGCAGGAGCTGCAGGAGATCATCAACGCCAATGGCGGCAAGATGAAGCCGACCTGGGGCGTGCCGGTTGCCGAGATCCAGCGCGGCATCAAGAACGGCGTGCGCAAGATCAACATCGACACCGACAATCGCATGGCGATGACCGGCCAGATCCGCAAAGTCCTGAAGGACAATCCGGAAGAGTTCGATCCGCGCAAGTACCTGAAGCCCGCCATGGAGGCCATGACCAGGCTCTGCAAGCAGCGGCTGCAGGAATTCAACACCGCAGGCCAGGCCTCCAAGATCAAGCGCGTGCTGACCACCGCCGAGATGGCCAAGCGCTACGCCAAGGGCGAGCTCGATCCGAAGGTCGCGTAGGGCGAGCACCGCTCTCCCGTCCCCCTCGCCCCGCTCTTCGCGGGGAGAGGGCGGGGTGAGGGGCTATTTCCGCATAGTCCTTGACAGATGGACGCGCGGAGAGTCCCCCTCACCCGGTCGCTTCGCGACCGACCTCTCCCCGCAAGCGGGGCGAGGTAAGAGGCCCCCCGCCTCCCACCCCTCCACCCCTGCGACGAACGTTAACTGGGCCGTTGCCCGAGAACGGTCTATTTTCCCGGGCAAGGGCAGGATCGTTCTGGGAGACCCTTGCGATGAATCTGGCTGAGCTGAACAGGATCGCGACCGCCATGGTCGCGCCGGGCAAGGGCATCCTTGCCGCCGACGAATCCTCCGGCACCATCAAGAAGCGCTTCGACGCGATCGGCGTGGACTCGACGGAGACCAGCCGGCGCGACTATCGCGAGATGCTGTTCCGGTCGCAGGAGGCGATGAGCCGGTACATTTCCGGCGTGATCCTCTATGACGAGACCATCTGGCAGGACGCCGCCGACGGAACGCCGCTGGTGAAGCTGATCGAGGGCAGCGGGGCCATTCCCGGCATCAAGGTCGACGAGGGCACGCAGCCCTTGCCGAACTGCCCGGGCGAGGTCGTGACCGTCGGGCTCGACAGGCTGGCCGAGCGGCTGGCGAAATACCGCGCGCGCGGCGCGCGCTTCGCCAAATGGCGCGCGGTGATCGATATCGGCGGCGGGATTCCCTCGATGACCGCGATCAGCGTCAACGCCCATGCGCTGGCGCGCTATGCCGCGCTGTGCCAGGCGGCGGAGATCGTGCCGGTCGTCGAGCCGGAGGTCCTGATGGACGGCGACCACGACATCGATCGCTGCTATGAGGTGACGCAGCGCGTGCTCAACAAGACCTTCCAGGAATTGCGCATCCAGCGCGTCGCGCTCGAAGGCATGGTGCTGAAGCCGAACATGGCAATCGCCGGCAAGACATGCGCGAGGCAGGCCTCCGTCGCGGAGGTCGCGGAGAAGACCGTTCGCCTGCTCAAGGCCTGCGTACCGGCGGCGGTGCCGGGCATCGCCTTCCTCTCCGGCGGCCAGTCCGACGAGGAGGCGACCGCGCATCTCGACGCCATGCACCGGCTCGGCCCGCTGCCCTGGGGCCTGACCTTCTCCTACGGCCGCGCGCTGCAGGCCGCGCCGCAGAAGGCGTGGTCCGGCAAGGCGGAGAACGTGGCGGCCGGGCAGCGCGCCTTCAGCCATCGCGCGCGGATGAACGCCCTCGCATCCAGGGGCGAGTGGGACAGCAGCCTCGAAAAGAAAGCAGCCTAGACCTTGTCGAACAAAACGCCCCCACCGCGCCCGGCGCCGCGCCTCTATCTCGCGACGCCTGTCGTCGATGATGCCTCCGCGCTCGTCGCCGGACTGCCGGAGCTGCTCGCATCCGCCGACGTCGCGGCCGTGCTGCTGCGGCTGAAGGAGACCGACCAGCGCAGCATGATTTCGCGCATCAAGGCCTTGGCGCCGCCGGTGCAGAAGGCCGGCGCGGCGCTGCTCGTCGAGGGCCATCCCGAACTGGTGGCGCGCGGCGGCGCGGACGGTGCTCACCTGCCCGGCATCGCCGCGCTGAAGGACGCCTTGCCATCGCTCAAGCCGGATCGCATCGCCGGTGTCGGCGGGCTGACGACGCGGCACCATTCCATGGAAGCGGGCGAGATCGGCGCCGACTATGTGTTGTTCGGCGAGCCCGACGCGAAGGGCCAGCGTCCCTCGGCCGAGGCGATCGCGGAGCGGCTGGACTGGTGGGCCGAACTGTTCGAGCCGCCCTGCGTGGGCTTTGCGACGTCGCTGGAGGAAGCCCGCGACTTCGCCGCGAGCGGCGCCGATTTCGTGCTGGTCGGCGACGTGGTCTGGGCCGATCCGCGCGGGCCGAAGGCCGCGCTGGTCGAGATCGATGCCGCGATCAAAGAGGCCCATGCGGCCGTCGTCGCGGACCAGGGCTAGCGCCCGCCGATGACACGCCTCTGCATCGCCCTTCTCGCCTCGTTGCTGCTGGCCGTGCCTGCGGCCGCGCAGCTGCAGATCGCGCCGCCGGTGGCGACGCCGTCTCCGCCCGCCGAGAAGCCGAAGCCGAAGGCGACCCCGCAGCCGGCGCCCAGGAAGAAAGAAGCCGCGCCCGCGCCGAAACCTTCGTCCACGCCGGCGCCGGCCGCGACCGTGATCCCGGCGCCGCCAGCCGACAATCCCAATGTCGACCTCGTCTATGGCGCCTATCAGCGCGGCCAGTACAAGACCGCGTTCGAGCTCGCTACCGCCCGCGCCAAAACCGGCGATCCCAAGGCGATGACCATGCTGGGCGAGCTCTATGCCAATGCCATGGGTATCCGGCGCGACTATGCCAAGGCGCTGGAATGGTACAAGCGCGCCTCCGATGCCGGCGACCGCGAAGCCATGTTCGCACTCGCCATGCTGCGCATGTCCGGCCGCGGCGGCCCGGTCGACAAGAACGAGGCGGTCAAGCTGATGGCCTCCGCCGCCAAGCTCGGCGAACCCAAGGCGGCCTACAATCTCGCCTTGCTCTATCTCGACGGCCAGACCCTGCCGCAGGACGTCAAGCGCTCCGCCGAGCTGCTCCGCCAGGCCGCCGATGCCGGCCTGCCCGAGGCCCAATACGCCCTCGCCACCTTCTACAAGGAAGGCACCGGCGTGCCGAAGGACCTCGACCGGGCGGTGCGGCTGCTGCAGGCGGCCTCGCTGGCCGACAATGTCGATGCCGAGGTCGAATATGCCATCGCGCTGTTCAACGGCACCGGCACGCCCCAGAACCGGGCGGCGGCCGTGGCCCTGCTGCGCAAGGCCTCGCGCCAGGGCAGTGCGATCGCGCAGAACCGGCTGGCCCTGGTGCTGATCAACGGCATGGGCGCGCCGGTCGACAAGATCGAGGGCTTCAAATGGCACCTGGTGGCGAAAACCTCGGGCAAGGGCGATCCGGAGCTCGACAAGCAATTGTCCGAGCTGCCGGCCGAGGACCGGGCCAAGGCCGAGGCCGCGGCCCGGAAATGGCTCGGGGCCAAATGACTTGACCTCGGGGCCCCCAGAGGGCACCCAGTCCCCCAACAAGGCGCGTTCGTCCGCCGTTTCCCCCGATCAAGACCGAAGAACCCATGCTCTACTCCGCCACTATCAATGTCATGGTCAAGGCCGCGCGCCGCGCCGGCCGCAGCCTCAAGCGCGATCTCGGCGAGATCGAGCATCTCCAGGTCTCGCTGAAGGGACCGGCGAATTTCGTCTCGCTCGCCGACAAGCGCGCCGAGGAGATCCTGTACCAGGACCTCGCCAAGGCGCGGCCCGGCTACGGCTTCATCGGCGAAGAGGGCGGAACGCGCGAGGGCTCCGACAAGAGCCACACCTGGATCGTCGATCCGCTCGACGGCACCACCAACTTCCTGCACGGCATTCCGCAATTCGCGATCTCGATCGGGCTGGCCCGCGAAGGCACGGTGATCGCCGGCGTGATCTACAATCCCGCCAATGACGAGCTCTACATCGCCGAGCGCGGCAAGGGCGCCTTCCTCAACGACCAGCGCCTGCGCGTCGCCGGCCGCCGCCAGCTCAACGAATGCGTCATCGCCTGCGGCCTGCCGCATATCGGCCGCGGCAACCACGAGGAATTCCGCCGCGAGATGACCGCGATCCAGGACCGCGTCGCGGGCCTCCGCCGCTTCGGCGCCGCCTCGCTCGACCTCGCCTTCGTCGCCGCCGGCCGGCTCGACGGCTATTGGGAGCGCAATCTGCAATCCTGGGACATCGCCGCCGGCATGATCATGGTGCGCGAGGCGGGCGGCACGGTCAGCGACATCAGCACGCCCGGCGATGCGCTGGTGACCGGAGACGTGGTGTGCGGCAA
>CAYREH010000103.1:0-15626 GCA_964423245.1 uncultured Bradyrhizobium sp. | reverse complement strand
AATGGATGCACCGGATATAACGTCTATTCTGGTTGAGTCCGGCGGCGGTGTCGGCCCGCAGGCCGGTATCGTCGATTGATGGGTGAGGGGGCCTTCGGCGGCGAAAACCGCCCGCCGGAGCCCCTTATTTCCTTGCTTCTGGCCGAAATGGCGCTATACAGCGCGCCATCTCACACGGAAACATGGCTCACAAGGCCGTCCGGTGGCAGCCGGGGCGAGAACGCTCCGTTTTGCTCACACGTTTCCGGAGGAACCAACCGGAGAATTAGTACGATGGCGCTACCCGACTTCACCATGCGTCAGCTGCTCGAAGCTGGCGTGCACTTTGGTCACCAGTCTCACCGCTGGAATCCGAAAATGGCCCCGTTCATTTTCGGCGCTCGCAACAACATCCACATCGTCGACCTCGCGCAGACCGTGCCGATGCTGCACACCGCCCTGCAGGCGGTCAGCGACACCGTCGCCAAGGGCGGCCGCATCCTGTTCGTCGGCACCAAGCGCCAGGCGCAGGACGGCGTTGCCGACGCGGCCAAGCGCTGCGCGCAGTATTTCGTCAATTCGCGCTGGCTCGGCGGCACGCTGACCAACTGGAAGACGATCTCGGCTTCGATCAAGCGCCTGCGCCACCTCGACGAGGTGCTGTCCGGCGGCGAAGCCAATTCCTACACGAAGAAGGAGCGCCTGACGCTGCAGCGCGAGCGCGACAAGCTCGACCGTTCGCTCGGCGGCATCAAGGACATGGGCGGTCTGCCCGACCTGATCTTCGTGATCGACACCAACAAGGAAGACATCGCGATCCAGGAGGCCCAGCGCCTCAACATCCCGGTCGCCGCGATCGTCGACACCAATTCGGATCCGAAGGGCATCACCTATGTGGTGCCCGGCAATGACGACGCCGGCCGCGCCATCGCGCTGTATTGCGATCTCGTCGCCCGTGCGGCGATCGACGGCATCTCGCGCGCCCAGGGCGAGTCGGGCATCGACATCGGCGCCTCCTCGCGTCCGCTGGCCGAAGAACTGCCGGCGCCCTCGTCGAGCGGCTTCCAGGGCCTTGCCGGTCCGCGCGGCACCGCCGACGACCTCAAGAAGCTCCCGGGCGTGTCGGGTGCGATCGAGAAGAAGTTCAACGACCTCGGCATCTTCCACTACTGGCAGCTGGCCGAGCTGGACCACGACACCGCGCACACGATCGGCGAAGAAGTCGGTCTGCCGAGCCGTGCGGATGCCTGGGTCGCCAAGGCCAAGGCCCTGACCGCGGAAGCGGAATAGTCGAGACGAGTTGGCTTAAAAGAGTTGGCTTGGCCGGATCACTTCCGGCCACCATTTCATTCAGTTGACGCGAATTCCTGAGATGGACCGCGGCGGGGCGATATGATGCCGCGCCGCGGCGAACCGGCAGGCAAGAAGGATTTTCAACGATGGCAACGATCACAGCTGCGATGGTCAAGGACCTGCGCGAGTCGACCGGCGCGGGCATGATGGACTGCAAGGCCGCGCTGACCGAGACCGACGGCAACATGGAAGCCGCGCAGGACTGGCTGCGCAAGAAGGGCCTGTCGAAGGCCGCCAAGAAGTCCGGCCGCGTCGCGGCCGAGGGCCTGATCGGCGCGCTCACCAAGGGCAACAAGGGCGTCGTGGTCGAGGTCAACTCCGAGACCGACTTCGTGGCGCGCAACGGCCAGTTCCAGGGCCTCGTCAAGATGGTCGCCCAGGTCGCGTTCGACGTCGGCGCCGATGTCGAGAAGATCAAGGCCGCCAAGGTCGGTGACGTCACCGTCGAGGCTGCGATCAACGACGCGATCGCCACCATCGGCGAGAACATGACGCTGCGCCGCGCCGCTGCGCTCGAAGTCAGCCAGGGCGTGGTGTCGAGCTACGTGCACGGCGCGGTCATCGACGGTGCCGGCAAGATGGGCGTGCTCGTGGCACTCGAATCGCCCGGCAAGGCCGACGAGCTCGCGACGCTCGGCCGTCAGATCGCGATGCATGTCGCGGCCGCCAACCCGCTCGCACTCGATGCGTCGGGCCTCGACCCGGCCGTGGTCAAGCGCGAGAAGGACGTGCTCGCCGACAAGTATCGCCAGCAGGGCAAGCCGGAGAACGTCATCGAGAAGATCGTCGAGTCCGGCCTCAAGACCTATTACAAGGAAGTCTGTCTGCTCGAGCAGGCCTTCATCCACGACACCGGCAAGTCGGTGGCGCAGGCGGTGAAGGAAGCCGAGGGCAAGGTCGGCGGCGCGGTGAAGATCGCGGGCTTCGTGCGCTATGCTCTCGGCGAGGGCATCGAGAAGCAGGAAAGCGACTTCGCAGCCGAGGTCGCGGCAGCCAGCGGCAAGAAGTAAGCGGCGCCGGACCATTTCCGTCCGGCGTGCCCTCGGAAGCGGCGAGTCGGACAAGGAAACTGCTCATGACAGAACCGGCCTACCGTCGCGTTGTGATCAAGCTGTCCGGCGAATATCTCGCGGGGCAGCAGGGCTTTGGCATCGATCAGCCGACGGTCGACCGGGTTGCGGACGATCTGATTGCGGCCCGCCAGTTCGGCACCGAGGTGGCGGTCGTGATCGGCGGCGGCAACATCGTGCGCGGCGTCGAGGTCTCGGCCAAGGGCGTCTCGCGCCCGACCGGCGATACCATGGGCATGCTCGCCACCATGATGAACTGCCTTGCGCTGGAAGCGGCGATCGAGCGCAAGGGGACGCCGGCCCGCACGCTGTCCGCCTTCGTCATGCCGGAGATTTCCGAGCTGTTCACCCGCACTGCGGCACATAAATACCTCGCCGAGGGGCGAATCGTGCTGCTCGGCGGCGGCACCGGCAATCCCTTCTTCACTACCGATACCACGGCCGTGCTGCGGGCCGCCGAAATCGGCGCCCAGGCGGTGCTGAAGGCGACCAATGTCGACGGCGTCTACTCGGCGGACCCCAAGAAGGATCCGAGCGCGACGCGATTCGAGCGCCTGACCCATTCGCAGGCGATCGAGGGCGGCTACAAGGTGATGGACGCAACCGCCTTCGCGCTTGCCCGCGAAACGTCGCTGCCTATCATCGTGTTCTCGATCGCCGAGCCGGGTTCGATCGGTGCGATTCTGCGTGGCAGCGGCCACGGAACCGTCGTCGCCGGCTGACGGCCGGTCCGCGGCGCCAGGGAAGGGCGCGGCGACGCCGCCGGGATTTTGAAGGAGAAACGTGATGGCCACGGGTAATTTCGACCTCAACGAAATCAAGCGCCGCATGCAGGGCGCCATCCAGTCGCTCAAGCACGAGCTCGGCGGCCTGCGCACCGGTCGCGCCTCCGCCTCGATGCTCGACCCGGTCCAGGTCGAGGCTTACGGCAGCCACATGCCGCTGAACCAGCTCGCCACCGTCAGCGTGCCGGAGCCGCGCCTGATCTCGGTGCAGGTCTGGGACAAGTCGATGGTCAAGGCGGTGGAGAAGGCGATCGTCGATTCCAATCTCGGCCTGTCGCCGGCGACCGAAGGCCAGGTGCTGCGCCTGCGCATTCCCGAACTCAACGAGGAGCGCCGCAAGGAGCTGGTGAAGGTCGCGCACAAATACGCCGAGGCCGCCAAGGTCGCGGCCCGCCACGTGCGTCGCGACGGTCTCGACATCCTCAAGAAGCTCGAGAAGAATCACGAGATGTCGGAGGACGATCAGAAGCGTCACGCCGACGAGGTGCAGAAGGCGACCGACGGCACCATCGCCGAGATCGACCAGCTGCTGGCTGCCAAGGAAAAAGAAATCCTCACCGTCTAAGGCCGCCTCCATGTCCAACGCCGCCGCGCCTGCCACGGAAGGACCCGACCGGTCCGACGCGCCTGCGCATGTCGCCATCATCATGGACGGCAATGGGCGCTGGGCGGCCGCGCGGGGATTGCCGCGGGCGGAAGGGCATCGGCGCGGCGTGGAAGCGCTCCGCCGCGTGGTGCGCGCCTCGCACGAACTCGGAATCCGCTATCTCACGATCTTTTCCTTCTCCTCGGAGAACTGGTCGCGGCCGGCGAGCGAGATCGGCGATCTGTTCGGCCTGTTGCGCCGCTTCATCCGCAACGATCTGGCGAGCCTGCATCGCGACGGGGTGAGGGTGCGCATCATCGGTGAACGCGAAGGTCTCGAGCCCGACATCTGTGCGCTGCTCACCGAGGCGGAGGAGCTGACGCGCGACAATACGCGCCTGACGCTCGTCGTCGCGTTCAATTACGGCTCGCGGCAGGAGATCGCCAAGGCCGCACAGCGGCTCGCCCGCGAAGTGGCCGAGGGCAAGCGCACCCCCGACAGCATCGATGCCGACGTGCTCGGTGCGCATCTCGATGCGCCCGACATTCCCGATCCCGACCTCATCATCCGCACCAGCGGCGAGCAGCGCCTGTCCAACTTCCTGATGTGGCAGGCCGCCTACAGCGAACTCGTGTTCGTGCCGATGCACTGGCCGGATTTCGACAAGGCGGCGCTGGAAGGTGCGATCACCGAGTTCGCCAGGCGCGAGCGCCGTTTCGGCGGTCTGGTCGCGAAAAGCGCCTCGTGAGCGAACCCGACGCCGCACCGGCGGGCATGGCGCCTGCCTCCAGCAATCTGGTGATGCGGATCCTCGCCGCCGCCGTGCTGGCGCCGCTCGCCATCGCTGTGGCCTATGCCGGCAGTTGGCTGTGGGCATTTCTCGTCACGCTGGTCTCGATCGGCCTGTTCGCGGAATGGCTGATGGTGGTCGGCGCGGCTTCGGCCGGGCTGACCCTGGCCGGCACCATCGTGATCGCCATCATGGGCTTCTGCGTCGCCTTCGGCGGCCTCAAGACCGCTGTCATCGCCGGCTGTATCGGCGGCGCGATCGTGACGCTGATCGCGCGCGGCAAATTCATCTGGGCGGCAACGGGATTCGCCTATGCCTCGGCCGCGCTGCTGGCGTCGATCCTGGTGCGGCAGGATCCCAAGAACGGCTTTGCCGCGCTCATGTTCGTCCTGCTCGTGGTCTGGGCCAGCGACATCGGCGGCTATTTTGCAGGTCGCGGGCTGGGCGGACCGAAGCTGTGGCCGCGGGTCAGCCCGAAAAAGACATGGGCCGGCGCCGTCGGAGGTTTTGTGGGGAGCCTTGCGGTGGCGGCCGGCTTTGCGACCTTCGGCGTCGGCAAGCTGGTCCCGCTGCTCCTGGTCGGGGCGTTGCTGTCGGTGGTCTCGCAGGCCGGCGATCTGTTCGAATCCGCGGTGAAGCGGCGCTTCGGTGTCAAGGATTCCAGTCACTTAATACCGGGCCATGGCGGGCTACTCGACCGTCTGGACGGCTTCGTCGCGGCCATCCTGATGGCCTGGATTATCGGTTTCCTCCGCCATGGTGTGCATAGCGCCGGAAGCGGTCTTATGGTTTGGTGAGGATATGAGCCCGGTCCCTTTGCGTAACAACAGGCAGGCGGCATCGACCGTCCGCAGCGTCACGGTCCTCGGCGCCACCGGCTCGATCGGCGACAGCACGATGGACCTGCTGCGCGCCTCGCCGGAGCGCTACCGCGTCGAGGCCCTGACAGCGAACGGCAATGTCGACGCGCTGGCGAAGCTCGCGAAGGAGTTTTCCGCGCGCTATGTCGCGATTGCCGACACCTCGAAGCTCGCCGCCCTCAAGGACGCGCTGGCCGGCACCAGCACGGAATGCGGCGCCGGCGAAAGCGCCGTGATCGAAGCCGGCGCACGGCCCGCCGAATGGGTGATGGCAGCGGTGAGCGGCGCAGCCGGACTGAAGCCGGCGCTGGCGGCGGTCGATCGGGGCGCCACCGTCGCGCTCGCCAACAAGGAATGTCTGGTCTGTGCCGGCGACTTCTTCATGCAGCGCGCGGCCAAGGCGGGAGCCTGCATCCTGCCAGCGGACTCCGAGCACAATGCGCTGTTCCAGGCGCTCGCGTCTGGCAATCGCGACGAACTCGAGCGCGTCATCATCACCGCCTCGGGCGGGCCGTTCCGGACCTGGAAGAGCGCCGACATCGAGCAGGCCACGCTGGCCCAGGCCCTGAAGCATCCGAACTGGAGCATGGGCCAGAAGATCACGATAGATTCGGCCTCGATGATGAACAAGGGCCTCGAGGTGATCGAGGCGTCCTATCTGTTCGCGCTCTCGCCCGACGAGATCGACGTGCTGGTCCATCCGCAATCGATCATCCACGGCATGGTCGAGTTCTCCGACCGCTCGGTGGTGGCCCAGCTCGGCGTGCCCGACATGCGCACCCCGATCGCGCACTGCCTCGGCTGGCCCGACCGGATCAAGGGGCCGGTGGCCAGGCTCGATCTCGCCAAGATCGGCCAGCTGACCTTCGAGGCGCCGGATTTCGAACGTTTCCCCGGACTGCGGCTTGCCTTTGACGCGCTGCGGACCGGGAAGGGGGCGACCACGGTCTACAATGCCGCCAACGAGGTGGCGGTGGCTGCCTTCATCGCTGGCAAGATCCGGTTCGGCGCGATCGCGCGGCTGGTCGAGGCGACCCTCGACGACTGGACGCGCAGCGGCAACCAGGCGCCGATGACCTCGGCGGACGATGCAATCTCTGTTGACCATGTTGCGCGAAATAGAGCTGCCGCCCTATTGCCTCAAATTGCCTTAAAGGCATCCTAGATGGTTCGGGGCCCGGGCCTTGCGGCGCTGGGGTAAGGGGTACGGATGACTGACTTTTTTATCCATAGTTTCAATACGTTGAGCCATGGAGTTCTGGGCTACGCAGTCCCCTTCCTGTTCGTCCTGACGATCGTCGTGTTCTTCCATGAGCTCGGCCATTTCCTGGTCGCGCGCTGGGCCGGCGTTCGCGTCTTAACCTTTTCACTTGGTTTCGGACCCGAGCTGGTCGGTTTCAACGATCGGCACGGCACCCGCTGGAAGATCTCGGCGATCCCGCTCGGCGGCTACGTCAAGTTCTTCGGCGATGAGAGCGAAGCCTCGACGCCGTCGTCGCAAACGCTCGCCGCCATGACGGCCGAAGAGCGCGCCGGCAGCTTCCACCACAAGAAGGTCGGCCCGCGCGCCGCCATCGTCGCGGCCGGACCGATCGCCAATTTCATCCTGGGCGCGCTGATCTTTGCCGGCATGGCGCTGTATTACGGCAAGCCCTCGACGATCGCCCGTGTTGACGGGCTGGTGGTCGATGGTGCCGCCGCCGCGGCCGGGTTCAAGGTCGGCGACGTCGTGCTGCAGATCGACGGTAAGCCGATCGAGAGCTTTGCGGACATGCAGCGAATCGTTGCGATGAATGCTGGTTCAGCGCTTGCTTTCGAGGTCAAGCGGGACGGCGCGATCGTGTCGCTGACCGCCACCCCCGCGCTGCGCGAACGCAAGGACCCCTTCGGCAACAGCCACCGAGTCGGCGTGCTCGGAGTCGAGCACAAGGCCCAGGCCGGTGAGACCTCGACGGCGCCGGTCGGCGTCGGCGAAGCGCTCAAGATCGGGGTCGAACAGGTCTGGTTCATCATCACCAGCACCTTCAAGTTCCTGGGGTCGCTGTTCGTGGGGCAGGGCAGCCCCAACGAGGTCAGCGGCGTCCTCGGCATCGCGAAGATGTCGGGACAGGCCGCCAGCGCCGGATTTCAGTTCGTGATCAATCTTTGCGCCGTGCTGTCGGTCTCGATCGGATTGTTGAACCTGTTTCCGATCCCGCTGCTCGATGGCGGCCATCTGATGTTCTATGCCGCCGAGGTGGTCCGGGGCCGGCCGCTCTCCGAGCGCACCCAGGAGATGGGATTCCGAATCGGGCTGGGGCTTGTGCTGATGCTGATGGTGTTTGCCA
The DNA here is from genome assembly GCA_964423245.1 of uncultured Bradyrhizobium sp. Classification (GTDB taxonomy): domain Bacteria; phylum Pseudomonadota; class Alphaproteobacteria; order Rhizobiales; family Xanthobacteraceae; genus Bradyrhizobium. The sequence continues at coordinate 7,876 of CAYREH010000103.1, read as the reverse complement.
CCTATAACGACATCCTCCGGATGGCGGCGTCCTGATAGGGGCTTTTTTGTGACGTTGCTCATCAGCAACGTCTTGGAATGAAATTGAAATCAAGGGTCGCAGAGCCGTTTGCGACCTCGGTGAAATTGGCTACAAGCGGCGTGAACTTGGGGAATCTCCCAGACCGGCGTTGGGGTTGGGTCTGGTACGGAATGATAAGGGCGCGTTGCGCATGAAGTTTGGACTGCGACTCCGGGGCGGTTTTCTGGCCACCCTGTTCATGTTCGGCGTGCCGGTGCTTGCCCCGGTTGGGGCTGCTTTTGTCTCCTCGCCTGCGCTTGCCCAGACGGTCCAGTCGATCGTCGTCCAGGGGAACCGGCGCGTCGAGGTGGAGACGATCCGATCCTATTTCAGGCCGGGTCCCGGCGGCCGCCTCGACCAGGGCGCGATCGACGACGGCCTGAAGGCCCTGATCGAGACCGGCCTGTTCCAGGACGTGCGCATCAATCGTGGCGCCGGCGGCCAGATCGTGGTGTCCGTGGTGGAGAACCCGGTCATCGGCCGCGTCGCCTTTGAGGGCAACAAGAAGATCAAGGACGAGCAGCTCACCACCGAAGTGCAGTCCAAGGCGCGCGGCACCTTCTCGCGTGCCATGGTGCAGTCCGACACGCTGCGAATCGCCGAGATCTATCGCCGCTCCGGTCGCTATGACGTGCGTGTGACCCCTGAAATCATCGAGCAGCCGAACAACCGCGTCGACCTGATCTTCACGGTGGTCGAAGGCTCGAAGACCGGCGTCAAGTCGATCGAATTCATCGGCAACAACGCGTTCTCGTCGTACCGCCTGCGCGACGTCATCAAGACCCGCGAATCGAACCTGCTGAGCTTCCTGGCCAGCGGCGACATCTATGATCCGGATCGCGTCGAGGCCGACCGCGACCTGATCCGCCGCTTCTATCTCAAGAACGGTTTCGCCGACGTCCAGGTCGTCGCTGCGCTGACGGAGTACGATCCGGAGAAGAAGGGCTTCAACGTCACCTTCAAAATCGAGGAAGGCCAGCAGTACCGGGTCGGTACCGTCGACTTCCGCTCCAGCATCCCGAATTTCGATCCAACCTCGCTGCGAACCTTTTCGCGGGTCAATGTCGGCGCGCTCTACAACGTCGAACTCGTCGAGAAATCGGTCGAGGAGATGCAGATCGAGGCCTCGCGCCGCGGCTATGCCTTCGCCGTGGTCCGTCCGGGCGGCGACCGCAATTTCGACGCCCACACCGTCTCCGTCGTCTTCAACATCGACGAAGGCCCGCGCACCTATATCGAGCGCATCAACGTTCGCGGCAACACCCGCACGCGCGACTATGTGATCCGGCGCGAGTTCGACATCTCCGAGGGCGACGCCTACAACCGCGCGCTGGTCGACCGCGCCGAGCGGCGCCTGAAGAATCTCGACTACTTCAAGACCGTGAAGATCACGACCGAGCCGGGTTCGTCGAGCGATCGCGTCGTCCTGGTGGTCGATCTCGAGGAGAAGTCGACCGGCGACTTCTCGATCTCGGGCGGCTATTCCACGACCGACGGCGCGCTGGCCGAAGTCTCGGTCTCCGAGCGCAACCTGCTCGGCCGCGGCCTGTTCGCCAAGGCGGCGGTGACCTACGGCCAATACGCCCGCGGCTACTCGCTGTCCTTCGTCGAACCGTATCTGCTCGACTATCGCGTCGCGCTTGGTCTCGACTTCTACCAGCGCGAACAGAAGTCCAACAGCTACATCTCCTACGGCACCAAGACGCTGGGCTTCTCGCCGCGGCTCGGCTTCTCCCTGCGCGAGGACCTGTCGCTGCAGCTGCGCTATTCGATCTATCAGCAGCAGATCACGCTGCCGTACTATCTGGCGAACTGTAACAACAACATCGGAACCGACGCTTATAATCCCAGCCCGGCCTTCATCGCGTCCGGCAATCCGGCGAGCCCGAACAATACCTCGGCGCTGGGCTGCTACTCGGACGGCGAAGCCTCGCTGCCGGTGCGCAAGGAACTGGCGAATGGCAAGACGCTGACCTCGGCGCTCGGCTATACGCTGACCTACAACACGCTGGACAACAACAAGAACCCGACCGACGGCCTGATCGTCGACTTCCGTCAGGATTTTGCCGGCGTCGGCGGCGACGTCTCCTACCTGAAGTCGGTGGTCGACGCGAAGTACTACACCCCGGTGGTGTCCGACATCGTCGCCGTCACCCGCGTGCAGGGCGGCATGCTGAACAAGATCGGCAGCAGCGATCTGCGCATGCTCGACCACTTCCAGATGGGCCCGAACCTCGTTCGCGGCTTTGCCCCGAACGGCATCGGCCCGCGCGACCTCAACCCCTATGGCTCGCAGGACGCGCTCGGCGGCACCAAGTACTGGGGCGCTTCGCTCGAACTGCAGATGCCGTTCTGGTTCCTGCCGAGGGAAGTGGGCCTGAAGGGCGCGGTCTATGCCGACGCCGGCGGTCTGTACGACTACAAGGGACCGACCAGCTGGGCTTTCAACGGTGTATCTGGCACCAACGAAGTCAACGCGCCCGGCTGTATTCCGTCGACCGTCAATCCGAGCTCGACTGGAACCTGTACCGGCCTCGTCTACGACGACAGCAAGGTCATCCGCTCGTCGGTGGGTGTCGGCCTGATCTGGCAGTCGCCGTTCGGACCGCTGCGCTTCGACTACGCGGTGCCTCTCAGCAAGGGCAAGTATGACCGCACGCAGGAATTCCGGTTCGGCGGCGGCACCTCGTTCTAATTCGCTCAGCACGGCACGATCCGGAGCACCGGAGCCGGTCTCGGAAAGGGATCGTGCCGATCTAAAAGATGAGGCATGATGCGGCGAGGCCGCTTCATGCCGGAGCCGGCCCGCAACGGGGTGGAATGGCGCAGCCGACCTTCTTCAAAAAGCCGCCTGCCTCACAGCTGGCCGACATTGCTGCGCTCACCCGGGCGGAGCTCGTCGATCCCGCGAAGGCCGGACATGTGATCACCGGACTGGCGTCGCTCGACGAGGCCGGACCGATGCATCTGGCCTTCTTCGACAACCTCAAATACGCCGACGAACTCAAGGCAACCAGAGCCGGTGCCTGCCTGGTGAGCCCGCGCTTCGAGGCGCAGGTGCCTGCCCATGTCGCCGTGCTGCGGGTGGCGCAGCCGTTCCGCGCCTTCGTCGGACTGGCCCGCGAGTGGCACGGCGATGCGCTCCGGCCGCAATCCTGGGTCGGCAATTCAGGGATCTCGCCGTCCGCCATCATCGATCCCACGGCCCGGCTGGAGGACGACGTCGTCGTCGATCCGCTGGCCGTGATCGGACCTGAGGTCGAGATCGGCAGCGGCACCGTGATCGGCGCCGGCGCGGTCATCGGCCCCGGCGTCAAGATCGGCCGGGACTGCAATGTCGGTGCCCGCACCGCGATCCAGTGCGCGCTGATCGGCAACAATGTGCTGATCCATCCGGGCTGCTCGATCGGTCAGGACGGCTATGGCTTCATCTTCTTCGGCCCCGAGGGGCATCTGAAGGTGCCCCAGACCGGGCGCGTGCTGATCCAGAACAATGTCGAGGTCGGCGCCGGCACCACCATCGATCGCGGCTCGCTGCGCGACACCGTGATCGGGGAGGGCACCAAAATCGACAACCAGGTCCAGATCGGCCACAATGTGACGATCGGCCGGAATTGCCTGCTGGCAGCCCAGATCGGGCTCGCCGGCAGCCTGACGATCGGCGACAACGTGGCGCTCGGAGCGAAGGTTGGCATCAACAATCACCTCAAGATCGGCGACGGCGCCCAGGTCACCGCGATGAGCGGCGTCAAGGACGACATCCCGGCCGGGGGGCGCTGGGGCGGCTTCTTTGCCAAGCCGACCAAGCAATGGTTCAAGGAGATCGTGGCGGTGGAGCGTCTGGTGCGCGACAGCAAGGCCGATCCGAAGGATAAGGGACAGGAGTGATGGAGGAGGCACCGGTCAGGTTCGAGCTCGTGGACATCAACCAGATTCTGCGCACGCTCCCGCATCGGTTTCCCATGCTGCTGATCGATCGGGTGATCAACATCCGGACCGATTACAGCGGCATCGGCATCAAGAACGTCACCTTCAACGAGCCGGCCTTCCAGGGGCATTTCCCGGAGCGCCCGGTCTATCCCGGCGTGATGATGATCGAGGCCATGGCGCAGACCGCCGGCGTGATCGGCATCACCTCGGTCGACGGCACCGAGAAGCCGCGGGCGGTGTATTTCCTCACCATCGACAAGTGCAAGTTCCGCAAGCCGGTGCTGCCCGGCGATACCATCGAGTACCACATGCGCTCGATCGGGCGCCGCAAGGCGATGTGGTGGTTTCACGGCGACGCCAAGGTCAACGGCCAGATCGTCGCGGAAGCCGATGTCGGCGCCATGCTGACGGACTGAGCGAGATCAGCCGGTCCGCGCGCGATCGGTTGTCCGGCAGGCGTAGCGGCCGGCGACCTCGCGCCTGATATTCTGGTTGAAGAACCACCCCATCGACGCCGCGCCGAGCAGGCGCTCGACCGTGTCGGTCTCGACGCCGCAGAACCGATGGTAGTCGCCTTTGACGGCGACGACGAGATCCTGCCGCGCGCGGTCGTAACAAACGCGCTGGAGCACGGTGCTGCGGGTGATGTCGCGGCATTCGAACGTCGCCAGATCGATGCGGCCGTGGTCACCGGTTGCGATCGTCTCGGACACGACCGGCGCGGTCGCCAGTTGCGCGAGCAGCATTGCCAGGGCCCTGACCATGGTGACCTCAAGCGTGACGTGAACGTGTTGAACGGCCGCTTCAACCAAACTCTGAAACAGGCCGAGATCATACGTCACTGGACAGATCGGGCATAGTCGCGCTAACCACCTAAAAAACCGAATGACTTCAACGGCTAATTTGACCTTCTTGATGAGCAAGATTGCTTGATGAGCACGATCGATCCCACAGCACGGGTGGCAGACGGCGCCGTGATCGGCGAGGGCACGGAGATCGGGCCCTATTGCATCATCGGGCCTCACGTCGTGATCGGCGCCAATTGCAGGCTGATCGGACATGTGCACATCACGGCGCAGACGACGATCGGTGACGGCTGCACGATCTATCCGTTCGCCTCGCTGGGCACGCCGCCACAGTCGCTCAGCTATCGCGGCGAGCTGACGAGGCTCGTGATCGGCGCGGGCTGCACCATCCGCGAATCCGTGACCATGAACGCCGGTACCGTCGCCGGCGGCGGGATCACGTCCGTCGGCGACCGCGGCTACTTCATGAACTGCAGCCATGTCGGCCATGATTGCCATGTCGGCAATGACGTGATCTTCGCGACCTCCGCGACGCTCGGCGGTCATTGCGAGATCGGCGACTTCGTCTTCATCGGCGGCCTCTCCGCCGTGCACCAGTTCACCCGCATCGGGCCGCAGGTGATGGTCGGCGGCGTCTGCGGCGTGCGCGACGACATCATTCCGTTCGGACTGGTCAACGGCCAGTACGCGGTGCTCGAGGGGCTCAACCTGATCGGGATGAAGCGGCGCAAATTCACCAAGCAGCGGCTGGCGACGGTGCGTGCGTTCTACCAGAAGCTCTTCCATGGCCCCGGCACCTTCGCCGAGCGGCTGGAGGCGGTGCAGCCGCTGGCCGGCGAGGATCCGGCGATCGCCGAGATCCTCGGTTTCATCGGCAAGGGCAAGCGCCCGCTGTGTCTGCCCGCCATCGCGAAGTGATGCCGCAGATGGCCGCGGAGAAGACATCGGCGGCTTCGGAGGTTTCCTCGCCGGTCGGGGTGGTCGCAGGCGGTGGCGCCATGCCGTTCGCGGTCGCGGATTCGCTCAGCGCGCGCGGCATCACGCCGGTGCTGTTTCCGCTGCGCGGGGCCTGCGATCCGGCGCGGGTCGAGAAATTCCGCCATCGCTGGATTTCGGTCGGCCAGCTCGGCCGCGCCATGCGGCTGTTCCGCGAGGAAGGCTGCCGCGACCTGATCTTCATCGGCACCCTGGTGCGGCCCTCGCTCGCCGAGATCCGCTTCGACCTCACGACCTTGCGGCTGCTCGGCCACGTCATCCGCGCCTTTCGCGGCGGCGACGATCATCTGCTGTCCGGAGTCGGACGCATCCTCGAACAGGGCGGCTTTCGCATGGTCGGCATCAAGGACGTCGCGCCGGACCTCCTGATGCCCGAGGGCAGCATCAGCCGTGCCTGGCCGAGCGACAACGGCAAGAGCGACATCGAGCGCGGCCGCGCGGTGCTGACCGCGCTCGGGCCGTTCGACGTCGGCCAGGCCGTGGTGGTGATCGACGGCCATGTAGTGGCGGTCGAGGACATCGAGGGCACCGACGCGTTGCTCGCGCGCGTCGCGCGGTTGCGCGAGGAGGGCCGCATCCGGGCCGCAACCGGCCGCGGCGTGCTGGTGAAGATGCCGAAGAGCGGCCAGGACCTGCGCTTCGATCTGCCGACGATCGGCCCGCGCACCATCGAGGGCGTCGCGCAGGCCGGCCTTGCCGGCATCGCGGTCCTCGCCGGCAACACCATCGCGGCGGAGCCGCAGGCGATGATCGCGCTTGCCGACAGCAAGTTTCTCTTCATCGTTGGCCTGCCGGCGTGATGCAGGGCCGCGATCCCCAGCGCAAGATCTTCCTGATCGCGACGGAGGAATCCGGCGACCGGCTCGGCAGCGCGCTGATGAAGGTGCTGCGCCAGCGGCTCGGCGATGCCGTGCAGTTCGTCGGCGTCGGCGGCCACACCATGGCGCGCGAGGGACTGGAAACCCTGTTCCCGATCGAGGAACTGTCGATCGTGGGCTTCGCCGCGGTGCTGCAGCAATTGCCGAAGATCCTGCGGCTGATCCGGCAGACGGCGGATGCCGTGACCGCGGCTGCGCCCGATGCGCTCGTCATCATCGACAGTCCGGATTTCACCCATCGGGTCGCGCGCAGGGTGCGCGCGCGTCATCCCGCGATCCCGATCGTCGACTACGTCTCGCCCTCGGTCTGGGCGTGGCGGCCGGGCCGCGCGCGCGCGATGCTCGGCTATGTCGATCACGTGCTCGGCCTGCTGCCGTTCGAGCCGGAGGAATATCGCAAGCTGGGCGGGCCGCCCTGCAGCTATGTCGGTCATCCCCTGATCGAGCAGTTGTCGTCGCTGCGGCCGAACGCGACGGAACAGGCGCGCCGCGACGGCGCGCCGCCGGTCCTTCTGGTGCTGCCCGGCAGCCGCCGCAGCGAGATCAGGCATCATCTCGACGTGTTCGGCGCGACGCTCGGCCGCTTGCAGGGCGAGGGCCGTGCCTTCGACCTGATGCTGCCGACCATGCCGCATCTCGAAGCCACGATCCGCGAAGGCGTCGCGAACTGGCCGGTCAAGCCGCAGATCGTCGTCGGCGAAGCGGAGAAGCGCGCCGCCTTCCGGATCGCGCATGCGGCGCTGGCGAAATCCGGCACGGTGACGCTCGAACTCGCCTTGTCCGGCATTCCGATGGTGACGGCCTACCGGGTCGGCGCGCTGGAGGCCTTCATCCTGCGCCGCGCCATCCGCGTCTCCTCGGTGATCCTCGCCAATCTCGTGATCGGCGAGGAGGTGATCCCGGAATTCTTGCAGGAGGACTGCACGCCGGAGAAGCTGGCGCCCGCGCTGTCGGACCTGCTCGTGGATTCGCCGCTGCGCCGCCGGCAGGTCGACGCCTTCGCGCGGCTCGACACCATCATGTCGACCGGCCAGAAATCGCCGAGCGTGCTCGCCGCCGACATCGTGCTCGCGACGATGCGCAAGGGACGGCGGTAGACGACGGATCCACGATCCCCGCAAACGAGAACGGCACTCTCCCACCCTAGCAATGCGTCCGGTTCGGGGTGGGGTGGCTCGTCTCGACGGGCCCGCCCTAGCAGCGGAC
>CAYREH010000102.1:0-15976 GCA_964423245.1 uncultured Bradyrhizobium sp. | reverse complement strand
GTGTCCAGGCTCTCGCTGGTCTCCGTCAAAAACTCCCGCAACAGATCATCCATGAGCCACGCCTCAACTGAGCTGAACGTCCATGTCCGATCCGCGTCTGGAATCGTCGCATGTCCTCGCCTCGCATCGTTAGACAACCCATTTCACGGTCCCGTTAATTTCATCCTCCGTGCTAATACGGATATTGAAGATAAATTGGGGGTTTAGCGCCGGATGACAGCGGTTTTCGGCAAGCGAGGCCGGAGGTTGCGACGAAGTGAAATTCGGTGAACGCGCCGCTAACGATGCGCCAACACTCACCGAGAAGAGCGTTGGACTCCCAGACGTTCTGCGACCTGCCATGCGAGGTGAACCGGATCGCGCGCCCCCGGAAGGCAGCCACGCAGGGCCTGCCGGACCCTCTCGCTCGCCGGCGATCGCGGTAAACCAATGATTACGACACGGCCCAGCAGCCGAAGTCGCGCTAACCGAGGGTCGCGGCCAATGCGTCACCGGCGCGATGCTGGGAGAGGCAGGCGTTCACGGCGGCGAGCAACGCGTCCGGCGTGAAGGGCTTGCGCAAACAGCGTGTCGCGCCGAGTTCGAGCGCCATCCTCAGAAAATCGGGTGCGGGCGAATTCAGGCTCGCGAAGGCGTAGCCGGACATTGCGATCAGCGGGATCTCCGGCGCGCGCTCGTGAAAGACCCTGATCGACTCGAAGCCGCGCATATGAGGCATGAAGATGTCGATGATCATCACGTCGATCTTATGGCGGTCGAGCGCGTGAATGCCCTCTTCACCACCGTCGGCCACGGTGACCCGAAAGCCGTGGCGCTGGAGATGGAGTTCGATGGCCATGCAGACCATGGCGTCATCGTCGACAACGAGAATATGCCGCAGGTCGCCCGGCTCGGCGTCAGCCTCACGTCGCGGAGATTCAGCGATCGACCCCTGAGACACGCCCTTCTCCTCTCGCTTCTATCGAAACAACGGCGGCGTGACCGCCGTTGGCGGAACGCCGGGGCCGCAGGAAAATGACGTGGTGGTGACGAGAGCGGGATCGCCCCCACTCCGCCGCAGGCGCGAGCAGACATCCGCGGTTGCTGTGTCGATCCCTGGGCGCCCGCCGCGGCGCCTGCGAACTGCTCGGTTCATGACGGCCCCGTTGCCGAATTGTCCCGCTGTTTGGACCGCTCCGAATGTCGCAAGCGAATCAGCGTGCCCCGCTCGACTCCGCCGCAAATGCGGCCGACTGTCTGCCCTTCAATGGGCATATGGACAACAACACAACCAAAGGATATTGTGATTCAATAATACAATCTAATGACGAGAGTTGGCGCGTGGGTGCATTGCGCGCCTGTGCCTGACAGGAGGACCGAATTGCCATTATTCATGCGTCGATCAGAGACGTCGCCGCGTTGCGTCAGCCGGTTGCACTGCACCCGTCGCGCGACCCGACGGGCCTCTCCCGCCGCGCGCCAGCAGGAACGCGATACCCGCTGGAAGCTTCTGCGCGCAAGAGCCTGCGCAGATGAGCCGGCAATGTTCTGCTTGACGAGATCCAACCTATCGATTGCCACGTTTTCCCGATCGTAGGAAGATGGCGCCCTGCGGCAATGGTGCCGTCGCGAATGTCCTGATGGGCGAGGAGGGAGGCAGCTTTGGAAGCCACAGCGCGCCCATCCAACGGTTTCCTGTCCGCTCTGTCGGCGGACGATTACGAACTGCTCCGCCCACATCTTCGCGTCGTCGACCTGTTGCACGATTCGGTGCTCGTGGAGACCGACGAGACGCTCAAGCGGGCCTACTTCCCCCATCGCGGCGTCATCTCGCTGGTGGTGAAGCTCGCCAAGGGCGAGCATGTGCAGGTCGCGATGATCGGCCGGGACAGCCTGCTCGGGACGCTCTCGATCATGGGTGACAATTGCGCGCTGAACACCGCCGTCGTGCTCGTCCCGGGAGCGGCGTCGATGATGGACCTCGAGCGCTTGCGGAGCGCGGCCGATCAGAGCAGCACCTTGCGGGCCCTGCTCACGCGGCATGCGCTCGCGGTGTTCGCCCAGGTTCAGCAGACCGCCGGATGCAACGCAGCCCATCCCGTCGAGGCGCGGCTGTCGCGCTGCCTGCTGCAGACGCACGACCTGTCGGGCGACGTCCGGCTGCTGCTCACGCAGGAAGTCCTGGCACAGATGATCGGCGCCCGCCGCAACAGCGTATCCCTGGTCGCCAATACGCTGCAGCAGGCCAACTTCATGCATTACAGCCGCGGGCACATCCAGATCCTCAATCTCGAGGGACTGCGCGAGACGGCGTGCGAGTGCTACGGCACCGTGAAGGCGCAGTACGACCGGCTGCTCTGCGCGCGGTGATCGTCATGCGGTGGTAAACGCGCGGCGAATTCGAGTCCGAAAAGGCCGTCCGTCCTGCTACCGGAACGGAAAGGCGCGTGTCGTAGACACGAATGATGTTCGTCGCGCGGTGCGGTGCCGTGCGGCGATGGAGCCTCGTCAGGACAGACCATGCTGGATTTGGCCGTCGCCCCGGCAGACCACACTTTCGATCGACCTGCACGCGCGCCGGACGCCTATGCAGCTCTCGTCGCCGAGATCGGCGAGGATGGCGCCAGCGAAGTCCGGGCCGTGTTCTGGAGCGAGACCCAGTCGCGGCTCGACCTTTTCGGCACGCTCGATCTCGGGGCGCATCGCGCCAGGATCGCGCGCGAGGCCCACTCGCTCAAGAGCGCGGCCGCCACGTTCGGCTATGTCCGGCTCGCCGCGCTGGCGCTGCGGCTGGAGAAAACCGCCGAAACGTTAACCCCAGACGACTTCCGCGATCTGCTGGCCGCGATGCGCTCCGCTTATCTTGCGGCGGTGGCGCAGGAGCCGCAGTCCTGAAGTGCAGCAACGCGCCTGCGCAGACGAGGCCGGGCCCGCCGTACTTCTACGGCATGCGATTTTCACAGATGGATAATCATAGGTGGGGATAGTCGCGGGAAACCAGGAGGGTTTCCATGTTCACCTACGAGACCGCGGACCAGAAGGAGGTTCGCCGCTTCCGCATCGCACAGTTCAACGGCCGCATGGCGACGGTGAAGTCTGGCGAATCGACGGTGACGGGATTCGTACGATCGGTGCTCGAACAGGAATCGAGCGAACCGCCACGCTGGACCATCACGCTCATTCCCGGCAGGACCAGGGACGATCACAAGCCACTGCGGCCCGCATCGCGCGTCCGGCCGTTTGCGGAGGACTATCTCTGATCTCGGGTTCGCGGCAGGAAGACCGGCACGGCCGCCGCCACGGGCGGCACTTCAGTCGATGGCATGCAGCAGGGCCGCGCGCACCAGATCGGCAGTGTTGCGCGCTCCGAGCTTGCGCATGGCCTCGGCGCGATGGCTCTCGAAGGTCCGCGGGCTGATCTGCATCCGCAGCGCGCCCTGCTTGTTGGAATAGCCCTCGCTGATCAACCGGAGCACCTCGCGCTCTCGCTTGGTCAGCCGCCTCTGGCCCGGCGACTCGACGGCCGGCACCCGCTGCATCGGCTGCGCCCGCGCCGATTTCGGCTCGGCGGCCTCGTCGGTCCGCGCCTGCGTCGGCAGGCCAGCCCCTTGCGCACCGGCCAGCCGCTTCACCAATCCGCAGACCCGCTCGGTCTGCGTCAACGCATTCTCGACGATCCTCTGCAGGTACGCCCGGTCACCCGACACCGGCGGGAGCTGATCGCTGTGATGCTTGATCTCTCCCATGTAGAGGAGAAGTGCGGTCAGCGGGCCGTTGAGCTCGCGGGCGATGGCGGCAGCCATCTCGTCCGCGGCCTGCGCGCGTGCGGCATCCAGGCGGGCAATATCCTGCTCCTGGTCCAGGGAAGTGCCGGTTTCGAACCATTCCGACGACCGCGAATCAGCGGCCGTATCGTTTTGAGACTCCATAAGGCTGTGTAGCGGAACCCGGACCGGTTCCGGGTTAACTTTTTAATCCGTAAGACTACGGGGATTTCGGCAGGAAAGTGCCGAAATACCGGCGACGGCACAATTTGTGCCTAGTGTCATTGCCAACACATCCCGCGGAGGTTGCCGGAATTGCCCGCTCCCCAGGCGCTCCGGTCCGGCTTGGTTAACCCGGATTCGGGGGCCGCGCCCTGCCCCGGATTTTACGGATAAATTAACGGCGGCTTGCTTTTCTAGGGCCTGATTGAGAGCGCGCAAATGCCTCCCCCCGATGGGCCTTTCGGACCGCGGGACATGCTCCGGAAGACTGCGTGCCATGAACGAGATCGACCGTCTGACGGAGTTCCTGCGGAAGCTGACGCCGCTCTCGCGCAGCTGCCTGCTCAGCGAGCTCGAACGGCTCGAATTGTGCGGCATCGACATGCCCGGCTCCGCGGAGATCCAGACCCGCCTGCGCGCTGAGTTCCGCAAGGATGGCTCGACCCAGGCGCGTGCCACCAGCCCTTCCCGCCATTTCTTCATGCCGATCGAGTTGCTGCTGATCGACGGCGCACCCGAACATGCCAATGCCGGACGAATCTCGCGGAACACGCTGACGCCGATCTGGGAGTGGATCTGCCGCGACCTGCTGCCGACCATGGCACGCGACTACATCAAGGCGATCACCGACCAGGTCGCCGCCAACAATCCGAAGGAAGTGCAGAAGATCGCCTCGACCTTCCAGTTCAAAGTAGTCAAGGTGCTCGAGAACACACTCGCTTCGGCCGAGACCACGGAGTTCGCGCGCGGCAAGCTCGCGCAATACACCGCTTCGCGCACCGCCTTCGACGATGTCCAGAAGATGCTTCATGTGCTGCGCTCCGGGGATGCGCTGCCGAAGTTCAACGAGAAGCTGCCGGCGGCGATCAGCAAGTTCGACGATCGCATGGTTGCGCAGATCACGGCCCAGCTCGACGCCTTCCGGAAATCGCACCCCGAGGCGCTGCCCTTTGCCCTCGCGCTGGTGGCGCGCCGGCTGAAGACCTCGTGGCAGTTGATCAGGCTCGCCACCAAGGCGGCCGCGACCAAGAGCGTCGCCGACGTCGCCGCGACTCCCTATGCCTGCGTCATCCCGATGGTGCTCGATCGGCTCGACGACAAGCGCCTCGCGCTGCGCGTGGCGCTCCGCAACAACAGGCCGCTGATCGCGCGCGAACTGCTCACCGAGATCTACGACACCGAATATGCGCTGAAGGTCCGGATCGACGGGATCGAATCCTGCGAATGGGGCGTCCGGCTCCAGCAGCTGATGGATGCGATCGATGCGCTGGTGTCCGCCGAGATCAGCCGCTTTCCGGACAATGTCGGCCACATCCTCGGCTCGCGCCGCCTGCGCAGTTACGACACGCTGGGCGGCAAACTGTCCTATTTCGCATGGAAGGGCCGGGATGCCGTCCATGACGGCGCGCTGGCATTTCGCAAACTGATCGGGCAGACCTGATCGCGCAGCCGCCGCAAGGCCCGCTGCGCGGCGCGCCGGATCAACCTAGTGGGCGCGCGGCAGGCACAGGAAGCGATCGAGAAATCGCCCCGATAGCACGAACCTGAACCACCAATTCAACATCCGCCGCATCGTCATCGTCGCATCCTCGACATCTCGCCACCTGCCTGCCGGGAGCGTTAGCGCGGACGGCGCGATCCGGATGTGAGGCGCTTCACATTCTTCGATCTGTGAACGGCGTCGGACGGCCTGTCGCTGCGGCGCGCGATGAGGATGCGAACAATTTTAGCAATGATGGAGGCTTTAACGTTACCCAGATAATCCGACGATCGACTGAAGCCCTCCATATTTGAAGCTGCTCCCGTCGCTAACACCGGTCGCGGAACGGGAGTGGTTTGCGATGAATGATGAGACTGTCGGGTTCACCGAACGGAGGCCGAGGACCTTCGGGCGACGAAAGGTTACGCCGCGCGCCTGCGTTGCCGACGGCAAGCGGCACTTGCGGGCCTTTCTCAGCGAGGTGCTGGAGGATCTCGGCTTCGTCACCAGCGAATGCGCCAGCGCCGAAGAGCTCAAGGCCGTGCTTGCGAACGACGTGCCCGACCTGATCCTGCTCGGCATCGCGGCCGACGGAATCGAGCCGGGAACATTCCTGGAGGCGCTGGTGCGTGCGGCCTTCGACGGCAGGGTCCTCACCGTGGGCGCGCGCGACTCGATCATCGTCAGGGCCGTGCAGCAGGTCGGCGAGGAATATGGCCTCGCCATGCTGCCGCCGCTCACAACGCCCTTTGCCGCGGAGACGCTGCGCGAACGCGTGGCGACCTTGCTGCCCGACGAGCCGGCGCCGAGCCCGGCCGTGCATGTCGGCGAGGCGCTGCATGCCGGCTGGCTCGAACTGTGGTACCAGCCCAAGATCGATGCGCGGACGCTGGCACGGAGCGGCGCCGAGGCAATGGTGAGGATGCGCCATCCGACCTGGGGCGTGGTACCGCCCGCCTATTTCATCCCCGACGCGCACGATCCCCATCTGCGCGATCTGTCGGAATTTGTCATCGAACGCGCCGTGCGTGACTGGCACTATCTGCTGGAGCGACTGGGCGCGGTCGATCTGTCGATCAATCTCCCCGCATCCTTTCTGACGGATCCGCAGGCGGTGCGCGATCTCTGCCGACGCATGCCGACCCATCCCGCCTTCGGCGGCCTGACCATCGAGATCGACAGCGCGGAGGCGATTCGCGAACTCGATCTTCTCACCGAGGTGGCGCGCGAAGTCCGCCTGCACAATATCGGCCTGTCGATCGACAATCTCGGCGCCAACTGGCCCTCGCTGATGGATCTCGACAGGCTTCCCTTCATCAAGCTGAAGGCGGACAGGACGTTCGTGACCGGCAGCGGCCATGACCGCCTGAAACGCACCGTGTGCCGTCACATCGTCGAACTCGCGCAGGGCCATGGCGCCTGCGCCGTCGCGGAGGGGGTCGAGAGCCGCGCCGACCTCGTCGCCGCGAATGAACTCGGCTTCGATCTCGTGCAGGGCTTCCTGTTCGGAAAGCCGATGCCGCTCAGGAAGTTCGCAAGAAGCGCGCTGACCAATACCGTCATGGGGCGGGAGTGAGACGGCAGATCGCGGCCCGCAACCGCTGGCGCGACGGGTCCCGGCATCAGTCGGCGAGCTTGCGGTCGCGAAACGCCTGCGCGCCGGAGAGGATGCCGCGCTGGAGTGCGCGCGCCGCCGGCGAGAGATCGCGACCAATGCGCCAGAGCAGATAGAGTTCGCGCGCGATGACCGGCTCGACCAGCTTGCGCCAGGTCAGCACGGGATGGTCGGGTTCGGGCCAGGCGAGGCCCGGCAGCGGCGCGACGCCGACACCGGCTTCGACCAGCGCCAGCAGCGTCGCAGGATGCTCCGCCTCATGGATCGGCGTACCCTGGCCGAGTTCGGCGACGCCGCGCTCGATTTCCAGCCGGATGCCGGTTCCCGTCGCCATCACCACCAATCCGGCCTGCGACGCCTCGGTCCAGCTCACGACGTCCCGCTCGCTAAGCGGATGATCGCGGCGCATCACCAGGGCGAAATTGTCGACGAGCAGTCGCGAGGCGTCGAGCTCCGGATCGTCACCAGGGACGTTGGCGATCCCGAGATCGACATCGCCGCCACGCAGCGCCGCAAAGATCTGGTGCCGGGACATCTCCCTCAACGTCACCGCGACCATCGGATGCTCGCGCTGGAAGGCGGCGAGTACGCGCGGCATCAGCCGCAACGCCACCGAGGGCACGCAGGCCACCGTGACATGGCCGCGGCGATGCTCGCGCAGGTCGCGCAGGTCCTGCAGCTGGCGATCGAGATCGGCGAGCAGGCGCTGGATGCCCGGCATGAAATCGGCGCCGACCTTGCTGAGCTGCAGCTTTCGCGTGGTGCGGTCGAGCAGCCGGACGCGCAATCCATCCTCGAGCTGGCGAACGGCCTGGCTGACCGCCGATTGCGACATGCCGAGCGACCGCGCAGCGGCGCTGAAGCTGCCGGTCTCGACGACGCGGACAAAGGCCCGGAGCTGCTTCAGGTCCAACTGATCTATCATAATCGCTTATAAATATATCTCTCTATTCCGTATTGTTAATGAAATTCCCTGATGCAAGGATTTTAGGCGAAGATCGGGAATGATCATTAGCTAGGCATGCGGCACTTAACCCGTTGATCTGGCGAGTCAAAGGACATCGAAATTGATCAACAGACGGGATCTGATGACATATTCCCTGCTGAGCGCCGCAACGGCGCCGCTCGCAGGATTCCTCGCTCCGGCCTTCGCCAGCGGCACCAAGGTGTCGATCGCCGAGGCGCTGCGGCTCGGCATGTACAACTCGCTCTATGTCGCCGCCGACAAGGGCCTGTTCGCCAAACACGGTCTCGATGCCGAACTCTCGACCGCCGGCGGCATCGCGCTGCCGGTCCCGATCCTGCTGTCCGGCCGGGGCCAGATCGGCGTCACCAGCCCAGGCATGTCGGTCAACGCGGTCCGCGAAGGCGGCAAGATCAAGAACATCGCCAAGATCGTCGGCGGCGTGTCGATGTGGGGCATCGCCAAACCCGACAGCAAGATCCGGACGATCGAGGACCTGCGCGGCAAGACCATCGCGACACTGAAATTCCCGTCCTCGACCATCCAGGTGCCGACCTACGCAATCAAGACCATCGGCAAGTTCGATCCGAAGGAGGCCGGTGTCACCTTCCTCGAACTGCCGCCGGGCGCGCAGGCCGCCGCGGTGAAGGACGGTCGCGCCGATATCGCCACCGCCTTCGAATGGGACGTCAGCATCGCCGCAGAGCAGTTCGGCCTCGTCCCGGTCCTGTCCTTTGCGGACGCGCTCGGCTCGCTCTGCTTCACCACCGCGATGGCGACGGAGGAGACGATCGCGAGCAATCCTGCGGCCGTGCAGGGCTTCTGCAACGCGATCGCGGAGGCGCAGAAGCTGATGCACGAGAACAATGCAATCTTCACCGAGGTCGCGGAGAAATATTTCCCCAAGGTCTCGCCGTCGGTCGTCGCCAACGCCACGAAAAACTTCTTCGGCTCCAGGACCGCGATCCCGCGCAACCCGACGATTTCCGCCGACGAATGGGACCGCGCGATGCAGCTCGAACAGGGCGGCGGCGCGATCCAGTCGGCTCTTCCCTATGCGCAGATGGTCGACAACCGCTTCGCCGAGCAGGCCACCAGGCAGTTCGGACTGGTCTGATGACGGTGAACACGTCCCCGGCGCGTGAGCCGCGCTATGTCACCCTGCCGGCCCGGCCGGAGCCATTGCGGCTCGCGGTCGAAGAGACCGCGGTCGTCGTCGTCGACATGCAGAACGCCTATGCTTCGCCCAACGGCTATCTCGACCTCGCCGGCTTCGACATCTCCGGCGCCAAGGCGGCGATCACGGCGATCAAGGACGTGCTCGGCATCGCGCGCGGCGCGGGCGTGCCGGTGATCTTCTTCCAGAACGGCTGGGATCCCGACTATGTCGAGGCCGGCGGGCCTGGCTCGCCGAACTGGCACAAGTCGAACGCATTGAAAACGATGCGCAAGCGGCCCGAACTGCACGGCAAGCTGCTCGCCAAGGGCGGCTGGGACTACGCGCTCGTCGATGACCTGCAGCCAAGGCCCGGCGACATCGTCGTGCCGAAGACCCGCTACAGCGGCTTCTTCAACAGCCAGTTCGACAGCATCCTGCGCGCCCGCGGCATCCGCAACCTCGTGTTCTGCGGCATCGCCACCAATGTCTGCGTGGAATCGACGCTGCGCGACGGCTTCCACCTGGAATACTTCGGCGTGATGCTCGAAGACGCCACGCATCAGGCCGGCCCCGACTATCTGCAGAAGGCTTCGGTCTTCAACATCGAAACATTCTTCGGCTGGGTCTCGAGCGCGAGCGATTTCCGTCGCGCCTTCGCCCAGGCCGAGGCCGTTCCAGCAACCGAGGACAAGCCATGACCGACCGCGCCATCATTCCATCGGGCACGCACGCCCCCATCGCCCCCTTCTCGCCGGGCATGATGGCCGACAACGTGATCTACGTGTCGGGCACGCTCGCCTTCGATTCGAACAACGACGTCGTCCATGAGGGCGATGCCGCCGGCCAGACAAGGCACATCCTGGAAACCATCAAGCGCGTGCTGGAGACCGCGGGATCGAGCCTCGCCGACGTCACCTTCAATTCGATCTTCATCACCGACTGGGCGAACTATGCCGCAGTCAACAAGGTCTATGCCGAGTATTTCCCGGGCGAGAAGCCGGCGCGTTTCTGCATCCAGTGCGGACTTGTGAAGCCGGCCTGCCTGGTCGAGATCGCCTCGATCGCGCACAAGAGGACCTGAGGTGACCGTGCTCGACGCCGGGACAGCGGCGACGGCGACGCGCGGTGGCCGTTTCAGGTTGCCAGCCGCGCTCCGCATCGCGCTGCTCCAGATCGCCCTGCTGGTCGCATTGCTCGCGGCCTGGGAGCTTGCGATCCGGTTTGGCCTGATTGCCGTCTATCTCTACGGCCAGCCGAGCGGCATCATCGCCAAGGCGGGCAAGCTGATCGGCAGCGGCGAACTGCTCCGCGACGCCGCGCTGACCGCGTGGGAAGCCGTCGCCGGCTTCCTGATCGGCACGGTGCTGGGCAGCGCGGCGGGACTGTCGCTCTGGCTGGTTCCGACCGGCGCGGCCGTGCTGCGGCCTTATCTGATCGCACTCAACGGCCTGCCGAAGATCGCCCTGGCGCCGCTGATCATCGTCTGGTTCGGCATCGGCCTCTCCTCGAAGATCGCGATCGCGGCAATCATCACCTTCATCGTCGCCGTCATCACGGCACTCCAGGGGGCCAAGGAGGTCGACGAGGATCTCGTCAAGCTTCTGCGCTCGCTCGGCGCCTCCCGGCTCAAGACCTGGCGCACCGTGATCGTGCCCGGCGCGATGCCGTGGATCGTCGCAGCCTTCCGTCTCAACGTCGGCTTTGCCCTGATCGGCGCTGTCGTCGGCGAGTACATCGCCTCCAAGGAAGGTCTCGGCTACATGATCTACTATGCCGGCGTGCTCTACGACCTCAACGCGGTCTGGGTCGGAATCGCGACGCTGATGGTGGTCGCGCTCCTGATGTACGGCGCGATCGACCTGATCGAGCGGCGGCTGCTCTCCTGACCCTGATCGACATCACTTCAAGCGCTGGAACGTCATGGCTTTTGCACGCGGCAGGGATGCCGAGATCTACTACGAAATTCACGGGCGCGGCACGCCGATCCTGCTCTCGGCCGGAATGGGCGGCAGCGGTGCGTTCTGGGCGACGCAACTCGAGGCGCTCGCGGAACGACATCAGGTCATCCTCTACGACCATGTCGGCACCGGGCGCAGCGCGGGCGGCGAGCGCAGCATCGCCGGCATGGCCGACGACATCGCCTGCGTCCTCGACGCGGCCGGTGTCGAGGCGGCGCATGTCGTCGGTCACGCCATCGGCGGCATCGTCGGCATCGAACTGGCGCTGCGCCATCGCGCGCGCCTGCGCAGCCTCGTCGTCGTCAATGGCTGGGGGCGCGCCGACCCGTTCCTGCGGCGTTGCTTCGAGATCCGCAAGGCACTGCTGAACGCTTGCGGCCCCCGGGCCTATGTCCGCGCGCAGCCGCTGTTCCTGTATCCGCCGCAATGGATCTCCGAGAACATCGCGCATCTCGATGCCGAGGAGGCGCGCATCCTGGAGCATTTCCCGGCAGTCGCAACCATGAACCAGCGCATCGACATGTTCCTGGCCTTCGAGGGCGGTCGCCGCCTCGGGGCCATCGGCGCGCCCACGCTGCTGTTCGCGGCGAGGGACGACGCGCTGGTGCCGGCCCATCTCAGCAACGAGCTGGCCGCATCGATTCCGAACGCGCGCCTCCGCGAGGTCACTTGGGGCGCGCACGCCTTCAGCGTGGTGACACCGAAGGTCTTCAACGACGTACTGCTCGATTTCTGCGCGGAGATGGATCGATGAATGCGCATGTGGCGGATCTTGCGGGCGCGGATTCGATCGTGCTGCGTGCCGACAATGTCGGCGTGACCTTCGCCGGCGCCGCAGGAACCGTCGAGGCGATCCGGAAGGTGGATTTCGAGCTCCGCCGCGGCGAGACGCTGGCGATCGTCGGCCCGTCCGGCTGCGGCAAGTCCACGCTGTTCAACGCCATTGCCGGGCTGCTGCGACCGACCCGCGGGCATGTCGAGGTCGGCGGCCGCCGCGTCGACGACGCTGCCGGCCATGTCGGCTACATGCTGCAGAAGGACCTGCTGCTGCCCTGGCGGAGCGTGCTCGACAACGTCATGCTCGGGCTCGAGGTCCGCAAGACGCCGAAGCCACGCGCGCGCGAGATCGCGCTCGAACTGATCAAGGCCTATGGTCTGACCGGTTTCGAGCATGCGAAGCCCGCAGCGCTCTCCGGGGGCATGCGCCAGCGCGTCGCCATCATGCGCACGCTGGCCTTCGATCCCGAGGTGATCCTGCTCGACGAGCCGTTCTCGGCGCTGGATTTCCAGACCCGCCTGCTGATGCAGTCCGACGTCTCGCGCATCATTGCCGAGCGCGGCAAGAGCGCCATTCTCGTCACACACGACATCGGCGAGGCCATCGCGATGGCCGACAGGGTGCTGGTGCTGAGCGCCCGCCCGGCAACGGTTCGCGCCCTGCACGTGATCGATCTGCCGCGCGTCGGGCGCGATCCGGCCGGCCTGCGAACGGACCCGCAATTCCAGCACTACTTTGCGCAGATCTGGGCCGACCTGGAGAAACCGGCCGGATCGGCCTGACGTCACCCCGACAAGCAGACAGCGCCCTGGCTTTCGCCAGGACGCTGCAGAGGCACGTTGCGGATGGGACCGATCCGGCCTCAGCCGAACTGGTTCATCGTGTTGTGGGCGCCGCCCGCCTTCAGGGCCGCCTCGCCGGCGAAATATTCCTTGTGGTCGTCGCCGATGTCGGAGCCGGCCATGTTCTGGTGCTTGACGCAGGCGATGCCCTGGCGGATTTCCGCACGCTGCACGTTCTTGACATAGCCGAGCATGCCCTGCTCGCCGAAATATTCGCGGGCGAGGTTGTCGGTGGACAGCGCGGCCGTGTGGTAGGTCGGCAGCGTGATCAGGTGGTGGAAGATGCCGGCGCGCTTGGCCGAATCCGCCTGGAAGGTGCGGATGCGCTCGTCGGCTTCCTTCGCCAGCGGCGTATCGTCGTACTCCGCCTTCATCAGCTCGGCACGGCTGTACTTGCTGACGTCCTTGCCTTCTTCCTTCCAGGCATCGAACACCTGCCAGCGGAAATTCAGCGTCCAGTTGAACGACGGCGAGTTGTTGTAGGCGAGCTTGGCATTGGGGACGACCTTGCGGATGCGGTCGACCATCTTGGCGATCTGCTCGATATGCGGCTTCTCGGTTTCGATCCACAGCAGGTCGGCGCCGTTCTGCAGCGAGGTGATGCAGTCGAGGACGCAGCGATCCTCGCCCGTGCCGGCGCGGAACTGGTAGAGGTTCGAGGGCAGCCGCTTCGGACGCAGCATCTTGCCGTTGCGGTTGATGATGACGTCGCCGTTGCGGGCGTTCTCCGCCGTGATTTCCTCGCAGTCGAGGAAGCTGTTGTACTGGTCGCCGATGTCGCCGGGCTTGTGACTGACGGCGATCTGCTGCGTCAGGCCGGCCCCGAGCGAGTCGGTGCGGGTGACGATGATGCCGTCCTCGACGCCGAGTTCGAGGAAGGCGTGGCGGCAGGCGCGGATCTTGGCGAGGAACACTTCATGCGGCACGGTGACCTTGCCGTCCTGGTGGCCGCACTGCTTCTCGTCGGAGACCTGGTTCTCGATCTGCAGCGCGCAGGCGCCGGCTTCGATCATCTTCTTGGCGAGCAGATAGGTCGCCTCGGCATTGCCGAAGCCGGCGTCGATATCGGCGATGACGGGGACGACATGGGTCTGGAAGTTGTCGATCTTCGCGATCAACTCCTTCTCACGGGTCTTGTCGCCTTCCTTGCGGGCCTTGTCGAGGTTGCGGAAGATGTCGTTGAGCTCGCGCGAATCGGCCTGGCGGAGGAAGGTGTAGAGCTCTTCGATGAGAGCCGGCACCGAGGTCTTCTCGTGCATCGACTGGTCGGGCAGCGGGCCGAACTCGGAGCGCAGCGCCGCGATCATCCAGCCGGAGAGATAGAGGTAGCGGCGATCGGTGGTGCCGAAATGCTTCTTCACCGAGATCAGCTTCTGCTGGGCGATGAAGCCGTGCCAGCAGCCGAGCGATTGGGTGTACTTGGTGGGATCGTTGTCATAGGCCGCCATGTCGGCGCGCATCAGCGCCGCGGTGTAGCGGGCGACGTCGAGACCGGTCTTGAAACGGTTCTGCAGGCGCATCCGGGCCACCGCCTCGGCGGTCACGCCGTTCCAGGTCGGCTGGGTCTTGAGCAGCGCCTCGGCCGCCTCGATTTCGCTCTGATAGGACGCCGGTCCCTGGATGGCGTCGATCCCACGCGGTTGGAAATTCATGTCCGTGATCCCTTGGCTGACGACTACGTCTGGGACCTTTTGTAAGCGCTGGCCGGCGGCCTTCCAGCCATGGAACGGAAAACTTGTCACACTTTACATGAAAGGCGTGTATATCTGTAAGAACATTACATTCGGGAGAGTCCGTCGTGAATACCTCCAGCGCCCGCTCGATCTTCATGGGCCCCCGCCTGCGCCGGCTGCGGCGGGAGCTGGGACTGACCCAGGCCGACATGGCCGCCGACCTCGAAATCTCGGCGCCCTATGTCGCGCTGCTGGAGCGCAACCAGCGGCCGGTAACGGCGGACATGCTGCTGCGCCTCGCCCGCACCTACAAGATCGATCTGGCCGACCTCGCCGGCGATGGCGGCGCCGACCACACCGCCCGGCTGCAATCGGTGCTGAAGGAGCCGATGTTCGCCGACATCGACATTCCTGCGCTCGAGATCAGCGATCTCGCCGTCAGCTATCCCGGCATGGCCGAGGCCTTCCTGCGTCTCTACACCGCCTATCGCGAGGAGCAGTTGGCGCTGGCCGAGCGAAGGTCGCCTGCGATGGCGGGCGCTGCGACCGCCGCGGGCGAGACGCTGGACGCCAACGATCCCGTCGCGGAGGTCCGGCGCTTCCTCGCCGCCCGCCGCAACAACTTCGCCAATCTCGACGATGCCGCCGAGCGGCTGGCCCAGGCCTGCGCGGGTCCGTCCGGCTTCGCCGAACGGCTGCGCGTCCGCCACAAGCTCCAGGTGCGTTATCTGCCGCCCAACGTCATGCTCGGCTCGGTGCGGCGCCTCGACCTGCATCGCCGGCAGATCCTGATCGAAGATTCGCTGGACAATGCGAGTTTGCATTTCGAGCTGGCCAAGCAGTTGGCCTATCTCGAACTGGAAGGCGAGATCACAGCCGGGCTGGAAGCGGGCAAGTTCACCAGCAAGAGTGCCGAACTGCTGGCGCGCCGCGCGCTCGCCGCCTATGCGGCTGCCGCTTTGATCATGCCCTATTCCGCCTTCGCCAAGGCCGTCGATGCGCGCCACTACGATCTCGAAGCGCTGGCGCGCCAGTTCGGCACCAGCTTCGAACAGACCGCGCATCGCGTCACGACGCTGCAGCGGCCGGGCCTCGAGCGCATTCCGTTCTTCCTGATCCGCGTCGACCCCGCCGGCAACGTCTCGAAACTGCTCGACGGCGCCGGCTTCCCCTTCGCCCGGCATGGCGGCGCTTGTCCGCTATGGTCAGTGCACGGCATCTTCAAGACGCCGCGCCAGATCGTTACGCAATGGCTGGAACTGCCCGACGGCAAGCGCTTCTTCTCGATCGCCCGTACCGTCACTGCCGGCGGCGGCTCGTTCGGCGCGGTGCGTGTCGAGCGCGCCATCGCGATCGGCTGCGCGGCCGAACATGCCGGACAGCTGATCTACACCCGCGACGAACACGGACCGCGCGCGAGCGAGCCCACCCCGATCGGCGTCGCCTGCCGCGTCTGCCACCGTCCCAAATGCGCCGCGCGCTCCGCACCGCCGATCGGCCGCGAGATCCTGCCCGACGATTTCAGGACGTCGAGCGTGCCGT
>CAYREH010000101.1:0-16978 GCA_964423245.1 uncultured Bradyrhizobium sp. | reverse complement strand
TTGGCATAGACGATGCCGCCGTCGACCGCGATGGTGGCGCCGACCACATAGTCGCCGGCGCGCGAGGCGAGATAGATCGCCGCGCCCGCCATGTCCTCATCGGTGCCGATGCGGCCCACCGGCACGCGGGTTGCGACCTCGTCTTCATGGTCGCGCGCGGCGCGGTTCATGTCGGACTTGAACGGCCCGGGCGCGATCGCGGTGACGACGATGTGGTCGGGGATCAGCTTGACCGCCATGCGCCGCGTCAGATGGATCAGCCCGGCCTTGCTCGCCGCATAGGAATAGGTCTCGCCGGGATTGACGAAGATGCCGTCGATCGAGGCGATGTTGATCACCTTGCCCGGCCGCTCCGCGCTGGCCGAGGCGCGCAGCACGGGCGCCAGCGCCTTGGTCAGGAAGAACGGCGCCTTGACGTTGAGGTTCATCACCTTGTCCCAGCCGCTCTCCGGGAATTCGTCGAACTCCGCGCCCCACGCCGCGCCGGCATTGTTGACGAGGATGTCGAGCCGCGGCTCGCGCTTGGTGAATTCGCTCGCCAGCAGCTCGCAGCCCGCGACCGTCGACATGTCGATCGGCAGCGCGATGCACGCGCCGCCATATTGCGCCGACAGCTCCTTCGCGGTCGCTTCGCACGGTCCCGCCTTGCGCGCGGTGATGTAGACCTTGGCGGCGCCGGCGCTGAGAAAGCCCGCCGCGATCATCTTGCCGATGCCGCGCGAGCCGCCGGTCACCAGCGCGATGCGGCCGTGAAGCGAGAACAGATCGTTGAACATGGTGCCTCCCTCGATTTGCGCCGTTTGTGAGCGGGGCGGGCAGGGGAGTCAAGGAACGGCGAACACCTCAGGCCGCCGCGATCTTGCGCAGGCCGTTCCACATTGCGGTTGCCGCGCCCGAGGTCAGCACGGGGAGGATCCGCTCGTCCTGGTAATTGCCGTTCAGCGAGACCCGCGGCAGCGCGGTCATCTGGCCGGCATTCTCCGCGAACAGCATGCCGGGCCGGGTCGTCACCGCGGTCTTGAAGCCCGCCGCCGCGGCCAGCGCGAATTCGCGAGGCCCTGCGGCGCCGCGGTCGCCATAGGGATAGGCGAAGTGCAGCACGGGGCGCGCCAGTGCCGCTTCGATCCGCGCGCGGCTGATCGCCATTTCCTGCGCCGCGATCTCCTCGCTCTGCCGGGCGAGGTTGCAATGGGTGATGGTGTGGGCGCCGATCGTGACCAGCGGATCGGCGGCCAGCGTCCTGATCTCGTCCCATGACAGGCAGAGCCGGCGGCACAAGGCCGCCAGGTCGACCCCATGGTTTGCGCACAAGGCCTCGATCTCGCGCGCCACATCATGCTCGCCGGGCAATGCGCGCAGCCAGTCGTGCAGCCGGTCGAATGCCGCCTGCTTGGCCGCGGGCGTCGATGCATCGAGCTGAAGCGCGGACTGGCCGATCTGGACATTGATCTGATCGGTGCCGGCGATCACGGCTTCCAGCGCCGTCCACCACAGCCGTCCCGTGCCTTCAGCAAAATCGCTGGCGACGTAGATCGCCGCCGCTGCGTCGAATTCGCGCAGGACGGGCAGCGCGAATTCGAGATTGTCGCGATAGCCGTCATCGAGCGTGAAGGCGGCGAAGCGGCGGGCGAAGCGGCCCTGCACCAGCCGCTCGTGCAATTCGTCCATGCTGACGATCTCGATGTCGCGCGAACGCAGATGGCACAGCGTCGCGCGCAGGAATTCGGGGGTGACCTCGAGATGCCGGTTGGGCTGGAATGCCGCGTCGCGGGCCGGGCGGACATGATGCAGCATGAAGATGGCGCCGACGCCCGACAGCAGGGGACGCAGCAAATGATGCGCCCCGCTGAAATAGAGTGCTCCCAGCCCGGCGCGAATGACGTTGTTACGCAATTGTTTCATGACCGGCGGGCGACCCCTGGCATTCCGCCCTCAACTTAAGGTGCGACCCTTGAAGAAAAAGTTATAGCAATTGCGGAGGCGTGGCCTTCGGAAGGGCGCCATTTCCGGTTTGACAGCCCGCCAAGGGTTTGTTTTGTCTCCGGTTCCAGAGTTCGGGTCGTCGAATGCAAAAGCTTTTCAGGTGGGCCAGCAAATGGTGGTCGGGGCTGATCCCCCTGGCCATCATGTGGGGAATCGCGGCCTGGAATAATACCTTGCCCGTCGAGGCGGACCTCTCCGCCCGCAGCTCGGCCGCCCTGAAGGACACGGTCCTGGACAAGACCCGGATCTCGGTCGATGGCCGCGACGTCAGGGTCGCGGCGGATGCCTTCTCCGAGGAGGGCCGTCGCGACGCGGTGGCGGCGGTCGAGACGGTTCCCGGCGTGCGCCTGGTCGACGACCGGACCCGCCTTGTTCCCGAGGCCAAGCCGTTCGTCTGGGTCGCCGAACGCGACGTCGTGCGTGTGACCTTGTCCGGCTCGGCGCCGCTGCCGTCGATCAGGGCGCACCTGATGGACGTGGCGCGCAAGGAGGTCGGTGGCGTCGAAGTGGCGGACCAGATGGGCCTGGCGCGCGGCGCTCCGCCGCGGTTCGAGCCGGCCGCGATGCTGCTGCTCGACCAGATCGGCAAGCTCAAGGACGGCAAGATCACCATCTCCGACACCAAGGTCAGCCTGTCGGGCATGGCGCGCGACCTCGGCGGCCGCGAAGCGATCGCGGCAGCGCTGAAGAACCTGCCGGAGGGGTTTTCGGTCGCGGCCAACGAAGTCAAGGCGCCGCCTTACATCTTCCAGGCCTACAAGGATCCGGTCGCCGCGACGGTGACGCTGACCGGCTACGTTCCCGACAACAACGTGCACGCCGCCATCGGCACCAGCGCCTCGCGGAAGTTCTTCAACGAGAAGGTGGTCGACAATCTCAAGGCCAGCGTCGGCGCGCCCGGTTCGTTCGAGAGCGCGGTGGTCGCCGCGCTCGGTGCGCTGTCGCGGCTGTCGACCGGCACGCTGGTCGTGTCCGATCGCGAGGTAAAACTGTCGGGCGATGCGCTGTATGAGGGCGCAGCCAACGACATCCGCGCCGGCCTCGGCAAGGATTTCCCCAAGGGCTGGCAGTACAAGCCGGAGATCACGGTGAAACCCGCTCCCGGCCCGGTCGACGGCAGTGTCTGCCAGCAATTGTTCAGCGAGCTGCTGAACAAGGGCAAGATCCGCTTCGCCAGCAAGCGCGCCGACATCGACCCGGACTCGGCGGGCATTCTCGACCATCTGATCGAGACGGCACAGCGCTGTCCCGCGACCCCCATCGAGGTCGTCGGACATACCGATGCCGATGGCGAGGATGCGGCCAATCAGGCGCTCTCGGAGAAGCGCGCGCAGGCCGTGATCGATTATCTGGTCAAGGCCGGTCTGCCGGCCGGCCGCTTCACCGCGGTCGGCTATGGCGCCACGCAACCTCTCGCCGGCAACGATACCGACGAGGGCAAGGCGCAGAACCGCCGCATCGAATTTCTGGTGAGGTGAACGTGCCCTATCTCGTCTCTTTCCACATGGGCTGGCTGATCGGCTCGCTGCTGCTGGGCTTCTGCATGGGCTGGATTTCCGTGGTCCAGCGCGGCAACGGCACCTCGAAGGTCGTGGCCGCCTGGCTCGCCGCGCTGACCGCAGCCCTGGTCGCGGCCTCCGTCACCCAGGTGGTGCCCGGCCGGTTCGGCTACTGGCTCGACCTCGGCCTGGTCATGTTCGCCTGCTACCTGGTCGGCGCCACCATCGGAGCCTGGCTGCGCGACCGCGTGGTGGCCCGCAGCACCCCGCCGGCCGCTCCCTGACGGTGCCATGCCCCCCGCGCGCTGGAGCCGGGGTGGCCCGCAGCGCCGGATGCCGCGGCTTTTCCGCGCATTGGAAAAGCCGTCAACAACGGCGCCGGTCGCGCCTCTTTCAACAGGCGGGCGAGGTCCATAGATTGACGCGGATTTAAGCCGTGATGGAACATTGTCCGGCCGAAATCATCAAAACTTCACGGCGGCTGCGCAGGATCGCCATGGAGATTCGCGTCAGTCCTGCCGTCGAAGGCGCCAAACCGTGCTCAGGGAGCCCAGAACGCTGCCTAAAATATTGAAGGCACGTGATTTTGTTCGCACCGGCGAATTCCACTCGGCCGCAAAACGCGCTAGTGGAGGGAACAGGGGCATGCGCGGAACGGGTGGCGAAGGTTGGCCTTGCGTCCCTGCGTCCTCCGCCTGTTCGCCGGCCATTCTGGCCGCTGAAGCGTTGTTCGAGGTCTAGATGCTGGAAGCCATCCGCAGGGCGATGACGTTTCTGCGCCAGAAGCAAATCCTGCATAAGCTTGGCGTCGTGATCAGCGTCGCCGTCATCGGCATCGCCTGCTATGTGCTCTATCACATGCTGCGGGGCATCGATGTCAACGAGGTCCTCGAGGCGATCAAGAGCACCGAGCCGCGCCAGATCGCCATGGCGGCGCTGTTCGTGGCGGCGGGCTATTTCACCCTCACCTTCTACGACCTGTTCGCCGTGCGGGCGATCGGCCACACCCACGTTCCCTACCGGGTCAATGCGCTCGCCGCCTTCACCAGCTATTCGATCGGCCACAATGTCGGCGCCAGCGTCTTCACCGGTGGCGCCGTGCGTTACCGGATCTATTCGGCCTACGGCCTCAACGCGATCGACGTCGCCAAGATCTGCTTCCTGGCAGGCCTGACCTTCTGGCTCGGCAATGCCGCCGTGCTCGGCCTCGGGATCTCCTATCATCCGGAAGCGGCCGCCACGATCGATCAGCTTCCGGTCTGGCTGAACCGAACGCTGGCGCTGATGATCCTGGTGGCGCTGGCTGGCTATGTGATCTGGGTCTGGACCCGGCCGCGCGTCGTCGGTCGCGGCCCCTGGACCGTGGTGTTGCCGGGCGGTCCGCTGACGCTGCTCCAGATCGCAATCGGCATCGTCGATCTCGGCTTCTGCGCGCTGGCGATGTACGTGCTGGTTCCAGACGAGCCCAATCTCGGCTTCGTCGTGGTGGCGGTGATCTTCGTGTCGGCGACCCTGCTCGGTTTCGCCAGCCACTCGCCCGGAGGACTCGGCGTGTTCGACGCCGCCATGCTGGTCGGGCTCTGGCAGATGGACCGCGAGGAGCTGCTCGGCGGCATGCTGCTGTTCCGGGTGCTCTATTACCTGGCCCCCTTCGTCATCTCTGTAATCTTGCTGACGTTTCGGGAGGTTATCATCGGCGCGAGATCGAAGCGCCTGCAGCAGGCGGCGCTCAAGCTCGATCCCGGCCCGGCGCCCGAGGCCGCCTATGTCAGAGAGCGCAGCGACACCGGCGCCTGAGCGGCGCAAGGCCCCGAGGAAAGCCGCCCCCGATGGCGATCGACGCCCCCTCGTCCCCCCCCGTCCAGCCCTGGTCCGACCGGCTGCGGCATTCGACGATCATCCTGATCGCCGCGGCCCTCGCGCTGTCGGTGGTGGTTTCGCTCGGCGAAATGTCGGCGCTGAGCGCTTCAGTCGTCTTTCTCTGCATCGCAGCTGCCGCGCTGATCCCCTGGCGCCTGCATGATACCGCCGCCTCCAGGGAGGAGACGCGTCACATCAATCCGGTCGAGAGCGCGGCGGTGGCCGCGGTCGTCGCCGGCATGCCGGATCCGGCGGTGCTGCTCGACCGCGCCGGCCGCGTCCTCCACCTCAATGCCGCGGCCGCCCAGCTCGCGCCGGCGCTGCGCAGGAACGAACTGGCCCAGTTCGCGCTGCGCTCGCCGGAGATCATCACCGCGCTGCGCGAGTCGATCGCCACCACCGAACAGCGGCGGGCCACCTATCTGGACCATGTCCCGATCGACCGCTGGATGGAGCTGATCATCACGCCGGTGCCGGTGCCGACAGCGTTTGGCGGCGCCGACAAATGCATGCTGATGACGTTCCACGACCAGACGCCGTTGCGACGTGTCGAGGAAATGCGGGCCGACTTCGTCGCCAATGCCAGCCACGAATTGCGCACGCCGCTCGCCGCGCTCTCGGGTTTCATCGACACGCTCCAGGGACAGGCCAAGGACGATCCCAAGGCGCGCGAGCGCTTCCTCGGCATCATGCACAACCAGGCGACGCGCATGGCGCGCCTGATCGACGATCTCCTGTCCCTGTCGCGGGTGGAACTGTCGGCTCATGTGCGGCCCGATACGCTGGTGGATCTCCTGCCGATCATCCGCCAGGTCGCCGACGGTCTGGAGGCGCTGGCGCGCGAGCGCCAGGTCGAGATCGAGACAAGTCTGCCCGAGACGCCGGTGATGATCGCCGGCGACCGCGAGGAACTGCTCCGCCTGTTCGAGAACCTGATCGAGAATGCGCTGAAATATGGTGCTTCCGGCGGGCGCGTGATCGTGTCGCTGAATTGCCAAGCGGGCACGGATGGAGCACAGGAAATCCGGGTCGTGGTGCGCGATTTCGGACCCGGTATCGCCCCCGAGCACCTGCCGCGGCTTACCGAGCGCTTCTACCGGGTCGACGTCGGCGACAGCCGCTCGCAGGGCGGCACGGGGCTCGGATTATCGCTGGTGAAACATATCCTTAACCGGCATCGCGGCCGTCTCCTGATCGAAAGCGTGCCGAAACAGGGCGCCACCTTTACCGCCTGTTTTCCCCAGGCTGGCCCCAAGCGACTGCCGGAAGTTCCAACGATTCCAGTGGCTTGAGCTGTCATCGGACTGTCATGAAACCTTCGTAAAAGCACAGCCGACCGCTCCTAAAGCGGCGGCGCGGGGGAGCGCGATCGGGCGCTGATGGCGCTTCGTTCCCCCTCAAGGAGACCAGCATGAATTTCATCAAGACGATCGTCGCTGCCGGCCTCGTGGCCGCAACGACGACGGCGGCCTTTGCCGCCGACATCACCGGTGCCGGTGCCACCTTCCCGTTCCCGATCTATTCGAAGTGGGCCGACGCCTACAAGAAGGAGACCGGCAACGGTCTCAACTACCAGTCGATCGGTTCCGGCGGCGGCATCAAGCAGATCCAGGCCAAGACCGTGACCTTCGGCGCCAGCGACGCGCCGCTCAAGGCCGAGCAGCTCGAAAAGGATGGCCTCGTTCAGTGGCCGATGGTGATGGGCGCCATCGTGCCCGTGGTGAACCTCGAGGGCGTGAAGCCGGGCGAGATGGTGTTCGACGGCGAGACGCTCGCCAACGTCTATCTCGGCAAGATCACCAAGTGGGACGATCCTGCGATCAAGAAGCTGAACCCGAACCTGAAGCTGCCGTCGGACGCGATCACCGTGGTCCGCCGCTCGGACGGCTCGGGCACCACCTTCAACTTCACCAATTACCTCTCCAAGGCCAGCGCCGACTGGAAGAGCAAGGTCGGCGAGGGCGCGGCCGTCGAGTGGCCGGTCGGCGTCGGCGCCAAGGGCAACGAGGGCGTCTCGGGCAACATCAGCCAGACCAAGAACTCGATCGGCTATGTCGAGTACGCCTATGCCAAGCAGAACAAGCTGACCTATACCGGCCTCGTCAACAAGGCCGGCAAGCCGGTGCAGCCGACGGTCGAAGCCTTCCAGGCGGCCGCCTCGAACGCCGACTGGGCCAAGGCTCCGGGCTACTATGTCATCCTCACCGACCAGCCCGGCGACAAGTCCTGGCCGATCACGGCGGCGACCTTCATCCTCATGCACAAGGACGCCACCGACAAGGCGGCCTCGCAGGAAGCCCTCAAGTTCTTCCGCTGGGCCTTCAAGAAGGGCGACAAGATGGCTGAAGAGCTCGACTACATCCCGATGCCCGACAGCGTGGTCCAGCTGATCGAGAAGACCTGGTCTGCCGAGATCAAGAGCTGATTTCCGCTCTGGTGGGCCCGGTGCGGCGTGAATGCCGCGCCGGGTCTTCCTGCGGGGGAGCTGGAATTGGGTCTCGGACCGGCCAAGCGCCGCTCGCGCTGCGCAGCGTCCGGGCCCGAGACCGACATGACAATAACAAGTAGAGTCACTAGTACAGGGGATCGGCGTGGCTGAGATGGCTGTCGAGAGCAACGTTGGGGACGTCGCCGGTCCGTATGACCGCGCCAAGGCCTTGAGCGCGTTCAAGCTCGGTGATGTCACGTTCTATTGGATCACACGGCTCAGCGCGATTTCCGTGCTGTTGATCCTTGGCGGGATCATCGTGTCCCTGATCGTCGGGGCCTTTCCCGCGATCAAGGCGTACGGCCTCTCATTCCTCTGGACGCAGCGCTGGGCGCCGTCGGCGGATCCGCCCGTCCTGGGCGCGCTCGGGCCGATCTACGGCACGCTGGTGACCTCGTTCATCGCCATGCTGATCGCCATCCCGGTCGGTCTCGGCATCGCGATCTTCCTCACCGAACTCTGTCCGCAATGGGCGCGCCGCCCCATCGGCATGGCGATCGAGCTGCTCGCGGGCATTCCCTCCATCATCTACGGCATGTGGGGCTTCTTCGTGCTGGGCCCGTTCCTGGCCAACAGCTTCCAGCCCTTCATGATCAAGGTCTTCGACGGCGTTCCCGTGCTGGGCGCGATCTTCGCCGGTCCGCCGTCCTATCTCAGCCTGTTCAATGCGGCGCTGATCCTCGCCATCATGGTGCTGCCCTTCATCACCTCGATCTCGGTCGACGTGTTCAAGACGGTGCCGCCGGTGCTGAAGGAGGCCGCCTACGGCGTCGGCTGCACAACCTGGGAGGTCGTGCGCAGCGTGGTCATTCCCTACACCCGCGTCGGCGTCATCGGCGGCGTCATGCTGGCGCTCGGGCGGGCGCTCGGCGAGACCATGGCGGTCACGTTCATCATCGGCAATTCGTTCCGGATCTCGTCCTCGATCTTCGCCCCGGGCACGACGATCTCGGCCGCGATCGCCTCCGAGTTCGCCGAAAGCGACGGACTGCACCAGTCCGGACTGATCCTGCTCGGCCTGCTCCTGTTCGTGCTGACATTCTTCGTGCTCGCCGCCGCGCGGCTGATGTTGATGCGTCTGGAAACCAAGGCGGGGAAGTGACATGAATCCGATCTATTCACGCCGCCGCCGCACCGACATCGTCATCCGCGGTCTCTGCCTCGCCGCCGCCGCCTTCGGCGTCACCTGGCTCGCGCTGATCCTGATCACGCTGCTCTACAACGGGTTGGCGGGACTGAACTGGCAGGTCTTCACCGAGAACACGCCGCCGCCCGGCTCCAACGAGGGTGGCCTGCTCAACGCCATCGTCGGCTCGCTCATCATGACCGCGCTCGGGGTCGGGATCGGCGCGCCGCTCGGCATGTTCGCGGGCACCTATCTCGCCGAATACGGCCGCAACGACCGGCTGACCTCGGTGATCCGCTTCATCAACGACATCCTGCTGTCGGCGCCCTCGATCATCATCGGCCTGTTCATCTACGGCGCGGTGGTGGTGCCGATGCGCGGCTTCTCGGCGATCGCCGGCTGTCTCGCCCTCGCCGTGATCGTGATCCCGGTGGTGCTGCGCACGACGGAGGACATGCTGCTGCTGGTGCCGAACGCGCTGCGCGAGGCGGCCTCGGCGCTCGGCCTGCCGCGCTCGCTGGTGATCAAGCGGATCGCCTATCGTGCCGCGCGCTCGGGCCTGATCACCGGCGTGATGCTCGCGACCGCGCGCGTCGCCGGCGAGACCGCGCCGCTGCTCTTCACCGCGCTGTCGAACCAGTTCTTCAGCCTGAGCCTGAACAAGACGATGGCGAACCTGCCGGTGACCATCAACAATTTCGTGCAGAGCCCCTACGCCTACTGGAAACAGCTTGCCTGGAGCGGCGCGCTCCTGATCACGCTCACCGTGCTCGCCCTGAACATTGGTGCCCGCATCATCGGCGCCGAGAGGACCGCAAAATGACCGACATGTCCGTATCCGTGAGTTCCAACGCCGCCCTGGCCGCGCAGCCCTTGCCGGAAGCGCCGCCGAAGGTGACGGTTCGCAACCTCAACTTCTATTACGGCGAGCACCACGCGCTGAAGAACATCAACCTGACGCTCGGCACCAATCGCGTCACCGCCTTCATCGGCCCCTCCGGCTGCGGCAAGTCCACGCTGCTGCGCATCTTCAACCGGATGTACGACCTCTATCCGGGCCAGCGCGCCACCGGCCAGCTGATGCTCGACCAGACCAACGTCCTCGATCCCAAGCTCGACCTCAATCTGCTGCGCGCCCGCGTCGGCATGGTGTTCCAGAAGCCGACGCCGTTCCCGATGACGATCTACGAGAACATCGCCTTCGGCATCCGTCTCTACGAGAAGATCTCCAAGTCGGAGATGGACGATCGGGTCGAGAAGGCGTTGCGCGGCGGCGCGCTGTGGAACGAGGTCAAGGACAAGCTGAACGCCTCCGGCCTGTCGCTGTCCGGCGGTCAGCAGCAGCGCCTGTGCATCGCCCGTACCGTGGCGGTGCGGCCCGAAGTCATCCTGTTCGACGAGCCCTGCTCGGCGCTCGACCCGATCTCGACCGCCAAGGTCGAGGAGCTGATCCAGGAACTGTCCGAGAACTACACGATCGCGATCGTCACCCACAACATGCAGCAGGCGGCCCGCGTCTCCGACAAGACCGCCTTCATGTATCTGGGCGAGCTGATCGAGTTCGACGACACCAGCAAGATCTTCACGGCGCCGACTGACCGGCGCACGCAGGATTACATCACCGGCCGGTTCGGCTGAGGAGACGGGACATGGGTTCTGAACATACCGCGAAGGCCTTCGACAGCGATCTCCAGGAACTCACCCGGCTGGTCGCGGAGATGGGCGGCATCGCCGAGCGCCTCATCGTCGACTCCGTCGATGCGCTGATCCGCCACGACGTGGCGCTCGGACAGCGCGTGGTGGAGGCCGACGCCGATATCGATGCGCTGCAGAAGAAGATCGAGGAGCGTGCGGTGCTCACCATCGCCCGCCGCCAGCCGATGGCGGTGGACCTGCGCGAGATCGTCGGCGCGATGCGCGTCGCGACCGATCTCGAGCGGATCGGCGACCTCGCCAAGAACATGGGCAAGCGCGTCGCCGCGCTGGATTCCGATTTCCATCCGCTCAAGCTGTTCCGCGGGCTCGAGCACATGACCGACCTCGTCCAGCACCAGGTCAAGGCGGTGCTGGACGCCTATGCCGCGCACGACCTGCCGGCCGCCATGAACGTCTGGAAGGGCGACGAGGAGGTGGATGCGATCTGTACCTCGCTGTTCCGCGAGCTCCTCACCTACATGATGGAGGATCCGCGCAACATATCCTTCTGCATCCACCTGATGTTCTGCGCCAAGAACATCGAGCGGATCGGCGACCACGCCACCAACATCGCCGAGACCGTGTTCTACATGATCGAGGGCCAGCAGCTCTCGGACAAGCGGCCGAAGGGCGACATGACGAGCTTCGCCACGCCGGCGACGAATACCTGAGGAGCGACGACCTGATGGGCGCACGCATTATGGTGGTTGAAGACGAAGAAGCCCTCACGGAGCTGCTTCGCTACAACCTCGAAGGCGACGGCTATGACGTCGAGACGGTGATGCGCGGCGACGATGCTGACACCCGGCTCAAGGAGCACATTCCCGACCTGATCGTGCTCGACTGGATGCTGCCCGGGCTGTCGGGCATCGAACTGTGCCGGCGTCTGCGCACCCGCCCGGATACCAAGCAACTTCCGATCATCATGCTCACCGCGCGCGGCGAGGAGAGCGAGCGGGTCCGCGGGCTCGCGACCGGCGCGGACGACTACATCGTCAAGCCGTTCTCGGTGCCGGAGCTGCTGGCCCGCGTGAAGGGCCTGTTGCGACGTGCCAGTCCCGAGCGGCTGGCCACCGTGCTGGCCTATGGCGACATCGAACTCGATCGCGAGAAGCGCCGCGTGGCGCGCTCGGGCCGGCCGATCGATCTCGGCCCGACCGAATATCGCCTGCTCGAGTTCTTCCTCGAGCATCCCGGCCGCGTGTTCTCGCGCGAGCAGCTGCTCGACAGCGTCTGGGGCCGCGACATCTACATCGACGAGCGCACCGTCGACGTCCATATCGGGCGCTTGCGCAAGCTGCTCAATATAGGCCGCGAGCAGGATCCGATCCGCACCGTCCGCGGCGCCGGCTACGCGCTCGACGACCGCTTTGCGAAGGCGGAGCAGACCTAGAGCGTTTTCGGGCGAAGTGGATACCGGTTCGCGTAAGAAAACGCGTCAAAACAAGAATCCAGAGCTTCGGTTCTGATTCAATCAGAACCGAAGATGCTCTGGGAGTCCGGGTGAGTTGGTTGGCGCGCCGTCGCTCCAACATCCGTGTCGTCCCGGCGAAAGCCGGGACGCATTACCCCCGCGGCGTCATGTTGCGCGACCAGGGTAACTCCGTGTCCTCGTAACCACATCTTTCGGTGGCCATGGGTCCCGGCCTTCGCCGGGACGACAGCGGAGCATCTGCGGCAGTCTCGGTCCGACCGCTCCAAATGGGGCGATCAGGGAATTCCGTCAGCTCACCGCGTGGGCTTCGCCGGCGCGCGGCGGCGATCGGCGGCGGGCTGATACGCCACGCGCGAATGCTGGGCGCAATAGGGCAGGCCGGAGAGAGCCTTGCCGCCGCAGAAGAAGAAGTCCGGGCTGGAGGGATCGCCGACCGGCCAGTGGCAGGTCGCCTCGTTCAGCTCCAGCAGCGACAGACGCTGGCTCATCGGCACGACGTTGTCGAAGGTGACCGGTTCGGCCTCGACCTCGACCTCGAAGGCCTGCGCCAGCGCGGTGTTGCCCCGCGCGATCGGGCGGGTCACCCGCATCATGTGCTGCGCGGGCCTCGCCTTGCGGGGGCGCGGCGCGGCCGACGATGGGCTCTTGGCGCGGCCCGACAGGCCGAGCCTGTGCACCTTGCCGATCACGGCGTTGCGGGTGACATTCCCGAGTTCGGCCGCGATCTGGCTGGCCGACAGTCCGGCCTCCCAGAGCTTCTTCAGCTGCTCGACGCGATCATCCGACCAGGTCAAAACCGTCATTGCACCCTTTCCTTCGCCGGCGCCTGCCATTCTGGGGCGGCACGGCGAATGCCTTGCTTCGAAAAACCCGTGCCGTCAGAATCCCTTAAGGCTCGCCGGGCGCGATGAGAGCCACCCGAACGTTACGCCGGTACATGAGGACTTCTGGGATCAGAACTGCTGCACGAGATGTCGTATCTGACAAGCCAAACGCTACAATATGGCGTGACTCGCGCGCAAGAGTCCGCCGAGTCGCGTCCACATGTTCCGTGGCGGAAAACCCGCAAAATCGTCACCGCAAGACTACGGATTCAACGTTTCCCGAGGCTTGCCCGAGCCTTTGCCGATGGCATTGACTCCGGTCTTGCCAAGCCTAAGATGGTGCCACGTGCCGCCCTTGAAAAGGCGGCACGTTTCGTTTTCCGGGCCGGTCAATGGTGCGCTGCGCAAGTGCATCTCGGCCGTCCGCAACATCCAAGTGACGTCATGACCAACAGCGCCGCGCCGCATCTGCTTCCCGTTTTCGCCAGGGCCGACGTCGGTTTCGACCGCGGCGAGGGCTGCTGGCTGATCGCGACCAATGGCGAGCGCTATCTCGATTTCACCTCGGGCGTGGCGGTCAATGCGCTCGGCCATGCCCATCCCGCGCTGGTCAAGGCGCTGCAGGAGCAGGCCACCAAGCTCTGGCACATGTCGAACCTGTTCCAGAGCCCGGATGGCGAGAAGCTCGCCGCCCGGCTCTGCAACGAGAGCTTTGCCGACTACGTGTTCTTCTGCAATTCCGGCGCCGAGGCGATGGAGGGCGTCATCAAGCTGGTGCGCCACCATCACTTCTCGAAGGGGCACCCCGAGCGCTACCGCATCATCACCTTCGAGGGCGCCTTCCACGGCCGCACGCTGGCGACGCTCGCCGCGACCGGGTCGGCCAAATATCTCGAAGGCTTCGGTCCGCCGATGGACGGCTTCGACCAGGTGCCGCATGGCGACCTCGAGGCGGTGAAGAAGGCGATCGGCCCGCATACCGCGGGTATCCTGATCGAGCCGATCCAGGGCGAGGGCGGTGTCCGCTCCGCGCCGCCGAATTTCCTCAAGGCGCTGCGCGAACTCTGCAACGAGCACGGCATCCTGCTCGCCTTCGACGAGGTGCAGACCGGCATGGGCCGCACCGGCGAATTGTTCGCCTACAAGCGCACCGGCGTCGTGCCCGACGTGATGTCGCTGGCGAAAGCGCTCGGCGGCGGCTTCCCGATCGGGGCGATCCTCGCCACCGCCGACGCGGCCGCCGGCATGGGCCCGGGCTCGCACGGTTCGACCTTCGGCGGCAATCCGCTGGCGATCTCGGCGGCCGGTGCCGTGCTGGACGTCATGCTGAAGCCCGGCTTCTTCGATCACGTGCAGAAGATGTCGCTGCTGCTCAAGCAGAAGCTCGCCTCCGTGATCGATCGACATCCCGACATCGTCTGCGAGGTGCGCGGCGAGGGCCTCCTGATCGGCATCAAGGCCGTGGTGCCCTCGGGCGATCTGGTCGCCGCGCTCCGCCATGAGAAGCTGCTCACCGTCGGCGCCGGCGACAACGTCGTGCGCTTCCTGCCGCCGCTGATCGTCACCGAAGCCGAGATCGAGGACAGCGTGGTGCGGCTCGAACGCGCCTGCGCCGCACTCTCGTCCAGCCAGACCAAGCGGGCGGCAAGCTGATGAGCACGACGCCCACAAAGACCCCGAAGCACTTCCTCGACATCAACGAGCTGCCATTGCCGGAGCTCAAGCGGATGCTGGCCGCATCCTCCGCGATGAAGGCCAAGCAGAAGGCGAACAAGCCGGAGCGTCCGCTGGAAGGCAAGACGCTGGCGATGATCTTCGAGCGTCCCTCGACCCGCACCCGCGTCTCGTTCGATGTCGCCATGCGCCAGCTCGGCGGCGAGCCCATCATGCTCACCGGCGCCGAGATGCAGCTCGGCCGCGGCGAGACCATCGCCGACACCGCGCGCGTGCTGTCGCGCTATGTCGACGCCATCATGATCCGCATCCTCAATCACGATGCGCTGCTGGAGCTCGCGGCCAACGCCACCGTGCCCGTCATCAACGGGCTGACCCGGCGTTCGCATCCCTGTCAGGTCATGGCCGACCTCATGACCTATGAGGAGCATCGCGGCCCGATCGAGGGGCGTACCGTGGCCTGGACCGGCGACGACAACAACGTGCTGGCCTCCTGGGCGCATGCCGCCGAGCGGTTCAAGTTCCAGCTCAACGTCGCGACCCCGCCGGAGCTCGCGCCGAAGAAGGCGATGCGCGACTGGATCAAGGCGACCGGGGCCCCGATCGTGCTCGGCACCGATCCCGAAGCCGCCGTGAAGGGCGCCGACTGCGTCGTCACCGACACCTGGGTGTCGATGGGCGACAAGGAGGGCGAGCATCGTCACAACGTGCTCAAGCCCTATCAGGTCAATTCCAAGCTGATGTCGCTGGCCAAGCCCGACGCGCTGTTCATGCACTGTCTGCCCGCCCATCGCGGCGAGGAGGTCACCGACGAGGTGATCGACGGGCCGCAATCGGTCGTGTTCGACGAGGCCGAAAACCGCCTGCATGCGCAGAAGGGCATTCTGGCCTGGTGTTTCGACGCGGTGAAGTAGGTTTTCTTGCAGCCCGGATGGAGCGCAGCGAATTCCGGGATGCGTGCAACAGGCGATAAAGTCCCGGATTGCGCTGCGCTCCATCCGGGCTACGGCCCGTCGACGCAAGGCGTGCCTCTTTCATTTTGCATCGACCGACCCCAGATAACGCCCCATGGTTTCCCAATCCCCTGACATCAAAACCGGGCCTGAAGGCCCGGTTCGCGCGCCGTCGTCGGTTCCGGTCGACGATGCCGTGCTGCCCTATGAGGTCGACGCGCTGGACGTGCGCGGCCGGCTGGTGAGGCTTGGTCCCGCGCTCGACGACATCCTCACCAAACACGATTATCCGGCCCCGGTCGGCAAGCTGCTCGGCGAGGCCATCGTGCTGACGGCGCTGCTCGGCTCGGCGCTGAAATTCGACGGCCGCTTCATCCTCCAGGCCCAGACCGACGGTCCAGTCTCGTTCCTGGTGGTCGACTACATGGCGCCCGACCGGCTGCGGGCCTATGCGCGCTTCGATGCCGAACGGCTCGGCGAGGCGAAGGATTCCGGCGCGCTGCTCGGCCGCGGCCATCTCGCCATGACCGTCGACCAGGGCCCCGACATGAGCCGCTACCAGGGTCTGGTCGCGCTCGACGGCGGCAGCCTGGAAGACGCCGCCCACGAATATTTCCTGCGTTCCGAGCAGATTCCGACACGCGTGCGTCTCGCCGTCGGCGAGGAGTGGCGTTCGAACGACGGCGGCAGGCATCGCTGGCGTGCCGGCGGCATGCTGATGCAGTTCCTGCCGAAGGCGCCGGAGCGCGCGCGCCAGGCCGATCTGCATCCGGGCGATGCGCCCGAGGGTGTCGAGGTGCACAGCGTCGCGGAAGACGATGCCTGGGTCGAGGCGCGCTCGCTGATCGACACTGTCGAGGACGTCGAACTGATCGATCCCGATCTGTCGGGCGAGCGATTGCTGTTCCGCCTGTTCCACGAGCGTGGCGTGCGCGTCTTCAATCCGCAGCTCCTGAAGGCGCAGTGCTCCTGCTCGCGCGATGCCGTCGCCTCCATGCTGAAGAGCTTTTCGTCCGACGACCGCTCCGCCATGGTCAAGGACGACAAGGTCGTCGTCACCTGCGAGTTCTGCTCCTCGGTCTACCAGTTCACCCCGCACGAGGCCGGCGTCGAGGACGCCTAGAGCGTTTTCGAGCGAAGTGGACACCGGTTCGCGTAAAGAAAACGCGTCAAAACAAGAATCCAGAGCCTCGGTTCTGATTCAATCAGAACCGAAAATGCTCTAGAGCGTTTTCGAGCGAAGTGGATACCGGTTCGCGTCAAGAAAACGCGTCAAAACAAGAATCCAGAGCCTCGGTTCTGATTCAATCAGAACCGAAAATGCTCTAGTCCCGGGCGCCCTGGCCTGTGTCGGCGGCGTCAAGCCGGCCGTGTAAAAATATTCTACTTTACCGAAATTCGGAATCGACGTAGGTTGCGCGCATCCCGGCTCGATCCTGAG
>CAYREH010000100.1:0-17033 GCA_964423245.1 uncultured Bradyrhizobium sp. | reverse complement strand
CCGTGCGCGCCACCGGCCCGAGCTGGCCGGCCGCCACAGTCACCACTCTCGCCACTTGTCATCCCCTCGTTCGCAAGCCGCTGACCGGCCTATCAAGATCCATGCCCAGGCAAGGGGCTCCGACGCCATGACAGACGCTTTGGAACCCTGCGTTGCCCATCTGCAACGGTTCCCACTCGTCCTCAACCCGCCAAACGATTCCCCCATTGCGGCCACGAACCGCACTCAAAACGCCGTGAGACCGGACGCGTCAGGTGGGGACCTGATCAAGCGGACGCCCCGGTCGTTGTTTCGCATGACTTTTCCGGGATACCGCGCTCGCATGTCCCGGATCATGCTCTGTCAGGGGAACCTACATGCGTGCACAACGCGTTTGGAACGTGAACGGGGGCGCCAGCATCGGGCAGCTCCAGGCCCGGCTGGATGATCTGAACAAGCGATTGTCCGAACTCGAGACCCATCCCGAAAGCGGCAAGGTGGCGGAGCTGCAATCGAGCGCGCTCAGCCTGTCGCGCGCGATCGACGACCTCCGCTGTGCGCAGGCCACGGAGGCGCTCAGCGAGCTCCTGCGAAAATAGCGGGCCGTCGCCGATTTGGCGGTGCGCGGGGGAACCAAACCTCCGCTGCGGCCATTTCCCTGCCAGGCATGGAGCAAGATCATGACCAGGCACCTGACGCGAGCCGATCTCGCACGCGGCGTAGCCGGCGCAATATCGACGCTGGTCCTGTGCACGGCGGCGGCCTTCGCGCTCGGCCACCATCTGGCCCGTCACTTCGCATCGTGAGGAGAACCGACATGACGTCAGATCCGGAAGAGGCCGTGCGGCTACAAGGCTATGGCGAGATGACGCTGCGCACGGCGATCACGACCTTGATGCTGCTGGCGCCGGCCGACCGCGCCGCGACCTCGATCTTCCGCGTCCGCGACGGCGAACGCCTCGCCTCCAGCGAAATCTCGGAGCTCGCCTCCGACTGGGGCATCACGCCGACCGGCAGCCTGCGCGCGCCGCGCCCGGCGCAACGACCGGGCTGGCGCAACATCGTTCGCGGCATGGTGCGCGAAGCCCCGCTGCCGGCGCTGATGGTGGCCTTCATGCTCGGCGTCGTGGTCGCGCGCAGGTAACGCGGCCGCCGGCGCCGACAGGCTCCATCACTTCTGCTCGCTCTCCTTCATCGCCTCGGCATAGGGGCGCAAGGCCGCGGACATGTCGTCGAGGCGCTTCTGCCACTCGGCGCCGGGCAGGAAGGCGATCACGGGTTCATCACCGGGCGAGCCCGCCAGATATTCGGGATTGCGCAGGCCGTCGGCGATGGCGGCTTCCAGCTTCCTGACGATGTCGTCCGGCACGCTCCTGGGCACCGCGAAACCGCGTTCGGCCGTCGACGTCACCGCGAAGCCCACCTCCTCCGCCGTCGGCACGTCGGGCAGCGCCGCAAAGCGTTTCTTCGACAGGATCGCGAGGACGCGCAGCGGCCCCTTGTTGCCGCCATGCAGTTCCGGGATTTCGCTGAGACTGATCATGCCGACATTCAGATGTCCGCCGAGCAGATCGGTGCGCTGCGCGGCCGTGCCGCGATAGGAGATCTCGTTGGGTTCGACCTTGGCGGCGGCGGCGAGCATGCGGATCGCCAGATGACCGTTGGTGCCGGCCCCGTTGTGACCGAACGTCACCGAGCCGGGCTTGCCGCGCAACGCGGCGATGATGTCGAGCAGATCCTTGAACGGGCTCTCGGCGGGCACCACGACCACGTTCGGATCCTCGACGGCGCGCGCGACCAGACGAATCTCGTCGGTGCTGTATTGGGTCTTGCGGGTCATCGGCAGGAAATTGTAGCCGGGCACGTTGACGACGCCGATCGCATAGGCGTCGGGCGCCGCGCGCGCGATCGCGGCGAACGCGATCTCGCCGCCGGCCCCGGGCTTGTTGACGACGACGAACTTGGCCTTGCCGCCCAGCGTGCGCTCGACGAAGGGCAACAGCTTCCGCGCCATGACATCGGTGCCACCGCCCGGCGCGAAGCCGACGACGACCTCGATCGGCTTGTCGTCCGGCCACGCCGCCCATGCCGGCGCGCACCCTGCAAAGCCGAGCGCGGCCACCAGCGCGAGAATTGTCCTTCTCATGATTTCCACCCTGTTGTTGTTTTTTGGCCGATCGCGCGCGAACGCACGATCGGCGATGGCGCATCTAACCGTCCGCAAGACGGGCTGGCAACGGGTGATTGGCGGTATGGGTCCTGGCGAGCCGCAGGACGGAAATTCCATCGTTCGCGTTGCCGGATGCAGTTCCCAGCCTTCTCAGACGAACTGAAAGGCATCCCGAAAGTGATGTATATGGAGAGATCCCGCATCACGGACGCCCCATGCGAACATCAATCGATCTTGGACACGATCAGATCCGCGCCCTGGACGAACTATCGAAAAGAG
Source organism: uncultured Bradyrhizobium sp. (assembly GCA_964423245.1). Taxonomy (GTDB): domain Bacteria; phylum Pseudomonadota; class Alphaproteobacteria; order Rhizobiales; family Xanthobacteraceae; genus Bradyrhizobium. The sequence goes on along the minus strand of CAYREH010000100.1, from coordinate 14,605 downwards.
ACAAGCGCTCGCGCGCTGCGCTCATCCGGCAGGCGATCGACGACTATCTGGCGAAGCGGCAGGATGAGAACGATGCGTTCGGCCTGTGGGGCAAGCGCAAGCTGGACGGTCTGAGCTATCAGACGGCAGCTCGACGCGAATGGTAGAGGCGCAATTCAGAACCGACGTCCTTTTGGACTACGCTTTACAAGCTCTCAAGAAAACACCCGGCCACTGTCGCGGCCGGGTGTCGATGACAAATCGTCTTAGTGATGCATCTTCTTGGCGGGCGCTGCGGGCGGCAGCAGCACGGTGTCGATGACGTGGATGACGCCGTTCGAGGCAACGATGTCGGGCTGGATCACGCGGGCGTCGTTGACGGTGACGCCGAGGGTGCCGTCGACATTGACGGTCTGGCCCTGCACGGTCTTGACCTGCAGCTTCTTGCCGGCGACGTCGGCAGCCTTCACGTTACCGGGAACGACGTGATACTTCAGGATCGCGGCGAGCTTCTTCTTGTTCTTGAGCAGGGATTCAACGGTTCCCGGCGGCAGCTTGGCGAAGGCCGCATCGGTCGGCGCGAACACGGTGAACGGGCCCTTGCCCTTCAGCGTGTGCACGAGGCCCGCAGCCTTGACGGCGGTGACGAGCGTGGTGAACGAGCCGGCGGAGACCGCGGTGTCGACGATGTCGGCGGCGCGCGCCATCGAGGAACCAAACAGGCCAGCGACCATGGCCGCTCCGGCCACGAACGAACGAATTGCGGGCGTCATCAATTTCTCCGGGTTGTGTTGACTGGAACTTGCGTCATGGATGCGCGCGCGAGCATGCGCGCATCCTGCGATCAGATGCGATCGACCTCGACGAAACGGCGCCTCGTCGGATCTGGATCACTCGCCTGTCCAACAATCCTGCGGCGCGGTGACGCGGCTACTCCTGGACCATGCCGAGGAATTCCTGGCGCGTGGTCGGATTGTCGCGGAAGCAGCCGAGCATGCAGCTCGTCACCATGTCGGAGCCGACCTGTTTGATCCCGCGGCTCGACATGCAGTGATGATTGGCCTTGAGCACGACGCCGACGCCCTGCGGATTCAACGCGTCCTGCACGGCGGCGGCGATTTCCGACGTCATGCGCTCCTGAATCTGGAAGCGCTTGGCGTAGGCCTGCACGACGCGCGCGAGCTTGGAGATTCCGACGACGCGGCCTTCGGGCACATAGGCGACCCAGGCCCGGCCGATGATCGGCGCCATGTGATGCTCGCAATGGCTCTCGAAGGCGATGCCGCGCAGGATCACCATTTCCTCGTAGCCGGCGGTCTCGTCGAAGGTCTTGTTGAGGATCTGCAGCGGGTCCTGATCGTAGCCGGCGAAATATTCCTCGAAGGCGCGGGCCGCGCGGGCCGGCGTTTCCAGCATTCCCGGCCGCGAGGGGTCGTCGCCAGCCCAACGGATGATGGTGCGAAAGGCGGCCTCGGCCTCCTCGCGGCTGGGACGAGCCTGCAGATCGGCGGAAATTGGTTTGTGGATGTTCACGGTATTGCCTTTCGCCTCACGTCGTCACGACAGGTCCTTCGCGCGACAGGTTCGCGAGGAAACGCCATCCGCGCCCTACCGGATCACCGTCATGAGCCGGTCCGGCGGAGGATCTGCAAATAATTGGTGTTGCAGGACCGGCTGAGGTGCCAGCGCATGGTCAGCGGGGCGAGTTCGACGCCGCGGCGTTCGACGACGGACAGGCCGAGCGGGGCCAGAGCTTGCGCGATCTCGTCCGGCCGGACGAAGCGGCGCCAGTCATGGGTGCCGCGCGGCAGCCAGCGCAGCACATATTCGGCGCCGATGATCGCCTTGACGAAGGAGATCGCCGTGCGATTCAGAGTTCCGACCACGAGAAGGCCGCCCGGCGCCACCAGCCGGCCGAGCGCGGCGAGGAAGTGGCCGACATCGGCGACGTGCTCGACCACTTCGAGCGACAGCACGATATCGAACTGGCGCCCTTCGGCGACGAGGTCCTCCGGCACGGCCTGCCGGTAGGTGATGGGCAGACCGGCTTTCTCCGCGTGCCTTGCCGCGATGCGGATGTTGCGCTCGGCCGCGTCGATCCCCAGCGCATGCGCGCCCAGCCGCGCGATCGGCTCGGTGACGAGGCCTGCGCCGCAGCCGACATCGATCAGGGTGAGGCCGGCCAGGGGACGCGCCTGCGCGGGATCGCGCGCGATCAGCGCCGGCAGGCGGTCGGCGAGATAGGAGACGCGGGCGGCATTGAACTCATGCACATGCTTCATGCGTCCGTCGGGATTCCACCAGTCCTCGGCGAGCGCTTCGAAGCGCGCGACCTCGCGGGGATCGAGCGACGGCGCGAGGCTGTTCTTGATGTCCTTGCGCAGCATGGTCAGCCCGCCGGCCGTGCCGCAGGGGAGCGCCGCGCCGCGCCGCGGCAACGATCGGAGCAGAACTTGACCTGCTCCCAATCGCGCGCCCATTTGCGGCGCCAGGCGAAGGGCCGCTGGCAGACGACGCACAGCCTGGTCGGAAGCTCCGCTTTGCGCCGCATCTTTGGCATGGTCAGTCACCTGTGACACCGAAGCGGGCGCGCGGCTCAGGCGCGCCCTCTGTACATCAGCAACGCGCCCATCCCCCATTTGGATCAGGTCAGCCATGCCGGATTGCGGCCGGGGCCCTGGTGATCCGCCGGCGCCGCGCCGGCGTTATTCAATGTCCCGCAAGGCGCCGTGCCGCGCGTTCAACCAGCTGCCCCGTGATCAAGACCATCGTCACCCGGATCGGCGACTATGCCGACCATCCCGACCCTCGCGCCGCGCTCGCCGGCAAGATCGCGCTCGTCGTCGCCTCCAACCAGCCGTTCTATCCGCTCTATCTGCACTGGATCGTCGGCCCGGCCGCCTGGCCGGCCTGGCTGACGCTGCTGACGACGCCGTTCTTCCTCGCGGTGCCCTGGCTCGCCAGGCGCAACTCGCTCGCCGGCCGGGCGCTGCTGCCGCTGGTCGGCACCGCCAACACGGTGTTCTGCGTCAAGCTGTTCGGCACGGCATCCGGCGTCGAACTGTTCCTGCTGCCCTGCGCCCTGCTCGGCACGCTGCTGTTCCGGCCGGAGGAGCGGCTGAAGACGGCGATGGTCGCCGCACTGCCCTTCATCGTCTATCTGTTCATCGACGACCGGTTCGGTGCGCCCGTGATGGTGACGAGCGAATATGCGCGGCTGATCGCGCTGAACGGCATGAGCGTGGCGGCCTTGATCGCGCTGATCGGGCTGCTCAGCTCAACCCTGCTCGCGGCGCGGCAGGTGTGATGCAGCGAGAGGGATGGAGACCGGCATGACGATGTCTGCGACTGACCCTGGCGCGCAGGCGCCGCGCGTGCCCAATGCGGCGGCCTGGCTCGGCGGCATCGGCCTGCTGCCCTTCATCGCGCTGTCGCTCGCGTCCGGCCTCGCGACCGGCGCGCTGAAGGCGACGGCGCTGCAGGGGCTGCTCTCTTACGGCGCCGTGATCCTGTCGTTTCTCGGCGGCATCCATTGGGGCGCCGAGATGATGCGGTCGGCCGCGCGCGCCGATCACGGCATCGATGCGAACAGGCTCACAATCAGCGTCGTCCCCTCGCTCATCGGCTGGGCGGCGCTGCTGCTCGATACGCGCATCGGCCTCGTGCTGCTGGCGGCCGGCTTCGCCGCGCAGCTGCTCGTCGACCTCCGCGCGACCCGCCAGGGCCTCGCCCCAACCTGGTACCCGAAACTGCGCAAGCCGCTGACGACGATCGTGGTGGCCACGCTGCTGGCGGCGCTGCTCGGCCAGTGACCTATCGGGAGCCATCATTGACGGAGGTGCCGCAACGCGCGAACCGGGACTGACCGGATGCGGCGCCGCATGGCTGCCACGCAAAGCGAGGCGCCGTCGTTGCGCCGAAAAAGCTTCGAAACTATAAGGGCTTGAATTCAGGCGGGATCTTGGTCGGAGTGGCAGGATTCGAACCTGCGACCCCTGCGTCCCGAACGCAGTGCTCTACCGGGCTGAGCCACACTCCGACAAGAGGCCGGCTTATAGCGTCGGGTGTGGCGCACCGCAAGCGGCCGATGTGAGGAATTTCGTTCCAGTGAAAACGGGCCTTGAAACACGGATTTTGCCGGCCGGCGCGGCCGCCGCGGAGGCTGCGGCGCGCATGCTGGCCGGCGGCGGGCTGGTCGCGTTCCCGACCGAGACGGTCTACGGGCTCGGCGCCGATGCCGCCAACGCCCGGGCGATCGCCCATCTCTATGCCGCCAAGGGGCGGCCGGCCTTCAATCCGCTGATTGCCCATGTGCCCGACATCGCGGCCGCCCGGGCGATCGGCCGGTTCGATGCGCGCGCGCTGAAGCTGGCCGAGGCGTTCTGGCCGGGACCGCTGACGCTGGTGGTGCCGAAGACGGCAGGCTGCCCGGTGGCCGATCTCGCCACCGCGGGACTGGACACCGTCGCGATCCGGATTCCCGCCCATGACGTGGCCCAGGCGATCCTGCGCGCGTTCGGCGGAGCGGTGGTGGCGCCCTCGGCCAACATCTCCGGGCACGTGTCGCCGACCGAGGCGGCCCATGTCGACAGCGATCTGAGAGGCCGGATCGATCTGATCGTCGACGGCGGTCCGGTCGCGGTCGGCGTCGAATCCACCATCGTCGGCTGTTTCGCGGCGCCGATGCTGCTGCGGCCGGGCGGCCTGCCGCGCGAGCGGATCGAGGCGGTGCTCGGCATGGCGCTGGCGCGGCCGCCCGGGGACGGCGGCGCCGACGACAGCCAGCCGCTCGCGCCGGGCATGCTGGCCTCGCATTACGCGCCGCGCGCGAGCGTGCGGCTCGCCGCGCGGCATGTGGCGCCGGGCGAAGCGCTGCTGGCGTTCGGCACGCCGGACCTGCCCGGGCTTGACGCGGCGTCGGCCGTCATGAATTTGTCGCCCGCCGGTGATCTCGATGAAGCCGCCGCCAACCTGTTCGGATATCTTCGCGCGCTCGATGCGAACGAACCGCGCGGCATCGCGGTGATGGCGATTCCCGAGCAGGGGCTCGGCGAAGCCATCAACGACCGGCTGCGCCGGGCGGCGGTGGCGCGATAGCGCGGGATACGGAATGCCCGGCAGACAGGACGCGGAACGGGAGACGACGACATGAACATCAACACGCCCCCTCTTCCGCCGCTCGCGCCCGAGCTGATCGCGCAGTTTCGCCGCATCGTCGGCGAGAACCACGCCATCACCGGCACGGCCGACATCGAGGCCTATGTCACCGAGGAGCGCAACCTGTTCCACGGCCGCTCGCCGCTGGTGCTGCGTCCGGGCTCGACGGCCGAGGTCGTGGAGATCTGCAAGCTCGCCTCCGCGCACCGCATCGCGCTGGTGCCGCAGGGCGGCAATACCGGGCTGGTCGGCGGCCAGACGCCGCACAATGGCGAGGTCGTGGTGTCGATGCGCCGGCTCGACAAGATCCGCGACATCGATCCCGCCTCCAACACCATGACGGTCGAGGCCGGCGTCGTGCTGCAGGTCGCGCAAGCGAAGGCCTCCGATGTCGACCGGCTGTTTCCGCTCTCGCTCGGGGCGGAAGGCAGCTGCACCATCGGCGGCAATCTCTCCACCAATGCCGGCGGCACCGCCGCGCTCGCCTATGGCGTGGCGCGGGAAATGGCGCTGGGGCTGGAAGTGGTGCTGGCCGACGGCCGCGTGCTCAATCTGCTGTCGAAGCTGAAGAAGGACAATACCGGCTACAATCTGCACAACCTCTTCATCGGCGCCGAAGGCACGCTCGGCATCATCACCGCCGCGACGCTGAAACTGTTTCCCAAGCCCCGCACGGTCGAGACGGCGTTCGTCGGGCTGAAATCGCCGGCCGCGGCGCTGAAGCTGCTGGCGATCGCGCAAGGCGAGGCCGCCAATGCGCTGACGAGTTTCGAACTGCTGTCGGAGCTGGCGGTGGATTTCTCGGTGCGCCACGGCAACGACGTGCGCGCGCCGCTCGAGGGCAGGCATCCCTGGTACGTGCTGATGGAATTGTCCTCGCCGCGCGAAGATGCCGCCGGCGGGCTCGAGGCGATCCTGACCCGCGCCGTGGAAGAGGACATCGTCGACGACGCCGCGATCGCGGCCAGCCTCAGCCAGCGCGCCGCGTTCTGGAAGCTGCGCGACGAGATGTCGTGGGCGCAGAAGCCGGAAGGCGGCTCGATCAAGCACGACATCTCCGTGCCGGTCGCCGCCGTGCCCGCCTTCATCGCGGAAGCCGATGCCGCCGTGGTGAAGCTGATCCCCGGCGCGCGCCCCGTGCCGTTCGGCCATCTCGGCGACGGCAATCTGCACTACAATGTCAGCCAGCCGGTCGGCGCGAGCAGCGCCGACTATCTCGCCCGCTGGCACGAGATGAACGCGGTGGTCTACGAGATCGTGCTGCGCATGGGCGGCTCGATCTCGGCCGAACACGGCATCGGCGTGCTCAAGCGCGACGAACTGCCCGAGGTGAAGGACAGGACCGCGATCGAGCTGATGCGCGCGATCAAGGCGATGCTCGATCCGCACAACATCATGAATCCGGGCAAGGTGCTGTGAGAACCATTGCGATCGACCCGATCGGCGATGCCGATGTCGCGGCGGTGGTGGCGCTGTGGCAGCGCTGCGGGCTGACGCGGCCCTGGAACGATCCCCACGCCGACATCGCGCTGGCGCGGCGGCGCGACAATTCCGCCGTGCTGGTCGCCCGCGAGGGCGGAAGCATCGTCGCGACCGTCATGGTCGGCCATGACGGCCATCGCGGCTGGGTCTACTACGTCGCGGTCGATCCCGACACGCGCAAGCGCGGCTATGGCCGCATCATCATGCGAGCGGCCGAGGACTGGCTGCGCGCCGCGGGCATTCCCAAGCTGCAGCTGCTGGTCCGCCGCGAGAACGAGCAGGCCGGCGCGTTCTACGCTTCGCTCGGCTTCGAGGAATCGACCTCGGTCATGTTCCAGAAATGGCTCGACGGGCGCGCGCCGTCATGACGATCTCCGACCGCGTCCGCATCAGGGATGTGAAGGTGCTCTCGGACGGCTGGACGACGCTGAAGAGCACGACGTTCGACTATCGCCGCGCCGATGGCGAATGGCAGACGCAGCGGCGCGAGACTTATGAGCGCGACAATGCCGCGGCCGTGCTGCCCTACAATCTCGAACGGCGCAGCGTGATCCTGGTGCGCCAGTTCCGACTGCCGGCCTGGCTCCGCGGCCACGACAATCTCCTGATCGAGGCCGCCGCCGGCGTGCTCGACGACGCCTCGCCCGAGGACCGCATCCGCGCCGAGGCCGAGGAGGAAACCGGCTACCGCCTGCAGCACGTCCACAAGGTGTTCGAGGCGTTCATGAGCCCGGGCGCGGTGACCGAGAAGCTGCATTTCTTCGTCGCCGAATACGATCCGTCGATGCGCGTCTCCGCCGGCGGCGGCCTCGAACATGAGGGCGAGGACATCGAGGTAATGGAGCTGCCGATCGACGAGGCGCTGGCCATGATCGCCGACGGCCGCATCATCGATGCCAAGGCGATCATGCTGCTGCAATATGCGGCGCTGCATATCTTCAGGTAGCCGAGGCGGCCCATCTCCCGGCCGTCAGCCGGCAGCGGTCATGATCAGCTTGTCGTTGGAGGTGGCGGCGGGGGCGGCGCGGTCGGCGGCTGGTAGGTCGGCGTCGAGACGTGCAGGCGATTGCCCCATGCACCGCCCGCCCGTCCGCCGACATAGAGGCCGGCCCAGGGATCGGCCGGCGGCGGCGGCGCCGGGGGCGCCTTGACCCACATGCTCGCATTGGCCTGCGACGGACCGGAAGGCGCGCCGAACTTGTAGCTCAGGCTGATCGTCACCGTCTGAAACTGCGCGTGCACGCTGGCGCGGGACGAACTGGTCCCCACGAACGGCGCCGGCGCGACCATCTCGCCGAGACCGACCGTGCCGAGGTCGACATACTGGTATTGCAGACCGGCGATCAGATTCCGGCTGAGCATCCAGTCGGCGCCGAGGCCGGCGACCCAGCCGGCCCTGACGCTCGACACATGGGAGCTGAGCGGCGCCACCGACGCCGCGTTGCCGCTGGCGCCGAGATCGTATCGGTTGCTCAGGCTGACATTGCCATAGGCAAGCCCGCCGGTGCCGTAGAACAGGACAGATCCGGCGACGAACCCGACGCGCGCCCGCACTGTGCCGTACCAGTCGATGCGGGCGATCGTGTCCCCCGAGGGGAAGACGAAATTCGGCGATGACGGATCGACGAACGTCCCGGTCGTTTCGCTCCTGAGACTGGTCCAGGATGCATCGGCCTCGATGCCGACGACGATCCTGCCCTTCTGCTAATTGTACCCGGCGACCGCACCGGCCAGCCAGCCCGAACTGTTCGCCGGGCCGAAGCCGACGGGCGCCGCATCTGCCCTGGCCGATGGCGCGATGCACGACGCAAGGCACGCTGCCAATGCGGCAGACGCGAGCGCTTCAGAGAAACGGATTGACATGTAACGAACGCGTGATGTTGCCGAAGCCAGAAGCAGAATGACTTCGCAGGACTTCCATTGGTGCGCCGCAACCTGCAGAACAGGCGCGTCCATGGCAAGTTCGCAATCGCCGAAAGCGGACACACCGCGCCAGATCTCCGACGCCTGTTGCGCCGTTCAGACAGTTCGTGCCGTGCGTCTCACGCGCTGCCCGCTCGGCAGGCAATTTCGCGTTGCTGAATTGTCATGCCCACCGTTGAGCAATACGCAGGCACACACTACTGTCTCATTCAACCACGCTCGAAACAGCAGGAGACGCGCCCATGACCGCCCCGCGCGACGACGAATTCGGCTTTGCGCCCGACCATGATTCCCCGATCCCCTACATGCAGCGCACGCGGGAATATTACGCGGCGATCGGCTACACCACGCCGTATCGCTGGGCGCATTACACCGAGGCGCCGTTCCAGCCGCTGAAGAAGCCGCTCAACAAATCGCGCGTCACCATCATCACCACGGCCGCGCCGTTCGATCCCGCCAAGGGCGACCAGGGCCCGGGCGCGGCCTATAATGGCAGCGCCAAATTCTACGAGGTCTATGACGGCGACACGGCCAAGACGCACGATCTGCGCATCTCGCACATCGGCTATGACCGCAAGCACACCACCGCCACCGACAACGGCACCTGGTTTCCGCTGCCGCAGCTGCTGAAGGCCTCCGCGGCGGGGCGGATCGGCGAGGTGGCGCCGCGCTTCTTCGGCGCGCCGACCAATCGCAGCCATCGCGTCACGCTGGACACCGACGCGCCGGAGATCCTGGCGCGCTGCCTCGCTGATGCGGTCGACGTCGCCGTGCTGGTGCCGAACTGCCCGGTCTGCCACCAGACCACCGCTCTGGTGGCAAGGCACCTGGAGCGAAACGGCATCCCGACCGTGATCATGGGCTGCGCCAAGGACATCGTCGAGCACGCCGCCGTGCCGCGCTTCCTGTTCTCGGATTTCCCGCTCGGCAATTCCGCCGGCAAGCCGCACGACATCGCCTCGCAGGCGCAGACGCTGGAACTCGCGCTTCAACTGCTGGAAGGCGCGCGCGGCCCGCAGACGACGATGCAGTCGCCGCTGCGCTGGAGCGAGGATGCGTCCTGGAAGCTCGACTACAACAACGTGGCGCAGCTGAGCCCCGAAGAGCTCGCGCGCCGCCGCGCCGAATTCGACAAGCAGAAGGAGATCGCGCGCGGCAACCGCGCCGCCTGACGTCCTTCGACACCAACAATCATATGGGGAGAGAGGCGTGACGCGACCGTTCGAGGGCGTGAAGATCCTTGATTTCACGCAAGTGCTGGCCGGGCCCTATGCGAGCTATCAGCTCGCGCTGCTGGGCGCCGACGTCATCAAGGTCGAACGGCGCGAGGGCGAGGACATGCGTCGCACGCCGCTCAGCCGGGAATGGGCGGATCGCGGGCTGGCGCCGGCGTTTCAGGCCGTCAACGGCAACAAGCGCAGCCTGACGCTGGACCTGCAGAAGCCCGAGGCGATCGCGATCGTGAAGACGCTCGCCGCGCGCGTCGACGTCGTCATGGAGAACTTCCGCCCGGGCGTGATGGACAAGCTCGGCATCGGCTACGAGGCGCTCTCGGCGATCAATCCGAAGCTGATCTATTGCGCCGTGTCCGGCTTCGGCCAGACCGGGCCGGATCGCCTGCGGCCCGGCTATGACGGCAAGATGCAGGCGCTGTCGGGCATCATGGCCATCACCGGCCATCCCGAGACCGGACCGACGCGCGCGGGCTTTGCCGTCTGCGACGTGCTCTCGGGCGCCACCGCCGCCTTCGGCGTCTCGAGCGCGCTGTACCAGCGCGACCGCACCGGCAAGGGCCAGTTCGTCGACGTCTCCATGCTGGAGGCCACCATGGCGTTCCTCTCCGGGCAGATCGCCGACTGGTCGGTCGCAGGCCATCGCCAGACGCTGTCGGGCAACCAGGCGGTGAGCCGCAGGACGACCGCGAACCTGTTCAAATGCGGCGACGGCCACATCCTGCTCGCCGTCAACAACGAGAAGCAGTATCGCGCCCTGATGAGCGCGCTCGGCCGCGAGGACGCGCTGACCGACCCGCGCTTCGCCGACTGGTTTTCCCGCAACGAGAACGAGACGGCGCTCCGCGCCATCATCGAGCAGGCGCTGGCCGCAAGGCCCGCGCGCGAATGGGAGACGATCCTGGAAGACGCCGGCGCGCCCTGCGCCAGCATCTGGAAGGTCGAGGAGATCATCGATCATCCGCAGATCGCCGCGCGCGGCGCGATCCAGGAGCTGGACACGCCCTATGGCCGGCTGCGCTTCGCCGGCAGTGGTTTCAAGCTCGCCCATGGTGGCGGCAGGCTGGACCGGATGGCGCCGGAGCTGGGGGCGGATACGGATGCCGTGCTGGGCGAATTGGGGTTTGATGCGGCGGAGATCGCGGGGTTACGAGCGCGGGAGATTGTCTGAAGGCAGCGCTTCACACTCTCCTCGCCATCCCGGGGCGCGCGTCGCGCGAACCCGGGATGACAATGGAGCAAGACGCACGAGCTTGGCTAGAACAACGACCCCTGCCCATCATCAGCCGATCCAGCCGCCGCCTTCCGCGCCACCTTCTTCGGCTTCACGGCCTCCGCCTCCATCTCGTCAGCACTGATCGGCAACACCAGTTGCGCATCGTCATTTGCGACGCGGTTGACGCGGGAGGAGACCGGGTGCCAGGCGAACTCGCCGATGCGCGGGGCCTTCAGCAGCGGCAGGATTGCGTCGACCTCGTCGCGGCCACAATCGAGCCAGCGCTCGAAATCGCGCGGACTGATGGTGACGGGGACGCGGTCATGCAGCGCGGCGAGATCCTCGCCGGCAGCGGCCGTGACAATCGCGACCGTGTCCATCTCCTCCCCATTCGGACCGACCCAGGTCTCGAATATCGCGGCGAAGCCGAGCGGCTCGCCGTCGGCGCGGTGGATGAAGAAGGGCTGCTTCCGACCACCCTCGGCCTTCCATTCGAAATAGCCGTCGGCCGGGACCAGGCCGCGCCGGCGGCGAATCGCGCGCTTGAAGGCCGGCTTCTCCAGCACCGTCTCGGACCGGGCATTGATCAGCAGCGTGAAGCCCCTGGGATCCTTGACCCAGCCCGGCAGCAGGCCCCAGCGCATCAGGCGAAAATGCCGGCCGCCATTTTCGGCCAGCACGACCGGAATGGGCTGGGTCGGCGCGACATTGTACCGGGGCGGAAAATTGGGCTGCTCGACATAGCCGAACAGTTGCCGCAAAGCCGCAGGCGCCGAAGTTATGACGAAGCGTCCACACATCCCAGCCCATCCCTATAGGGTCCGTTCAGGACCTTTTAACCCCGAACGTTAACACTGCAGCCAATGAGCTCAACCGCCTCCCAACTCGCGCGCGCGCATCAACAGACGGGCCCCGAGGCGGCCGCCTGGGCTGAGCGGCTGCGCGTGGCCAACATCAATCCGCGGACCGGGCTCGCCACCGACTATCTGAATCATTTCAACGAAGCGGTGATGCTGCTCGAGATGATCCCGGACATGCCGGAATGCGCCGAGGATTTCCTGACCTGGACGCCGCTGTCCTATGCCGAACACTTCACCGCCTCGAACTTCAAGGCCAAGGATCTGGCGATCGAGGCCTATGAAAAGGCCGACCCGTCGGTGCGGGCCCAGTTCGACAACATCGTCAACACCCTCCATTCGATCCTGACGGCGGTCGGCAAGGCCATGCGCGAGGTCGAGAAGGATTCGACCCGGGTTCGGCTCGCCGAGCAGGCCACGCTCTGGGTCCAGCCGCTGATCGCCGCCTGCGGCGGGATCATCCATGGCGGCGCCGACGCCGACGTCGATTCGATCATGTCGAACTGAGCCGGGCCGGCACCGGGATGTCCGCCATCGCCCAACCCAGCCATCCCCAGCTCGCGGTCAGCGCAGCGATCTTCCGCGACGGCAAGGTGCTGCTGGTCCGCCGCGCCCGCTCCCCCGCCAAGGGCTTCTATTCGCTGCCCGGCGGCCGGGTCGAGTTCGGCGAATCGCTGCACCAGGCCCTCGCGCGCGAAGTGGACGAGGAAACCGGCCTTGTGATCGAGATCGGCGGCCTCGCCGGCTGGCGCGAGGTGCTGCCGGCCGCAGCCGGCGCCGGTCATTACCTCATCATGTCCTTTGCCGCCCGCTGGACGGCCCGGGAACCCGCTCTCAACGACGAACTCGACGATTTCCGCTGGGTCGCCCCCGATGCCGTGGCAGGCCTCGGCGACCTCAAGTTGACCGGGGGGCTGGAGGAGGTCATCCACGCCGCCGCGCGGCTGATCTCACCTTGACGGCTCACCTTGCGTCCACAGCCCCGAGGGGGCATACACCCGGCCGATGTCGACGCGATTTCTGGCCATTTTCGCCCTGATTCTCGCCTGCGCCCCGGTGCCCGCCCGGGCCCAGGACGTGGCGGCGCCATTCGACGCCGATTTGCAGCGGCTGGCCGAGATCCTCGGCGGCCTGCACTATCTGCGCGGCATCTGCGGGGCCAATGAAGGCAACAAATGGCGCAACGAGATGCAGGCGTTGATCGACGCCGAAACGCCCTCCGGCGAACGGCGCACCCGCATGATCGCCGGCTTCAATCGCGGCTATAACGGTTTCCAGCAGACCTATCGGAGCTGCACGCCGGCCGCGACGGTGGCGATCCGCCGCTACATCGAGGAAGGCTCGAAGATCTCGCGCGATCTGACGGCGCGCTACGCGAACTGAGCGCCTCCTTCGTCTGCGCGCCCCCCTGAAGGAGGGTGCGAGGAACTTTGTCGCCGTCTTTGTCCACCGCCATTAACCGTTCTTAAAGATGTGGCCTAGCGGTCGTTAACGCCCGTGCTACACCTCATCCGCAGCGCATCGCCGTGGATCGCGCCCCAGCCTGATCGAGTTTCATGAGCCATTCGATTTCCTACGCTCCCGCCCGCGCGCCGCTGCCCGATCATGAGCAGAAGCAGGCCGCCCTGAGCTATCTCAACGAGGCCTGGGCCGAGGCGCGCCATGACGGCGTCGACGGCGACTGCCTGGCACAGGCCAGCCTGTTCGCGGCGCTTGCCGAGCTGGTCGGGACCTATGGCGAGGATGCCGTCGCCAAATTCGTCGAGGGTTTCCCGAGCCGAATCCGCAACGGCGAATTCTCGGTCACGCTCGCCAGGCAGTAAGCGCGACGCATCGCGTCCGCTAATCGGTCTCGATCGGCAGCGCAGGATCCCGCGCCCACTCCCCCATCGAGGCGTCGTAGAGCGCGAGCCTGTCGTAGCCGAGCTGAGTCAGCAGCAGCAGGTCGATCGTCGCCGAAATGCCGCCGCCGCAATAGCAGATCACCTGCTTGTCGCGCGTGACGCCTGCGGCGGCGAACTTCGCTTCCGCATCTGCGAGCGACGTCAGCGTCTTGTCCGTATTGGTGAGCGCCGCGGCCGGCACGTTGACGCTGCCTGGAACGCGGCCGGGCCGGCCATAGCGGCTCGGCTCGAGGCCACGATGAAATTGCGGCCCGAGCGCGTTGACGATGACGGTCGAGGGATCGCCGATCCGCGCCCGCACGAGATCCTTGTCCACGAACAGGCCGGCGCGCGGCGCGGCCCTGAAGGTGGTGGCCGGATAGGTTTTCGGCGCACCGATTTCCACCGGCCGCCCCTCCTCTTTCCATTTGTCGAAGCCGCCATCGAGCACCCGCGCATCGACGCCGAGCGCGCGCAGCATCCACCAGAACCGCGTGGCCCACATCATGGTGCCGATGCTGTAGAGCACGACGGTTTTCGACGCATCGAGGCCGTGGCGACCGAACGCCACCTCGAGCTGGGGAACGTCCGGCATCATGTAGAAATGCGCTGCGGAGGCATCGGAGAACTCGCCCTGCAGGTCGAGAAAATCGGCGCCGGGGATGTGACCTTCCGCGAACGTCTTGTCGCCGGGCACGGCCCGATACGGCACGTCGCTGCCCGGCGGCACGGGTTCGTTGTAGGTGGTGCAGTCGTAGATGCGGAGATTTGGATCGCCGAGGATCGCGGCGAGCTGGTCGGTGGTGATGAGGGCGGTGGGCTTTGACATCGAACTGTCTCCCGTTCGCAAGCAGGGCAATCGCATCTGGCGTGTAC
>CAYREH010000099.1:0-17069 GCA_964423245.1 uncultured Bradyrhizobium sp. | reverse complement strand
GCGCCAGATGGTCGAATCCTGGCTGTTTGCCACCTGCGGGCGCTCGGCCAGCTCCGCCATGGCGCAGGCCCCGACCTGATCTTCATGAGCCCATAGCGGCCCGGTCCCGATCGCGGCCATGGCGGCCGCGATCGGCAGGCATCGTCAGTCGTTATCGTAGCCGTAGACTTCCGGCAGGATGAAGATCGCGGCGAGCAATCCGATCACCGGGAAGATGGCGACGAACAGCGTCGCATTGGCCTGGCCGATCGCCGCGAACAGCGACGGGAACAGGAAGATCGCCAGGAACGACGGCAGCTTCACGAACATGTAGGCGAAGCCGCTGGCGGTGCCGCGATATTGCGGCCGGGCGACCATGGTCGGGATCGTCATGCAGTTCGACGCATCCCAGTAATGTCCCCACAGCATGCCGGCGGCCGCGAACGGCAGCAGCATCTTGTTGTCCGTGTAGAGCGCGAAGGCGGCCACCAGCAGCGATACCAGCACGATGGAAAAGCCCGCCATGGCGATGCCGCGATGGCCGATTTTCGGCGTCAGCAGCGGCCCCACCCAGCCCGACAGCGCCGCGAACGAGAACAGCGCCATCGTCACCAGATTGTTGCCGAGGATGCTGGACACGCCGACCATGGCGAACAGGACCGGCAGGTAGAACGCGAAGGTCGAGAACTCGCTGGCCTGGGCGAAACAGGCGATCCAGCCATAGAGCGTGGCGCGCCAGCGGATCGGGTCCTTCCTGAGGTCGGCGATGAAGGCGCGGGTCGAGACCTTCGGCATCACCACGTCCTGATTGGGCAGCATGGCGAGATCATCGTTGAACATCTCGCGCGCGACCTGCTTGGCTTCCCGGTAGCGCCCCTTCTGCACCAGCCAGACCGCGGTCTCCGGCACGTCGTGGCGCATCACCAGGATGATCAGCGCCGGCAGCGCGCCGAGCCCGAGCGTCACGCGCCACAGCATCTCGTGGTTGATGTCGAGCAGCAGGAAGATCACGATGACGCCGATGGTGAGGACTTCGCCGACCGCGAACATGAACTGCCAGCGATTGCCCATCACCTCGCGCTCGCCCTTGGCCATGGACTCCATGATGTAGGTGTAGCCGGTCGAGATGTCCGAACCGAGCGGGATGCCGAGCAGGAAGCGGATCACGACCAGCCAGGTGACGTTGGGCACGAAGGCCTGCGCCAGCGCCAGCACGATGAACATCACCATCGTGACCAGGAACATGACACGGCGGCCGATCTTGTCGGACAGCCAGCCGCCGAGCAGCGCGCCGAGGAGAGTACCGCCCTGGGTGCCGGCCGCGGCCAGGCCCAGCATCAGCGGATCCGGATTGTACTGCTCCTTGATGAAGATCAGCACGAAGGCGATCGAATAGAGGTCCCAGGCCTCGACCAGGATCGAGGCCATCATCAGCCAGCCGACCTTGTTGCCCTTGGGGCTGTAATTGCTGATGAGATAGCGGACCGCGGCCTCGCCGGCGGTCGGTTGTGGCATCGCCATCGTTGACATTTTTTTCTTGTCCTTTCTTCGTACTCTACGCGAGCAACGGCTCGATACTGCAATCGAGAAGGCGCGGATCGATCCCCGCCTCCATGCCGGTGAACATCTGGTCCATGTAGTCGATCAGGGCATCGCTGGCCTTCACCGCGTCCTCGACGCGGCGGCCGGCGACCGCGCTCAGGATCGCGAGGTGATGATCGATGGTGCCGGACAGGTCGGCCTGCCCCGGCATGTAGCGGTGATGGATGTAGCCGATGCGGCGATACAGCGTGTGCAGCGGCCGCAGCGTGTGGACGAGGAACGGCTCGCCGGCGGCATCCAGCACCAGCGCGTCGATGCGGCGGTCGATCTGGTTGAATTCATCGAGCGTGAGACTGCCGCGGCGCTCGCGCAAGAGACGCTCGATATGCAGCGCCTGATTGCGATGCAAGAGGCTGGCGCGGTCGGCCGCGAGGCGGATCACGAAGCGCTCCATGTCGCGGCGCAGGCTGAGCAGCATGCGCTCGCGGGCGAGATCGATCGGCGCGATGTGCAGGCCGTGGCGCGGGCGGATGATGATCAGCGTATCGGCGGACAGGCGATTGACCGCATGGTGCACGGGCGTGCGTCCGAAGCCGGTGATGTGCTGCAGTTCCAGCATCGTCATGAACTGTCCGGGCTTGAGCTCGCAATGAACGAGGAGCTCTTCGATCCTGTGATACGCCAGCTCGAAGAAGTTGAGACGATTCCGCCGCGAGGGCCTGCCCTCCCCGTCGTCCTCGTTCTTCACCACCGCGAGGGTGCGCTTGCGCCGTGCCATGTGTCCTCCCAATTGGCCTGCGCTCTCGTTGAAACGGCGGCGCCCTGTTTTCGGCACCCTTAAGACATGTTGTGATATATTACAAGCGAGCGTACAAAGCGCCGCGAGCCGTTGCATGTTGCAGCGCAAAAGATCGCGCTGGACGCGATACGCCGGATGGGAGGATGACCGAAGTGAAGATCACGTCGATCGAGACGCTGCGCACCGAAGAGTTTTCCAACGTCATCTGGGTGCGCGTGCACACCGACACCGGCATGATCGGTCTCGGCGAGACGTTCTACGGCGCGGGCGCGGTCGAAGCGCAGATCCACGATACCTTTGCCGGCCGCCTGCTCGGCCGCAATCCGCTGCATATCGAGGCGATCCATCGCGACATGCTGAACCTGCCGATGGCGCAGTCCTCGACCGGCGTCGAATATCGCGCGGCCTCCGCGATCGACATCGCGCTGTGGGACCTGTTCGGCAAGGTCTGCAATCAGCCGGTGCACCAGATGCTGGGCGGGCTCTGCCGCGACAAGCAGCGCATCTACAACACCTGTGCCGGCACCCAATATGTCCGCTCGACCAATATCAGCCCGGTCGCGAACTGGAATCTCGGCGCGTCGAAGGGCCCCTATGAAGACCTCGACGGCTTCATGAACCACGCCGACGCGCTGGCCGAAAGCCTCCTGGAAAGCGGCATCTCCGCCATGAAGATCTGGCCGTTCGATCCGGCGGCGCAGGAGAACAAGGGCCTCTACATCACCGCCGCGCAGATGAAGCAGGCGATCGAGCCGTTCGAGAAGATCCGCAAAGCGGTCGGCGACAGGATGGAGATCATGGTCGAGCTCCATTCGCTGTGGAACCTGCCGACGGCCAAGCAGATCGCGCGCGCGCTCGAGCCCTACAAGCCGACCTGGTTCGAAGACCCGATCCGCATGAACTCGCCGCAGGCGCTGGCCGAATACGCCCGCTCCACCGATGTCTGGGTCTGCGCCTCGGAGACCTTGGGCTCGCGCTTCCCCTACAAGGACATGCTCGATCGCGACGCCATGCATGTGGTGATGGCCGACCTGTGCTGGACCGGCGGCCTCACCGAAGGCCGCAAGATCGCGGCGATGGCCGAGACCTATCACCGTCCCTTCGCCCCGCACGACTGCATCGGCCCGATCGGCTTCATTGCCGCCATCCACATGTCGTTCAGCCAGCCCAATACCCTGATCCAGGAATCGGTGCGCGCGTTCTACAAGGGCTGGTACAATGAACTTGTCACCACGATGCCGACCATCAAGGATGGCTACGTCTTCCCGATGGAGGGACCCGGCCTCGGCGTCGACCTCCTCCCCGCTGTGTTCGACCGCAGCGATCTCACCGTGCGCCGCTCCAACGCTTAAGGATTTCCCGAGATGAGCACCGCCCTCTTCGACCTCTCCGGCCGCACCGCGCTGGTGACCGGCTCCTCCCGCGGCCTCGGCCGCGCCATAGCCGAGGGCATGGCCAGAGCCGGCGCGAAGCTGATCATCAACGGCGTCGACCCCAAGCGCGTCGAGCAGGCCGTGGCGGAATTTCGTGCCGCCGGCCACCAGGCCGAGGGCGCGGCGTTCAACGTCACCGACGAGCCCGCGATCGTCGCGGCGTTCGAGGATTTCGACAGGAAGGGCATCGCGGTCGACATCCTCGTCAACAATGCCGGCATCCAGCACCGCAAGCCGCTGGTGGAATTCACCACCGACGAATGGCGCAAGGTGATCGAGACCAACCTCACCAGCGCCTTCGTGATCGGCCGCGAGGCGGCCAGGCGCATGATCCCGCGCAAGCACGGCAAGATCATCAATATCGGCTCGCTGGGCAGCGAGCTGGCGCGCCCGACGATTGCGCCCTACACCGCGGCCAAGGGCGGCATCAAGAACCTGACGCGCTCGATGGCGGTGGAATGGGCCCAGCACGGCATCAACGCCAACGCCATCGGCCCGGGCTACATGCTGACCGACATGAACGAGGCGCTGGTCAACAATACCGAGTTCAACACCTGGCTGATGGGCCGCATCCCCTCCAAGCGCTGGGGCAAGCCGGACGAACTGGTCGGCGCCGCGATCTTCCTCGCCTCCGACGCCGCCACTTACGTCAACGGCCAGATCATCTATGTCGATGGCGGCATGATCGCCGCGATGTGACCCTAACGTCGAGAGAGCCCGCCATGCGCGCCGTCGTCATCCACGCCCCGAAAGACCTGCGGATCGACACCTATCCCGATCCGGCGCCCGGCCCGGGCGAAGTCCGCGTCAAGATCGCCAATGGCGGCATCTGCGGCTCCGACCTGCATTATTATCACCATGGCGGCTTCGGCGTGGTCCGCATCCAGCAGCCGATGGCGCTGGGGCATGAGATCGCGGGCGTCGTCGCGGCGGTCGGCGATGGCGTCACCGGCGTGAAGCCGGGCACGCGCGTCGCGGTCAATCCGAGCCGGCCGTGCGGCCAGTGCCTGCATTGCCGCGAGGGCCAGCGCAACCAGTGCCTCGACATGCGCTTCCTCGGCAGCGCGATGCGCTTTCCCCATGTGCAGGGCGGCTTTCGCGAATTCCTCACCGTGGACGCGGCGCAGGCCGTGCCGATCGCCGACAATCTGTCGCTGGCGGAAGCCGCGGTCGCGGAGCCGCTCGCGGTGTGCCTGCACGCCGGCCGGCAGGCAGGCCCCCTGCTCGGCAAGCGCGTGCTGATCACCGGCTGCGGTCCGATCGGCGCGCTGATGATCCTGGTGGCCCGCTTCGGCGGCGCGGCCGAGATCGTGGTGACCGATGTCGCCGATGCGCCGCTTGCGGTGGCGAAAAAGCTCGGCGCCACCCACACCATCAACGTCGTCCGCGATGCCGCGGCGCTGGATCCCTGGCGCGTCGGCAAGGGCGTGTTCGACACGCTGTTCGAGGCCTCCGGCAACGAGGCGGCGCTGCGCACCGCGCTCGATCTGCTCCGGCCTGGCGCCACGCTGGTTCAGCTCGGCCTCGGCGGCGAGATGACGCTGCCGATCAACACCATCGTGGCCAAGGAATTGCAGCTGCGCGGCACCTTCCGCTTCGATCCCGAATTCGAGCTGGCGGTGCGGCTGATGGGCGACGGCCTGATCGACGTCAAGCCGCTGATCACGGCGACCATGCCGTTCGAGAACGCGGTGGCCGCCTTCGAACTCGCCAGCGACCGCGCACAGGCGATGAAGGTGCAACTGACATTCTAGGCACCGGGCCACGATCGGGCGTGCGAGGTGCAGCATTTTTGCTACAGGGGCCCGAAAACACCCGGACGCGGAGGTTGCAAAGGCGTTTCTGTTGCGCGTGCACGCGGAACTCAACTAGAAATCCGGTTGAAATTCGTGAAAGTGCATTTTGCAGTCCATGCGCAGACCGATTGCCCTGTCGAGCTGGTGTTCGTTGGCCCGGTCGAATTGGCTGCGCATCAGCCGGGTTCAGCCGCGATGGCTGACTGAAATCTGCCGGTGCGTCGCGCTGGTCCTCTTCTGTGTCGTCGTATGCACGATTGCCGCCAGCGCGCAATGTAGCCTCACGTCGACCCCGGCGGCCCTCACGGAGGTGGGGGTGAGCTATTCGCAGGACAACACGGCCAGTGGCTGTACGGCGCCGCTGACCTTCAGCCTGGCAGGCGGCGCATTGCCGGGCGGCACCACGCTCAATCCATCGACGGGCACCGTGTCCGGCATACCGACCACCCAAGGGTTTTTCAGCTACACCATCCAGGTCACCGATGGCGGCGTAGCGATCGCGCAGGCCGCAAGCAGCGGCACGATTGCGCCGGCCCTCACCCTCACGCCGACCCCGTCCGCAAACACAGAAGTCGGTGTGGCCTATTCCCAGACCAACACTGTAAGCGGCGGCACTGGGCCCTACGCCTACTCTCTCGCGGCCGGTTCGCTCCCCGCCGGCACGATTCTCGACCCGTCGACCGGCACCGTGTCCGGCATACCGACCACCGCAGGAGCTTTCGACTACACCATCCGGGTTACCGACGGTGCCTCGGCGTTTGCACAGTCCCAAAGCAGCGGCATGATCGCGCCTGCCCTCTCCCTCACGTCGAGCCCATCCGCAAACGCACAGGTCGGTCAGAGCTATTCGCAGACCAACGCCGCCAGCGGCGGCACCACGCCCTATGTCTATTCGCTCGCGTCGGGAACACTCCCGGTCGGCACGTCGCTCGACACCTCGACCGGCACCGTCTCGGGCACACCGACCGCCGCAGGGCCTTTCAACTACACCATCAAGGTCACCGACGCCGCCGCGGCGTTTGCGCAGGCCTCGAGCAGCGGCACGATCGCGCCTGGACCTCTCGCCATCACGCCGACAGCGTCCACCATCACGCAGGTCGGTCAGAGCTATTCGCAGACCAACGTCGCCAGCGGCGGCACGGGGCCCTATGTCTATTCGCTCACGTCCGGCTCGCTTCCTGCCGGCACGTCACTCGACACGTCCAATGGCACTGTGTCGGGCACGCCGACCACCCAAGGGTTTTTCAGCTACACCATCAGGGTCACCGACGGTGCCTCGGCGTTTGCGCAGGCTTCATCCAGCGGCACGATCGCGCCTGCCCTCACCCTCACGTCGACCCCATCCGCAAACGCACAGGTCGGTCAGGCCTATTCGCAGACCAACGTCGCCAGCGGCGGCACGACACCATATGTGTATTCTCTCGCATCGGGAACACTCCCGGCCGGCACGTCGCTCGACACCTCGACCGGCACCGTCTCGGGCACACCGACCGCCGCAGGGCCTTTCAACTACACCATCAAGGTCACCGACGCCGCCGCGGCGTTTGCGCAGGCCTCGAGCAGCGGCACGATCGCGCCTGGACCTCTCGCCATCACGCCGACAGCGTCCACCATCACGCAGGTCGGTCAGAGCTATTCGCAGACCAACGTCGCCAGCGGCGGCACCACGCCCTATGTCTATTCGCTCACGTCAGGCTCACTCCCGGCCGGCACCGCGCTCGACACCTCGACCGGCACCGTGTCGGGCACGCCGACCACCGCGGGGCCCTTCAGCTACGCCATCAAGGTCACCGACGGTGCCACCGCGTTTGCGCAGGCCTCGACCAGCGGCACGATCGCGCCTGCGGCGCTCGCCATCACGCCGACAGCATCCACCGCCACGCAAATCGGTCAGAACTATTCGCAGACCAACGCCGCCAGCGGCGGCACCACGCCCTATGTCTATTCTCTCGCGTCGGGCTCACTCCCGGCCGGCACCTCGCTCGACACATCGACCGGCACCGTGTCGGGCACGCCGACCACCGCGGGGCCTTTCAGCTACGCCATCAAGGTCACCGACGCGGCATCCGCGATGGCTCAGGCCTCTTCGAGCGGCACGATCGCGGCGACGACGACGACAATTTCGTTGTCCTCGTCGGTCAATCCGAGCGTGCCCGGCCAATCCGTTACGTTTACGGCGACCGTCAGCGGTGGGTCTTCGCCGTCCGGTACGGTGACCTTCCGTGACGGCGGCAGCCTGATCGGCACGGCCAGCCTGTCCGGGACCATCGCAACGTTCACCACATCGTCGCTCGCCCTGGGCAACCATGCCATCACTGCCGCATACAGCGGCAACGCGAGCAATGCGGCGAGCAACTCGGCTGTCCTGCAGCAATCGGTCGCGGTCCCCGCCGACAGCATCAGGCTGCGGCAGATGCAGATTCTCGGGACCCGGCAATCTGCGCAACTCTCCGGCCAGAATATCTCCGGAACCGTTCACAACGCGATCGACAATGCTTTCAGCGGCAGCGTTCAGGCAGTGACGCCGAACGGCAGCGGCTTCACCTACAATTTTGTCGCCGAGGATCCCGCCGCCTCGCAAACCAGCAACCGGCGAACAGGCGGATCGGCCGCGGACAGTGGCGCAAACAATGTCGCGACCGCGCCTGACCGCACCACCAGCCGTCTCGTCGAGGAGGCATTCTCCGCACTCGGCGATGCCCGCATCGCCAGGGCTCCGCCAAAGGCAGCGCCGCCGGACTGGCTGGCGTGGATCGACGTGCGCGGCATCAGCTTCAGCAATCGTACGCCCGGCGCGGACCTTAGCGGCAATCAGGTCAACGTCACGGCAGGTCTCACGCGCAGACTGGCGGACGATTTCGTCGTCGGCGGATTTGGCGGCTTCGAACACCTGAACTTCAATTCAGATGCACTGAACAGCCGGCTCAAGGGCGATGGCTGGACGGTCGGCGGATATCTTGGCTGGCGCCTCGCTCCCAACATGCGCTTCGACATGATGCTGGGCCGTTCAGCCATTGGCTACAACGATACGGCCGGAATGGCCTCGGCCAATTTCCGGGGCATGCGATGGCTGGCATCAGGCGGCGTGACGGGCACCTACGATGTCCAGGGCTTCGTGCTGCAGCCTTCGGCCAAACTGTATGCGCTGTGGGAGCGTGACGGCGCCTATGTCGACAGCCTCGGAATCGCGCAGCCGAGCTACAGCTTCTCGACGGGGCGGGCCAGCGCGGGTACCAGGGTCAGCTATCCCTTCGAATGGTCGCCCGCGACGATGCTCGCGCCCTACGCCGCGGTTCATGGCGATTACTACTTCACCGGCAACCAGGCGAGCGTGGCAGGCGTTCCGACAATTCCCTTGTTGCTGCAGGGATGGTCGGCGCGCGTGGCCGCCGGCCTTGACATGACGTTCGGCAATGGCGGAACGATCGGCCTTGGCGGCGAACTCGGCGGGATCGGAAGCAGCGTCTCAATACTGACCTACACCTACAGGGTACGCGGGTCGGTGCCGTTCTGACTCATTCGCGCGCGACGACCCCGTCGAGCCACGCGCAGTTCAGCGCAGGCACGCTGGGATCGGCGACCCGGACACCGCGTGCGGCCGCATCCAGCCGCATGTCACGCAGGCGCTTGCGCTGCTCCTCCGGCATGTAGAGCCGCTCATGGCCCCACAGCGAGGGGCCGTCGAAGGTCTCGTGCGGCTGCCAGGTCTCGGGATCGATCACGCGGCCGCCCCAGCCGTACTCGATGAAGAAGCCGGACGGTGTGTTCACATAGAACGACGTCATGTGGTCGTTGGTGTGCCGCCCCAGCGTGTAGGCGACGCGGCCGTCGTCCAATTGTGCGAGGTCATAGCCCTGCCCGACATCGTCGAGGCTGCCGAGCTCCACCATGAAATGATGCAGCGCCTTGCGTCCCGAGCCGACCATGGCGAAGGAGTGGTGGCGGCCGTTGACGTGGAAGAAATAAAGGCCATAGGGCTTCAGCCCGAAATCGGAGACGTGGAAGCCGAGCACGTCGCGATAGAACGGCAACAGGGTTTCCACATCCTCGACGTTGAGCACGACATGCCCCATGCCGAGCGCGCCGGTGCGAAAACCCGAGATCGGCCGTCCCGGCTTGAACGGTTCGCTCGCAAGCTCCGGCTTGCAGAAGGCCTCGAGCCGGTTGCCGGCGGGATCCGCGAACACGATCAGCTCCGCGACATGGCGCTCGTCGGCCAGCGCCCGCGCGCCACGCGTCACCCTGGCGCCATGGCTTTCCAGCCGCCCCGCCAATGTGTCCAGTTCGGCGGTCGAGGGAACTTCCCAGCCCATCACCGCCAGACCGGCATCGCTGCTGCCGTCGACGATCAGCCGCTGCTTGCGGTCGTCCATGCGGAAGGCCCGCATCTTGCCGCCGCGATCGACCTGCTGCATGCCGAGCAGTCCGGTCGCCATCCGCCCCCATTGATCGAGTTGGGACGAATTGATCCCGACATAGCCGAGCGCGGTGATTTCCATCGATGTCCTCCCAGGGTATCGCGCACGCCGCGTCGCGGCGAACTTGATACGGGCCGCGCGCGACCCTACGGTGGCTTCCCGCGATCGCTTCGCGTTCGCAAACGACGATAGTCGCGAAGACGCGGGCCACAAGGGAGGAATTGCGAAGTGTCCAAGGAGCGGACGCGGAACGCCCAGCCGCGCCAGTCGGAGGGCGTCCGCGCCTTCAAGCGCGGGCTGGACGTGCTGCAGGAGGTCAACCGCTCCGGCGGCATCCGTGCCGGTGATGTCGCGCGGGCGCTCGACCTGCCGCGCCCGACCGTCTACCGCCTGCTCGAGACGCTGGAGGAACTCGGCTATGTCGCCCGCAGCGCCAGCGACGATCGTTTCCGCGTCACCCGCCGCGCGCTCAGCCTCGGCGACGGCTACGATCCCGGCGTGGTCATCTGCCAGGCAGCGGCCCCCTTTCTCACTGACCTGAGCAAGACTCTGGTCTGGCCGGTCGATCTCTCGACCTACGAGAATGCGGCGATGGTGGTGCAGGAGACCACCCATTCCCGCAGTCCGTTGTCGATCGACCGCGGCATGATCGGCAAACGCCTGCCGATGCTGCGGACGTCGGCGGGCCGCGCCTATCTGGCGGCCTGCCCCTCGCGCGAACGCGATCTGATCGTCGCGCATCTGCGCCGCATCGACGAGGCCGACGACCGGCCGTTTCTCGACGCGGGCCGGCTCGACCGCATGATCGCCGAGACTCAAGCGCGCGGCTACGCCATCCGCAGCGAGGGCGAGTACAATCCCAAGACGGCCTCGATCGCCGTCCCGATCGTGCGGGGCGAAATCGTGTTCGGCTGCATCTCGATCATCTGGATCCGCTCGGCGCTTTCACTGGACGAAGCCGTCGCGCGATTTGTCGGCCCGCTGCGCGAAGCGGCGACCGCGATCTCGATCGAATCCTAGCGCGACCTGGCTCCGATGCGGTGCGCATTCTCCGTTTCGGCCGATGCATCGAACACGGCCCGGCAGGACGGACTGAGCTGGTCTCTCTGAGCGGCCATGCAATCCCTGATCTGCGTGCGGTCGGGAACATAGGCAGAGCAAAGCCGGAGGGCATCACCCATGCAGGCTTGCCGCTGAACGGCCTCGCTCGGCCCGGACTGGGCCAGTGCCGGTGTGATGGTTGCGGTCAGCAGCGCGAGAACAAGACGAAATCGCATGGAACACTTTCACTCTGAGGTTGGGACACGGTGGAGATGGGCCGTCTGGCCGGCCGTCATGGCGGCATCCTGCGGAAGATGGATGAACGTCGCGATGGTCGTCTCGATCAACAGGCCGCGAGAGCTCTGCGGATCGATCTCGGGCGCGATCCGGCTGAGCAGCAGGGGAAAGGACGGCGGCTGGTTGAGCGCCGCATTGAGCAAGGCGAAGAACAGCGCCGGATGGCTGCTGCGAATGATGCCTGCGTCGATGCCGGCGGAAAAAAGCTCTCGAACCGTCGCGTAGGCGGGACGCAGCAGTCTGTCCGACACCAGAACTGCCCGCTCCGGCGCATCGGTGGCATGCCGAAGCACGAAGTCCCTGACGTCCGGATGCGCTGCATAGAAGGCTGCGACCTCCGCGATCACCCCGCGAAGCCGTTCGTCCAGCGAACGCGTCGCATCGAAGGCAATCTCCCGGACGCCGGCCATCGCGGGAAGCCCGAGCGCGACGACGCGATCGAGGCACGCCTCCCACAACGCCGCCTTGCTGCCGAAGTGAACACGAACGAGGTTCGCACTGACATTGGCGGCCGCGGCAAGGCTGCGCAGATCAGCACCATCGAATCCATGACGGGCGAAAGCCTCGATCGCGGCGGTCAGCAGCGCCTCGCGGCCATCCGGCATGTCTTTCCGGCGGCGACCGCGCGGGCGGGACGCCCCAACGATCCGTTTTCGGGCCTTCGTCATCTCGATTCCAAAATATGTTCGATTGTACATATACTGGATCGATGGGCCTGGCAAGGCCTGCCCCGGCGCCGGTGCACGCCCGACGGATCCGGCCGCATGTGTCCGCTGGACGGACACATGCCGCGGCGGCGTTGATGCCGCGGCGCGGCCTGGGGAAGAGATAGCCCCATGCAAGATAGATCCGCCCCCGAAGACTTCGACGTCGTGATCGTCGGCCGCGGCCCGGTCGGCGCCACGCTGGCCAATCTGCTCGGCCTTTGCGGCGTGCGGACGCTGGTGCTGGAGCGCGAGGCGCGGGCCTACCACCTGCCTCGGGCCGTGCATTTCGATGACGAATGCATGCGGGTGTTCCAGACCATCGGCCTGACCGATGCGATCCTGCCCCGGGTCATCCTCAGCCCCGGCATGCTGTTCCTCGACGCCGACGGCAAGATGCTGCTGGACTGGTCGCGCCCGCTCGATCCGACCCCGATGGGCTGGAACTTGAGCTACCGCTTCCACCAGCCGGATCTCGAGGACGTGTTGATCGGCGGCCTGTCGCGCTGGCCGCACGTCGCCTTGCGCAACCGCTGCGAGGTATTCGCGCTGGACCAGGACGAGGCCGGCGTGCGCGTGCGCTACGAGGATCTCTCCAACGGCAGACTGCGCGAAGTCCGCGCTGGCTACGTCATCGGCTGCGACGGCGCGCGCTCGCTGGTGCGCCGCTTCATCGGCTCCGGCATGGACGATCTCGGCTTTCACGAGCGCTGGCTGGTGATCGACGTGCTGCTCAAGCGCGCGCGAGACGATCTCGGCGACTACAGCCTGCAGCATTGCGATCCCAAGCGGCCGGCGACCTATGTCCGCGGCACCGGCACGCGTCGGCGCTGGGAGATCACGGTGCTCCCTGACGAAGACTCTCACGAGATCGCGCAGCCGGCAAAAGTCTGGGAGCTGCTATCGCGCTGGATCACGCCTGACGATGCCGAACTCGAGCGCGCCGCGGTCTACACCTTTCATTCCGCGATCGCGCAAGCCTGGCGAAGCGGACGGCTGCTGCTGGCCGGCGATTCCGCGCACCAGACCCCGCCCTTCCTCGGCCAGGGCATGTGCGCCGGCATCCGCGATGCCGCCAACCTCGCCTGGAAGCTCGCGAGCGTCATTCGCGGCGGCGCGAGCGCCGACCTGCTCGACAGCTATCAGAGCGAGCGGCTGCCGCATGTGCGCGAATTCATCGAGCTCGCCATTCGGCTCGGCGGCGTCATCAACACCAAGGCCATCGAGGCGGGCCTTGCCGCCGGGCAGGCGCGCGAGAACGCGCCGGTCAAGCTGGAAGTGAAGAAGCCCCTGCTCGGCCCGGGGCTCGGGCTCGGCGACCTGCCGCTCGCCGGCCACCTCGCGCCGCAATTCATGCTGAGCGACGGTCGCCGCAGCGACGACCGGACCGGCTATCGTCACGTCCTGCTCGTCGCGAACACGACAACATTGCCGTCACGTCTCGCGCTGTCGCTGGCCGGGATCGAGGTCCTGACCGGCAACGATGCCGAGGGCATCGGAACCTGGCTGAGCGGGCACGGACTCATTGCCGCGCTGGTCCGTCCCGACCGCTACATCCGCGGCACCGCCCGCGACGGTGCCGAACTCGACCGGCTCATCGCCGCCCTCACGCCCTCACCCCAGATGTCTTCCAACCAGGCGCCGTCCGCGGCCTGACAGAACTCACGTCCAAGGATATCTCATGAAGCTGCTCTCTTTCATCGCCGATGGTCGCGCCTCGTTCGGCGCCGTCAAGGACAATGGCGTCGTCGATCTCGGCAAGCGCATGGCGCCTTGCACCACGTTGCGACAGCTGCTCGAGGCTGGGCGCCTCGCCGAGGCGGCAAAGCTCGCCGCCGCCACGGCCCCCGATCATCCGCTGGACAAGATCGCCTTCGCCCCCGTGATCCCCGATCCCGGCAAGATCATCTGCGTCGGCCTCAACTACCGCGACCACGTCGCCGAAACCGGCCGCACCGTCACCGAGAAGCCGGCGCTGTTCGTCCGCTTCCCCTGCAGCCAGGTCGGCCATCTCCAGCCGATCGTGAAGCCCAAGGTGAGTGACGATTTCGACTATGAGGGGGAGCTCGCGCTCGTCATCGGCAAGGCCGGCCGGCACATCGCTGCCAGCCGCGCGCTCGACCATATCGCGGGCTATTCCTGCTACAACGAAGGCAGCGTCCGCGACTGGCAGCGCCATACCAGCCAGTTCCTGTCCGGCAAGACCTTTGCCGAAAGCGGCAGCTTCGGCCCATGGCTGGTCACCGCGGACGAGATCCCAGATCCCTCGAAGCTGACCTTGCAGACGCGCCTGAACGGCACCGTAGTGCAGGACACCACCACGGATCTTCTGATCACCGCCATCCCCGAGCTCATCGCCTACATCTCGACGATCTGCCCGCTCGCCCCCGGCGACGTCATCGTCACGGGCACACCGGGCGGCGTCGGCGCCAAGCGCACCCCGCCTCTGTGGATGCGCCCGGGCGACACCGTCGAGGTCGAAGTGTCCGGCATCGGGACCTTGCGCAACAAGGTCGTCGCCGAGCCGGCCTGACGACCCGATACCAGCCGATCAACGATAAAATCAGGAAACGCCATGACCATCATCCGCACCACATCCAGCGCCCTACTGCTGATCACCCTGGCGCTGGGCTCCGCTGCGCGCGCCGAGATCAAGGGCGAGGCCATTCGCGTCGGCGTGCTCACCGACATGAACGGCGTGTTCGCGACCGCCATGGGCCCGGGCTCGGTCGAGGCGGCGCGAATGGCGGCGGAGGAGTTCGGCGGCAAGATCAACGGCAAGCCGATCGAGATCCTGCAGGCCGACCACCAGAACAAGCCGGACCTCGCGGCCTCGCTGGCGCGAAAGTGGTTCAGCGACGGCGTGCAGGCGATCGCGGATGGCGGCAGCTCCGGCGCGGCGCTCGCGGTGCAGGAGCTGGTGCGCGGCAACGGCAAGGTGTTCCTGATCTCCGGCGCGGGCGCCAATCAGCTCACCGACGAGGCCTGCGCGCCGACCAGCGTGCAGTGGACCCAGGACGCCTATTCCACGGCGACTGCGGTCGTCTCCGGCATCATGCAGACCAGCAAGGAGCCGTGGTTCTTCATCACCGGCGACTATGCGTTCGGCCATTCGATCGAGGCGACCGCGCGCGATCGCATCGCCGCGCTCGGCGGCAAGGTCGCAGGCGGCGTCAAGGCGCAGCTCGGCACACCCGATTACAGTTCATTTCTCCTGCAGGCGCAGTCCTCCGGCGCAAAGATCCTGGCGATCAACGTCGCCGGCGACAACGCCACCGCGATCAAGCAGGCCGAGGAGTTCGGCCTCGCCGCGCAGGGCATCAAGATCGTGCCGATGTCGTTCCAGAATGTCGACATCGAGGCCGTCGGGCTGAAGGCAACGCGCGGCGATCTCATCGTCACCTCGTTCTTCGAGGACGTCTCGCCGGCGGCGCGGAAATTCTCCGACGCATTCTATGCACGCCGCAAGGCGATGCCATCACAGATCCAGGCTGGCGTCTATTCCGCCGTGCGCCACTACCTGCAAGCGATCAAGGACACCGATTCCGACGACAGCGCGACGGTGATGGCGAAGATGAAGGCGACTCCGGTGTCGGACGCCTACACCCCGAACGGCCGCATCCGCGAAGATCAGCGCATGGTGCACGACCTCTACCTCGTGCAGGTCAAGACGCCCGAGGAATCGAAGGGCCCGTGGGACTTCGTCAAGCTGGTCGCGACCATCCCGCCGGACCAGGCCTTCCGCCCGCTCGACCGCAGCAAATGCAGCCTGGTTGGGAAATAGCCCTAAGCGAGATAACGCGTGAGATAGCCTTCCATCGCGTAGAGCGCGCAGAGCGCGAGGCTCGACCACACCGCGGCGCTGAAATACAGGAACATCCAGGTCAGCTCGCCCTTCCAGTGCGCGATGTCGTGGGTCACCACCCAGCGCGTCGCGACGTCGTGCAGGCCCTCGAAGAAGCCGAGGAAGCCGTTGCCTTCGGCATGCCCGGCCCGCCAGCGGCTGAGATACATCGGCACGTCGACCGTGACGAGGAAGGCCAGGAAGCAGGCGATGCCGACGATGCCCGCGAGCAGCGCCCAGCGCACCGGCCCGTGAAAGTCCGGGACCAGCCGGCACAGCGCGATGCCGGCCAGGAAGAAGGTCACCGCCCACAGCGAATTCTCGATCGCGTTGTAGAGATAGTTCGTGGTCAGCACCGCGTACCAGGAGAAGCATTCGGCGATGATGATCACGGGCACGATGATCCACGCGATGTTCACGGTGGTCTCGGCGCCCGTCATCGTGCCGAGCTGGTGCAGGATGATCGCCCATTGCGCGGCAAAGCAGACCTCGGCCACGGTCGCGACCGAGCGGCCGACGAACACGCTGGAGAGCCAGGTGTCGAACAGGCAGATGCGCTGCACGTCGGCGCGCGGCAGGAACGAACGGAAGGCGCAGCCGAAGACGTAGCCGGCGCACAGCAGGAGCATCAGGCCGATGTCGGAGCCGCCGCCGTGGCTGCCCGCGACGGTCGGATAGAATTCGCGGTACAGCATGAACCAGACGAGGATGTTGGCGCTGCTCACGAGCGTCAGCGACCCCCACCACCACACCAGGGGATTTGACCGCGCCTGCCACCGCAACATGAAATTTGCTCCCGTAATCGACCTGACATCGAACGGTAGCAATTCTGTCATGAAGCGGCGCCGTCACGCGACAAAAATCTGCGTGACGGCACTGTCATAATTCACTGGCGCGCTGTCACAATCGCAGCGCTGCCGCCTGACACGTCTCGCGCCTGCTGCAGGAGCCGTCCCCCCCCCGGAAAAACACGGACGCCGTCGGCAGCCATTCAGGATGAGAGCCGCGTATCCGGCCGCAACCTGCAACATGCTGACACGTCGAGCCTCATCCCGAGGAGACCGCGAAGCGCGTCGTCTCGAAGGACGAGGTGCTTGCTCCTTGATCGCCGGAAATGCCGAGCGATGATTCCTGCGGACGAGCCTGGCCGGCCAGGCAAAACCGGCCGCCTCAGACCGACCGCATCAACCCGCCATCGACGCGGATGTTCTGGCCG
>CAYREH010000098.1:0-17235 GCA_964423245.1 uncultured Bradyrhizobium sp. | reverse complement strand
ACCGCGACCGACCTGGTGCTGACCGTGACGCAGATGCTGCGCAAGCTCGGCGTGGTCGGCAAGTTCGTCGAGTTCTTCGGCCCCGGGCTCGACCATCTCTCCGTCGCCGACAAGGCAACCATCGCCAACATGGCGCCGGAATACGGCGCGACCTGCGGCTTCTTCCCGGTCGACGCTGCCGCGATCGACTATCTCAAGACCTCCGGCCGCGCCTCGGCGCGCGTCGCGCTGGTGCAGGCCTATGCCAAGGCGCAGGGCCTGTTCCGCACCGCCAAGTCGCCGGATCCGGTGTTCACGGAAACGCTGACGCTCGACCTCGCCGACGTCGTGCCGTCGATGGCCGGCCCGAAGCGTCCCGAAGGGCGCATCGCGCTGCCGTCGGTCGCCGAAGGCTTCTCGCTGGCGCTCGGCACCGAGTACAAGAAGGCGGAGGAGCCCAGCAAGCGCTTCGCCGTCGAAGGCAAGAACTTCGAGATCGGCCATGGCGACGTCGTCATCGCCGCCATCACGTCCTGCACCAACACCTCGAACCCGAGCGTGCTGATCGGCGCCGGCCTGCTGGCACGCAACGCCGCGG
This sequence comes from uncultured Bradyrhizobium sp., assembly GCA_964423245.1. Lineage (GTDB taxonomy): Bacteria > Pseudomonadota > Alphaproteobacteria > Rhizobiales > Xanthobacteraceae > Bradyrhizobium. The sequence continues at coordinate 16,658 of CAYREH010000098.1, read as the reverse complement.
CGAAGGGTCTCAAGGCCAAGCCGTGGGTGAAGACCTCGCTCGCCCCGGGCAGCCAGGTCGTCGCCGGCTATCTCGCCGATTCCGGTCTGCAGAAGGAGCTCGACAAGGTCGGCTTCAATCTGGTCGGCTTCGGCTGCACCACCTGTATCGGCAATTCCGGCCCGCTGCCTGAAGAGATCTCGAAGTCGATCAACGAGAACGGCGTGGTCGCCGCCGCCGTGCTCTCGGGCAACCGCAACTTCGAAGGCCGCGTCTCGCCGGACGTGCAGGCGAACTATCTCGCCTCGCCGCCGCTGGTCGTCGCCCACGCGCTCGCGGGCACCGTCACCAAGAACCTCGCGGTCGAGCCGATCGGCGAAGGCAAGGACGGCAAGCCGGTCTACCTCAAGGACATCTGGCCGACCACGAAGGAGATCAACGCCTTCATGAAGAAGTTCGTGACCTCCGCGATCTTCAAGAAGAAGTATGCCGACGTGTTCAAGGGCGACACCAACTGGCGCAAGATCAAGACGGTCGAGAGCGAGACCTATCGCTGGAACATGTCGTCGACCTACGTGCAGAACCCGCCCTATTTCGAAGGCATGAAGAAGGAGCCGGAGCCGGTCACCGACATCGTCGAGGCGCGCATCCTCGCCCTGTTCGGCGACAAGATCACCACCGACCACATCTCGCCGGCCGGTTCGATCAAGCTCACCTCGCCCGCGGGCAAGTATCTCAGCGAGCACCAGGTGCGCCCGGCCGACTTCAACCAGTACGGCACGCGGCGCGGCAATCATGAAGTCATGATGCGCGGCACCTTCGCCAACATCCGCATCAAGAACTTCATGCTGAAGGGCGCCGACGGCAACATTCCGGAAGGCGGTCTCACCAAGCACTGGCCCGACGGCGAGCAGATGTCGATCTACGACGCCGCCATGAAGTACCAGGAAGAGAAGGTGCCGCTGGTGGTGTTCGCGGGCGCCGAATACGGCAACGGCTCGTCGCGCGACTGGGCCGCGAAGGGCACGCGCCTGCTGGGCGTGCGCGCCGTGATCTGCCAGAGCTTCGAGCGCATCCACCGCTCCAACCTGGTCGGCATGGGCGTGCTGCCGCTGACCTTCGAGGAAGGCACGTCATGGTCGTCGCTCGGCCTCAAGGGCGACGAGAAGGTGACGCTGCGCGGTCTGGTCGGCGACCTCAAGCCGCGCCAGAAGCTGACCGCGGAGATCGTCTCGGGCGACGGCTCGCTGCAGCGCGTGTCGCTGCTCTGCCGCATCGATACGCTGGACGAGCTCGATTACTATCGCAACGGCGGTATCCTGCACTACGTGCTGCGCAAGCTCGCGGCGTAAGCGCGGATTTGTGAACGATGGCTCACTGCGAAGTGAGTAGGAGGTTGAACGAAGGCGGCCTATCACAAGGTCGCCTTCGCGCGTTTGCGGGAGGCTGCAGATGAGCTCTCCCGGCGGTCGCCTGGACAGCCGAGGATGCGAGGCCCCGTAAGAGTACGGTGACCATCAGGCGATAAGCTCTTCCCCCAACGAGTGATGAAGTAGTGACGTTCGACATGACTGGAATGACGGCTTCTAATCTGGTGACGCGCTGGTCCGGTGCACTCTGGTCGGGAGCTCTCGGCATCTGTGCGATCGTCGCCATCATCCGACCCGCCCATGCCGATCCTCGCGCCGTTGTCGAATTGTTTACCTCTCAGGGCTGCTCGTCCTGCCCGCCCGCCGACAAGATCATCGGCGACCTCTCCAGCGACCCCTCGATCATCGCGCTGAGCATGCCGATCGATTACTGGGACTATCTCGGCTGGAAGGACACGCTGGCCGATTCGCGCTTCTCGGCGCGTCAACGCGCCTATTCGCGGATGCGCGGCGATCGCGAAGTCTACACGCCGCAGGTCGTGGTGAACGGATCGGTGCATGTCATCGGCAGCGACCGGGCCGGCATCGAGAATGCGATCGGCAAGACCGGCAGGAACGACAACGTGATGAGCGTGCCGGTGACGATGTCGCTGTCGGGCAAGCAGATCAACGTGTCGGTGGCGGCGAGCAAGGAGCCCGCGGTCTCGCATGGCGAAGTCTGGATCTGCTCCATCGCAAGGTCGGTGCCGATCTCGATCGCGCGCGGCGAAAATCGCGGACAGCAGGTGACCTATCACAACGTGGTGCGCAACCTGCTCAAGGTCGGAGACTGGACCGGACGCCAGGAAAGCTGGACCGTGCCGATCGAGAACCTCACGCGCGACGGCGTCGATGGCGCCGTGGTCTACGTCCAGGACGGCACCCGCGACAAGCCGGGGCCGATGCTCGGCGCGGCCTATACGTCGCTGCACTGAGGCGCATCGCGCTCAGGATCGTCCCGCAATCAACTGTCGCTCGTCGTTCCGGGTCGCGCGCAGCACGGATCCGCAATCCGTCGATCACCAATTCGTGCCGAGACCTGGCTTCCGGGCTTGCGCCGAACGGCGTGCGTCCTGGAACGAGGGCGTGGCGGAAACATCCCGACACAAACAAAAAGGACCAACTCGCGTTGGCCCTCCTTGCGTGCGAACAGACCCGATCCTGACGGCCCCGGGGGGCTGGGGGCTGAGGAATCCGGAACCGAAAGGACCGGGTCAACGCACACCCGTCTTGTCGCAATCCAGGGCGGCAGGTGGTGGGCGGAAAAGCGGCGATATCAAGATTCCTGCGCACGATCCCGTGACGGCGCTTCCCGAGAAAGTTCCACCTTCGCGTGTTCGTTGAGACGATCCGATTGGCCCGCTGCGCCCGGCCCCCTTGCAGCGGGGAACGGTTGGCGCAATCATGCAATTGTCACATCGGCGGTTCCGGGGACGGTCTGCGCCGACGATCATGCGAATCGATGATCATGCGAATCGATAAGGAGGCGCCCATGAGCCTGACGCCGGAGGATGCCGATCCAAGCGGGCAGCGTGCGGCGGCACGCTCTGCGCCCAACGCCCAGCCCGGCCGCGTGACGTTCAACCGGCTCGAACTGCATCGCATCCTCAACCTGTACGGCCGCATGGTCGCTGACGGCGAATGGCGCGACTACGCCATCGACTTCCTCAAGGACCGCGCGGTGTTCTCGGTCTATCGCCGGGCCTCGGAGGTGCCGATCTATCGGATCGAGAAGGATCCGCGCCTCGCGCGCAAGCAGGGCATGTACAGCGTGATCTCGGCGACCGGGCTGATCCTGCGCCGCGGCCACGAACTCGACCGCGTGCTGCTGGTGATCGATCGCAAGCTGGCGGTGGTGTAGCTCTGTTTCCGTGGCCCGGATGAGCGAAGCGACATCCGGGTCCCTGCTCGCGGTGGTCCCCGGGTATCGCTACGCTCACCCGGGCTACAGACCTTACGCCCCCGGCACCGTTGTCGCGCCGTCGCCGAGGTCGCGCTGCATCATCACCGTATCGAGCCAGCGGCCGAATTTCAGGCCGACATTGGGATGCGTGCCGATCATCCTGAATCCGCCCTTGGTGTGCACCCCGATCGACCCCGCATTGGCGGAATCGCCGATCACCGCGATCATCTGCCGGAAGCCGCGTTCCTCGCAGGCGGCGATCAGCCGCTCCAGCAGCAACGCGCCGATGCCGCGGCGGTGAAACGACGGATCGAGATAGATCGAGTTCTCCACCGTGAAGCGATAGGCCGGCCGGGGCCGGTAGGCGCCGGCATAGGCGTAGCCGGCGACGCGGTGATCGAGGATCGCGACGAAATAGGGATAGCCGCCGTCGATCAGCGCGCGATAGCGGCGCGTCATTTCGGCAAGATCGGGCGGATCGAGCTCGAAGGTGGCGGTGCCCTCGCGGACGGCCTGCGCGTAGATGGCGGTGATGGCGGGGAGGTCGGCCTCGGTGGTGGGCCTGATTTCGGGTTTGGACATGGCGGAAAAGATTAGAGCCTTCGCGCGGACGCTGGAAGGGGCGAACAGCCTCTCCAGGCCGTCCTTGCGAGCGCAGCGAAGCAATCCAGAAATGCATCTGCGGAGGGACTCTGTTTTGCTTCGCTGCGCTCGCGAGGACGAGGCGGGGCCGCTGCCCAAACAAAAACCCCGGCCTCGCGGCCGGGGTTCGCATTCGTTGCCTGGTCCGGCTGGGCGCTTAGTCGCGCTGGCCGAGCAGCTGCAGCAGCAGCGTGAACAGGTTGATGAAGTTCAGGTACAGCGACAGCGCACCGGTGATGGCTGCACGCTCCGCAATTTCACCTCCGGCCGAGGCGTAGCCGTAGATGTAGTCGTTCTTCAGCCGCTGGGTATCCCAGGCGGTGAGGCCCGCGAACACCAGCACGCCGACGACCGACACGATGAACTGCAGCATCGAGCTGGCCAGGAACAGGTTCACCAGGCTCGCGATCACGATGCCGATCAGGCCCATGAACAGGAAGGAGCCCATCCCGGTCAGGTCACGCTTGGTGGTGTAGCCGTAGAGGCTCAGCGCACCGAAGGTCGCCGCGGTGATGAAGAACACCCGGACGATCGAGGTGTGCGTGAACACCAGGAAGATCGACGACAGCGAGATGCCCATCAGCGCCGAGAACACCCAGAACAGGATCTGGGCGGTCGAGGGGGCGAGACGGTTGATGCCCGCCGAGATCACGAACACCATCGCGAGCGGCGCCAGCATGAACAGCCACTTCAGGGGGCTGACGAACATGGCGTAGCCGAACGGCGTCAGGAACATCTTGCCGACCCGCACGGCGTCCGCGGTCGGGACGTCGGTCACGGCGGCCATGTAGACGCCGAGCGCGGCGAGGCCGGTGATGGCAAGGCCGATCGTCATGTAATTGTAGATGCGCAGCATGTAGGCGCGCAGGCCGGCGTCGACCGTCGCGGCGTCGACGCGCCCGGCGGCCCTGCCGAAGGGAGAAGCGTAGTTGCGGTCTAGGTCCGACATGGTCGAATTCCCGTTGGTTGTCCGGTCCGGCATGAGGGTCGCCATGCCGCCGGTTCGTCACTTACTATCTCGGAGACCGATTGCGCGGACATTAATTCCGGCTCACATTTCGGGCTCCGAACCCATCCGATATGTGGGAAACTAACACATTCGCTGCAACCGTCCACGCGCGGCCGAATGTCGCCCTGTCTCGGAATCCTGACACGCGGGCGTGGTTAACCCGAGGAATCCCCGGATTCCCGTCCTGTGCCGCGTGCCGCTACCTTTTGTCACAAATTGCGCAACACCGTGGCGGGCTTCTTGTTCAGGGCGAGCAGGGTCCCGGCGAGGCCGAGACCGACGGTCACGATCAAGGCTGCCGCGACCACGCCCGCGGCACTGCCGGCCTGCCAGATGAAGCTGAGCGTCATCAGCCGCGTCACGATCATCCAGGCCGCGATGCTGCCGGCGATCACGCCGAACAGCGCGGTGGCAAGGCCGATCAGCAGATATTCGAGCGCATAGGCGCCCAGCAGCCGGAGCCGGGTCGCGCCCAGCGTCTTCAGGATCACCGCATCATAGACGCGGTGGCGGTGGCCGGCGGCGAGCGCCCCGCCGAGCACCAGGATCGCCGAGATCAGCGTCACGGCGCTGGCGCCGCGGATCGCGAGCGCCAGATTGGTCACGACCGAGCCGACGGTCTCCATCACCTCGCGGACCCGGACACTGGTCACCATCGGATAGGTATCCGCGACCTCCTTGATGATCTTGCCGTCGTCGGCCGCGTCACCGCCGCCGGCCGGGGTCAGCGTTGCAATATGGGTGTGCGGCGCGCCCTTGAAGGCGTTGGGCGAGAACACCAGCACGAAATTGATGCCGAGCCCCTGCCAGTCGATGGTGCGCAGATTGCCGATTCTGGCGGGGATGTCGCGGCCGAGCACGTTGACCACGATCTCGTCGCCGAGCCTGAGGCCGAGCCCGTCGGCGATCTTCTTCTCCATCGAGACCAGCGGCGGGCCCGAATAGTCGGCGCCCCACCATTCGCCCTCGACCACCTTGGAGCCCTTGGGCAGCTCGCCGGTATAGGTCAGGCCGCGGTCGCTCTGCAGCACCCATTCGGAATCGGTGCTGGGCTTGAGGTCCTCGGCCCGCACGCCGCGCGCGGCGACGATGCGCCCGCGCAGCATCGGCACGTCCTCGATCCGGGCGCCCGGGGCGATCTTGCGCAGATAGAGGTCGAACTGTTCGGCCTGGGTGCTGGGGATGTCGATGAAGAAGAACGAGGGCGCCCGGTTCGGCAGCGCCGCCAGGAACTGCCGGCGCAGATTGCCGTCGATCTGGGTGATGGTGACGAGCACCGCGAGCCCGAGGCCGAGCGACAGCACGACCGAAGGTGTCAGCGCGCCCGGCCGGTGGATGTTGGCGACCGCCAGCCGCAGCATCGGCAGCCGCGAGCGCGGCAGCCGCCGGGCGATCGTCATCAACAGGGCGGCGATGCCGCGCAGCAGGGCGAACACAACGACGGAGGATGCGACGAACACCGCCGCGATCGGCTTGTCGAAGGACAGCCCGATCACGACCGCGATGAGCAGGGCGACCACGACGCCCATCAACACGAGATAGCGCCAGCGCGGCCGGTGCCATTCCGAGCTGACGGTGTCGCGGAACAGCGCGGCCACCGGCACGTCGTGGACGCGGCCGAGCGGCCACAGGCCGAAGGCGAGGGCGGTCAGCAGGCCGTAGACGAAGGACAGCGCGAGCTCGTCGGCATGGATCGCAGGGATCACGGGCAGCGGCAGCAGCTTGCCGAACAGGCCGACGATGGCGAACGGCAGCGCGGCGCCGAGCGCCAGCCCGATCACCGAGCCGATTCCCGCCAGCAGCAGCACCTGCGCCAGATAGATCCCGAATACGTCGCGCCCGGTGGCGCCGATCGCCTTGAGCGCGGCGATGACCTCGAGCCGGCGGTCGATATGGCTCTTCACGGCATTGGCGACGCCGACGCCCCCGACCAGCAATGCGGCGAGGCCGACCAGCGTCAGGAACTGCGTGAAGCGGCTGATATTGCGCTCGAGCTGGGGAGAGGCGTTGGAACGGCTGCGGATTTCCCAGCCCGCCTGCGGTGCGGCGGCGCGCGCATCCGCGATGAAGGCCTCGGTGGCGCGTTCGCTGTTGGCGGCGTCCGGCAGCTTCAGCCGATAGACCCAGCGCACCAGGCTGCCGGGCTGGATCAGTCCGGTGGCGCGCAGCGCCGCCTCGCTGATCAGGAAGCGGGGGCCGAAGCCGATGCCGCCGGCCAGCTTGTCGGGCTCGGCCTCGACGGTGCTGCGGATCTGGAACGTCGCCGCCCCGATCGTGACCTTGTCGCCGGTCTTCAGCGACAGCCGCGCCAGCAGCGTCGGATCGGCGGCGGCGCCGAACGCGCCGTCGCGCTCGGCGAGCAGCTCGGACATCGGCATGGGCGGCGACAGCGTCAGCTGGCCGAGCATCGGATAGGTGTCGTCGACCGCCTTCATCTCGACCAGCGCCAGCTTGCCGTCGGCGGCGCGGGCCATGCCGCGCAGGGTGGCGGCGACCGAGACGGTGCCGCGCGAGCGCAGGAAGCTGACCTCCTCGGGCTTCGCCTCGCGCTGGAACAGCACGAAGGATACGTCGCCGCCGAGCAGGCTGCGGCCCTCGCGCGCCAGTCCGTCGGTCAGGCTTGCCGAGACCGAGCCGACGCCGGCGATCGCCATCACGCCGAGCGCGATGCAGGCGATGAAGACATAGAAGCCGCGCAGGCCGCCGCGCAATTCGCGCAGCGCATAGCGCAGCGACAGCGCGACCCCGTTGGGCCTGGCGAAAGGTTCGGCGGCCACGCTCATGCCGGCGCCGACTGCGTATCGATACGGCCTGAGCGCAGGCGGATCACGCGGTCGCAGCGATGCGCCAGCGAGGTGTCGTGGGTCACCAGCACCAGCGTCATGCCGCGCTCGGCGTGCTTGCCGAACAGGAGGTCGACGATCTGCTTGCCGGTGGTCTCGTCCAGATTGCCGGTCGGCTCGTCGGCGACGAGGATGGCCGGATCGGGCGCCAATGCGCGGGCGAGCGCGACGCGCTGCTGCTCGCCGCCGGAGAGCTGCGTCGGATAGTGATGCAGGCGGTCGCCGAGCCCGACCGAGGCGAGCTCCTGTGCCGCGCGTTTTGCGGCGTCCGGATTGCCGGCGAGTTCGAGCGGCACGGCGACGTTCTCCACTGCCGTCATGGTCGGGATCAGATGGAAGGACTGGAAGACGATGCCCACCTGGCGGCCGCGGAAGCGGGCGAGGGCGTCCTCGTCGAGGGCATTGAAAGCGGTGCCGTTGACCACCACCTCTCCGCTATCAGGACGTTCCAGCCCCGCCATCACCATCAGCAGCGTGGATTTGCCCGAGCCTGACGGGCCGATCAGGCCGATCGTCTCGCTCCGGCCGACCCGCAGGCTGATATCCTTCAGGATGTGAACGCGTGCCGCGCCCGTTCCCAGTGACAGGTTGACGTTGGAGAGGGCGATGGTGTCCGCCGAGGCGAGCGAAGAGGATTCGATGCGACTGTCCATGGTCCGGTCATATGGCAACTCCGCTGGCGCGGTCGAGAGGCGTTACGGATTCTTCATGCACATAGCCGTGTTGATGCTCGCTTTCATGACGGTGGGCGGCCCGTCCTGGGCAGAAACGACAAAACCGTTGAAACTTGTCGTCCTCGGCGATTCCCTGAGCGCGGGCCTTGGCCTGCCGGCCCAGGATGCATTTCCGGCCAAGTTGCAAAAGGCGCTGAAGGTCAAGGGCATAGAGGTCGAGATGACCAATGCCGGGGTGTCCGGCGATACCGCCTCGGGCGGCCGCGACCGGCTCGACTGGTCGGTCCCCGAGGGAACCGAAGGCGTCATCGTCGAGCTCGGCGCCAATGACGCCCTGCGCGGTCTCGACCCCGCCGTCACGCGCGCGGCGCTGACGGACATCGTCACCAAGCTCAAGGCGCGCAAGATCGCGGTGATGCTCTGCGGCATGCTCGCGCCGCCGAATTACGGCGCCGACTATGCCGCGAAGTTCAATTCGATTTATCCGGATCTGGCGAAGACCTACGACGTGCCGCTCTATCCGTTCTTCCTCGACGGCGTCGCGGCCGATGCCAAGCTCAACCAGGCCGACGGCATTCATCCGACATCGGCCGGCGTCGACATCATCGTCGCCAACATCATGCCCACCGTCGAGGCATTCCTGCGCAACATAACCGAGCAGCGGCGATGAAAAGCAGGCAGCGCTAACCCTAATTCCCAGGGTTTTCCCGGGATGCGCCGCGCGCCGCTTCGCAGAGTCACACAAACGCGATAGGAATCAGGGTACCGGTGATTCGTCACCGGCTCTACTTCGGATATGGTTCTCGCGTGTCGGGGGCCGTACCCAAGCATCGGGAGTGCGAAACGATGCCGCGTCTGTTCACGGGTCTGGAAATTCCGGCCGAGATCGGCCAGTCGCTTTCCAACTTGCGGGGCGGCCTCCCCGGCGCCCGATGGATCGATCCCGAAAATTATCACGTCACCCTGCGCTTCATCGGCGACATCGACGGCGCCTCCGCCAACGAGATCGCCTCGATGCTGTTTCGCGTCGACCGCAAGCCGTTCGAGGTGAAGGTGCAGGGCCTGACCAGCTTCGGCGGCCGCAAGCCGCGCGCGGTGGTCGCGACCATCGCGCCGAGCAAGCCGCTGATGGATCTGCAGGCCGAGCTCGAACGCATGATGCAGCGGATCGGCCTCGATCCCGAGGGACGCAAGTTCATCCCGCATGTCACGCTCGCCCGGCTGCACGACGCCACCGACCGCGACGTCGCCGATTATCTCTCGCTGCGCGGCTACTTCCCCAGTAAGGCGTTCATGGCCGAGCGCTTCGTGCTGTTCTCGTCGCGCGCCTCGACCGGCGGCGGCCCCTATGTCGTCGAGGACGCCTACGAGTTGTGTGAGTGATCAGCTCACGTGCCCCGGACGCAGGTGCGCCACGAAGTGGTGCACTGCTGAGCCGGGGCCCATCTTTCCGCGAATAATGAACGAAACAGTGGGTCCCGGCTCTGCGCAGCAGCGCAAGAGCGCTGCAGCGCGTCCGGGACACGAAACCGCATACCCCGTGCCCCAATTCACGGCTTGCAATTTCCGCCGCTCTCTGGCGGTAAGAGGCCATGCTCTCCACCCGGAATTCCTCCTTTGCCGAGGCCTATCAGGCCCGGATCGCCGAAGGCGCGATCGAGCCCGATGCCGCGCAGGCCGAGGTTGCCGAGGCCTATGCGGCGCTCGACCTCAAGCTTGCGAACTACAGGCCGCCGCGCAAGCAGGGCCTGCTCGCCCGCCTGTTCGGCGGCGGCGACAAGGAGGATGTGCCGCATGGGCTCTACGTCCATGGCGAGGTCGGCCGCGGCAAGACCATGCTGATGGACCTGTTCTTCCAGAACTCCGTCGTCGAGCACAAGCGCCGTGCGCATTTCCACGAATTCATGGCCGATGCCCATGAGCGCATCTACGACTATCGCCAGCGCATCGCGAAGGGCGAGATCGCCGATGGCGACGTCATCGCGCTGACCGCGCAGGCGATCTTCGAGGAGAGCTGGCTGCTCTGCTTCGACGAATTCCACGTCACCGACATCGCCGACGCGATGATCCTGGGACGCCTGTTCGCAAAGCTGTTCGACCTCGGCACCGTGGTGGTCGCGACCTCCAACGTCGCGCCCGAGGATCTCTACAAGGGCGGCCTCAACCGCTCGCTGTTCCTGCCCTTCATCAAGCAGATCACCGATCACATGGACGTGCGCCGGCTCGACGCCCGCACCGACTTCCGGCTGGAGAAGCTCCAGGGCGTACCGATGTGGCTGACGCCCGCCGATTCCGATGCCGATGCCGCGCTCGACCGCGCCTGGTCGCGGATGACCGGCAGCGCCGCCTGCCGCGCGCGCGACATCTCGATCAAGGGCCGCATCCTGCACGTGCCGTGTTCGGCCCATGGCGTGGCGCGGTTCTCGTTCGCCGATCTCTGCGAGAAACCGCTGGGGGCATCCGACTACCTCAGGCTGGCGCACGATTACCACACCATCCTGGTCGACCACATTCCCGTGATGGACGTCTCCCAGCGCAATGCCGCCAAGCGTTTCATCACGCTGATCGACGCGCTCTACGACAATGCCGTCAAGCTGATGGCCTCGGCCGATGCCAATCCGATCTCCCTCTACCTGGCGCATGAGGGCAATGAGGCCAACGAGTTCAAGCGGACGGCGTCGCGCCTGATCGAAATGAGCTCGGAATCCTATCTGGCGCTGCCCCACGGCCACAAGGATTCCACCGCCAGCGGCTCCACCAAGGGCCTGGTCGAGACCTGAATCCTAACCGGACATTAAGGTGCTGAGTCCGGCTTGCCGACCTTCGTCGCCCCCGGGGAATACGGGATTGCGCTTGTATACGCGGCAAGCCCGACAATTGGGCATCCGGCGACTTGAACGGGGAAAGCGAAAGGGATAACCACCCACTCAGTTTTCCCTCCTGGATGTCTAGAGGACAGTTTCACATGGCGCGCGACAAGATTGCTTTGATTGGCTCCGGTCAGATCGGCGGAACGCTGGCTCACCTCATCGGCCTGAAGGAACTGGGCGACGTCGTGATGTTCGACATTGCCGAGGGCGTGCCGCAGGGCAAGGCGCTCGACATCGCGCAGTCCTCCCCTGTCGACGGTTTCGACGCGCACTACACCGGCGCCAATTCCTACGAGGCGCTCGACAACGCCAAGGTCTGCATCGTCACCGCCGGCGTGCCGCGCAAGCCCGGCATGAGCCGCGACGATCTCCTGTCCATCAACCTCAAGGTCATGGAGCAGGTTGGCGCCGGCATCAAGAAGTACGCGCCCGACGCCTTCGTCATCTGCATCACCAACCCGCTCGACGCGATGGTCTGGGCGCTGCAGAAGGCCTCCGGCCTGCCGCACAAGAAGGTCGTCGGCATGGCCGGCGTGCTGGATTCGGCGCGCTTCCGCTACTTCCTGGCCGACGAGTTCAACGTCTCGGTCGAGGACGTCACCGCCTTCGTGCTCGGCGGCCATGGCGACACCATGGTGCCGCTGGTCAAGTATTCCACCGTCGCCGGCATCCCGCTGCCCGACCTCGTCAAGATGGGCTGGACCTCGCAGGCGCGCCTCGACGAGATCGTCGACCGCACCCGTAACGGCGGCGCCGAGATCGTCAACCTGCTCAAGACCGGCTCGGCCTTCTACGCCCCGGCGGCCTCCGCGATCGCGATGGCCGAGAGCTACCTCAAGGACAAGAAGCGCGTGCTGCCCTGCGCCGCCTACCTCAATGGCGAGTACAGCGTGAAGGACATGTATGTCGGCGTTCCCGTCGTGATCGGCGCCAAGGGTGTCGAGCGCGTCGTCGAGATCGAGCTCGCCGGCAAGGATCGCGAGGCCTTCGACAAATCGGTCGGCGCGGTGCAGGGTCTGGTCGACGCCTGCAAGAAGATTGCTCCCGACCTGCTCGGTAAGTAAGTTCAGCAAGTTCCCGCCGAAGACCGAAACCCGGTCTTCGGCGGTTTCACTTCCGGGGTCCAGACGTCAGCTCGTGCTGAGGTCGCGGCCCCCGGTTCGGCAGTCCAGAGATTTCGATGTCAGAGAATCCGGGTTGCAGTCGCTGTGGTATATGGTATGCCAGCCACAAGACTGAGGTGGGCCTTCGAGGTCACCGCCCGCGGGTTCAGGGAGCGACCATATGAATATCCATGAATATCAGGCCAAAGCGCTGCTGGGTGAGTTCGGCGTGCCGATCTCCAAGGGCGTTCCGGTTCTCAAGGCCGCCGACGCGGAAGCCGCCGCCAAGGCGCTGCCAGGTCCGATCTATGTCGTGAAGAGCCAAATCCATGCCGGCGGCCGGGGCAAGGGCAAGTTCAAGGAAGCCTCCGCCGGCGACAAGGGCGGCGTCCGCATCGCCAAGTCGGCCGCCGAAGTCACCGAATTCGCCAAGCAGATGCTCGGCGCGACCCTCGTGACGATCCAGACCGGCCCGGCCGGCAAGCAGGTCAACCGCCTCTACATCGAGGACGGCTCGGACATCGACAAGGAGTTCTACCTGTCTCTCCTGGTCGACCGCGAGACCTCGCGCGTCTCCTTCGTCGTCTCGACCGAAGGCGGCGTCAACATCGAGGACGTCGCGCACAACACTCCCGAGAAGATCGTGACCTTCTCGGTCGATCCGGCGACCGGCGTCATGGGCCATCACGGCCGCACCGTCGCCAAGGCGCTGAACCTGACCGGCGATCTCGCCAAGCAGGCCGAGAAGCTCACCGCGCAGCTCTTTGCGGCTTTCGTCGCCAAGGACATGGCGATGCTGGAGATCAACCCGCTGGTCGTGACCAAGCAGGGCCAGCTCCGCGTGCTCGACGCCAAGGTGTCGTTCGACGACAATTCCCTGTTCCGTCATCCCGAAGTGGTCGCGCTGCGCGACGAGACCGAGGAAGACGCCAAGGAAATCGAGGCGTCCAAATACGACCTCAACTACGTTACCCTCGACGGCAATATCGGCTGCATGGTCAACGGCGCCGGTCTCGCCATGGCGACGATGGACATCATCAAGCTCTACGGCATGGCGCCGGCCAACTTCCTCGACGTCGGCGGCAGCGCCAGCAAGGAGAAGGTCGCGGCCGCCTTCAAGATCATCACCGCCGACCCCAACGTGAAGGGCATCCTGGTCAACATCTTCGGCGGCATCATGAAGTGCGACGTGATCGCCGAGGGCGTCACGGCGGCGGTTCGTGAAGTCGGCCTCAGCGTTCCGCTGGTGGTCCGCCTCGAAGGCACCAATGTCGAACTCGGCAAGAAGATCATCCGGGAGTCCGGCCTCAACGTGGTGCCGGCCGACAATCTCGACGACGCCGCGCAGAAGATCGTGAAGGCCGTCAAGGGAGGCTGAAGGCCATGGCCCAGGACCATCTCGCCGCATCGTCGTCCCTTCCCGAGCACGCGCGCCTCGCCGCGTTCGCCGGCGAGTGGAACGGTGAGGAGATGGTCTTTCCGTCGCGCTGGACCGAAGGTGGACCGGCGACGTCGCGGGTCGTCGCCCGGATGGACCTCAACGGGTTCTATCTGATCCAGGACACGGTGCAGCTGCGCGACGGCAAGCAGGTCTTCGCCACCCACGGCATCTTCACCTTCGACCGCGAGGACCGGACCTACAAATTGTTCTGGTACGATTCGCTCGGCTACACCTCGCCCTCACCCGCTTCCGGCGGGTGGGTTGGCAACACCCTGACGCTGGTGCGCGGCTCGCTCCGCGGCAACGCGCGCCACGTCTACGAGATCATCGACGCCAATTCCTACGCGTTGAAGATCCAGTTCTCTCCGGACTCCGAAGGCTGGGCCGACGTGCTCACCGGCGTCTACCACCGCATCCAATGACCTCTCACCGCTAGTTTCGCGAAAGCAGACCTCATGTCCATCCTGATCGACAAGAACACCAAGGTCATCTGCCAGGGCTTCACCGGCAAGAACGGCACCTTCCACTCCGAGGCCGCGATCGCCTACGGCACCAAGATGGTCGGCGGTACTTCGCCGGGCAAAGGCGGCTCCACGCATCTCAACCTGCCGGTGTTCGACACCGTGCGCGAGGCGCGTGAGAAGACCGGCGCCGACGCTTCGGTGATCTACGTGCCGCCGCCGGGCGCCGCGGACGCGATCTGCGAGGCCATCGATGCCGAGATCCCGCTGATCGTCTGCATCACCGAGGGCATTCCGGTGCTCGACATGGTCCGCGTGAAGCGCTCGCTGATCGGCTCCAAGTCGCGCCTGATCGGGCCGAACTGCCCGGGCGTCATGACCGCCGGCGAATGCAAGATCGGCATCATGCCGGCCAACATCTTCAAGACCGGTTCCGTCGGCATCGTCTCCCGCTCCGGCACGCTGACCTATGAGGCGGTGTTCCAGACCACCCATGAAGGCCTCGGCCAGACCACCGCGGTCGGAATCGGCGGCGACCCGGTCAAGGGAACCGAATTCATCGACGTCCTGGAGATGCTGCTGGCCGACCCCAAGACCGAATCGATCATCATGATCGGCGAGATCGGCGGTTCCGCCGAGGAGGACGCCGCCCAGTTCATCAAGGACGAGGCCAAGCGTGGCCGCAAGAAGCCGATGGTCGGTTTCATCGCCGGCGTCACGGCCCCTCCCGGCCGCCGCATGGGCCATGCCGGCGCGATCATCTCGGGTGGCAAGGGCGACGCCGGTTCCAAGACCGAGGCGATGAATTCGGCAGGTATTACAGTGTCTCCGTCGCCCGCGCGCCTCGGCCACACGCTTGCCGAAAAGTTGAAAGGCTAATTCACTCCTTCGTGCTTTTCCGGGCGAAGTTTCGCAGCAAATAGGGTAAAGGGTGCCTGTCGCGTCGAGCCTCTGCCGGGAGCTCGGCGCCAGCGCCGTTTGTTATGCGCGAACCGAAATCGCCAGGAACTCAGCATGTCTCGCCAGGACGCGAACGCAGCCTTTGCCCTGTCATCCTTTCTGCAGGGCACCAACGCCACCTATATCGACGAAATCTACGCCCGCTACGAGAAGGACCCGTCCTCGGTCGACGCCGAGTGGCAGGAGTTCTTCAAGAGCCTGAAGGACCAGCCGGACGACGTCCGCAAGAATGCCGAGGGGCCGTCCTGGGAGCGCGCCAACTGGCCGCTGATGCCGCAGGACGAGCTGACCTCCGCGCTCGACGGCAACTGGGCTGAAGTCGAGAAGAAGGTCGGCGGCAAGATCGCCGCCAAGGCGCAGGCCAAGGGCGCCGATATCTCCTCCGCCGATCTGCTGCAGGCGACCCGTGATTCGGTCCGTGCGCTGATGCTGATCCGTGCCTACCGCATGCGCGGTCACTTCCATGCCAAGCTCGATCCGCTCGGCATCGAGGCCCCGCGCAACCGCGAGGAACTCGATCCGCGCAGCTACGGCTTCAGCGAAGCCGATTTCGATCGCAAGATCTTCCTCGACCACGTGCTCGGCCTCGAATACGGCTCGCTTCGCGAGATCACCGCGATCTGCGAACGCACCTATTGCCAGACGCTCGGCGTCGAGTTCATGCACATCAGCAATGCGGCGCAGAAGGCCTGGATCCAGGAGCGCATCGAGGGTCCGGACAAGGAGATCTCGTTCACCCGCGAAGGTCGCCGCGCCATCCTGATGAAGCTGGTCGAGGCCGAGGGCTTCGAGAAGTTCTGCGACACCAAATTCACCGGCACCAAGCGCTTCGGCCTCGATGGCGGCGAATCGCTGATCCCCGCGCTCGAGCAGATCATCAAGCGCGGCGGCAATCTCGGCGTGAAGGAAATCGTGCTGGGCATGCCGCATCGCGGCCGCCTCAACGTGCTGACCCAGGTGATGGGCAAGCCGCACCGCGCGCTGTTCCACGAGTTCAAGGGCGGTTCGGCCAATCCCGACGCGGTCGAAGGCTCCGGCGACGTCAAATATCACCTCGGTGCCTCCTCGGACCGCGAGTTCGACGGCAACCGCATCCATCTGTCGCTGACCGCCAATCCTTCGCATCTCGAGATCGTCGATCCCGTCGTGCTCGGCAAGGTCCGCGCCAAGCAGGACCAGCATGGCGATCCGCCGGACCAGCGCATCTCGGTGCTGCCGCTTCTGATGCATGGCGACGCCGCCTTCGCCGGCCAGGGCGTGGTGGCCGAATGCTTCGGCCTGTCCGACCTGAAGGGTTACCGCACCGGCGGTTCGGTGCACTTCATCGTCAACAACCAGATCGGCTTCACCACCTATCCGCGTTA
>CAYREH010000097.1:0-17347 GCA_964423245.1 uncultured Bradyrhizobium sp. | reverse complement strand
ATTTCGCATGTCCGCGCCAAAACCCCCGCCGTCGTCCCGGCGAACGCCGGGACCCGTACGCCGCAGCTGACATTGGGCGAAGACAGGCCATGACCATCTCACGCAACTACAATCGTCACGGAGTATGGGTCCCGGCGTTCGCCGGGACGACACTGAATGTGACGCGCGATCCCGGCCCACCCACCGCCGTCGTCCCGGACAAGCGAAGCGCGATCCGGGACCCATACGCCGCAGCCGAAGTTTGGCGAAGACTGGCCATGAATATCTCGCGCACCAATAACGGTCACGGAGTATGGGTCTCGGCCTGCGCCGGGACGACACTGAATGTGACGCGCGATCCCGGCCCACCCACCGCCGTCGTCCCGGACAAGCGCAGCGCGATCCGGGACCCATACGCCGCAGCAGCAGTTTGGCGAAGACCGGCCATGACCATCTCACGCACCAACGACCGCTGCATCGTAGGACGCGCGGCCCCGTGCGCAATGGCGTGCCAGCACGGAGCGACACGCGATCCGGGGACGCCGCAGCGTCGGACCCGACGGGCTCAGCCCTGTCCGGCGAGACGGGTGCGATCGATCTGCGTCTCGATCTTCGGGCGGTCGCGGGTGCGCTCGAAGCTGGTGCAGAGCTGTTCGGTCTCTTCGAGCGATACCGGCGCGCGATACAGCCGGCACATGAACTCGGCCGTGGCGCGCGGCTTGCCGGTGCTCGGGCTGCGTTCGGCAAGGAACATGCAGTCACGGCAGATGCTGGCGTTGAGCCTCTGATTGGCTGCATCGAGATGATTGAGGATGTCCCGCAGCGCGTCTCGCAGGTGGAGGCATTCCTCGGTTCCGAGCGCAGTGACTGCGTTGACCACATGGTTGACCGGATCGTGCTGGTTCAGGCACTTCTCGCCCTGCGGCGTGACATGCAGCACGACGGAGCGCTTGTCCTCGTTCGAGGGCTTTCGCTCCAGATAGGACTTGCTCTCCAGCGTCTTGACGATCTGCGATGCGGTGGCGCGAGTCGCGCCGATGAAGCCGGCGAGTGCCGACGGCGTGCGCGAAAACCGGTTGGCGCGTCCGAGGAAGCGCAGCGCCATCCATTCGCGGTCGCGCAATCCGTGCTGATCGCCTTCGAAGTACCAGGCTCTCGCGGCCTGCACCATCAGCTCGACGGCCTCGCGTGCCAGAGACATGGATCTACTTCGCCCCCGCAAGCCCGCTCGTGGCATACCGAGGCCGCCCAGCACACCGGCCCGGCATTCGGCCCGACGGCATCGGATAGTCGAAGAATTTCGGCGGGTGCCCGTGATGCCGTTGTGCGATGGCGCGGGATGTACCGCGTGCAACATGCTCTGGCGGAAACCGGACTATGTCGCGTGATGGTTGGGGCCACGATCTTTTGGAGGGTCGATCGGAATTGTTCAACGGCAGCCCCCGAGTTCAAGTCACACGCAGACGTTTCTTATCTTCGGCGAAACGATGGATGAGCTTCTCAACAAAATCAAGCCATGACGCCCCGATCGAATGGATGTCTTGCCGGACCGACGTAAGGTTCAAGAGCATCGTCAACGTCGCAGTTACATGATGGTGATCGGAGAATACAGCTTAAAACCGCAGCTGATCCTGCAACTCTGCGCATTTTGTTTGCACGCCAGCAGGCCGGCGGCGCGACTGCGGACACGTGTCACGACGACGATGCGCAGACGTGAGTCATCCACAACTTGTGCGTTTGATCGGGCGGAACGAAGAGAATGAGTTCGGATTACACGCCCCGGTTGTCGCCCCTTTTTGTTAGGATTCGAGGGGGTGACCACTTGCCCGGCAATCCCTGTCACCCGATCGGCTGAGATCGCACACAGGAAGAAGTGGAAGCAGAGCGCGGCTCGCCCTTGTGGCCAGTGATGCAGGGAGGTCTCGGGCGATCGTTCCGCTGGAACCGTCAGCCGCCTCTCAGCATGTCGCGCAGTTCGCGGAACGGATCGGCACTCGGCGGTGCCGACGCGCCCTGCCGCATGGCGTCGTAGATTCGCGGGACGATGTCGACGGCCTGGTCCAGCCCCTGGTCCCTGCCGGCCTGATAGCCGCCCATCAGGCGCAGATCGCTGGTGTCCTCGTATTTGGCGATCATGGAGCGCAGCTTGCTCACCAGTTCGCGCTCCTCGGGATCCCAGACATTGTGGGCGAGGCGGGAGACCGAGGCCAGGACGTCCACCGCCGGATAGCGCGCCTGGTCGGCGATGTGCCGGGACAGCACGATATGGCCGTCGAGCGTGCTGCGAATCGTGTCGGCAATCGGTTCGTTGTGGTCGTCACCGTCGACCAGCACGGAAAAGATGCCCGTGATCGTGCCGGATCCCTCTTCGCCCGGCCCGGCGCGCTCCAGCAGGCGCGGCAGATCGGTGAAGACCGTCGGTGCGTAGCCGCGCGCGACGGCGGGCTCGCCGGCCGCCAGCGCGACCTCGCGGGCCGCATGGGCGAAACGGGTGATGGAATCCACCACGAGCAGCACCGATTCGCCGCGGTCGCGGAAATATTCCGCCACGGCCATCGCCGTTTTCGGCGCCAGCCGCCGCATCATCGGACTTTCATCTCCCGTCGATACGATGGTCACCGCCCGGCTGCGGTTGCTGCCGAGCACGTCCTCGATGAACTCGCGCACCTCGCGGCCGCGCTCGCCGACGAGGGCGAGGACGACTGTGTCGAATCCCTCGCTGCGGGCGAGCATTGCCAGCAGTGTCGACTTTCCGACACCGGAGCCGGCGAAGATGCCGACGCGCTGGCCGGCGCAGATCGGCGCGAACAGGTCGATGACCCGCACGCCCGTTCGGAGCGGCTTGTGGACGCGTGCCCGCCTCATGGCGGACGGCGCATCGGCTTCGGCCGAGACCGGCCGCGAGCCGGGCGTGAGTGGCCCCTGACCGTCCAGCGGCGCGCCGAGCGCGTTGATGACGCGTCCCTTCCAGCTCGGATCGGGCGCAAAGGTCAAGGGCGGCATCCGGCTGGCGACCGAACCGAGGCCGCCGGCAAATTGCCGGTCAAACGGCTTGGCGATGATGCCTTCGCTGTCGATCCGTATCACCTCGCCGATCTGCGTCTTGCCGGCCGAGTTAACGCCGATGAGTTCCCCCAGCCTGACGAACCGCGACAGGCCGGAGACGCGGAAATGCGTCGGTGCGATCTCGGAGATCGCGCCGCTGACGCTGGCCAGGGGCGTGCTCTGCTGCAGTTCGAGCAGCGCCCATTCGAGTTGTCGAAGAGCGTTCAAGAAATTCGTCCACCCTCATGGCGCGCGTGGCGCCGTCTATCTGCCGGGTTCGCCCAGCGTCCGGATTGCATTCTGGAGCGAGCTCTCGGTGCCCTCGATCATCGAATTGGTGCCGTCGAAGGCGCGCGAGGCCGCCATCAGCTTGGTCAGTTCGGCCATCGGATTGGCGCCGGAGCCCTCGACATAGCCCTGCTTGAAGCCGTCGCGCGAGAAATCGGCGATCGCCGTGGCCGGCCGGTCGGGCGTGACGCCGGAATTGCCGTAACGGTCGAGATTGGCGTCGGCGGGGATGTTGAACAGCCCGATCGTCCCGATCTCGTTGTTGTCCTGGGTGATCGCGCCGCTGCGCGAGATCGACACCGGTCCGCCATTGGGATCGAGCGTGATCTGCGCCCCGCCGGCATCGACGATCGGAAAGCCCGTCACGGTCTGCAGATCGCCGTTGGGCGCGATCTGGAGCCGGCCGTCGCGGGTATAGACCGTGCCGTTTGGGCCGGCGAAGGCGAGCCAGCCCTGTCCGACCACGGCGACGTCGAGCGGGTTGCCGGTCTCGGTGATGTTGCCGTTCTGGCGCGAGATGATGTTGTCGCCGGGCGAGGAGAACGCGACCGGGTTGGCGCCGGCCTTCGACAGCACGGTCTCGAACTTCACCACGTCGGTGCGAAAGCCCGACGTGTTCACGTTGGCGACGTTGTTGGCGATCGTCTGCATGCGCTTTTCGAGCGCGACCTGCGCCGACAATCCGACATAGAGGGCCGATTGCATGGCTTACCTTCCGAAACGGATGGACTGGAGCTTGGACAGCATGTCGGTATCCATGCTGGTCGTGGATGCGCCGCCGATGAGGATCAGCGCCGGATTGGTCGAGTTGTCGCTCTGGGCCTGGGTCGCATCCCACATCGCGGCAAAGCGCTGCACGAACTTGGTGACCTTGGCCGGGTCCTGGAAGTCGGTGAGATTGATCTTGTCGGTGATCATCTTGGCCTGGGCGTCGATGTCGGACGAACTGATCGTCGACGACCAGCCCATGGCCGTCTGCACCACCTGGGTGAGCGCCTTGTCGGCGAGGATCTGGTAGGCATTCTTGATGGTCGAGGCCTTGCGCGTGAAATACAGCGCGAGCCGCAGGCCCTCGTTCTGGTCGCCCGCGTTGGTCTCCAGCGTCTGCGTCACATATTGCGTCGCCGTGCCGGTCGTGGCCTGGCTCGTCTTGGTCGCGTTGCTGCCGAGCGCGGCGAAGTTGAAGGCGGCTGCGAATTCGCGATAGCGCTGGTCCGTCAGCTTGTTGGCAAAGCTGTCCTTGGTGGCGATGCCCTCGGTCAGCACCTTCCGCATGAAGGCCTTGGCATAGACCATGTCGCCGAGGCCGTAGGCCTTCATCGCGTAGGAGAACAGCCGGTAGTCCTTCAGGAAATCGTCGATCGTCGTCACGTTGCCGATGTGACCGAGGAAATAATCGGTCTCCCGGCTGACGTCGGGCTGCTTCGCGACCTGGGTCAGCGACTTGCCCATGTCCTTTGTCAGCCTGGTGTAGTCCGCGATGGTGGATAGCATGAGGCGTCCTTCGTCCGCTGGTGCGGCATCCTCGCAAGCTGCCGTGAATTGCTTGCGCGGGGCTGACCGCGCCGAAACCAGCTTCGCGCAAGCGTCGCCCATTAGACGTCTGCGATGGGATCGGCGATGGAGCGGCGCGTTGGGCAGTTTCGTGGGGATTTTCATCACGGTAGCGGCGCTGCTTGGCGGCTTCGCCGCGATGGGCGGCCATCTGGCCGTGCTGATGCAGCCGTGGGAATTCGTGATCATCATGGGCACCGCGGTCGGCACCTTCATCGTGGCCAATCCGTGGAAAACGGTGGTCGATACCGGGCTGGCCTGCGCGCAGGCCGTCACCGGCGCCGTGCCTGGCCAGCGCTACTATCTCGACCTGCTCGGTGCGCTGCACGCCCTGATGCGCGAACTGCGCGGCAAGGGCCGCAACGAGGTCGAGGCGCATATCGACGATCCCCAGTCCTCCGAGATCTTCAAGGCGTTTCCGAGCGTGCTCGGCGATCCGTCGCTGCTGCAGTTCATCTGCGACTATGTCCGCCTCATCATCATGGGCAATGCGCGCACGCATGAGATCGAGGCGCTGATGGACGAGGAAATCCACACCATCGTCAAGAGCAAGCTGGCACCATACCATTCCCTCGTGACGGTGTCCGAGGCGCTGCCGGCGCTGGGCATCGTCGCCGCCGTGCTGGGCGTGATCAAGGCGATGGGGGCCCTCGACCAGTCGCCAAAGCTGCTCGGCGGCTTCATCGGCGCGGCCCTGGTGGGAACCTTCGCCGGCATCTTCCTGTCCTACGGCGTCCTCTCGCCGTTCGCGATCAAGATCAAGATGACGCGCGAGAAGCGCTGCCGCCCCTACATCATCGTCAAGCAGACGCTGCTGGCCTTCATGAACGGCGCCATGCCGCAGATCGCCGTCGAGCATGGCCGCAAGATGATCGCGAGCCCCGAGCGTCCCTCGATCGACGTGGTCGAGAACGAGACGATCGCAGGACCCAAGGCCGTCCCGACCGAGCCCGAACCCAAGGTTGCCCGCGCATGATGACGGACGAGGTCGATCAGCGGAAGCAGCTGCCGAACTATCTGCTGGACGCCGCCGGCATCTCGATCGAGCGGATGCCGATGCTCAATGTGATCTTCGATCGCATGGCGGCCTCCTGTACCGATAGTCTGCAGCCGATTGCCGGGACCCCCTGTTACTTCTCGGTCAACGGCATCAGCAACGACCGCGTCGGCGACATAGTCAAGGACTACGAGGGCAACGCGGTCGCCGCCGTGCTTTATGCCGAGCAATGGGACTCGCGCGTCATCATCGTGCTCGACCGAGACTTCGTCTTCACCATGGTGGAGGCGATGTTCGGCTCGGACGGCGCCGAGCCGCCGCTCGACGTGGAGCGCTCGTTCTCTAACATCGAGATCCGCCTCGTGCAGGCGCTGTTCGAGCGCTTCGCCAAGGCGTTGCAATCCGCCTTCGCGGGAACCTCCACCGTCACCTTCCGGGTGGAGCGGGTCGAGACGGCCATGGCCTCGCTTGCGATCGGGCGCAGCGGCAACATGTCGATCTGCGCCAACATCATGCTGCAGGCGCTCTACCGCGGCGGCCAGATGTTCCTGATCATCCCGCACTCCGCGCTCAATCCGCTCAGGCAGAAGCTTGCCCATGTCGTCGTCAGCGATGGCCGGGCGTCCGATCCGCGCTGGCGCGAGCAGATGGAGAGCGAAGTCCAGCGGACCGAGGTGACGCTGAGCGCCGTACTCGACGAGAAGATGGTGACGCTCGGCGACGTCGTGAAATTCAAGGTCGGACAGGTGCTCGAACTCGAAGCCACGCCCCGCACGCTGGCGCGGCTCGAGAGCAACAACCAGGTGCTGTTCTGGTGCCAGATCGGCCAGCTCGACGGTTACTACGCCATGCAGGTGGCTGATCCCGTCGACCAGAAGCGGGAGTTCGTCGATGATATCCTATCTCGTTGATGCCGTGCTGCTGATCGCGCTGGGCTTCACCAGCATGCGGGTGACCAGGATGCACCGCGAGCTGACGCGGCTGCGCAGCTACCAGGGCGAGTTCTCGACCATCGTGCACGAGACCGCCGGCGCGTTCGACACGGTCATCACGGCGGCACAGGACTCCACGGCAAATCTGGGCCGGCTCGCCAGCGTGCTGGGCACCAAGATCGATCAGGCCCAGGAGGTGATCGCGGCACTGGATGCGCGGAGCGGGCTCCAGCCCGCGCCGACCAGCGCGGACGCCAGCAAGCATTGACGCCTGAACCGGCGGAACAGGGATTCCCGGAGCGTCGCATCGCTTCCGGAAGCGAGATACCAAGAGGCAAGACCAGATGGCGCAATCCTTCGACTACGAATCCGCGGCCCATGGCCCCGATGACGGACAATCCGAGGCATCTCCGCTGGAGCGGCTGGCCGAGATCGCCGCGCGCACCGCGGAGGAGGCCGGCAAGTTCGCCAATGTCGATGCCATCCTGCGCATTCCGGTCACCATGCAGGTGGTGCTCGGCTCGGCGACCATTCCCGTCGCGAACCTGATGAAGCTCGGCCGCGGCGCCGTGGTGCCGCTGGATCACCGTGTCGGCGAACCCGTCGACGTCGTGGTCAACGGCCGCATCGTGGCCCGCGGCGAAGTGGTGGTGGTCGAGGAGGACAATTCCCGCTTCGGTGTCTCACTGACGGAAATCGTCGGCCCGCTGGGGCAGGGTGACAGCTGACCATGACGGCACAGGTCGGCATCGCTCCCATCAAGCAACGCGGCGTTGCCACGCTGGGCGGCACGGAGAAGGTCGCCGCGCTCCTGCTCGCCATGGGGCGGCAGGCGGCCGCCAGCGTGCTCCAGCAGTTCGAGCCCCAGGAGATCCGCATCGTCACCAAGGCTGCGGCGGAACTGCGGCCGATCACGGCGCAGGAGCTGGAGGCGATCGTCGAGGAGTTCGCGCAGCAATTCTCGATGGGCGCCAACATCCTCGGCACCCTCGGCGGGCTCGAAGCCGTGCTGGGGGACGTGCTGCCCGCCGACCAGGTCTCGGCGATCATGTCGGACCTGCTGGGCAATTCGAGCCGGTCGGTCTGGGACCGGGTGTCCTCGGTCTCGGAGAACTCGCTCGCCAGCTATTTGTCGAAGGAGCATCCGCAGACCGCAGCGCTGATCCTGTCCAAGGTCAAGCCGTCCTGCGCGGCCAAGGTGATGAGCCAGCTTCCGTCGAGCCTGCGCAACGAGCTGATGCGCCGCGTGCTCAGCCTGAAGCCGATCGTCGACGATGCCATGCGGGTGCTCGAGCGTACCCTGCACGAGGATTTGACGCTGAATTTCGCCCGCAACCTCGGCGCGGACACATATGCGCGCGTCGCCGACATCATCAACAAGATGGAGCGCGGCCACATCGAGGACATGCTGAAGAGCCTATCGGAGAAGCGGCCGAAATCGGCCGAAGTGCTGAAGGAACTGCTGTTCACCTTCGACGACGTCATCAACCTGACGCCGAAGGCGCGCACCATGATCTTCGACCAGGTGCCGACCGACCGCATCGTTGTCGCACTGAAGGGCACCGACAAGCACTTCCGCGAAACCATCCTGTCCTCGGTCGCCTCGCGCGTCCGCCGCGTCGTGGATCACGAGCTCGCCCTCGGCGAGCCGTCGAACCAGCGCGATGTCATGGAGGCCCGCCGCGTCATCACCGACCTCGCGCTCGAACTTGCGGAGAAGGGCGAAATCGAGCTCAACCCCGAGCAGGAGGATGAGCAGGTCTTCCGCTGACCGCTTGAGAGGGCATGGCAGAATCATCCGATCAGGAGAGCAAGACAGAAGAGCCGACCGAGAAGAAGGTCCGGGACGCGCTGGAACAGGGGCGTATCCCGATCTCCCGGGAAGCGTCCATCTTCGCATCCATGGCGGCGCTGATGGTGATCCAGGCTTTCCTGATTGGCCCCGGCGTGCAGCAATTGACGCCGGCGCTCAAGAGCCTGCTCGACGACCCCGAAGGCTTTCCCTTGCGGACCGGGGCGGACGCCCAGAACCTGCTCACCGTCGTCGGCCTGCAAGCCCTGCGTTTCCTGGTGCCGCTGATCGTGATCCTGGTGGTGTTCGGGCTCGCGGCCGCGCTGCTGCAGAACGCCCCGCGCCTCGTGCTGGAGCGGATCAGGCCTGACCTGTCGCGCATCTCGCCGCTCGCCGGCTGGAAGAGGATCTTCGGCACGCAGGGACTGGTCGAATTCGCCAAGGCCCTGTTCAAGCTGGTGTCCGTAACGGCCGTGGTCGCGGTCGTGCTCCGCTCGTCGGAAGCAAGGGCGTTCGAGGCGATGTACACGGATCCCGTCGCGCTGCCGGAAATGATCCTCAGCATTGCGATGCGCATCGTCTCGGCGATCTGCATCGCCACCATCGTGCTGGTCGCGATCGATCTCGCCTGGGCCAGATTCCACTGGCGGCGCGAACTGCGCATGACCCGGCAGGAGATCAAGGACGAGCACAAGCAATCCGAGGGCGATCCGCTGGTCAAGGCGCGCCTGCGCTCGCTGGCGCGAGACCGCTCGCGCCAGCGCATGATCGCGTCCGCATCGCGCGCCACGCTGGTGATCGCGAACCCGACCCACTTCGCGATCGCGCTGCGCTACAAGCGCGAGGAGAATGCCGCGCCGGTCGTCGTTGCCAAGGGCATGGACGTGATCGCACTGAAGATCCGCGAGGTTGCCGAACAGAACCGGATCCCTGTGATCGAGAACAAGGCGCTGGCTCGGGCGCTCTACGAGGCGGTTCAGGTCGACCAGGTGATTCCGGCCGAGTTCTTCCGCCCGGTCGCCGAGATCATCTACTTCCTGCAGTCCAAACAGGCGCCGCGCCCCGAGAAGGTGCAGTAGATTTCCGAGGATCGCGCCCGGCGCATCAGCCTGACGAAAGCTTGTCCGCCTAAGCTCATCCTCAATGGATCTTAGTGGAGCTGTCGTGGGACCGCTTTATCTCTTCGAACTCGCATCATCGCAGGCGCGCTGGCTCGAATTGCGCCAGTCGACGATCGCCACCAATGTCGCTAACGTCAACACGCCCGGCTTCAAGGCCCGCGATGTCGAGCCGTTCAACAAGGTGCTCGATGGCATGCCGGTCAGGCTGGCGACGACATCGCCCGCACATCTGCAGCTCTCGCCAGCCGAGACCGATACCCGCGCGACTGCGAAGAGGGACAGCTGGGAAGTCGTCCACTCCGGCAATTCGGTCAGCCTCGAGCAGGAGATGATCAAGGGGGGCGACGTCAATCGCGACTACTCCATGAATTCGGCGATCGTGCGGTCGTTCCACCGCATGGTGCTCGCCGGTGCGAAAGCCTGAGGTGAACTGACATGCTGGACTCACTGAGCGCCTCTCTGACGGTCGCCAGCTCCGGGCTCGAAGCGCAATCGACCCGGATGCGCATCGTCTCGGAGAACCTCGCCAACGCCACCTCGACGTCCCGGACTGCGGGCGCCGATCCCTATCAGCGCAAGACGATCACCTTCGATGCGGCGATGGACCGGGCCTCGGGCACGCAACTGGCGAAGGTCAAGGAAATCGGCGTCGACACCACGCCGTTCCGTGTCGAATACGATCCGGGTCATCCCGCCGCCGACAAGGCCGGTTATGTCAAGCTGCCGAACGTGAACATGATGATCGAGATGGCCGACATGCGGGAGGTCAACCGGTCCTATGAAGCCAATCTCCAGGTCGTGAAACAGGTCAGGTCCATGCTGGGCATGACGATCGATCTCCTGAGGAGCTGACAATGCTAGAGGCGATTTCATCCACCGCAGTCACCGCCGGCCAGGCCGCCGCGCGGGCCACC
The DNA here is from genome assembly GCA_964423245.1 of uncultured Bradyrhizobium sp. GTDB lineage: Bacteria > Pseudomonadota > Alphaproteobacteria > Rhizobiales > Xanthobacteraceae > Bradyrhizobium. Next base: position 6,725 of record CAYREH010000097.1, on the reverse strand, counting down.
GAGACGCAGGCCGTAGCTCCCGCCGCGCCGGGCGCCGTGCAGTCGACCGACGATCTCGGCTTCGAGTCGGTGATGAAGCAGGTGACGACGGACGCGATCGGCACGCTGAAGGCGGGCGAGGCGGCGTCGATCTCGGCCATCCAGGGCAAGGAATCGACGCGCAAGGTCGTGGAGGCGCTGATGTCGGCCGAGCAGGCCCTGCAGACTGCGGTCGCGGTGCGCGACAAGGTCGTGCAGGCCTATCAGGAAGTCGTCCGGATGTCGATCTGACCCTTAAGGAATCACAAACGTGAAATCGCTCGCCATCGCGGCCACGGGCATGAATGCCCAGCAGACCAATATCGAAGTCATCGCCAACAACATCGCGAACATCAATTCCACGTCCTACAAGCGGGCACGCGCGGAATTCACCGATCTGTTCTACCAGATGGATCGCATGCAGGGCGTCGCGAACGTCAACGGCTCCTCGCCGATTCCGGAGGGCGCCAATCTCGGCCTCGGCGTCAAGTCGGCGGCGATCCGCAAGCTCCACATCCAGGGCGCGCTCACCCAGACTGGCAATCCCTACGACCTCGCCATCAATGGCCGCGGCTGGTTTCAGGTGCTCGGCCCCAACAACGAGGTGCAATACACCCGCGCGGGCTCTTTCAACACCAATGCCAACGGCCAGCTCGTCACCATCGACGGCTACCTGCTGGATCCCGCGATCACGGTGCCGCAGGGCACGGTGCAGGTGACGGTCAACCAGACCGGTCAGGTGTTCGCCAAGCTCGATACTGAAGTCAATCCGCGCCAGATCGGCCAGCTCAACCTCGCCAATTTTGCCAATGAGGCGGGTCTCGAGCCGCTCGGCAGCAACCTCTACCGGGAGACGACGGCGTCGGGCACGCCGGTCGTTGGCCTGCCCGGCGATGCCGGCTACGGCAAGATCAACCAGCAATATCTCGAGGCTTCCAACGTGGATCCGGTCAAGGAGATCACCGAATTGATCTCGGCGCAGCGCGCCTACGAAATGAACGCCAAGGTCATCCAGGCGTCGGATGAAATGGCATCGACCGTGTCGAAAGGCCTTCGCTAGTTCCGGTGTGTCCATGTTGAAATGGCTGGGCCTGATCGCTCGCGGGTTGGCCGCCGTGTTGCTGATGCTGGTATCGCTGCGCCTTGCCGCAGCGGACGAGCGCCGGTTGCCCGTGCCGGCCGTGGCGATCCGCGCCGGCGAGCTGATCAGGGACGACATGATCACCGAGCGCAGCTTCGCGCCGAACGTGCTCGGCGTCGCGGCCTTCATCGAGGGGCGCCAGGTGATCGTCGGTCGCATGGCCCGGCGCAATCTGCTTCCGGGCCAGCCGATCCCGACCAATTCGATCGAAGACCCATGGACCATCGCGCGCGGCGCCATGGTCAAGGTGGTGGTCGAAGAGTCCGGCCTGTCGATCGTCACCTATGGCGCGGCGATGCAGTCCGGTGCGCCCGGCGCGCTGATCCCGGTGCGCAACACCGATACCGGCGTGATCATCAGGGCCGTCGTGCAGCCCGACGGCACCGTCAAGGTCGTGGACGGCTCATGATCAGGATCCTCCTCGCGCTCATCATCGTGATCTGGTCGTTCGGCGTCGAAGCTGCCGTGCGCATCAAGGACATCGCCGACATCAAGGGCCTGCGGGAGAACCAGATCGTCGGCTACGGTCTCGTCATCGGCCTCAACGGCACCGGCGATACGCTGCGCAACGCGCCGTTCACGGAGCAGTCGCTGCAATCGATGCTCGAGAACATGGGCATCAATGTCAGGAACGAGACCACCAGCACCAACAATCCGCCCCGCCCGACGACGCTGCGTACACGCAACGTCGCGGCGGTGATGGTGACCGCCGACCTGCTGCCATCGATCGGCGCGGGGGAGCGCATGGACGTGACGGTGTCCTCGCTCGGCGATGCCACGTCGCTCCTTGGCGGCACCCTGGTCATGACCTCGCTGCGCGCGGCGGACGGCGCAGTCTACGCGGTGGCACAAGGCGCGGTCACCGTCGCCGGCTACAGCGTCGGCGGACAGGCGCAGAACGTCAGCCAGGGCACGCCGACCGCGGGGCGCATCCCTAACGGCGCGCTGGTTGAGCGCGAGGTGCAGGGCAGCCTGCACGAGATGGAGTTCCTGGTCCTGGAGCTCAAGAACCCCGACTTCGTGACGGCCACGCGCATCCTCGATGCCATCAACCGCTATGCCGGCGGCCGCTACCGCGCGCAGATCGCCTTCGAGCGCGACTATCGGACCATCGTGCTGTCCAAGCCGCGCTACATCGGCCCCGTGCGATTCCTCGCGGAGATCGGCGAGATCACGGTCGAGCCCGACACACCGGCGCGCGTCGTCATCAACGAGCGCACCGGCACGGTGGTGATAGGACGCGACGTCCGCATCTCGACGGTCGCGGTAACGCACGGCAACCTCACGGTCCGTGTCACCGAGATGCCGGTGGTGTCGCAACCGGCGCCGTTCTCGCAGGGCCAGACCGTCGTCGTGCCCCAGACAATGGTCGAGGCCAACGAGGCCGGCTCCCAGGTGGCGATCCTCAGCGGCGTCGACCTGCAGCGCCTGGTGCGCGGGCTCAACCAGATCGGCCTGAAGCCGTCGGGCATCATCGCTATCCTCCAGGCGATCAAGACCGCCGGCGCGCTTCAGGCCGATGTCATCGTCCAATGACGCACAAGCGTCGTGCAAGGTTGGTGCCTCAATGCTGGGCTGGAGAGCGAGAATCGCGCGCGGCCCGATGCTGAAGCTGGATAACACCGTTGGACGTCCCCTGCTGGTCGCGGTCGCCGTACTCGCGAGCGTCTTGCCTGCGTTCGCGCTCGACGAGGCGAGGACCGCGAAGCCGCTCGACCTTCTGTCGTTCGCCCGCTCCCGCGCGCCGGGGCAGTCGAAGCCGCAATCGCCCGCGATGCCAGCACGCCAAGAGGAGAGTTCGATCCGGGCCACGGCATGGGCGGCCGAGGATGCGGCATCCGTGGTGACCGGTGCCGTGCCCGCGCCGGAGAGCCGCGCGCCGGCACCGTCTGCTCCCGCAGCACCCGCCCGCCCGGCCAAGCCGGCCAGCGTCTCAGCTCCGCCGAAGCCGGCCGCGCCGGCGGCCGCTTCTGCCGACAGCGATGTCGCCCTGTTCTGCAGCAATGTCGCCGATCCCGCCGTCGATGCGCGCCTGGCCTGGCAGATCAAGGAACTGGAGAAGGCCGAAAGCCTGCTGCGCGAGCGCATCGCCGAGGTCGAGGCGAAGCGGGCCGAATACGAGAAATGGATGGCGCTGCGGGAAGACTTCCTGAAAAAGGCGGAGGCGAGCGTCGTCGAAATCTATTCGCGCATGAAACCGGATGCCGCGGCCAGCCAGATCGCCGGCATGGCCGACGAGACCGCCGCGGCAGTGCTGGCCAAGCTGAGCCCGCGCAGTTCGAGCGCGATCTTCAACGAGATGGACACGGCACGGGCGGCACGCCTCGCCGACCTGCTCGGCGGCATGCGTCGCGTCGAAGACGGAAAGACCAGATAGATGAGACTGCCCATCGCCGCGCTGTTGGCCATGTTGCTGGCCGGATGCTACCACGATCCGGCCGAGGTCCTCACCGGCCCGAGATTGTCGCCCGTCGGCAGCGGACTGCGGACGCAGGCCGATCCGATTCCGGTGACGCCGCGCGTCCGTACGCCGATCAGCTATCGCTCGACCTGGGATGACGGCACGGATCTCTACCGCGATCCCCGCGCCCGCCGCACCGGCGACGTGGTCACCATCATCATCTCGATGCAGGACAAGGCCAAGCTCGACAACAAGACCGATCGCTCCCGCGATTCCCAGATCAAGTTCGGGCTGGATTGGTTGATGGATGTCGCCGGGTGGAACGACAAGGGCTCGGCCAACGCCAATCTGTCCACCAACACCCAGATCAAGGGCAACGGCCAGATCGATCGCACCGAGGATATCAAGCTGTCGATCGCCGCGATCGTCACCGATGTCCTGCCGAACGGCAACATGATGATCAGCGGCTCGCAGGAATTCCGCGTCAACACGGAGATGCGCGTGCTCAATGTCGGCGGCATCGTGCGCCCGCGCGACATCTCGCGCACCAACACCATCTCCTACGACAAGATCGCCGAGGCGCGCGTATCCTATGGCGGCCGCGGCAACCTGTCGGACGTCCAGCAACCGGGATGGGGACACCGGATCTATGATGCCGTCGCACCATTCTGACGGGCGCGCCGTCCGCGCGGCGAAACGTGAGCGGGGACGCGCATGCGCCTGATCGCGGCCATCCTGGTCCTGACACTGGTGGCCATCGGCGCCGGCGCGCTCGCCGGCCTGCATCTGTTCGCGGCCGCCGAACGCATGGCGGATGCGAAGAAGAGCGCCACGCCGCCTCCGATCGCCTCGAGCTATGCCGGCTCGGCACGGCTGAGGAAGTTGTCGCCGATCGTGACTAATCTCGCCGCGCCCGCCAACAACTGGGCTCGGGTCGAGGCCTCCATGGTGACCGAGAGCATGAGCGACGAGGATGCCGGAATCCTCGCGGCGCATATCAGCGAGGACATCGTGGTCTATCTGCGTGCCGCCTCCGTCGCCCAGTTCGAGGGCGTCCGGGGGCTCCAGCATCTGCGCGAGGATCTGTCCGAACGCGCCAGCATCCGCTCGTCGGGCAAGGTCCGCGAGCTGATCATCGAGACATTGGTGATTCAGTGAGAGTGAGAATACTGCTGCTCGCGTTGATCCTGGTCGTGCTGCCCGAAGTGGCACTGGCCCAGATCCCGGATCTCAACGCGCTGTTGCCGCCGGGCAACGGCTCGACCAGCGGCCGGATCATTCAGCTGATGGCGCTGATCACGGTGCTCTCGGTGGCGCCGGGGCTGCTCATCATGGTGACGAGCTTCACGCGATTTGCGGTCGCGCTGTCGTTCCTGCGCGCCGGCCTCGGCCTGCAGACCACGCCGGCCAATCTCGTCCTGATCAGCCTCGCGCTGTTCATGACCTTCTACGTCATGGCACCAACCTTCGATCGCGCCTGGGAAACCGGCGTGCAGCCGCTGATGAAGAACGAGATCTCGGAGGAGGAGGCCTATCTCAAGATCACCGATCCGTTCCGCGAATTCATGCTGGCGCATGTGCGCGACAAGGATCTGCAGACCTTCGAATCGCTCGCGGCCGAGAGTTTCCGCAGGAAGTTCGACGACAAGCGCGTCGACATGCGCGTGATCATTCCGGCCTTCATGATCTCCGAGCTCAGGCGCTCGTTCGAGATCGGCTTCCTCATCATCCTGCCGTTCCTGGTCATCGACATGATCGTGGCGACGCTGACCATGTCGATGGGCATGATGATGATGCCGCCGACGATCCTCGCGCTGCCGTTCAAGATGCTGTTCTTCGTGCTGATCGACGGCTGGAACCTGCTCGCGTCCGGATTGGTGCGCTCGTTCTCCTAGCCTTGCGTCACAGGCCGGTTGCGGAACATGGTTAGCGGAGGCTAATGTTAACCATATGATATTGCTTCGCAATTCAATTCGTTCTTAAGCCGGCGGCAAGATTCGGCGTGTTAGGTCTGTGGGCACGGCGGGTTGGACCCCACCCACAATCAGTCCAAAGGCATGATGCCGCCCTTCCGTACCGGTGAAAGCCCGGTATGTCCCCAAGTGAAAATGTAACGCGTACATAAAGGGACATTCGCAATGTCGAGCCTGCTCACGAACTCGTCTGCCATGACCGCACTCCAGACCCTGCGGTCTGTGAGCGCCAGCCTCTCCACCACGCAGAACCGCATCTCCACCGGTCAGCGCGTGGCCACCGCCTCCGACAACGCCGCCTACTGGTCGATCGCGACGTCGATGCGGGCCGACAATGCGGCGCTCTCCGCCGTCTCCGACTCGCTCGGCCTCTCGGCCGCGACCGTCGACACGCAGTACACCGCGCTGACCTCGGTTCTGGGCAGCGACGGCAATTCCGGCCTCAACAAGCTGCAGTCGCTGCTGGTCGAAGCCAAGACCGCCGGTATCGACCGCGCCAAGATCCAGTCGGAAATCACCCAGATTCAGTCGGACATGAAGAACACCGCCAACGCGGCGACGTTCAACAGCGTCAACTGGCTGAGCGCGACCGCGACCACGCCGGCCACGGTCAGTCTCGTATCGTCGTTCTCGCGCGTCGGCGGCACGCCGACCATCAACTCGATCACCGTCACCACGGCCAACTACTCGCTCTATACCGCGACCCAGGGCGGCTTCCTGGACAAGGTGTCCGGCACGGCCTCCATCGACACGATCAACATCAGCGCGCTGACCGACTCGGCGGCCGACCAGGCCACACTGGACGGCTACATCGCCCAGGTCACCGGCGCGATCAACTCGGTGTCCTCGGCCGCCGCCGATCTCGGCGCCATCAAGAACCGCATCTCGAACAACTCCGAGTTCGTGAAGTCGCTGATGGACTCGGTCACCCGCGGTATCGGCCAGCTCGTCGACGCCGACATGAACCAGGAGTCCACCCGTCTGTCGGCGCTCCAGGTCCAGCAGCAGCTCGGCGTGCAGGCGCTCTCGATCGCCAACAACAACAGCCAGAGCCTGCTCTCGCTGTTCCGCTGATCTGACGACCATTCCGAAGGGGCGCGCTTCGCCAGAAGGGCGGCCCCTTTCGTTTCGGGGGGTGGGTGGCGCTCCCCGCTATCTTCTGCCCTGGTGCAACCCGGGCCCGCCGGCGCAA
>CAYREH010000096.1:0-17959 GCA_964423245.1 uncultured Bradyrhizobium sp. | reverse complement strand
GCGACATCAGCACGCCCGGCGATGCGCTGGTGACCGGAGACGTGGTGTGCGGCAACGAGTTCGTGCACGGCGAATTGGTGAAGATTCTGAGGAAGCCGGCTTAGGTCGCGCAGAGCGATCAAGACTCATCGTCGCCTCCACCCTCCTCCTCGCGATACTCCCCGCCGAGGGTGAGGCCCTCGATTGTCGTGGCACCTTTCGACTTGATCATCGGCTCGCCGGAAAAGGCGTCGGTAGGCTGGCCATGGATTCGCGCAGCTGAGCCAGCACGCGCATTTCAATCCAGAGATGTCGTTTGGATCGACGAACCCGGGAAGCCAAGCCCCGCTCGTCATTCCGGGCGCACCCCTTGGCGCGAGCCCGGAATCCATTGATCAGCATCACTGGTGGCACGATGGATTCCGGGCTCGCGCTGCGCGCGCCCCGGAATGACAGTGTGCCCTACAGCTTCACCGGCGCAGGCGGCCCATACGCCTCGCCGTCCTTCGCAGGCTTCGGCTCCCGATCCCCGCCCAGCACGCGCTGCACGGAGACGAAGAACACCGGCACCATCAACAGCGCGAGAATCACCACCGCGATCATGCCGCCCATCACGACGCTGCCGAGCGCCTGCTGGCTGGCGCCGCCGGCGCCGTGGGCGATGGCCATCGGCAGCACGCCGCAGATGAAGGCAAGGCCCGTCATCAGGATCGGGCGGAAGCGCAGGCGGCAGGCCTCGAGGGTCGCGTCCACCAGCGGCTTGCCCTCTTTCCGCAGGTCCTTGGCGAACTCGATGATCAGGATCGCGTCCTTGGCGGCGAGACCGATGATGGTGATCAGGCCGACGGTGAAATAGACGTCGTTCGGCAGGCCGCGCAGCATGGCGGCGACGACCGCGCCGACGATACCGAGCGGCACGGTGAGCAGCACCGCGAGCGGAATGGTCCAGCTCTCATAGAGCGCGGCCAGGCACAGGAACACCACGAACACCGACAGCGCGAGCAGGAACGGCGCCTGCGAGCCCGACAGCTTTTCCTGCAGCGACTGACCGGTCCATTCGTAACCGAAGCCGCGCGGCAGCTTGCCGGCGAGCCGCTCCATCTCGGCGATGGCGTCGCCCGAGGTGAAGCCGGATCGCGCCTCGCCGGAGATGCGCACCGCGGGATAATAGTTGAAGCCGGCGATCTGCGTCGGGCCGCGCGCCCATTCGATCGTGGCAAAGGACGAGAACGGCACGAGCTGGCCGCGGCTGTTCTTGACGTTGTAGTTGAGGATGTCCTCGGTCCGCATGCGGTCGCGGGCGTCGGCCTGGACCACGACGCGCTGCATGCGGCCACGGTTCGGGAAGTCGTTGATGTAGTTGGAGCCGAGATTGGTCGAGATGGTGTTGTTGATGTCCTCGAAGGTGACGCCGAAGGCGCCGGCCTTTTCGCGGTCGATCATCAGATTGACCACGCCGGCCTCGGGCAGGCCCTCGATATAGACCTTCTGCAGCACCGGGCTGGCATTGGCTTCCGCGATCAGCTGGTCGGCGGCGCGCATCAGGGCCGGATAGCCCTTCTGGCCGCGGTCCTGGAGGCGGAACGAGAAGCCGGAGGAGTTGCCGAGATTGTCGATCGGCGGCGGCTGCAGCGCCGAGATCTTGGCGTCGCGGATCGAAGCGCCCAGATCGCGGTTGATGTCGGCGACGATCGCCGCAGCCGATTCCTTCGGACCGCGCTCCGACCAGTCCTTCAGGGTGATGAAGGCCTGCGCCGTGTTCATGCCCTGACCGGAGAAGCTGAAGCCGGTGAGGAAGGTGACGTCGTCGACGCCCGGCCGCTCGGCGAGATATTTCTCGACCTTCTTGATCACGGCTTCGGTGCGGGCATAGGACGAATCCGACGGCGTCTGCACGTCGGTGGTGACGAAGCCCTGGTCGTCGACGGGGAGGAAGCCGCCGGGCAGTCTGACGAAGGCCCAGGAAAGGCCGACCAGCAGCGCGGCATAGACCAGCATCAAGCGGCCGGTGCGCTTCAGCGAGAAGCCGACGGTGCGGGAATAACCCTCCCTGCCGCCCTCGAGCATGCGGTTGAACCAGCCGAACACGCCCTTGCGTCCATGGCCGTGACCGGCCGGGATAGGCTTGAGCAGGGTCGCGCACAAAGCGGGCGTCAGCGACAGCGCGAGGAAGGCCGAGAATCCGATCGCGGCCACCATGGTCACCGAGAACTGGCGATAGATGATACCGACCGAACCCGGGAAGAAAGCCATCGGCACGAACACCGCCATCAGCACCAGTGTGATGCCGATGATGGCGCCCGAGATCTGCGACATCGCCTTGCGCGTCGCGTCCTTCGGGGGCAGGCCTTCCTCGGCCATGATGCGCTCGACGTTCTCGACGACGACGATCGCGTCGTCGACGAGGATGCCGACCGCGAGCACCATGCCGAACATGCTGAGCATGTTGATGGAATAGCCAGCGAGCAGCAGCGTGGTGCAGGCGCCGAGCAGCGCGACCGGCACCACGATGGTCGGGATGATGGTGTAGCGGATGTTCTGCAGGAACAGGAACATCACCACGAAGACCAGCACCACGGCCTCGACCAGCGTCATCAGCACCTTCTTGATCGAAGCCTCGACCACCGGCGTGATGTTGTAGGGAATCTCGTAGGCGATGTTGGCCGGGAAGAAGCGCGACAGCTCCTTCATCTTCGCCTCCACCGCGCTCGCCGTGGCCAGCGCGTTGCCGGTCGGCGACATCAGCACGGAGAGACCCGCGGTCGACTTGCCGTTGAGGCGGGTGTTGAACTGGTAGCTGAGGCCTCCGACCTGGATGCGGGCGACGTCGCGCAACCGCACGGTCGAACCATCGGCATTGGCGCGCAGGATGATGGCGCCGAACTCGTCGGGCGAGGACAGCTGCCCCTTGACCAGCACCAGCGCCGAGGTCCGCTGGCTGTCGGTCGAGGGCTCGGCGCCGATGCTGCCCGAGGCGACCTGCGCATTCTGCGCGGCGATGGCCTTGTTGACGTCGTCGGCGGTGAGCCCGTAGCCGACCAGCTTGGCCGGATCGACCCAGACGCGAAGACTCCGCTCGGTGGAATAGAGCGTGGCGCGGCCGACACCGGGAATACGCCTGACCTCACCGAGCACGTTCCTGATCATGAAGTCGCCGAGGCCGACCTCGTCGAGGCTGCCATCGGTCGAGCTCAAGGTGATGATCTGGAGCACCGCGCTGGAGGCTTCCTCGACCAGGATGCCCTGCTGGATCACCGCGCGCGGCAGACGCGCCTCGACGCGCTTGATGCGGTTCTGCACCTCGACCGAGGCATCGTTGGTGTTCGTGCCCGGCTGGAAGTTGGCGATGATCTCGACCTGGCCGAGCGAGTCGCTGGTGGATTCGAAATTGAGGATGCCCGAGGCGCCGTTCAGCTCCTCCTCGATCAGACGGGTGACGCTGTTGTAGAGATTCTCCGGCGAGGCGCCGGGATAGCTGGTCGAGATCGAGATCGAGGGCGGCGCGATGATCGGATATTGCGCGATCGGCAGCAGCGGAACCGAGATCGCGCCGAGCAGGCAGATGAACAGCGCGACGACCCAGGCGAAGATCGGCCTGTCGATGAAGAAATTGGCCATGGCGGCTTACCGCAGCGTCTGCTGGGCTTGCCTGACATCGGCAGTCATCTCCGCTTCCGACCAGGCCTGCGGCCTGACCTTGTCGCCGGCGGCGAACTTCTGGAAGCCTTCGACCACGACCCTGTCACCGGCCTTCAGGCCATCGGTGACGAACCAGATGCCGTCCTGTACGGAGCCGGTACGCACCGGCTGCACGGCGATGCGGTTGTCGTCCTTGACGACGAACACCTCGCTGCCGCCGCCACCGTTGCGCTGGACCGCCTGCTGCGGCACCGCGATCGCGTCGGTATCGAGGCCCTGATCGATGCGGACGCGCACATACATGCCCGGGAGCAGTTCGCGCTTGGGATTGCGGAACTCGCCGCGCAGCGTGACCTGGCCGGTATGGGCGTCGACCTTGGCATCGGAGAACAGGAGCTTGCCCTCGAGGGCATAGACCGAGTTGTCGTCGAGCACGAGGCGGACCTTGGCCGTATCGCTCGCGATGCGCTCGAGATCACCGCTGTCGAAAGCGCGGCGCAGCTGGTTGAGCTCCGTCACCGACTGCGTGAAATCGGCATAGATCGGATCGAGCTGCTGGATGGTGGCGAGATTGGTCTCGTTCTGGACCGCGAGTGCGCCTTCGCTGACCAGCGCGGCACCCACGACGCCGTCGATCGGCGCGCGGACGGTGGCGTAGTCGAGATTGAGTTTCGCCCGCGCGAGATCGGCCTTGCGGCCTTCGACCTCGGCATGCGCCTGGCGCTCGGCCGCGATCGCCTTTTCGTTCTCGGCTTCGGGGGCGGCACGCTGGCTGGTCAGGGTCGCGATGCGATGCGCCTGCTGCCTGGCCTGCATCAGGCCGGCCTCGGCCTTGGCGAGCGCCGCCTCATTGGCGAGGACCTCGACCTCGAAGGGGCGCGGATCGATGCGATAGAGCGGATCGCCCGCCTTGACCTCGCTGCCCTGGCGGAACAGACGCTCGACGACGATGCCGGAGATGCGCGGGCGCACGTCGGAAACGCGGGTCGGCGAGATGCGGCCCGGCAACTCGCGCACGACGGCGCGCGGCTGCGGCTTGATGGTGACGATGCTGACATCGGGATCGGCAGGCTGTGCAGCCGCAACAGCAGAGTTGGAATCGTCACACGCACCGAGCAGCGGCGCAGAGGCCGCGAGCATCAAAGCAACGCAAGCCGATCGCGCACGAAGTCCTGACATGGAGTTGTTTGCCCCGTTATTGTTGAATCTTGGTCCCGCAGACGCCCATCCATCCTGATGGTCCGCAGAGGCGTAAGCGGCTGACATAGTTTCGCATTGTGGCGCCGCAACGCGAACCGTGGGCGGCGCAATGTCACATGCGTCAAGCAGCTGAAATATAAGAGATTTTCACCGCGCACCAGAACGTGAGCGGGTTCCCTTTCGCGGCAGGCGGCGGAACCGGCGAATCAGTCCGCGGCCCGCAACCGGTAGTGGCTGACGCCCCATTCGGTTCCGTCGGCATAGCCAAACAGCCCCGCGGTGGCGAGGAAGAACCAGCGCCAGCGCCGCATCCACAGCGCGGTCTCCTCGCCATAGACCCTGCGCAGGCAGCCCTCGATGGCATCGCGCCGCGCGTCGAAATTGGCCAGCCAGTCATGCGCTGTCCGCTGATAATGCGTGCCGCTCCAGCACCATTCCTTCTCGACCGCGAAGATGTCGGCATATTGCCGGATCAGGTGATGGCTCGGCATCACCCCGCCGGTGAAGAAATGCTGCGCGATCCAGTCCTCGCGATTGGCCCGGTCGAACAGATAGGAGCCGGAGCGATGCGTGAAGATGTGCATGAAGAAACGGCCGTCCGGCGCCAGCCATGACCGCACGCGGCTCAGCAATTCGCGCCAGTTCATCATGTGCTCGAACATCTCGACCGAGACGATGCGGTCGAACCGGCCGCCGGGCGCGAACGCGTTCATGTCGGCGGTGACGACGCGCAGGTTCAGCAGCCCGCGCAGCCGTGCCTCTTCCTCGATATAGGCGCGCTGCGACTGCGAGTTGGACACCGCGGTGATCGTGGCATGCGGAAACTGCCGCGCCATCCACAGCGACAGCGAGCCCCAGCCGCAGCCGAGTTCGAGAATGGTCTGGCCGTCGGCAAGACCCGCATGCTCCACCGTCTGGCGCAGCGCCTCCTCCTCCGCCTCCTGCAAGGAGGTCGTTGCGGTCTTGTAGAAGCAGGAGGAATATTTGCGGTTGGGGCCGAGCACCTGGGCGAAGAAGGCGGCCGGCACCTCGTAGTGCTGGGCGTTGGCGGCGTCGGTGTGTTCGGCAATGGATCGCAGCGCCATCTGCCGTGCGAAGGCCGCGTCATCCGCCGCGCCGAGCGAGGCGAGACGCATGGCGGTACGCGAGCAAAGCTGCTGGATCGCGGCACGCACCACGACGTCGGGCAACGGAACACGCTCGGCAGTTCCGATGATCCTGGATACGACGCTCATGCGGCGGCTCCCTTGGTCTGTTCCTGTCGGGGCGGCAGGGGAAAGAACATGCTGGTGCGGGCCTGATAGGCACGGTAGCGGTCGCCGCGCGACTTCAGCATCTGCGCCTCCAGCGGCGGAATGCCTGTCACATGTACCAGGATCCAGTACATGAAGAGCGGCGCCAGCAGGCTGGCCCAGCCCCAGCCATACCCGACCGACAGGGCGATCACGGGATAGGCGAGCCAGCCGAACCACTCGAAGAAATAATTGGGATGGCGCGACCAGCGCCACAGGCCTGCGTCGCAGACCTTGCCCTTGTTGGCGGGATCCTGGCGGAAGCGCCGCAACTGCGCATCGGCCAGGCCCTCGCCGAGGATGGCGACGATCAGGATGGCGATGCCGAGGGCATCCTGGAGCCGCAGGTCGGGCGCCGGGGCATGCGCCGCGACGAAGATCGCGAAGACCAGCGGGACGGAGCCGAGCGCCTGGTTCTGGAGGAAGATGAACATCCGCCGCGGCGCACTCGCGCCCCAATCGGCCGCGAAGGCGGCATAACGGGGATCGTCGGTGATGCCCCTTGTGCGCATCGCGATATGCGTCCCCAGTCGCACCGACCACAATGCGACGAGGCCCGCGACCAGCCACTGGCGTGCCGGCGAGCCCTCGCCCGCGATCGGCCACAGGGCGCTGCCGGCGCCGACCAGGCCGACCGAGAACGTCCAGATGGTGTCGACCCAGCCGGAATTGCCGGTGCGCTGCTGCACCATCCAGGCGCAGGCCATCAGACCCGCCAGCGAGACCGCGATGGCCGCCAGTGCCGCGAGATAGGTTGTCGCCATGCCAGACATCCGCGTTAAGCCTGTGGAATACCGAACTTTTGCAAACTACGCAGAGATCAAAGCGGGGTTTCAGCACCGGGTTCCGCGAGCTCCCCCGAAATCGGCGATCCGGCGCTTTTTTTGGGCCCTCGCTGTGCCATAGTACGGCTTGCAACCAAGCTTTCGTAATGGATGATACCGGCCATGCCGTCAGGCGCCTCGACCCGCTCCCCCCTGGATAGCGAGTATACCAAACTGTCCTCACCCAGCGTCTTCCTGGTGCGGATGCTGGTGTTCCTGGTGCTGTGCGCGCTGGTGGGCGTGGTGCTCTACAAGCAGATCATCCAGGCCTTCTTCGCCAATCCCGGGCTCAATGCCCTGATCGGGGCCGTGCTGGCCATCGGCATCGTGCTGGCCTTCCGCCAGGTGATCCGGCTCTATCCCGAAGTCTCCTGGGTCAACAATTTCCGCGTCGCCGATCCCGGTCTCGCGCCGGCCCGGCATCCGAAGCTGCTGGCGCCGATGGCGGCGATCCTGGGCGGCGAACGCGCCGGGCGGATGAGCATCACCCAGACCACGATGCGGCATCTGCTCGACTCCATCGCCACGCGCCTCGACGAGGCCCGCGACATCTCACGCTACATGACCGGCCTGCTCGTCTTCCTCGGCCTGCTCGGCACCTTCTGGGGCCTGATCGAGACCGTCGGTTCGGTCGGCAAGGTGATCGAGGGGCTCAAGGTCGGCGGCGATTCCGGCGCGCTGTTCGACACGCTGAAGGAGGGCCTCGCCGCTCCGCTCGGTGGCATGGGCATCTCGTTCTCCTCATCGCTGTTCGGCCTCGCCGGATCGCTGATCCTCGGCTTTCTCGACCTGCAATCGAGCCAGGCGCAGAATCGCTTCTACACCGACCTCGAGGACTGGCTCGCGACCACCGTGCGCGAATATGGCCGCGGCGAGGTTGCCGTCGCCTCGGGCGGGGGCGTCGCCAGCGGCGAACTTCAGGCCGCCGTCGAACGCCTGCGCGCCGTGCTCGAGGAAGGCAGCGCCAGCCGTGGCACCACGGCGGCGATGGCCAGCCTCGCCGAAGCGATCCAGGCGCTGGTCTCGCACATGCGGACCGAGCAGCAGATGATCCGCGAATGGGCCGACGGCCAGGGCGAACAGAACCGCGAGATCCGCCGCCTGCTGGAGCGCATCGCGCGGCAGCCGGAGAAGGGTTGAGGAACGAAGGTTCGAGCCACGGACGCGATGCAGCGCGAAGCGGTGCGGCGCAGAGCCGGGGCCCGGCGTGGCTCGAAACGTAACCTAGATGAGAGATGGGTCCCCGCTCTGCGCAGCAGCGTTTCACGCTGCAGCGCGTCGGGGACACGGCAGAACGGAGACGGACGACATGGCACTGGCCCGCAGCCGCCGCAGCGAAGGCGGCATGAATTACTGGCCCGGCTTCGTCGACGCACTGTCGACGCTGGTGCTGTCGATCGTGTTCCTGCTGTCGGTGTTTCTCGTCGTGCAGTTCTTCCTGTCGCAGGAGGTCACCGGCAAGGACAAGGCGCTGGAGCAGCTCAACGCCAAGATCGCCCAGCTCAACGAACTCCTGTCGCTGGAAAAGCTCGGCAAGCTCACGCTCGACGACCAGGTCTCGCAATTGAAGGCCGGCCTCGCCTCGGCGGAAAGCGAGCGCGACCGCATCAAGGGTCTCTATGACGGTCTCGCCGCCGCCGGCAACGACGCGCAGGGCAAGACCTCCGAACTCGGCAAGGCTCTGGACTCCGAGAAGGCGGTGTCGGCGCGTGCGCTGGCGCAGATCGAGGTGCTGAACCAGCAGATCAGCGCGCTCCGGCGGCAGCTCGCAGCGCTGGAGGAGGCGCTCGACGCCTCCGAGAAGCGCGACAAGGAATCGCAGAACCGCATCGCCGATCTCGGCGCGCGGCTGAACGTGGCACTGGCGCAGCGCGTGCAGGAATTGTCGCGCTACCGTTCCGAATTCTTCGGACGGCTGCGCGCCATCCTCGGCAACCGGCCGGACATCCGCATCGTCGGGGACCGCTTCGTGTTCCAGTCCGAAGTGTTCTTCGACACCGGCCAGGCGATGCTGCTGCCCGAGGGCCGCGCCGAGCTCGACACCGTCGCGGCTGCGCTGACGGAACTCGACAAGAAGATTCCGAACGAGATCGCCTGGGTGCTGCGCGTCGACGGCCACACCGACGTGCGGCCGGTGAGCGGGGCGACCTTCAAGTCGAACTGGGACCTGTCGTCGGCGCGCGCGATCTCGGTGGTGCAATATCTGATCTCGCTCGGCGTACCCGCGCAGCGCCTCGTCGCCGCCGGCTTCGCCGAATTCCAGCCGCTCGACACCGCCAACACCGAAGAGGCCTACAAGCGCAACCGCCGCATCGAGCTGAAGCTGACGGAGCGGTAAGGGTGCCCAGATCATTAAGGGTCGTGATTGCCGGGCTTGACCCGGCAATCCATCAAGCAAAGCCTTTCGACGTCGATGGATGGCCGGGTCAAGCCCGGCCATGACGAGAGAGACTCGATGATCCATCTTCGCCCCTACGCAGACGCCGACGAAGCCGCCGCGATCGACCTCTGGCATCGCACCTGGCAACAGGCCTATCCGCAGATCGACTTTGCCGCGCGGCTCGCCTGGTGGCGGGAGCGCTGGCGCAATGATCTGGTGCCCAAGGCGTCCATCGTCGTCGCCGAACAGGATGGCGCCCTGATCGGCTTCGTCACCATCGACGGCGAGGGCTATCTCGACCAGCTGGTGGTCGACCCCGCGCAATGGGGCTCGGACGCGGCGCGGCGGCTGGTCGACGAGGCCAAGCGCCTGTCGCCGTCAGGCGTCACGCTGCTCGTCAACAAGGACAATGCCCGCGCCATCCGCTTCTACGAGCGGAGCGGCTTCGACCATGCCGGCGACGATGTGAACCCGACCTCGGGCCGGCCGGTCTTGAAGATGGCGTGGCGGCCGTGACGGATGTCACGCCGCGCCGTCCCGGTGCGGTGTAGCCCTCACCACAGACAGCAGAAGGATGCGGGCGATGTCACTGAGCGATCTGGCCCGAGCCGCGAAAACAACCCCATGCACAGTCAGCGGGGCATAGCGAAATCAAGAGCTTGGGAAGCCCCGTCGGAACGCCTCACGCCAGGTCGAATTGCAGCCGCGCCAGCCGCGCATAGAGCCCGTTCGCCGCGACGAGTTCGGCATGGGTGCCCTGCTCGACGATGCGGCCCTGGTCCATCACCAGGATGCGGTCGCAGGACAGCACTGTGGCGAGGCGGTGCGCGATCACCAGCGTGGTGCGATGGCGCATCAGTTCCTCGAGCGCGGTCTGTACCAGCGTCTCGCTTTCGGCATCGAGCGCGGAGGTGGCCTCATCCAGCAGCAGGAGCGGCGCATCGCGCAGAATGGCGCGGGCGATCGCGATGCGCTGGCGCTGGCCGCCGGACAGCGTCACGCCGCGCTCGCCGAGCGGGGTCTCGAAACCTTCGGGCAGGCGGCGGATGAATTCGGCGGCATGCGCGAGTTCGGCGGCACGCTCGACCTCGGCATCGCTGGCATCGGGCCGGCCGAAGCGGATGTTCTCGCGCGCGCTCGCCGCGAACACGTTGGATTCCTGCGGCACCAGCGCGATGCGGGCGCGGAAGTCGCGCGGATCGGCGGAGCGGACCGGCACGCCATCGAGCGAGATCACGCCGCTACGCGGATCGTAGAAGCGCAGCAGCAGATGGAAGATCGTGCTCTTGCCGGCGCCGGAGGGTCCGACGATCGCGACCTTCTCGCCGGGGCGCACGGTGAAGGATACGGCATCGAGCACCTTGACGTCGGGCCGCACCGGATAGGCGAAGCTGACAGCGTCGAAGCCGACCTCGCCGCGGGCCGGCACCGGCAGGGCGCGGGGCGATGCGGGCGCCGCAATCTCGGGCCTGACGTTGAGGATTTCGAACAGGCGTTCGGCCGCGCCCGAGGCCGCCGAGACCTCGCCCCAGACTTCGCTGAGCTGGCCGAGGCCGGCGGCGGCGAACGCCGCATAGAGCACGAACTGGCCGAGCCGCCCCGGCGAGATGGCGCCGCTCAGCACGTCATGCGAGCCGATCCAGAGGATCGCGACGACGCTGGCGAAGACGATGAAGATGATGATGGCGGTGAGCACGGCGCGCGCCTGCGTGGACGTGCGCGCCGCCTCATAGGCCTGCTCGACCTCGCCGCCGAAGCGACGTTCCGCGAGACCCTCGCTGGTATAGGCCTGCACGGTGCGGATCGCGCCGACCAGCTCGCCGGCATAGGCCGAGGCATCGGCCAGCGTGTCCTGCGCATTGCGCGACAGCCGCCGCACCCAGCGGCCGAAGGCGACCAGCGGCAGAACGATCAGGGGAATGGCGAGCAGCACGAAGCCCGACAGTTTCGGGCTGGTGATCACCATCATCGCCGCGGCGCCGAGAAACATCATCAGGTTGCGCAGCGCGATCGAGACGGAGGCGCCGACGGCGGACTTGATCTGCGTGGTGTCGGCGGTGAGCCGCGACACCAGTTCGCCGCTGCGCGCGGAATCGAAGAAGGAGGGCGACAGCGACAGGAGATGGGCGAACACGTCGCGGCGCAGATCGGCGACGATGCGCTCGCCGATCGTCATCACGAGGTAGTAGCGCGCGGCGCTCGCCAGCGCGAGGACGGCGACCACCGCGATCATCACCGAGAAGTAGCTGTTGATCAGCTCGATGCCCTCGGGAGTCAGGCCGAAATCGATCAGCCGCCGCACCGCGATGGGAACCAGCAGGGTCGTCAGCGCGGCGATGGTCAGTGCGATGAA
The DNA here is from genome assembly GCA_964423245.1 of uncultured Bradyrhizobium sp. Classification (GTDB taxonomy): domain Bacteria; phylum Pseudomonadota; class Alphaproteobacteria; order Rhizobiales; family Xanthobacteraceae; genus Bradyrhizobium. Next base: position 6,292 of record CAYREH010000096.1, on the reverse strand, counting down.
GGCCAGCGCGGCGCGGCCGCGATAGCGGGAGACGTAGGGCGCCAGCGCCAGCAGCGGGCGCAGCCTGGCGCGGCTCTTGGCCGGCGCCTCGATCAGGTCCGCCTCGATCGGCGAGGCTTCCGCGGCCCCGGTTTCCAGCCGTTCAACTGCGCTCATGAGATCCGACCAAAAGAAAGATTCATTCTCCAGATAGGCCGGTGCGACGATACTGGCAAATCCGGGATGTCCCTTAGGGACGCGCCCGGTTCTCCTTGTCCTGCAATGGCTTGTTTTAGGGGGGCCCGTGGGGTATAGAGCCGCCCAAATCCGTCATCGCCATCACTCAAGACAGCGGCGCAGCCCGCCCCAGGACATTGCCATGAAAGCCGAAATTCACCCGGATTATCATACGATTAAGGTCGTCATGACCGACGGAACCGAGTACCTGACCCGCTCCACCTGGGGCAAGGAAGGCGACACGCTGAACCTCGACATCGACCCGAAGTCGCATCCGGCCTGGACCGGCGGCTCCGCCCAGATCATGGACCGCGGCGGCCGCGTGTCGCGCTTCCAGAAGAAGTTCTCGGGCTTCCTCAAGAAGGATTGATCCGGCCTGCAAGGCTGGACACGAAAAACGCCCCTGGAAAGCCAGGGGCGTTTTTGTTTTGGGCGCTGCTGCTTCGTTTCTGCCAGACCCGTCATCCTGAGGCGCGAGCCATACGACGCAAAGCGTCGCGTGGGGGGCCTCGAAGGATGGACGGCGAAGATTGCTCCAGCAGGACGGTCGCCCTTCGAGGGCCGCTGAAGAAGCGGCCGCCTCAGGGTGACGGATCGGAATGATTACCCCTCGAACGCCGCCTTCAGCGCGTTGAGGTGCGGCACCAGCGGATTGCCGATCGTGATGTGGTCGCTCGGCGGAGTGTGGATGCTGGTGTCGAGGCGGCGCACGCGGGTCTGCAGGCTCATCGAGCGATGGATCAGGTCCTGCAGCTGCGCCGGCAGCTTGTCGATGGTGTCGGCCGGGCCGGGATCGGCGGCCGTGAGCTTGACCTTGGTCTTTTCGCGATTGGCCTGGCTCAGCGTCATCTCGCCTTCCTTCACCGCGCGATGGAGCAGCAGCCAGGAGGCGAGCTGCATCAGGCGGGTGGTGAGGCGCATGCTCTCGGTCGCGTAGGTGAGGCTGACGGCGCGATCGAGCGCCTTGGCCTCGGTCCGGCCTGCGCCGTCGAGATAGGCGGCGGTCTCTTCGACGAGGTCCATGCCCTCGCGGAACAAGGCGCCGAACGCCGCAGAATTGGTGAATCGCTCGCTGAGTTGAACGAGCGCGCCCTCGGCTTGCAAACGTTCCATCGTTAACGCCCCTTACGCAACTGTTTACCGCCCCGGCTGCGATGCCGGCTTTATGATGAATAAATCATTGCGCGGGCGGGACGCGGAGTCCAGCGACATGCACGGATATGGTTTCCGCGCGTCTTTCCAGGGATGACAACCTGGAAGAGACATTGTTGTTGCAAGGCGCCTCGCGCCGCGAGCGGTATCCCTGTCGTCCACCTGCGCGGACGCGCAAAAAAAGAGCCGCCGGAAGCCCGGCGGCTTTGAAAGTTGATAACAGGGAGGCGTCAAACAGAGTGGACAGGAGCCACTCGGTGTCCAAACGAGGACAGTTCCAGTCATAAACCCGAAAGCTTAATCGAGCGTAAACGAACGAATTTTTTGAGAGTTCGTTAGCCATGTCGGTCAATGGCCGAGCCTTCCTCGCACCCCGGACGCAGCGCCGCGTCCGGGACACGAGAGAACGTGTGGCGTCCTACGACTTGAAGATGCTGTTCGCCGCATCGCGCGAGGCGCGTTTCCTGTCGGCGGCTTGCTCCAGCCTTGCGATCTCGGTCCTGAGCAGGGCGACGCGTTCGGTGAGTTCCTCCACGGAGAGCAGCGAGAGATCCTGTCCGATCTCGTGTGTCACCTTCCTGCGCGGGCGGTCGTCGTCGTCGTTCGGCATCCTCGTTCCTCCTGCGTTCGCAATCCACGGTGCCCCGGCGGTTGCCAGCGTGGGTCGCGCTGGCTAAGCAAAGGCCATCTTTCCCGCACCTTTGCTCAAGGACACCATCATGGACAAGCTGCCCGCGCAAATGACCGTGGTCGCCATCTCCAAGCCCGGCGGACCCGAGGTGCTGGTGCCGGAACAACGCCCCGTGCCGCAGCCCGGCCCCGACGAGATCCTGGTCAAGGTGCACGCGGCGGGCGTCAACCGTCCCGACGTGGCGCAGCGGTCCGGTGCCTATCCGCCGCCGCCCGGCGCCAGCGACCTGCCCGGTCTCGAAATCGCCGGCGAAGTGGTCGCGGTCGGCAGCAACGCCAAACGGCACAAGGTCGGCGACACCGTGATGTCGCTGGTCGCCGGCGGCGGTTATGCGCAGTACTGCATCGCGCAGGACGCCCAGGCGATGAGCGTGCCGCCGGCCCTGTCGATCAAGGAGGCCGGCGCGCTGCCGGAAACCCTGATGACGGTCTGGCACAACGTGTTCGAGCGCGGCGGCCTCAAGGCCGGCGAGACGCTGCTGATCCATGGCGGCTCCTCCGGCATCGGCACCATGGCGATCCAGCTGGCGAAGGCGTTCGGCGCGAAGGTGTTCGTGACGGTGGGATCGCAGGACAAGGTCGATGCCTGCCTCAAGCTCGGCGCCGATCGCGCCATCAACTACAAGACGGAAGACTTCGTAGCCGTGGTCAAGGACGCCACCAACAAGGAAGGCGTCAACCTGATCCTGGACATGGTCGCGGGCGATTATGTCGATCGCAATTATGACGCCGCCGCCGTCGATGGCCGCATCGTGCAGATCGCGACGCTCAACGGCCCCAAGGTCACCGTCAACATCGCCAAGGTGATGGTGAAGCGTCTCACCCATACCGGCTCGACGCTGCGTCCCCGCAGCAATGCGGACAAGGCGGCGATGGTCGCCGCGATCGAGGCCAAAGTGATGCCGCTGCTGCGCGAGGGCCGCATCAAGCCGGTGATGGACAGCGTTTTCCCGCTGGAAAAGGCGGCCGATGCCCACAGGCGCATGGAGACGAGCGCACATATTGGCAAAATTGTGTTGGAGGCGTAGGCCTTTGGCCCACAGGGCCAGCCGGAAACCCTTTGATTTCCTTCGCATTCGTGGCATCTATCGCGCTGCGCCGGAGCGCTTGCGGCCGGCCTGACATCGCCTTGCACGCGCAGTTTGCGTCGAACGCGGAGAACTGACCTTGCGTCTGATCAGGTGCCTTGCGCCCCTTGCGCTGGGCCTCGTGATGCTCGTTGCCGCGTCCCCCGTTCGGGCGCTGGACGCTGTCAGCGTCCGCAGCGACGCGCCTGCGATCGACCTCACCGGAGTGCTCGAGCATCAGCGCGGCGATTCCGACCGCATCCAGGTCTCCACCGCGCCCGGCACCGACGGCATCGTCCGCCGCATCGAGGTGCGCGCCCGTGAGGGCGGCCAGAACTGGGTGGTGTTCGCGCTCGCCAACAACACCGACGACCAGCTCGACCGCCTGATCGTCGCTCCACACTACCGCATCGTGTCGTCAGGCCTGCTCTGGCCCGATCTCGGCCTGTCGCGCATCGCGACCATCACGCCCTCGATCGGCGACCGGCCGGAGCGGCAGGAGAGCGCGACGGCCGACGTGTTCCGCATCACGCTCGATCCCGGCGCCGTGGTCACCTTCGTCGCGGAGCTGCGCACCGACAAGCTGCCGCAGCTCTATCTGTGGGAGCCGGAAGCCTACAAGGACAAGGTCAATTCGTTCACGCTCTACCAGGGCATCGTGATCGGCATCTCCGGACTTCTTGCCCTCGTGCTGACGATTCTGTTCGTCGTGAAGGGCAGCATCATGTTCCCGGCCGCCGCGGCGCTGGCCTGGGCCGTGCTGGTCTATATCGGCGTCGATTTCGGCTTCTGGGGCAAGGTGCTCGACATGTCGAACAACGCCGAGCGCATCTGGCGCGCGGCGGGTGAGGCGATCCTGGCGGCGACGCTGCTGGTGTTCCTGTTCGCCTACCTCAACCTCAGCCGATGGCACGTGCGCTATTCCCACATCACGGTGGGCTGGCTCGCTTTCCTCGGGTCGCTGGTGGCGCTCGCCCTGTTCGACCCGGCGGTCGCCTCCGGGATCGCGCGCATCTCGCTGGTGCTGATCGCCTTCGCCGGTTTCGCCCTGATCGTCTATCTCTCGACCCACGGCTTCGACCGCGCGGTGCTCCTGATCCCGACCTGGTTCCTGCTGGTGGTCTGGGTGGTCGCGGCCGGCATGACGGTCGCAGGCTCCGTGACCAACGACATCGTCGGCCCCGCTTTGCTCGGCGGCCTCGTTCTGATCGTGATGCTGATCGGCTTCACGGTGATGCAGCACGCCTTCGCCGGCGGCGGCGCCACCACCGGCATCGTCTCCGACATCGAGCGCCGCGCGCTGGCGCTGGCCGGCTCCGGCGACCTGATCTGGGACTGGGACGTCTCGGCCGACAAGGTCTTCACCAGCCCGGAGACCGAGGCCCTGCTCGGCCTCAAGCGCGGCACGCTGGAGGGTCCGGCGGCCTCCTGGCTCGAGGTGCTGCATCCGCTCGACCAGGATCGTTTCCGCGCCGCGCTCGACAGCGTGCTCGACCAGCGCCGCGGCCGCCTCGTGCAGGATTTCCGGCTGCGCACCCCGGACGGACACTTCATGTGGTTCGCGCTGAAGGCCCGGCCGGTGGTCGGATCCGACGGCGAGGTCTCCCGCGTGGTCGGCACGCTGACCGACGTCACCGAGCAGCGCAATGCCGAGGAGCGCATGCTGCACGATTCCGTGCACGATAACCTCACCGGCCTGCCCAACCGCAAGCTGTTCATGGACCGGCTCGGCGCCGTCGCGAATTTCGCCAAGACCATGCCGACACTGCGGCCCACGCTGATGGTGATCGATCTCGACCGCTTCAAGCAGGTCAACGATTCCGTCGGCATCGCGGTCGGCGATTCCATCCTGCTGACGCTCGCGCGCCGGCTCACCCGCATCCTGAAGCCGCAGGACACGCTGGCACGGCTCGCCGGCGACCAGTTCGGCCTGATCCTCCTGTCCGAGCAGGACCCGGCCCGCATCACCGCCTTCGCCGAGACCATCCGCAAGACGATCCGCGCACCGATCGCCTTCAACGACCGCGAGATCTTCCTGACCGCCTCGATCGGCCTCGCACTGTCGGATCCGCAAGTTCAGCTGACGGACGAGATCATCAAGGATGCCGAGCTTGCGATGTATCATTCCAAGCGCATCGGCGGCGACCGCATCGACGTCTACAAGCCCGCGATGCGCGCGCGAAAGACCGACCGCCTGACGCTGGAAAGCGAACTGCGCCGCGCCATCGAGCGGCAGGAGCTGACGATCCTGTATCAGCCGATCGTGCGGCTGGAGGATCGCTCGGTCGCCGGCTTCGAGGCGCTGGCGCGCTGGGACCATCCCAAGCTCGGCCGCATGGCGCCGTCGGAATTCATCGCCATCGCCGAAGAGACGGGCCTGATCATCGATCTCGGCATGTTCGTGCTGGACCAGACCGCCAAGCAACTCTCGGTGTGGCAGCGCGCGATGCGCTCGCGCGAGCCGATCTTCGCATCGGTGAACGTGTCTTCGCGGCAGCTCCTGCGCCATGACCTGATCCACGACATCCGCACCGTGCTGTCGCGCTCGTCGGTGGCGCGCGGCACGCTCAAGCTCGAATTGACGGAATCGCTGGTGATGGAGAATCCGGAGCACGCCGCGCAGATGCTGACGCGGATCCGCGAACTCGGCACCGGCCTGTCGCTCGACGATTTCGGCACCGGCCATTCCTCGCTGGCCTATCTCCAGCGCTTCCCCTTCGACACCATCAAGATCGACCAGTCCTTCGTGCGCACCACCAATCGCGGCACGCGCCCGGTGATCCTGAAGTCGATCATCGCGCTGGCGCACGATCTCGGCATGGACGTGGTGGCCGAAGGCGCCGAGACCGATTCCGACGCGGTCGAGCTCTACCAGATGGGCTGCGAATATGCGCAAGGCTTCGCCTTCGGCGAACCGATGGACGCGGACGCGGCGATGCGGCTGCTGACGGAAGTGCGGCTGGAAGCGGCGAGCTGACGCTGTTCTTCCCTTCTCCCCCTTGCGGGAGAAGGTGGCGCGAAGCGCCGGATGAGGGGTTGCTTCAGCGAGTTCAGAAATAAGAGAGTGCGCGCGGAGAGAGACCCCTCACCCGTCTCGCCGCTGCGCGGCGAGCCACCCTCTCCCACAAGGGGAGAGGGAAATCACGACCTCCGCGCGTCCTTCTTCT
>CAYREH010000095.1:0-18364 GCA_964423245.1 uncultured Bradyrhizobium sp. | reverse complement strand
CCTGCATGGCTGACCTACCCGCCCGAGCCGGCCGCCGCTCTTTACCGCTCCTCCGTTTCCTGATCCTCTCGCCTCAACCAGCCGGAGCAACCGGCCTGCGCGAGGGAGAGAAACGCCATGAAGCTCGGCACCGCGATCGCGGAAATCATGAAGCGCGAGGGGATCGAGATCCTCTGCGGCTATCCCGTCAACCATCTGATCGAGCACGCGGCAGCTGCGGACATCCGCCCCGTGATGGTGCGGCAGGAGCGCGTCGGGGTGCACATGGCGGATGCGATCTCGCGCGTCACGTCGGGGCGCTCGATCGGCGCCTTCTGCATGCAGCACGGTCCCGGCGCGGAGAACGCGATGGGCGGCGTCGCGCAGTGCTTCGGGGAGTCGGTTCCGGTGCTGGTGCTGCCGATGGGCTATCCGCGGCGGCTGGCGCATATCGAGCCGAACTTCAATTCCAGCGAGGCGATGAAACCGTTCTCGAAATCGTCGGAACCGATCATCCTCGCCGCGGAGGTCACCAACATCTTCCGCCGCGCCTTCACGAGGCTGAAGAACGGCCGCGGCGGACCCGTCATCGTGGAGATCCCCGCCGACATGTGGAACGAGGAGGTGCCGGAGCCGCTCAACTACACGCCGGTGCTGCGCACGCGCTATGGCGCCGATCCCGTGCATGTGAAGGAGGCCGCCGCGCTGCTCGTTGGCGCCAGACGGCCGGTGATCTATGCCGGCCAAGGCGTGCATTACGCGCAGGCCTGGCCGCAGTTGAAACGGCTGGCCGAGCGGCTCGCCATTCCCGTCACCACCAGCCTCGGCGGCAAGTCGTCGTTTCCCGAAACCCACCCGCTGTCGCTCGGCTCCGGCGGCCTCGCGGTGCCGCGCGCGGTGCCGAAGTTCCTCAGCGAGGCCGACGTCATCTTCGGCATCGGCTGCTCCTTCACCGAGACCAGCTTCGGCATCGCGATGCCGAAGGGGAAGACCATCATCCATTCCACGCTCGATCCGAACCATCTCAACAAGGATGTCGAGGCCAGAATCGGCCTCGTCGGCGATGCCGGCCTCGTGCTCGACGCGCTGCTGGAGGAGGTCGGCAGGACCGTCACGGCGGATCGCGATGCATCGGCGGTCGCGGCCGAGATCGCCGCCTCGCACAAGGAATGGCTGGCGAAGTGGATGCCGAAGCTGACCAGCAACGACGCGCCGCTCAATCCGTACCGCGTGCTGTGGGACCTCCAGCACACGGTCGACATCAGGAACACCATCATCACCCATGATGCCGGCAGCCCGCGCGACCAGCTCTCGCCGTTCTGGAAGGCGGTCGAGCCGCTGTCCTATCTCGGCTGGGGCAAGACCACGCAGCTCGGCTACGGCCTTGGCCTCGCGATGGGCGCCAAGCTGGCGAAGCCCGACAAGCTCTGCATCAATGTCTGGGGCGATGCCGCCATCGGGTTCACCGGCATGGATTTCGAGACGGCGGTGCGCGAGCGCATCCCGATCATGTCGATCCTGCTCAACAATTTCTCGATGGCGATCGAATTGAAGGTGATGCCGGTCTCGACCGAGAAATACCGTTCGACCGACATCTCCGGCGACTACGCCGCGATGGCGCGCGCCTTTGGCGGTTACGGCGAGCGGGTGACCAGGCCGGAGGACATCGTGCCGGCGATCCGGCGCGGCATCCAGAAGACGCAGGAGGGCGTGCCCGTGCTGTTGGAGTTCATCACCAGCAAGGAGACCGAAGTGTCGCGGCCGGGAACCTGAGACCGGCCCCTACTCGGCCAGCTCGACATGCTTGGTGATGGACGGACCGGCGAGCGGCCGCTCCTCCATCAGGATCAGGCAGAGCGAGGCCGTGGTCATCAGCGCGGTCGCGGCAGCAAACACGTAGCGGAAGGCGTGGCGCATGTCCTCGGTGGGAATGCTGACGGCGCCCGCGGCGTGGTGCTCGCCGGCGAGCGGAACGTCGGCGCCGAGCGCGATCAGCAGGATCGCGGCGAACGCGGCCACCGTGAACGAGGACATCAGCGAGCGGAAGAAGTTCATGGCGCCGGTGATGGTGCCGACCTGCGGCCGTGCCACCGAATTCTGCAGGGATACGACGCAGACCGGGAACGTGGTGCCGAGGCCGAGCGCGAAGGCGGCCATCAGCGTCAGCAGGCCCCACAGCGGCAGTGTCGTCAGCGTCAGGCCGAGCGCGCAGATCGCGGCCCATGACGTGCCGACGATGGCGACGCGCTTGTAGTGCTTGGCGCGCGCCATGGTGCGGCCGGCAACGGCGGCGCCCTCGGTCGAGACCGCTGCCAGCGGGATCAGGGCAAGGCCCGCCTCGCTGGCGCTGAGGTGATAGACCGTCTCGTAATACAGCGGCAGCTGGACCGTGAGGCCCGTGATCGCGCCGAGGCCGCAGCCGCCCGCGACCAGCGCGAAGGGCGCGACCGATCCGCCGAGCAGCGGCAGCGGCAGGAACGGCTCGCTCGCCCGCCGCGCGTGCCAGACGAAGCTGACCGCGAGCGCGACGGCGCCGCCGACCATCGCCAGCACGGTCGGCGACAGCCAGGGAAAGCGCGTGCCGCCCCAGGTCAGGACCAGCATGAAGACGACCGCGGAGGCCATCAGCAGCACGCCGCCGAGCCAGTCGACCTTGCGCCTGCGGTGGAACACCGGGATCTTGGTCATCTTGGGCAGCAACAGCGCCAGTGCCGCCGCGGTCAGCGGCAGGTTGATCCAGAAGATCATCGACCAGTGCAGATGCTCGGCGAACACGCCGCCGATGACGGGGCCGAGGATGCCGCCGACCATCCAGACGCTGGAGAAATAGGCCTGGTATTGTCCACGCTCGCGCGGGCTCACGACGTCGGAGATCACGGTCTGCACGACCGGCATGATGCCGCCGCCGCCGAGGCCCTGCAGGCCGCGCGCCAGGATCAGCATCGGCATGTTGGGCGCGACCGCGCACAGCACCGAGCCTGCGACGAACAGGCTGAGCGAGGTGATGATCATGGCCTTGCGGCCGTAGATGTCGCTCAGCGTGCCGAATACCGGCGCGACGGCGGTCGAGGCGAGCAGATAGGCGGTGATGACCCAGGACAGATTCGAGACGTCCTGGAACTGGCGGCCGATGGTCGGCAGCGCCGTGGCGACGATGGTCTGGTCGAGCGCGGCGAGGAACATCGTCAGCATCAGGCTGATCACGATGGTCCGGACCTCGTCCTGCGACAGCGGCGCGGGCGGCGCCAGCGAGGGCGCGTCGTCGACGCTCAGAACCTCGCCCGGAAGCCGCGACAGCTCCTCGGCGATGTCGTCGGGCAACGTGTTGATGTCAGCAGGCTCGGTCTGCCGTTCGAACTTGTTCATGTCGCTCGGGCACGGTGGGCGGCGCAACGCCGCAGAGGATTCGTTCTATGCCGTCAATCTAGAGGGCAAAATCCTTCCCTGGCAGGCACCTCGGCGCATGGGTGCATCCCGCACCCGGGCCATCGCGACGGAGTGATCGGGCGCATGACCGGGAGGGTCCCGGTCGAACTCTCTCGATCGTCATGGCCGGGCTTGTCCCGGCCATCCACGATTTGCCGCGCGGAGAACGTGGATGCCCGGGACAAGCCCGGGCATGACGGATTTGGGGACCGGCCGCGGAACGACGGCGACTGGAAAAAGACCGATCAGTCCTTCGGGCGTCGCTTCAGGCGGGCCCGTTTCGGCAGTTGAGCCGGCCATTGCACGATGTGGTGCTCGAGATCCTCGTCCGGGATCTCATCCTCGCTGCCCTCGACCCGGCCGCGCACGGAGACGCCGGCCTCGTGCACGGTCGCGGGATCGCCGGAGACCAGAGGGTGCCACCAATAGAGGTCGCGCCCTTCGGCGACGAGCTTGTAGCCGCAGGAGGGCGGCAGCCAGTTCAGGGTGCGCACATTGGCCGGCGTCAGGCGGACGCAGTCGGGGACCTTGGCGGAGCGATTCGGGTAGTCCTTGCAGGCGCAGCTGTTGCCATCCAGGAGCTTGCAGCCGACATGGGTGAAATAGATGTCGCCGGTGTCCTCGTCCTCGAGCTTGTTCAGGCAGCAGCGCCCGCAGCCGTCGCACAGGCTCTCCCATTCCTCCCCCGACATCTCTTCCAATGTCTTGGTTTTCCAGAAGAATCCTTCCTGGCCGGACGGTCGTTTGGGAGCTGCGGTCATGCGCCTCTAGGGGACTCGAGCAAGCGTGGCTGCCCCATCTAGGGCGGATGGACCCGCCCCCGCAAGCGAGGTCCGGTCAGGCCTCCGTAATGAACCGGGGTCCATTCAGCCTGTTGTTGGAAATCGCGAGCCTGACCATTGGTTTATGGGCTCTGCTCGGCTAGAAGGAACGCGACGTTCCAAAAGCATGCGAAACGGGCGCCTTGGGTTTGCCGCAAGCATCCCGCAAGACGTCTCGGCGCCACCCCGGCCGGGTGCTTGAACGCTGTCGAACCGAGCCTCGAGAGTTCTAGGTGGTCCAGAACACGCCATCCAACTGGAAGACGCGGATCAGGAACTTCTTCCTGGACCTCGATGCGCGCATCGACTCCTCGCTGTTCTCCTCGGCCAAGGGAATCCGCGAACTCTACGAGCGCTACTCGACCTTCATGGACCGCTTCTATGTCGGGCGGTGGAAGCGCTGGGTGTTCATCGAGCCGCTGTCGGAGGCCGCGACGCTCGGCCTCGGCGGCCTCGTCGTGATGCTCACGCTCGCCATTCCCGCCTTCCGCGAGACCGCGGACGAGGACTGGCTGAAGAAGAGCGACCTCGCGGTGACCTTCCTCGACCGCTACGGCAACCCGATCGGCAGCCGCGGCATCAAGCACAACGATTCGATCCCGCTGGAAGACTTTCCGGACGTGCTGATCAAGGCGACGCTGGCGACCGAAGACCGCCGCTTCTACGAGCATTTCGGCATCGACATCGCCGGCACCGCGCGCGCCCTCGTCACCAACGCCCAGGCCGGCGGCGTCCGCCAGGGCGGCTCCTCGATCACCCAGCAGCTCGCCAAGAACCTGTTCCTGAGCAACGAGCGCACCATCGAGCGCAAGGTCAACGAGGCCTTCCTCGCGGTCTGGCTGGAATGGCGCCTGACCAAGAACGAGATCCTCAAGCTCTATCTCGACCGCGCCTATATGGGCGGCGGCACCTTCGGCGTCGACGGCGCGGCGCATTTCTACTTCAACAAGTCGGCGCGCGACGTGACGCTGGCGGAAGCGGCGATGCTGGCCGGCCTGTTCAAGGCGCCGACCAAATACGCCCCGCACATCAACCTGCCCGCGGCCCGCGCCCGCGCCAACGTCGTGCTCGACAACCTCGTCGATGCCGGCTTCATGACCGAGGGCCAGGTGTTCGGCGCCCGCCGCAACCCCGCCTTCGCCGTCGACCGCCGCGACGAGGCCTCGCCGAACTACTACCTCGACTACGCCTTCGACGAGATGCGCAAGCTGGTCGACACGTTCCCGAAATCCTACACCGAACGCGTCTTCGTGGTGCGGCTCGCGATCGACACCAACGTGCAGAAGGCCGCCGAGGACGCGGTCGAGAACCAGCTGCGCCAGTTCGGCCGCGACTATCACGCGACGCAGGCGGCGACGGTGGTCGCCGATCTCGACGGCGGCATCCGAGCCATGGTGGGCGGCCGCGACTATGGCGCGAGCCAGTTCAACCGCGCCACCGACGCCTATCGCCAGCCCGGCTCCTCGTTCAAGCCCTACGTCTACACCACGGCGCTGCTGAACGGCTTCACGCCGAACTCGATCGTGGTCGACGGGCCGGTCTGCATCGGCAATTGGTGTCCGCAGAATTATGGCCATTCCTATTCCGGCGCGGTGACGCTGACGCAGGCGATCACCCGTTCGATCAACGTCGTGCCCGTGAAGCTGTCGATCGCGATCGGCCAGAAGAACGAGCCCAAGGCGCAGAACCCGGCCAAGGTCGGCCGCGCCAAGATCGTCGAGGTGGCGCGCCGCTTCGGCCTCAAGGCGCCGCTGCCCGACACGCCATCGATGCCGATCGGTTCGGACGAAGTCACCGTGCTCGAACATGCCGTCGCCTATGCGACCTTCCCCAACCGCGGCAAGTCGGTGACGCCGCATTCGGTGCTGGAGGTGCGCACCGGCGCCGGCGACCTCGTCTGGCGCTGGGACCGCGACGGGCCGAAGCCGCGCCAGGCGATCCCGCCGAACATCGCCGCCGACATGGCGGGCATGATGAGCCACGTCGTCAGCGAAGGCACCGCGCGCCGCGCCGCGCTCGACGGCATTCCGACCGCGGGCAAGACCGGCACCACCAACGCCTATCGCGACGCCTGGTTCGTCGGCTACACCGGCAACTTCACCTGCGCGGTGTGGTACGGCAACGACGACTATTCGCCGACCAACCGCATGACCGGCGGCTCGCTGCCGGCGCAGACCTGGCACGACATCATGGTCGCCGCGCATCAGGGCATCGAGATCCGCGAGATCCCCGGCATCGGCATGGGCCAGAAGCTGCCGGCGGAACGCCTCGCCAATGCGCAGGCCAATGCCGGGCCGAAGGTGCTGGAGACCAAGCCCGGTCCGCCGCCGGTGCTGACCAAGCGCGGCGCCGACATCCTGGTGCGCGTCGAGAAGCTGCTGGATGACGCCGCGCGGACCGCGACCAGATCAGCCGCCGACGACGGCAAGCCGGCGAAGCCTGCGGCTGCGGCCAGCGCGCTTGCCTTCCCGCAGAACTACGCGCAAGACAACGCCACCGCGTCCGCTCCGCGCAAGAACTGATCGACATCCGTGCGGCTGATCCTGATCACATTGACGGCCCTCCTGCTCGCGACCGTGGTCGGCGTCGGCGCCACCTGGATGACGACGACGCGCGGCACCGAGATCGGGGCGCTCACCATCGGCCCGTGGACCGCGCGGCCGCGCACCGGCACCGCCGACGTCGATCCCTATTCGCGCGCCACCATCGTGCGCAACGGCGAACTGCCGATCGGCACCGGCGACGGCGTCGCCTTCACCGCGACCGCCGACGACAAGAAGAAGCCGCTCGACGGCCGCTGCGACGTCGTCGTGTCGGGCGTAACGCCGCCGGCGCGGTTCTGGACGCTGACGCTGTACGACCGCAAGGGCCACCTCGTCGCCAATTCGCTTGCCCGCTACGGCTTCACCAGCCAGGAGATCGTGCGCCAGTCCGACGGCGCGTTCGAGATCCGCATCGCCTCGCGCTCGCGCGCCGGCAACTGGCTGCCGACCGGCGGCATCGAGCGCTACGCGCTGATGCTGCGGCTCTACGACACGCCGGTCGGCGTCGCCACCCGCACCCAGCGCGACGCGCCGATGCCCAGCATCACCACGGTGGGCTGCTCATGATCCGGCTGGTCTTCACCATCGTCGCGGGCATCGTGCTGGGCCTCGTGGTCCACCTCGTCAGCGTGCTGGCGCTGCCGCGCATCGCGACGCAGGATGCCTATTCGCGGCTGACGCCGATGACCAAGGTGAACGCCGTCACCCAGCTGCCGCTCGCCGATCCCCAGACCTCGCCGATGCCGTTCATGGACCCGGCCTTCGCGCTGGCGATCTGCCGCTACGATCTCGCGAACGGGCCGATCAAGCTGACCGTGCCGGTGAGCCAGGCCTATACGTCGGTGTCGTTCTACACCCGCAACGAGATCGCCTATTACGCCATCAACGACCGCTCGGCCGGCCGCAAGGTGATCGAGCTCGACCTGATGACGGAGGCGCAGCACAACGAATTGCCCGAGGACGAGGAGGTCACCGCGGCCGACCGCCTCATCATCGACTCCCCGACCACGACGGGCCTGATCGTGATGAAGGCGCTCGCCGCCGAGCCCGGCCTGATGCCGCAGGCGCAGGCCTCGCTCGCCGCCGCGAGCTGCGGAGCGCAGGCCGAGCAGCCCGCCAAGGCCGAGGCGCCGCGCGGCCGGCGCTGAGGCGCAGACGAGGCGCATAACGCGACACCGGAAAACAACCCCATGCAAAGGAGCGGGGGCACCGAGACGCCTTGGCTTTCTTGCGTTCGCGACAGACCGGCGCTGGCCGGACGAGACCATCCCGCCCGCCTCACCGCTCGGCTTTGACACGTCGGGCAACACAGCGGCAGCAATGCAGCATCGAAGTGCATCACGCCCGCGCGGAGACATCCGGCGCGGGCTGTTCATGGGCGCGGCCGCCGGTGCACGACAAAGTGATATTGACAGCCTTGCTGTCCTGCCGATAACTAAGCGCACGGTAATGGATTTCTGCCGGGCCTCGTGCCGAACCGCTTCCAGGAGAAGCTGATGATTCCTACTTGATTTGCCCTCGCGGCGAAGGAGTAGGATCGTGCTTCGAACTCTGATCTCAATCTTGTCGATGGTGATGCGCACCCGTTCGGGCGGTGCATCATGATGTCCGCCGTCGGCCCTTTCGGTCTGCGCGTCGAGCAGGTGCGTCGCCTCGCGAAGTGGATCGGCATCGTCGTGCCGATGTCCGCCGTCGTGGGATCCCTGTGCGCCCTTTTCCTGTGGGCGCTCGATCAGGCAACGCGCGCCCGCTTCAATGTCCCCTGGCTCATCTACGGCATGCCCGTCGCCGGATTCCTGATGGTGCTGGCCTATCAGCGCTTCGGTCGCTCCGCCGAGGGCGGCAACAATCTGATCGTCGAGCAGATCCACGAGCCGGGCGGCGGCGTCCCGCTGCGGATGGCGCCGCTCATCCTCGTGACGACCGTGCTGACCCATCTGGTCGGCGGCTCCGCCGGTCGCGAAGGCACAGCCGTCCAGCTGGGCGGCAGCATCGCCGCGGCCTTCGCGAAGGTGTTCAGGCTTTCGCACGCCGACATGCGCATTCTCCTGATGGCCGGCATCGCCGCCGGCTTCGGCGCGGTGTTCGGGACCCCGATCGCGGGAGCGGTGTTCGCCCTCGAAGTGCTGACGATCGGCCGCATGCAGTACGACGCGCTGCTGCCCTGCCTGATGGCGGCCATCGCCGGAGACTGGAGCTGTCACGCCTGGGGGATCGAGCACACCCACTACGCGATCGCCTATCTCGCGAACGCAAGCGATGCGACCGGCTTTCACCTGGAAGCCCCGTTGCTGTTCAAGGTGATCCTCGCCGGCGCCCTGTTCGGTCTCGCCGCCCGCTTCTTCAGCGAATTCTCGCATCTGGTGACGGCGTCCTTCAGGACCGTATGTCCCTACGCTCCCTTGCGCCCGGTCATCGCCAGCGTGATCCTGATCGGCCTCGCCCACGCCCTGGGGACACGCGAATATCTCGGACTGGGTGTCTGGTCCCCCAACCCGGCCGACGCCACGATTGCCGGCTTCTTCCTGCCCGGCCGCGTCGATCACTGGAGCTGGCTGTGGAAGACGATCTTCACCGTCGTCACGCTGAGTAGCGGCTTCAAGGGCGGCGAGGTGACGCCCCTGTTCTTCATCGGCGCGGCGCTCGGGAACGCCCTCGCCGCCCTGTTCGGCGCGCCGTCGGACCTGTTCGCCGGTCTCGGCTTCGTCGCGGTGTTCGCCGGCGCGACCAACACGCCGCTCGCCTGCATGATCATGGGCGTGGAGCTCTTCGGCTCGCTTCATTCCGTCTACATCGCGGTCGCCTGCTTCGTGGCCTATCTCTGCAGCGGACATTCCAGCATCTACATGTCGCAACGCCTCGGCACACCCAAGACGGCAGCTGCGGACATTCCGCCCGACCTGTCCATGCGGCAGGTCCGGGACCTCAACGTCCAGGCCTTCGGCGACTTCGTCGACCGGGTCCAGTCACGCTCCAACTTTCGCGCAATCCAGAAGAAAGAGGACTTCATGGCCCGCCATACGCTTGCCCACAAGGACATCGGCATGATCAGGATCTACCTGAAGCCGCGCGAGAAGGCCGTCGGAGTCGGGCGCCGCTTCCTTGGCGCTCGTCTGCTCTATCGGGAACTGGTGATGCAGGCAAAGGCCGCGGGCATCATGAATGCGACAGCCCATCACACCCATTTCGGCTACAGCAACCGCGGCAAGCTCGAAGACGAGGGTTATGAAGTGCCCAACCCGGACTTGACGATGTGCGTCGAACTGATCGCGCCGCGGCCGGATCTCGAGGAGTTCTGCCGCACGCATGGCGATATGCTCAAGCACAAGGTCATCGTCTACAAGCACGTCGAACACTGGAATGTGACGGGCGACGTGGTCAAGATCGAAGACGTGCTGCGGGCGTAGCCGTCGTGAAGGGCATCCTGGGTTCGTGGGTCTTCTGGGCTCTCCTGTCGGCCGCGTTCGCGGCTCTCACCGCGATCTTCGCCAAGGTCGGTATCGAGAACGTCAATTCCGACTTCGCGACGCTGGTGCGAACCATCGTCATTCTGGCCGCGGCGGGCGCCATCGTCTGGGCGACCGGGCACTGGCAGGCGCCCTCGCAGGTCTCCTGGAAGACCTGGCTCTTCCTGGTGCTGTCGGGCGCTGCGACCGGAGCATCGTGGATCTGCTATTTCCGCGCGCTCAAACTGGGCGAGGCCGCCCGCGTCGCGCCGATCGACAAGCTGAGCGTCGTGTTCGTATCGCTGTTCGCGGTGCTGTTCCTGGGCGAGAGGCTCGCCCTGCCCAACTGGCTCGGCGTGATCATGATCGCCTGCGGGGCGGTGCTGATCGCATACAGAGCCTAGCGTCCGTCGATGCACCGAACAGCGATCAGATCACTGAAGCAGGTCGGCGCAGCATTGGGCGTCGTCGCCTTGCTCCTCAGCGGCTGGGCGGGCTATCTGCGCCTGAGCGGCAATTTCCACGTCGTCGTCGACGGTGCCGTCTATCGATCGGGACAGCTGAGCGGCGCGCAATTCGCGACCCGGATCCGCGACAACGGCATCCGCACGATCATCAACCTGCGCGGCAACAATGCCGGCAGACGCTGGTACGACGACGAGATCAAGGCGAGCAATGCAGCCGGCGTCGGTCACATCGATTTCCCGATCTCGGCGAGCCGGCCATTGACCGATCACCAGATCGCGCAGCTCGTCGGATTGCTGGCCACCTCACCACGGCCCATCCTCATTCACTGCGAGGGGGGCGCCGACCGCACCGGGCTGGCGTCGGCGCTCTCCAAGCTGACGATCAGCGGGAGCCCGCCGTCGGAGGCGGCCGCTCAACTGTCGTTCCGTTACGGCCATTTTCCGTGGTTCTGGAGCGGCACCTCCGCGATGGATTCCACGTTCGCCCGGGCCGTCTCCGACATGCGCCTCACGCGCTAGACCGCCTCATGGCGCGGATCGGAAATGCGCGGACGATCGCCGACATCGAATACGTCGTCGAGCCGCCCGGCGTGGGGAGCGACGTCACGACCTGGACGTCGCATGGCGTGACATGCTCGATCGACCGGCACAGGTTCAGCGGCCAGGGCTACGCCTTTTGCTTCGAAGTCCTGGACTTGCGGCACGACGAACCTTCGCAGCCACGTTGGCACGTCGTCATCGTCAATGAAATCTGGCGCTTCCGCGACGCCAAAGCCGGCTCGCACGGAAGCAAGTCGCTTCGGGTGCTGCAGGGCAAACCCAACGACGTCCTGGGCTGGATGCGACGCTGTCGCGACACGAAACTGTCCCGCGAGAAAGGGCTTTCGCGGTGAACCAGCGGCAATCTGCCGGAAGCTCGCGCCAGGGGCCAACCAAACGCGAAGCTTCCGGCAATGGCCGCCGCAATATCGCGGCCTACATCATTGATAGCGGAAAAGTGCAACAGTATGAAGTCTATCAAAGAACATCACACCGGCTTGTGGGTGACGGCTGAAGGCGGTCCGCAGGCAGCGCCGCCGCAGCGGCGGCTGTGAGGGCGACGAACTCGCGCTCCGCGTGTCCGTCAGCCTGATCATGTGAACGGGCGGCGCGTAGCGGCAGGAGCGGCATTCCAGCGAGGCCTCCAGCTTCCAGATCGGCGTGTCGCGCGACCGGCGGATCGCGTCGAACTGCGGGCTCGCGCGCGTCCGGCATCGCCGGCAGAATGAGCGCTCGTCCTACCCGCGCGCAGTCGCCCGCCGCGGGTGTTCTCCCGCCGGTGCTCGTGGTCGGCCCCAGAGAGGCGCCGCTCAGAACTTGAACGACGTCTCGATCTCGTAGGTCCGCCGCGCCCCGAGGAAGATCTGATCCGGATAGGACGGATCGCTCCACGATGCATAGAGCTTGTCGGTCACGTTCCGGACCCGGAACGTCACGCGCGTGTTGTCGAAGGTCGAAAAGCGCGCGGACTTGGGAATGTCGACGAAGGCGAACAGGTCGGCCGTCGTGTAGGCGAGCATCGTGACCGTGTTGGCGTCCGTGGTGTAGCGATCGCCGACATGGCGCACGGAGAATCCGGCCTCGACCGGCAGCCAGCCCGGATTGAGGAAGCGATACGAGGCGCCGCCGTTGACGATCAGGGCGGGAATGTTGGGAGGCGTGTTGCCGGAGAAGGAGCCGCCGGCGAAATCGAAATCCGCATAGCGGGCATGAACATAGGCGACGTTGGCCCACAGCTTCAGTTCCGGCACCGGGCGCGCGGCAGCTGCAAACTCGACACCCTGGGATTTGACCTTGCCGGCAATACCGACGGTTTGACCGCCCTGTGCCGCGTAGACGTTGTTGCGCTCGATGTCGAAGGCGGAGAACGTCCATTCGGCCCGGCCGTCCCACAGCAGATTCTTGACGCCGGTCTCGTAGCTGCGCGCGTTGGTGAGCGTCAGCTTCTGTGTCGGGCTCAACAGAAACATGCTACCGGCCGACAGGTCGCTCGCGGTCGCGTACTGGCTGTAGAACATCAGCCCTGGAAGCGCCTCCCAAGTGTACCCGATCCGTCCCGTCACGGGATCCCAATTCGCCGAATACGGGAAGCCGGCCTTGCTCGCACCGGAGACATCCGTTGAGGTGCGATCGAGCGTGAACGGATTGTAGCGCAAGCCGCCGATCAAAGCGAAGGTCGGCGTCAGCTTCAGACGGTCTTCAACATTGAGTGCGATGCTGTCGATCGTGGCGGTCTGGCGCTGCGTCGTCAGGAGGCCATAATAGCCTCGCTGTGGGTCGACCAACGCCACCTCATCGTATGGATAGTTCGCAGCCGCCGGCCGCGTGAATTCGAGGTGATAAGCCTCGACACCGGTGACGAGACGATTTTCCATGCCAAGGAAGCTGGAATTCCACGTGACATCGGTGTTGTTGCCGACCGTGTTCTGATTGTGATGGACGAAGAACCGCTCCCGGTCGATGGGATTGTTCGCCCGCGCCGGGTCGTTGTTGAAGGCGCTGACCTCGCTGTTGTACCAGTCGCGGCTGGCATTGTATTCGTAGGTCTGGCTCCGCAGCGTGACGTCATTGCTCAGATTCCACTCGAAGCCGCCGCGCGCCCAGGTTTCCTTGATGGTCTTGTGGTTGTCGAGCACGTTGTAGTTCGTGCTCAGCGTCCGACCGTCGATGGTGACGGCGCCGAGATTGGTGCCGTTGTAATCCGACACCTTGGTGCCGGACACGATTCCACTCGTCGCGTAGGGGCCGCTGTAGGACACCGGGACCAGCGGCGTGCCTTCGTAGACATGGGCCTTGTAGTCCTTGTACTCGATGGCGCCGAACATCTTGAACGTCTCGGAGAGGCGATAGTCCAGCTGGCCCGAGACGTGCAGGTTCTGCGTGTCGGTGTCGTCGATGGAGCCTTTGACGCCCGAGCGGCTGATGTCGAAGCGATAGTCCAGGCCCTTGACGTTGGTGCTGCCGCCGGAGCCGTAGCCGGTGCGGTAGCTGCCGTAGGAATCGAAGCCGACGAATGCTTCGTTCCGGATCGGACCGGTATGCGGGGTCTTGGTGACGTAGTTGATGGAGCCGCCGACCGCGCCCTGCCCGGTCATCAGTGACGATGGCCCCTTCAGAAACTCGACGCGATCGAGATTGAATGTCTCGGCTGCCAGAAAAGTGAAGCCGGTCGGACCCACATTGATGCCGTTGTAGGTCACATTGACCTGGTTGCCCTGGAAGCCACGCATCGCGAACGCGAGGTCGTTGGGCGCATCGCCGGCAAGGACGCCGGTCGCGCCCTTCACCGTATCGAGGGTGGTGTGATAGCCCTGTTCGCGGATCGTATCGGCGCCGACGACCTCAACCGTCGCTGGCGTCTCGCGCGGCGTGAGGCCGAGCCGGCTCGCGCTTTGCGCCACAACATTGGTGTTGAGCGGCGTTCCTGCCGCGATCGATTGCGCCCCGGTGGTGGAAGCTGCGGGCGCCGCGACATTGGCTCTCGAACGCGCACCCGTGCGCGCAGCCCGACTAGGACGTGACGAATTTGCGACCTGACGTCGCGCGGGTCTGTCATTCGGCGCGTCGACCTGGACCGGTGGAAGCGTGACGGCGGCGGCTGGCGGCTTGTCCTGCGCATTCGCAGCGCCTGGTGCGGCAAGCACGACGAGACTCAATACCGAAACAGAAGACAACAGAGAACGCGCAGAAAACATGCTTAGCCCCACATTCCAACGATCGCGCGAAGCGCGAGCCGACAACCCAGTCTTGATTTACCCTCGTAGGCCAGTATGATGTCAACCAGATAACATCATACTGTAATACAGAAAGGTGTAATTGAGTTTGGCGCGTTCGGGTTCGACAGAGGATGTCGACTCTGAAGCGCGTGACGGATGCAAGGTTACACAGGAAGTCGATGCTCGAAGCGGTCGAAGTCACGAAGCGATTTGGCGCGAATTCCGCGCTGGACCATGTCTCATTGAGTGTCTCGCCCGGCGACATCTATTGCCTGCTGGGCGCGAACGGCGCCGGCAAGACGACGCTCATCAATCTTTTCCTGAATTTTCTCCAGCCGACGTCCGGATCGTTGCGGATCGGCGATCTCCACGTCGCCGAGAAGCCGCTGGAGACAAAGCGTCTCCTCGCCTACATTCCTGAACAGGTCACTCTCTATGCTGCGCTCACGGGCGTGGAAAACCTCGCATTCTTCTCTTCGCTCGCGATTGGAGAGCAGCTGACGCGCGAGCGATTGCTCGCGCTGCTGGAAGCAGCCGGTCTTCCGCGTCAAGCGGCCGACGACAGGGTTGCCACCTATTCAAAAGGCATGCGGCAGAAGGTCGGGATCGCAATCGCTCTCGCCAAGGACGCGAAGGCCCTCCTGCTCGACGAGCCGACTTCGGGACTCGATCCGTCAGCCGCGAACGAATTTTCCGAATTGCTCGTCAATGCCAGCAAGAGCGGTGTTGCGGTCCTGACGACGACCCACGATCTCTTTCATGCCAAGCAGACCGGCACGCGGATCGGCATCATGAAGCGTGGACGGCTGGTCGAAGAGCTCAGGAGCGAAAACGTCAGTCATGCCGACCTCGAGACGCTCTATCTCAAGCACATGAAGAGCTGACGTGGTCACCACCATTGCAATCAAGGATCTGCGCGAGCTGCTGCGAGACGGCCGGCTGCTGTGGAGCGGCGCCCTGATCCTGCTGCTGATGCTGGTGGCGCTGGCAACCGGATGGAATCGGCAGGCGCAAGTCAACAGCGAGCGCGTCGCCGGTCAGGCCCTCGACTACGAGGCCTGGCTTCGTCAGGGGCCGCGCCATCCGCACGATGCGGCCGAGCAGGGCATGCACGTCTTCAAACCGGAGCCGCCGCTTTCCGCCTTCGATCCCGGCGTCGAACCGTTCGTCGGTTCGACCGTCTGGCTCCAGGCGCACCGCCAGAGCGAACTCAAGTTCCGGCCGGCGCAGGATGCCACGGGCCTGCAACGCTTCGGCGAATTGTCGCCCGCCTGGATCCTCCAGGTGCTGCTGCCGCTCCTCGTCATCGTCGTCGGCTTCAACGCCATCAGCGGCGAACGCGAACGCGGTACGCTGAGGCAGCTGCTCAGCATCGGCGTGCCTCCGAGAAGCCTGCTGTTCGGCAAAGCCGCGGCACTCGCCAGCTGTACCGCGATCCTGATCCTGCCGCCCGCCATCCTGTTCTCGATCTTCGCCGTTGCCCGTCTGCCGGCCGCAGAGCGGATGGACGTGGTGTACCGGATGGCGTGGCTCACGGCCGGGTACGGTGCCTATCTCGGCTTCTTCATTCTCTTCACGCTCGCCGTGTCCGCACTGGCGCGCTCGTCGCGCACGGCGCTGGTCGTCCTGCTCGGCTTCTGGGTCACCGCCACGCTGATCGTGCCGCGCACCGCGTCCGAGGCCGCCAATCTGTTCTACCCGACCCCGTCGCGGCTCGAGTTCACAGATCATCTGTCGCACGACATGTCCGAGGCCGCCGACGAGGCGTGGCACAAACACTTCGGCGTCCGCACGCAATGGGATGCCTCGCTTCCGCTCAGCAAATGGGGAGCCGCGCTGAGGGTCGACGACGAGGCCGGATACGGCGTGCTCGATTCCACCTTCGGCAAGCTCTGGGACACGTTCGAGAACCAGCAGAGGCTGCAGCAATGGGTGGGCCTCGTTGCTCCCGTCATCGCGCTTCGTGACTTCTCGATGGGGCTCTCCGGCACCGATTTTCCTCAGCATCGCGACTTCTCGTCCGCAGCCGAAGTCCAGCGTCGCAAGATCCAGGACATCGTCAGCCAGGACCTGATCGACCACGCCGACCCGCTGGGCGACGCCCATTTCACCTACAAGGCCGACCCCGCGCTCTGGGCGACGGTGCCCCAATTCAGATACGAGGCGCCGAAGGTCTCCTTCGCGCTGGCGCATCACTGGCCAGCCCTGGCACTGTTGACATTTACCTTGGGCGTCGCGGCCCTGCTTGCCGTCTACGGCATCTCCCGTCCATTGATGCGATAGGCCGCAGGAATGATCGCGCTTCAGACGTCCCACGCCTCGACGATGTCGCTCGTTTTTCGGAACGAAGCCCGGATTCTCCTGCGCGACGGCACGCTGCCGCTCGTCTTTCTCGTGCTGACCTTCATGGTCGCCTGCGGATTGTTCGTCGGACTGGAGCAGGCCCATCTTCGCGAGCACATGATCGAGAAGGTGGTCAGGTACGAACGGGACAAGCAGACGTCCAATCGGGAGATGCTTGAATCAGTGCTGGCCGGGCGGGAGGCGCTCGTCCCGTTCGACAATCCGGCCAACCCCGCCGCACTGGCCGGAAACCTGGCCGGCCGTCACACGACGCTCCCCAATGCACCGCTCGCCGCCTTGTCCGTCGGCCAGTCCGACCTGCTGCCGAACTATTACCGCATCAGCTATCTCAGCAAAGTGCAGTTCATGTACGACACGGAGATCGAAAATCCGTGGAACTTGCTGAGCGGTCATTTCGATCTGTCGTTCGTCATCGTGTTCGTGCTGCCGCTGCTCGTGATCGCGCTCGGCTACAACATGCTTTCGGCCGAGCGCGAGCAAGGCACCTTGCGGATGCTCTGCTCGCAGCCGATCTCGATCGCCTCCGTCATTACCGGCAAGCTTCTGGTGCGACTTCTGGCAGTGCTGGCGATCGCCATTCCTCTGCCGCTCGTCGCAATCCTCGTGCTCCATCCAGAGACGCTCGGGCAGGAACAGTTCTTCTTGATGCTGTCGTGGGCGGCGCTGGTGGCCTGCTACGCGCTGTTCTGGTTCGCCCTGGCGGCGCTCGTGAACGTCGCCGGTCTGTCGTCCTCCGCCAATGCGCTGATCATGATCGCGGTGTGGACCGTACTCGTCCTGATCGTGCCGGTCGTGCTGAACCTCGCCGTGAACGTCATCAGCCCCGCCCCCTCCCGTACCGAACTGGCCAGCCGGACGCGGGTCGTCACCGCCGACGCCTTGCTCGAATACGAGAATCTCTACAGCGCCGACTATCGCTACGCCTCCGACCCTGAAGCGATGAAGGTCAAGGACGGGCAGATCGAGGTGCCCGCGCGCATGAGAGCATTCTTCCTGGCCAAGCAACGCGTCGACGAGCGGATCGAGCCTCTGCTCGGACAATTCGACGCGCAATTGCTGAAGCAGCAGCGGCTCGTCGACGTCCTCGGATTCCTGTCCCCCGCCATTCTGGTCAATGAGGCCTTGAACGGCATTGCCGGAACGGACTCCAGGCGCTTCCTGGCGTTCAAGTCGCAGACCGAGACATTTCACAATTCGTGGCGCGAACATTTCGCGCCCAGGATCAAGGATGATCTGGCAGTCACCGCCGACGATCTGGCCGCGCTTCCGCAGTGGCGCTGGTCCGAGGTCTCGCCGGACAAGGTGAACAGACGCATCTGGTCGCGGATCGGCCTGATCCTGATGCTGGTGATGGGCATCGGCGCGGCTGCTTGGGCCCGGGCTGCTCGCGGCCCCATCATTTGATCCTGCGGTAAGGTGCCTCGGGCCTCGTCGATGCCCCACTCCCATCAACAACCGGACCTCATCCGCTGGTGCTCGTCGCGCGCCCTCCGGTGAGGCGAACAGCCCCTACCGCTCCTCGGTCGGATGGGTCCATTTGTAGGGCGTGATGCTCCGCGTGTC
>CAYREH010000094.1:0-19459 GCA_964423245.1 uncultured Bradyrhizobium sp. | reverse complement strand
AATATTTTTGGCGTGATGCGTTGACCCAGCTCTCGGGTGTGTTGCCCGACGGGCAGCGCGATATCTTGTAGCCCGGCTCGTGTCCCGGACGCGCTGCAACGCCCTTCGCGTTGCTCTGCGTCCGGGGCACGGGAGCGGAGTTCATTCCGCTGCGCTTCCATCCGGGCTACGAGCAGGGTTCGGTGCAACGTTCAGTGCCTGACAACCAGCACCGAACATTTGGCGTAGCGCACGACGTGACCGGCGTTGGAGCCGAGGAAATAGGTGCGCATCGCCGGCCGGTGCGAGGTCATCACGATCAGGTCCGCCTTCACATGGGCGGCTTCCTCCAGGATCTCGTGATAGATGCCGCCCTGGCGCACCACGGTCGAGATACGTGACGCATCGATGCCGGATTCGCGCGCGACGATGGCGAGGGCTTCTTCCGAAGTCTGGCGCTGCTGCTCGTCGAAATCGGCCGGAACGTATTCGGCCAGCATCACCGGCGTCATCGGCAGCACGTTGAGCAGCCGCACCGTGCCGCTCCAGGTCTGCGACAGCGTGGCCGCGGTCGCGATCGCCGGCTTGGCAAGATCGGTGTCGGCGAGGTCGATCGGCACGAGGATGGACTTGAACATCTGCGCCTCCCTGTTGGTCGAGCGTCGCAACCGGCCGGGACGCTGTCCACGTCTCAGCCTTCGCGAAGCAGCCTCGGGCTGACGAACTGCGCCAGCTTGCCGCGGCGGTAGCCCACGTCGCCCCAATCCTCGACGTCAAAGTCGAACACCGCAAGCCCCGCGGTGGGAAGATTGTCGGCGATCGCCTTGGCGCCGGCCGGATCACCGCCGCCGATCAGCATCAGGGCAATCTCGTGCATGCCGGGATTGTGGCCGATCAACAGCAGCTGCTTGGGGTCTGCCGGGACGGTCGCGCTGCGGATGGTCTCCAGGATCTGGCCGGGTTCGGCGCCGTAGAGTTCCGGCAGGACATCGACCTGCGGCGCCGGGACGCGGTCCTTCATCGCCTCCCAGGCGAGGTCCCAGGTCTGCCGTGCCCGGGTGGCGTGCGACACCAGCACCGCCTCGGGGAAGGGGGGATGGCCGGCGATCCAGCCGCCGATCTCGGCGGCATCCTTGTGGCCGCGCTCGTCGAGCCGGCGATCCTGGTCGCGACCGCTCGGCGCGTCGGTCTCGGTCTTGGCGTGACGCAGCAGCATCAAACGGCGCATGGCATTCTCGAATCGTTGTGCGTCCAGAATTATCTGGCGATGCGGGTTGAGGACAAGGTGACAAGCGCCCGACCGGTCCTTTAAAGCATTATTGTCCGAGCATCATCCTTTCGGAAAACCGCCGGCAGTTTTCGGGACCATGCTCTGAGAAAACGACATGAGCGAGACTTTCACAAGCGTGTCCCAGGAAGAAGCCGGCTTTCGCGAGCGCGCTCGGCTGTCGTTCGATCTGGACGCCGATATCTGCGTGATCGGGGCGGGCCTGGCTGGCCTGTCCATCGCGCTGGAGGCGGCCCGGCTTGGCGCCAGCGTCGCGGTGCTGGAGGGACGCCATATCGGCTGGAACGCCTCCGGCAACCAGCTCGGGACGGTCATGCCCGGCTTCGCGCTGCCGCTCGCCGACCTCATCGAACGGGTCGGCTTCGAGGACGCACGCGACTTGTGGACGCTGTCGAAGGAGGGCGCCGAATTCGTCCGCAGCAATGCCACCGAAGCGAACATGCCGGGCATCGGCCTCAGCGAGGGCGTCCTGGAAGTCTCCAATGTGGATGCCGGCGACCGGCTGATCAGCCGGCTGCAGATGCTGAACGAGGATTTCGACACCGAGGCCGAGGGCTGGCAGGTCGATCGGGTCCGCGCGATGCTGAAGACCGATCGTTACTTCCACGGCGTCCACTATCCCAGGGCGTTCCAGGTCGATGGCCGCAAATATGTGCACGGCCTCGCGGCGCTGGCCCGGCGCGCCGGCGCGCGCATCTTCGAGGATACGCCCGTCGTCAGCATCGATCATTCCGGCATTCGCAAGCGCATCGTCACGCCCTCGGCGCGGCTGCGCGCGACCCATATCGTGCTGGCCGGCAATGTCCATCTCGGCGCGCCGCTGAAGCGTCTGTCGGAGACGCTGCTGCCGGTCTGGCGCTATGCCGGCATCACTGCGCCGCTCGGCGAGCGGCTGCGCGAGGTCGTTGCGTTTACCGGGTCGGTGACGGATTCCGACGGTGTCGATCATTTCCGCGTCGTCGACGGCGACCGCCTGTTGTGGGAGAGCCCGGAGACCACCTTTGCGGCCCGGCCGCAACGCTTCGCGGGCGCCGTCCGGCGACGGATCCGGGCGATCTTCCCGCAGCTCGGCAATGTCGAGATATCAGAGACATTCGGCGGCGCCACCGGCCAGACCGTGCACGGCATGCCGCAGATCGGCCAGTTGCGCAAAGGCCTCTGGGTCGCGAGCGGCTTCGGCCGCCAGGGCATGAACACCTCGGCCATGGCCGGACAGATGATCGCGCGCAGCATCCTGTCGGGCGACGACCGCTGGCGGCTGTTCTCGCCGTTCGAACTGGTCTGGGCGGGCGGGACGACCGGCCGGGTTGCCGGCCAACTGGTCGGCATGTGGAGCAGGACAAGTTCCGCAGCGGCGGGCTCGCTCGCCCGTTATCGCGAGCGGGCGAGGATCAAGGACAGGGAACGCGAAGCCCGGCTGGCGGAGGCCAACCGGGTTGCGGGCACCGGTCCGCGCCGTCCGCCTTCGGGGATCAGGCCGCGGCTGGCTCCGCCGCCGGAACCTGCCGCCGCTGGCGCGGAACCGGTGTCCCACGACCATGACGTCTCGCGATAAGTTGAT
This sequence comes from uncultured Bradyrhizobium sp., assembly GCA_964423245.1. Taxonomy (GTDB): domain Bacteria; phylum Pseudomonadota; class Alphaproteobacteria; order Rhizobiales; family Xanthobacteraceae; genus Bradyrhizobium. The sequence continues at coordinate 16,631 of CAYREH010000094.1, read as the reverse complement.
AAAATCAGCGCCTGGATCTGTAACATCGGACGTTAGAGCCCGTATCTCAGGGCGTGGACCTCCCGCACGGAGATTGAGATGTTTGACCGCCGCATCCTGTTGACGAGTGTTGCCGGCCTGTTCGGCCTTTCCGCCTTCCGCTGGCTGACAGGCAGTTCGGCCGAGGCTGGTGAAAAGGCCGCGGAGAAGTTCGAGATTCAGAAGACGGAGGCCGAGTGGCGCGCCCAGTTGACGCCGCAGCAATATGAGATCCTGCGCAATCACGGCACCGAGCGGCCCGGCTCGAGCCCGCTTTTGAAGGAGCATCGCAAGGGCATCTTCGCCTGTGCCGGCTGCGACCTGCCGCTGTTCTCCTCCGAGACCAAGTTCGAGAGCGGCACGGGATGGCCGAGTTTCTACCAGCCGATCGAAGGCAATGTCGGCAAGACCGAGGATCGCAGCTACGGCATGCTGCGCACCGAGGTGCATTGCCGGCGCTGTGGCGGCCATCTCGGCCACGTCTTCGACGACGGTCCGAAGCCGACCGGATTGCGCTACTGCATCGACGGTTTCGGTCTGGTGTTCCATCCCGCCGCGGCCTCGGCGACCTGAGCGGTGTGAGATCATCCCGGGTTCGGTCCTTTGGACCGCCCCGGAATGACCCGAAGTCCCGGCAATTGTTGCCGGCCCGGCAATTGTGCCCCGGTCCTGGGACCGGGGCACGTCTGTTCAAGTCATTGATTTCGTGAAGATACCCGCATTGGCATAGGCCTTGCGACTGTCTCGTCCGACTGCGGCCCTGGTCGACCGGCCGCCGGAATCGGATTTGGAGACGAAGTTATGGGTATCTTCGATGCAATGAACACCTCGGTGGGTGGCCTGCAGGCGCAGTCCTACGCGCTGCAGAACATTTCCGGCAACATCGCGAACTCATCCACCACCGGTTACAAGGGCATCGGCACCAGCTTCGTCGATCTCATCCCCGACTCCTCGGTCCCCAGCAAGCAGGTCGCGGGCGGCGTCACGGCCAATGCCAAGGCCACCATCACCACGCAGGGCACGATCTCGGGCTCCACCGTCGCCACCAACATGGCGATCACCGGTGACGGCTTCTTCTCGATCCAGAAGGCCACCGGCATCGTCGACAACGTGCCGGTGTTCAGCGGCGTCACCTACTATACGCGCCGCGGCGACTTCCAGCTCAACGCCAACGGCAACCTCGTCAACGGCGCCGGCTACTACCTGATGGGCGTCACGGTCGATCCGAAGACAGGCAACCCGACCGGCAACGTCGCAAACGTCCTGAAATTCCAGAACAACTTCATCCCCGCGCAGGCCACCACGTCGATCCAGTACGCCGCGAACCTGCCGTCCCAGCCGAACACCGCGGCGAGCTCGACGGCATCGTCCGGCACGCTGCTGGCCGCCGGCGGATTGAACCCCTCCGATTTCGCGGCCAATCCGCTGCCGGTCGGCACGCCGCCCGCGCCCTACACCAACGCGACGGTGTCCGGCGCGGCCGCCACGGGCAATGTCCGCTCGGCCTATTCGTCGACGACCGGAACCAGCACCGTTGCGCTCCAGAACAACTCCTCGGCCGTCGCATCGACGACCACCTCGCTGGACAATTCCGTCGGCACGCATCTCGCGTCCAGCATCCTCACCGCGCTGAGCGGCCAGACGCTGACGATCAACGGCAACACCATCCAGTTCACGGCCGGCAACACGGTCACGCTCGGCACCAACTCCACGATCGGCCTCGGCGCCGGTACGCCTGCGACCGTCCAGAGCATCCTGACGGCCATTCAGAACGCCGGCGGCACCGGCGTCACGGCCTCGCTGAGCGCCAGCGGCAACATCGTCATCTCCTCCGGCACCACCACCGACGTCGCGATCAACAGCGGCACGGCGGCCACGGCGCTCGGCCTGACCAGCGTCACCCGCGGCGGCAACGTGCTGTCCTCGCCCGCGATCTCCGGCGCAACCGTGCTGAGCGGCTCCGCCACGGCCGGCGGCGCGCAGGTGCTGTCCTCGGGCTTCGCGGCCGGTGACACCATCACGGTGGACGGCCAGACGCTGACCTTCATGGCCTCCGGTGCGAGCGGTCCCAACCAGATCGACATCACCGACAACATCACGACCCTGCTCGGCAAGATCGACGCGCTGTCCGGCGCCTCGGGCTCGTCGGTGAGCTCCGGTGGCGTGATCACGCTGAACACCGGCACCGTGTCCAACCTGTCGGTGGCGAGCTCCAACAGCGCGGCCTTCGCCGCGCTCGGCTTCACCTCGACCATCACCAAGAACCGCGACGGTGGCGGCACCGCGGGCACCGGCGGCGTCATCGGCAACGACATCGCGACCTTCACCAAGGAATCGATCAGCGGCGGCGCGGTCACCGCCTACAACGCGGCCGGCACGCCCGTGAACCTGCAGCTGCGCTGGGCCAAGACCGACAGCGCTTCGCTGGGCACCGGCCATACCGACACCTGGAACCTATTCTACCAGACCGATCCCAATGCGACAGGCACGACGGTCGGCTGGGTCAACACCGGGCAGGCCTTCACCTTCGCCTCCGACGGTTCACTGACCTCGCCGAGCGGATCGGGCATCACCATCAACAATGTCAGCGTCAGCGGCCAGTCGCTGGGCTCGGTGGCGTTCAACATCTCATCGGGCGGGTTGACGCAATATGCCAGCACGTCGGGCGCGGTGACGATCAACACGATCACGCAGAACGGCTACGCCGCGGGCCAGCTGCGCTCGGTCGCCGTCAACAACAGCGGCCTCGTGGTCGGCACCTTCTCCAACGGCCAGAACCTCAACCTGGCCCAGGTCTCGCTGTCGCACTTCAACGGCACGAACTACCTCAAGGCGATGGACGGCGGCGCCTACGCGGCGACCGACCAGTCGGGCCCGGCCATCGACGGAGCCTCGGGCAGCATCAGCGGCTCGTCGCTGGAAGGCTCCAACACCGACATCGCCGACGAGTTCACCAAGCTGATCGTGACCCAGCAGGCCTATTCGGCCAACACCAAGGTGATCACGACCGCGAACTCGATGGTGCAGGACCTGTTGAACGTGTTGCGCTGATCGGCGCGCGACGTAACCAAAGGCGGTAAGTACCCATGGGTTTGAGTTCAGCCCTTGCCAGTGCGATGAGCGGTCTGCGCGCCAACCAGGCGGCGCTCTCGATCGTCTCGTCGAACGTCGCCAACTCGCAGACGCCCGGTTACGTCGTCCAGACCCCGAACCAGATCGAGGTCACCACCGGCGATTTCGGCTCGACGGCGATGACCACCGGCGTCAGCCGGGAGCTCGACAACTACGTGCTGAACCAGCTGCGGACCGAGACCGGCGGCAGCGGCTATGCCGACCAGATGGCCAGCATCCTGAAGCAGCTCCAGAACGTCTACGGCACGCCCGGCAACAGCGGCACGCTGGAAGACGCGCTGAACAAGTTCACGACCTCGCTTCAGGCCCTCTCGACCAGTGCGGGTGCCTCGTCGGCGCAGACCGTCGCGCTCGGCGCGGCGCAGGCGCTGGCGACGCAGCTCAACGTCACCACCAAGGGCATCCAGTCGCTGCGGTCGAATGTCGAGCAGGATCTCGGCAATTCGGCGCAGGCCGCCAACGTGGCGATGCAGCAGGTCGCCGACATCAACACCAAGCTGCAGGGCCTGTCGGCCAACGACCCCTCGGCCGCGACGCTGATGGACCAGCGCGACCAGGCCATCAACACGCTGTCGAAATATGTCGACGTTCGCGTCACCACGGACGGCTCGAACCAGTCCAACATCTACACCACGACCGGCATACAGCTGGTGGGCGCGGGCCTCGCCTCGCAGTTCACCTTCGCCTCGGCCGGTGCGCTTTCGGCGACCTCGCTCTACAACATCGACGCCGCCAAGTCGGGCGTCGGCGCGCTGAACATCAAGCTGCCGAACGGATCCTCGCTCGACGTCGTCGCCAACAACGTGGTCTCCTCCGGCCAGATCGCGGCCGACCTGAAGCTGCGCGACCAGACGCTGGTGCAGGCGCAGAACCAGATCGACCAGCTGGCCGCGACCATGTCGAGCGCGCTGTCGGACAGGACCACCGCCGGCAGCACGGTCTCCGGCCCGCCGGCCGGGTTCGACGTGGATCTTGCCGGCGCGCAGCCGGGCAACACGATCAATTTCACCTATACGGACACCACCACCAACACCAAGCGTCAGGTCACCCTGGTCAACGTGACCGATCCCGCGGCGCTGCCGCTGCAGAACGCCACCAACGCCAACCCGATGCAGGTCGGCGTGAACTTCAACGGCGGCATGGGCGCGATCGCCTCGGCGCTCAACACCGCGCTCAACGGCGCGCACGTGGTCTTCTCCGCGGCGCCGTCGCCGGCCACCGCCACGACGCTGCGCATCACCGACGACAACACCGGCCTCTCCAAGGTGAATGCGACGTCGATCACCAAGACGGTGACGTCGCTGACCTCGGGCAATCCGCAGCTGCCTCTGTTCACCGACGGCGGCCAGGCGCTCTACACCGGCGCGATCACGGCGTCGGGCTCGCAGATGACCGGCCTTGCCGGGCGCATCGCCGTCAATACGCAGCTGACGAGCGATCCGACCCGGCTGTCGGTCTACAATACCTCGCCGGTGACGCCCTCCGGCGACACCACGCGCTCGGACTATCTCTATTCGCAGCTGACCTCGGCGGTGTTCTCCTATTCGCCGCAGACCGGACTCGGTTCGTCGAGCCAGCCCTTCACCGGCAGCGTGTCGAACTATCTGCAGCAGTTCCTGAGCGTCCAGAGCAACGCCGCGACCCAGGCGACGCAGCTCCAGCAGGGCCAGAGCGTGGTGGTCTCGACGCTGCAGGCCAAGTTCAATTCGACCTCCAGCGTCAATCTGGACTCGGAGATGTCGAACCTGATCCAGCTGCAGAATGCCTATGCCGCCAATGCCCACGTGATGTCGGTGGTGCAGAGCATGATGAACACATTGATGCAGGCTCAATTGTAAGGGTTGCGGGGCTGACCGATGTCGATCAACAGCATCAACTACTCATCGTCGGTTCTGGGCTACCAGATCCGCAACATCAATCAGCAGCTCACCGACCTGTCGACGCAGCTCTCGACGGGCAAGCTGTCGCAGAACTATTCCGGCATGGGCACCAACGAGGGCTTTGCGATCGCGGGTCGCGCGCAGCTCTCGAACATCGCCGCCTATACCGACACGATGACCAACGTCAACGTCAACATCAACCTCGCCAACACCGCGCTGCAATCGCTGACGACGATCCGCAACACCGTGAAGACGGGATCGGCCAGCACGGCGCAGGATCTGAACGTCAACGGCCAGACCATTGCCCAGAACACCGCCGCCGCGCAGTTCGGTTCGATGGTCGGCGTGCTCAACACGCAGTCCGGCAACCGTTACCTGTTCTCTGGAACGGCCTTCAGCACGCAGTCGGTCGCCGACGCCGGCACCATCATCAACGGCACGACGACGCAGGCCGGCCTGAAGACGGTCATGGCGGAGCGACAGGCCGCCGATCTCGGCGCCAATGGCCTCGGACGGCTGGTGCAGACCCAGCCGACGCCGAGCTCGGTGCAGGTGTCGGAAGACGTCGCTGGATCGCCGTTCGGCCTGAAGATCGCGGCGGTGTCCTCGACGCTGACTGGCGCGACCATCACCGGTCCGAGCGGCTCGCCCGTCTCCTTCACGGTCGACCTCAACGGCGTCAACCCGAACAACGGCGACAAGCTCAGCGTGCAGTTCACGCTGCCCGACGGGTCGACCGAGCAGATCGACCTGACCGCGTCGAGTGCGACGCCGACGCCGGTCGGCAGCTTCGCCATCGATGCCAGCACGCCCGTCAACCCGAACAACACCGCGACGAACCTCAACACGGCGTTGAACACCGCGATCAGGAAGCTCGCCAATACCTCGCTGGTGGCGGCGTCGGCGGTGACCGCGGGCGACAATTTCTTCAACACCGCGAGTTCGGCGATCGGTGCACCCGTGAGCAACCAGGCGGCGACGCCTGCGCCCGTCACCGGCGCCACGGCGCTGTCGGGCGCCAGTCCCTCGGACTCGATCTCGCCCGGTTTCGTTCCGGGCGACACCATCACCGTCAATGGCACCACGCTGACCTTCGTCGCCTCGGGCGCGTCGGGCAACCAGCTCAACGTCACCGACAGCATCCAGACCCTGCTGGGCAAGATCGACCAGATCACCGGCACCTCGAAGCCGTCGACGGTCCATGGTGGTTCGATCACGATCAATACCGACGATGCGGCCAGCCTGAGCATCAACAGCTCCAACACGGGCGCGCTCGGCTCGCTCGGCTTCGGCGCGACGCCGGTCACCGCGGCCCAGCCGCCGCTGCGGGTCGGCTCCTCGCCCGCAAGTTCGGCGACGACGCTGGTGAACGGTTCGGCCAATACGGTGAAATGGTACACCGGCAATGACGGACCCGGCTCGCCGCGCGCGACGGCGGTCGCCCGGGTCGATGATTCCATCACCGTGCAGTACGGCGCGCAGGCCAATGAGGATGCGATCCGGCGGCAGCTGCAGGCGATCGCGGTGTTCGGGACCTTCTCGACCACGCCGGGCGGGCAGTATTCGGGCGGGCAGGCGGCCGCGCTCAGCCTGCGCACGACGCAGGCGCTGACCCAGCAGCCCGGCCAGCAGCGCATCGAGGACATCCAGACCGACATCGCGATGGCGCAGAACACGATGAAGGACGCGGGCACGCGGCAGACCCAGGCCAAGGCGCAGCTTCAGTCGATCATCGACCAGGCGGAGTCGGCCTCGCCCGACCAGGTGGCCAGCGAGATCCTTTCGCTCCAGAACGCGCTGCAGGCCTCTTACCAGGTTACCTCGAACCTGGCGCAGCTGTCCCTGGTGAAGTTCCTGTAGCGAGGCGCATTAAGAGGTCGTTAACCACGCCTCTTTACCTTTTGGTGAGGATTGGAGCGGTGGAGCGATCGATGTCGAACAAGATGCAACTGGTTGTGGCGACGCCCTGTTTCGGCGGGCAGGTGTCGAGCATCTATGCGAGCTCGATCTTCGCGCTCCAGCGCGCCGTGCACGGCATGTCCAATCTCGAGCTCAAGGTGCTGCTGCGCGACGGCGATGCGCTGATCACGCGGGCGCGGGCCAATCTGGCGGCGATGTTCCTGGACGATCCGCGGGCGTCGCATTTCCTGTTCATCGACGCCGACATCGGGTTCACGCCCGAGCAGGTGTTCCGGCTGATCGAATGCGGCGCCGACGTGGTGGCCGGCTGCTATCCGATCAAGCGCGTCAACTGGGACAAGGCGAAGCGGGCGATCCAGTCGGGCCGCCCCGACGTGCCGGCGGCATCCCTCGACTACGTGCTCGAGATCGACGATCCCGACCGCATCGTCGTCGTCAACGGCTTCACCCGCGTCCGCTATGCAGGCACCGGCTTCCTGATGATCCGGCGTCACGTGCTGGAGACGATGTGCCGTCATCCGGCCTATGCGGGCCTGCAATTCTTCCGCGAGCATTCGCACGACACGCTCGCGGCCAGCCCGAACCGTTTCGCCCTGTTCGAATGCATGATCGACCCGGCGACCGGCACCTATCTCTCCGAGGACTTCGCGTTCTGCAAGCGCTGGACCGACATCGGCGGCGAGATCTGGGCCGACATCCAGAGCTCGCTCGATCATGTCGGGCCGTCGGTGTTCCACGGCAACATCGCCTCGCAATTTGCGGCCGCGCCCGCGGCGGCCGATGCGGCGTGAGCGCGTCGGGATGAGCGGCGGCGGATCCCGTTCGATCCTGTCGGAGCGCGCGCCTGAGGGCGGATCGCGCTACCTGCTGCGCGATCTGTTCACGCCGCTGGACACGCTGCTGGTGTCGGGCGGGGATCCGCGGCTGGCGCTCGATCCGCGCGATCGCGTCAACGCCTATGGCTGCACGGCCGACCCGGAGCCGGAGCTCTGGAATTTCGCGTCCTCGACCGCGTCCACGATTTCCCAGTTCGCCTATGACCGGGCCGCGCTCGCGCGCGAAGAGCTGATGCACAAATGCCTGTTCGACGAGGTGGAGATCGCCTTCGACGCGCGCTGCGAGGACATGCGCGAGGAGCTGCGCGCTCATCTGCAGCTCGCGCAGCGCGTGGACATCGTATTCTCGCCGTCGGGAACCGATTCCCAGCTGCATGCGCTGTTCCTCGCCCGTGCGGCGCTTGGCGCCGCGCCGGTCACGGTCGTGGTCGGTGGCGACCAGACCGGGAGTGGCACGGTCCATACCGCGCGCGGGCACCATTTCAGCTCCCGGACGGCGAGCGGTGCATCCGTCCGCAAGGATGCCGCCATCGCAGGGCTTGGCGGCGCCAGCATCGCCGTGCCGCTGCGGACCGCGGCATCGGGCCTTGCGATGCGCTCCGATGCCGATGACGCGGTGCTGGCTGCGGTCGAGGCCGCGCTCGCGCAGGGCGCGCCGGTCCTGCTCCAGATCATGGATGCCTCGAAGCTCGGCTGGCGCGCGCCGAGCGCGGCCTGTCTCGACGAGATCGCGCGGCGCTGGCCCCACAGGGTCCAGATCGTCGTCGACGCCTGCCAGGCCCGGCTCGGCCGCCGGCGCCTGCGCGCCTATCTCGACCGCGGCTACATGGTGCTGCTCACGGGCTCGAAGTTCTTCGGCGGCCCCGCCTTCAGCGGCGCGCTGCTGGTGCCGAAAGGCCTGTCGCGCACATTCGACCGCATCGGCGCCATCGCGCCGGGCTTTCTCGACTATGCGAGCCGCTGCGACTGGCCGATGGCCTGGACCAGGATGCGCTCCCGCTTCGAGCGCCATCCGAACTTTGGCCAGTGGCTGCGCTGGGAAGCGGCGCTCGCCGAGATCGGCCGCTATCATGCCGTGCCCGACGCCTTCCGCGTCCAGGCACTGAAGGAATTCGCGGCCAGCATCGACGGCATGATCGCGCTGTCCCCCTCGTTGCGGGCTGTCGCGATTCCGAACGCTGCCAATGGCGACGATGACGAGGAATTCGCGCACCCCAGCATCTTTCCGTTCACGCTGCAGCGTCAGGGCAGGCCGCTCACGGTCGGCGAGACCGCCGCCGTTCACCGCGCGCTGGCGTCGGACATGAACGAAGCGATCGCCGGCAGCGCGGCGGACCGTGAGGTCGCCGCCCAGCGCTGCCTGATCGGCCAGCCGGTCAGGCTGGAGCGGCCGGATGCGCCGCCGCAGGCCGCGCTGCGCCTCTGTGTCGGCGCGCGGCTCGTGACCGAAGCCTGGTCTGCCGACGAGGCGCAAGCGCGACGCAATCTCCAGTCTGTAATCGATCGCTTCGCCCACGTCCTGGTCAAGATCGATCTGCTGCTTGACCGTGCCGCCGGCGCGTCATCGCCGGGCTCGCCCGGCGTCGAGGTCTGAACATGCCGCATTCAACGCCGTCACCGATCGACACCACCATGGCGCCACATGCCGACCGCATCGGCTTTGCACAATTGACGCGCCAGGCCTTCGACGGTGTGGACCTGCAGCCGCTGCGCGACCGGCTCGTCGCGAAGATTTCCGAAGGCGCTGCGCATGCCGGCGAGGGGCTCGACCTGTCGCTGATCGTCCAGTTGCTCGGCGACAAGCAGGCGGGTCTCGCCATCCAGGCCGAGGTGCTGACCTTTCATCGCCTGTTTCGCTCGCCCTGCGCCGTTGCGCGGCCGCGCCTGCGCGTGCTGGCGCTTGCGGCCGCCATCGACATGGGCGGCAACACGCCGATCGATTTCCTGCTCGAGGATTCCGACATCGAGCTGCTGACGCTCTACGTGATCGACGGCATCGGGCTGCCCGAGCCGTTGCCGGATCACGACGTCGCCATCGTCGTCGCGTCGGATTCAGAGGAGTGCCGCGGCGCGCTCGCTGCGATCGCGAACGCCGCGCCGCGCTGGCCGCGGCCGCTGCTCAACCATCCCGATCGCATCGGCAATCTCGATCGCGACAAGCTGCATCGCCTCCTGGCCGGCATTCCCGGCCTCGACATTCCCGCCACCATCCACGCCACGCGTGCGCAGCTGACGGATCTCTCGCAGGAGCGGATCGCCGGCAGCGACATCGCGGCGGAGCTGCGCTTTCCGATGATCATCCGGCCGCGCGGCTCGCATGCCGGCGTCGGACTCGCGAAACTCGACGATGCGGCCGCGGTCGCGACCTATCTTGCCGGACGCGAAGAAGAGGATTTCTTCGTCGCGCGCTTCGTCGACTATGTCAGTCCCGACGGGCTCTACCGCAAATATCGTCTCGCGATGGTCGGCGGCCGGGCCTACGCGTGCCACATGGCGATCGCCGATCGATGGGACATCTGGTATCTCAACGCCAACATGGCGTTCAGCGAGGAGAAGCGCGCCGAAGAAGCGGTCTTCATGCTCGACTTCGATCACGCCTTCGGTGCGCGTCACCGCAATGCGCTCGACGAGATGAGCAGGCGCGTCGGTCTCGACTACTTCATCGTCGACTGCGCCGAGAACCAGGACGGCGAATTGCTGGTCTTCGAGGCTGACAACACCGCGGTCGTGCACAACATGGATTCACCGGTGGTCTTTCCCTACAAGCCACCGCAGATGCGCAAGATCTTCGGCGCATTCCAGGCGATGTTGTCGCGTCACGCAAGGGCGCACGAGGACAAGGCATCATGAACGAGGTCGTCCGCAGCACGCAGAGCGCGGTCGCGAACACGTCGCTCGATCCGCAGGACTGGGACGCGTTCCGTGCACTTGCTCACCGCATGCTGGACGAGACCATCGACGGTATCGCCGGTCTTCGGTCGCGGCCGGTGTGGCAGCCGATTCCCGACACGATCCGTCAGAGATTCAAGGCTGACGTGCCGCGACAGGCGTGCGATCTCGCCGACACCTACCGCGAATTCGTCGAGACCATCGCGCCTTATGCCACCGGCAACGTCCATCCCGGTTTCATGGGCTGGGTGCATGGCGGCGGCACCGCGGTCGGCATTGTCGCGGAGATGCTTGCGGCGGGCCTCAATGCCAATCTCGGCGGGCGCGATCACATGCCGATCGAGGTCGAACGGCAGATCGTCGACTGGATGCGTCGCCTCTATGACTTTCCCGAAGGCGCCAGCGGGATCTTCGTCACCGGCACGTCGATGGCCAACCTGATGGCGGTTCTGGTGGCACGCACCAATGCCCTGGGCGCGCTGGCGCGCCAGCACGGAATCGGCAACGACGGCGCGTTGCTCACCGCTTACACCTCTGCGGCCGCACATGGCTGCGTGTCGCGGGCGATGGACATTGCCGGGCTCGGCAGCGATGCGCTGCGCAAGGTCGATGTCGATGCGGATCATCGCGTCGATGTGGCCGCGCTGCGCGCGCAGATCGCGGCGGATCGCGACATTGGTTTCAAGCCGTTTCTCGTCGTCGCGTCCGCGGGCACGGTCGACATCGGTGCCATCGACGATCTCGAAGCCGTCGCGGCGCTCTGCCGCGAGGAAGGCATCTGGTTTCACGTCGACGGCGCGTTCGGTGCGCTCGCGATCATGTCGCCCGAACTGGCGCCGATGCTCGCCGGCATCGAGCTTGCCGATTCCATCGCGCTCGATTTCCACAAATGGGGACAGGTCCCTTACGATGCCGGCTTTCTGCTGGTACGCGACGGCGAGCGACATCGCGAGGCCTTCGCGCAGCCGGCGGCCTATCTGCGGCGTGAGGCGAGGGGGCTGGCCGCGGGAACCGTGTGGCCCTGCGATCTCGGACCCGATCTCTCGCGGGGCTTCCGGGCGCTGAAGACCTGGTTCACGCTCAAGACATTCGGCACCGAACGCCTCGGTGCGGTCATGACGCGCAGCTGCGCGCTGGCGAAATATCTCGAGGCGCGTGTGCTGGCCGAGCCGCAGCTGGAATTGCTGGCGCCGGTCAACCTCAACATCGCCTGTTTCCGCTACCGCGCCGACGATGAGACCAATCGCGAGATCGTCGCCGACGTCCAGGAATCCGGCATCGCGGCGCCGTCGAGCACCACCTTGAACGGTCGCTTCGCGATCCGCGCCGCCATCGTCAATCACCGCACCGAGGAGGCCGATATCGATGCGCTCGTTGCGGCGGTGCTGCGGTTCGGTGCTCAACGCAATGCCGATCGCCTCGTTGAGGTCGATGCTCCGCCGCTTGCCGCCCAGTAACGAGGCCCCAACAGAAAACGGCCCCGGACGGATCCGGGGCCGTTTCGTTTACAGCGTGTCGTGTACGGGAGCGGGTCAGGCGGCGGTACTGACCTCGCTGGTCGCAGCTTCGGCCTTCGGATGAGTCGCCGCGAATTGGCTGCGCAGCTTCTCTTCATAGGCGATGAGCCTGCGTGCATCCTTGAGCGCCCGATAGAGGTCGCCGTTCAGGATGTTGTTGTTGATGCCTTCGATGATCGGCCAGGAACTCGGCACCGCGGTCACGATGTCGCGCACCAGGTTGAAATAGGTGCCGTGCTGGGTCTGCGGATCGGGCGAGATATACATCAGCTGCACCGCCAGATAGACCAGCTTGGCGGGCGTGTCGGCCGTCTCCGGCGTCAGGATGTCGCGCTCGCGCAGGATCGGCACGTTCTCGCCGTCGATGAGAAGACGGGCGCGCTGGTCGGTGTTGGTAATCACGCAATTACCGACGATGATGCGTTCGTGCGGCTTGAGCTCGACCTTGAGTGCCATTCTGGTTCTCCATCAACGCTTTCGTAACCGAGCGCGTGTTGTGGCGGATCAAGGTGCGATACTCCCTCAGCAATAGTTAACGAGTTCTAAAAGTCCGACGCCCTTTCGAAAATCGTCAATTATTTCAAGGGTGGGCGAGGAGCACCAGGCGGCCGTCGCCGATGCGCCGGGGATCGAATCCAGCCGCGACTCAGTGAAAGCGCGGGTTTCATTTCATGCTTCGTTAGAGTCTGGAGGCCACGGTCCGCCGGTCGCTCGGTCAATCAAGATCCGAGCAGACGCGTAACAGTAGCGTCAATTACCAGAAAGGTAACAGCGTATGTCCGGTATCGTTCTCTCCGCATCGGTTCGTCAGAACCTGCTTTCCCTCCAGTCCACCGCTGATCTTCTCGCCACCACGCAGAACCGTCTGTCGACCGGCAAGAGCGTCAACTCGGCTCTGGACAATCCCACCAACTTCTTCACCGCCCAGTCGCTCGACAACCGCGCCAGCGACATCAACAATCTGCTGGACGGCATCGCCAACGGCGTGCAGGTCCTCCAGGCCGCCAACACCGGCATCACCTCGCTGCAGAAGCTGATCGACTCCGCGAAGTCGATCGCCAACCAGGCCCTGCAGACCACCGTCGGCTATTCCACCAAGTCGAACGTCTCCGCGACGATCTCCGGCGCAACCGCCGCTGACCTGCGCGGCACGACCTCGTTCGCCAGCGCGACCGCCAACAGCAACGTGCTCTATAACGGCACGGCGGGCGGCACCACGGCGGCGAACAGCACGTCGACGCTCGGCGCCACCCTCGGCGCGTTCACGGGCTCCGCGGGCACGGCCGGCGACGGCACCACCGCGCTGACCGGCGCCATCACCCTGATCGCCACCAACGGCACCACCGCCACCGGCCTGCTCGGCAATGCCCAGCCCGCCGACGGCGACACGCTGACGGTGAACGGCAAGACCATCACCTTCCGTTCGGGTGCCGCTCCGGCCTCGACCGCGGTGGCGTCCGGCTCCGGTGTCAGCGGCAACCTCGTCACCGACGGCAACGGCAACACCACCGTCTATCTCGGCACGGCGGGTACCCCGGCCGCGACGGTCAACGACCTGCTCGCCGCCGTCGACCTCGCCAGCGGCGTGAAGACGGCTTCGATCAGCGCGGGTGCTGCGACCATCTCGACCAGCGTCAACCAGACCGCCTCGAGCGTCGGTTCTGCAAAGGTCACGCTGAACAGCTCGACCGGCGCCGATCTCAGCGTCACCGGCAAGGCTGACCTGCTCAAGGCTCTCGGCCTGACCTCGTCTGTCGGCGGCGGCAACGCCACCGTGAACGTCGCCCGCACCACCAGCGCAGGCTCGCTCGGCTCGACGATCGCCGACGGTGCGACGCTGAACGTGAACGGTCACGTCATCACGTTCAAGAATGCGCCGACCCCGGGCACCACAGGTGCGCCGGCCGTCGCCACCGGCTACGGTGCCAGCGGTGCGCTCGTCACCGACGGTGCCGGCAACTCGACCGTCTATCTGCAGTCCGGCAAGATCTCGGACGTGCTGAACGCGATCGACCTTGCCACCGGCGTGCAGACCGCGACCATTGCCAGCGGCGTTGCGACGCTCGCCACCGCCACCGGCCAGACCAACTCGTCGATCAACGCCTCCGGTCAGCTCAAGCTGTCCACCGGCGTCAATGCCGACCTGTCGATCACCGGCACGGGTAACGCGCTGAACGTGCTCGGCCTCGCCGGCAACACCGGCACGGCGACCGCCTTCACCGCGGCCCGCACCTCGGGCATCGGCGGAATCAGCGGCAAGACCTTGACCTTCACCTCCTTCAACGGCGGTACGGCGGTCAACGTCACCTTCGGCGACGGCACCAACGGCACGGTCAAGACGCTCGACCAGCTGAACTCGAAGCTGCAGGCCAACAACCTGACGGCGACGATCGACGCCAACGGGCTGCTGACGGTCTCGACCACCAACGACTACGCGTCCTCGACCATCGGTTCGAGCGCCGCGGGTGGCGTGATCGGCGGTACGCTGACCACGGCGCTGACGTTCTCGACGGCTTCCAGCCCCGTCCAGGACACGGTTGCCCAGACGGCTCGCGCCAACCTGGTCAACCAGTACAACAACATCCTGAACCAGATCGACACCACCTCGCAGGACTCCTCGTTCAACGGCATCAACCTGCTGAACGGCGACCAGCTCAAGCTGGTGTTCGACGAGACCGCCAAGTCGAGCCTGAACATCACCGGCGTGACCTACAACTCCAAGGGTCTGGGTCTTGCCGCGCTGACCACGGGTGTCGACTTCATCGACAACGCCGCGACCAACAAGGTGCTGTCGAACCTGAACGCCGCGTCCAGCACGCTGCGCTCGGAGGCGTCGAGCCTCGGTTCGAACCTCTCGGTGGTGCAGGTTCGTCAGGACTTCAACAAGAACCTGATCAACGTGCTGCAGACCGGTTCGTCCAACCTGACGCTGGCCGACACCAACGTCGAGGCGGCCAACAGCCAGGCGCTGTCGACCCGCCAGTCGATCGCGGTCTCCGCGCTGTCGCTGGCCAACCAGTCGCAGCAGAGCGTGCTCCAGCTGCTCCGCTGATCGCGGACGGCATCGCAAGCAACATGGCGGCGGGGCTTCGGCCCCGCCGCTTTTTTTTGACCTTGCGACATTGCCGAATGTCGATATCGCGCGTGCAGCTGCCGATGCGGACAATTGTCGACCATGAGTTATGGTTGACAAGTGGCAAATGCCGGCAAGTGAGATCAAAAAGACTCATGGGATCATGATGATATCGGTGCGAAGGCGAAGGTCGCCGACGCGCCCATGGTGAATCTTCGCGAGAATCGGCCGAATTCACTTCATGCTTTGTTAGCCGTCTGCGTTCACCGTCCCGGGCATCGATTAATCCTAATCGAAGTTTTGTTGCGTTGCGTACCAGAAGGGTAACACTCAATGTCCGGTATCGTTCTCTCCGCGTCGGTTCGTCAGAACCTGCTTTCTCTCCAGTCCACCGCTGATCTTCTTGCCACCACGCAGAGCCGTCTGTCGACGGGCAAGAGCGTCAACTCGGCCCTGGACAATCCCACCAACTTCTTCACCGCCCAGTCGCTCGACAACCGCGCCAGCGACATCAACAATCTGCTGGACGGCATCGCCAACGGCGTGCAGGTCCTCCAGGCCGCCAACACCGGTATCACCTCGCTGCAGAAGCTGATCGACTCCGCGAAGTCGATCGCCAACCAGGCTCTGCAGACCACCGTCGGCTACTCCACCAAGTCGAATGTCTCCGCAACGATCTCGGGCGCGACTGCGGCCGATCTGCGCGGCACGACGAGCTATGCCAGCACCGTTGCCAGCAGCAACGTGCTGTATAACGGCACGGCGGGCGGCACCACGGCGGCGAACAGCACGTCGACGCTCGGTGCCACCCTCGGCGCGTTCACGGGCTCCGCGGGCACGGCCGGCGACGGCACCACCGCGCTGACCGGCGCCATCACCCTGATCGCCACCAACGGCACCACCGCCACCGGCCTGCTCGGCAATGCCCAGCCCGCCGACGGCGACACGCTGACGGTGAACGGCAAGACCATCACCTTCCGTTCGGGTGCCGCTCCGGCCTCGACCGCGGTGGCGTCCGGCTCCGGTGTCAGCGGCAACCTCGTCACCGACGGCAACGGCAACACCACCGTCTATCTCGGCACGGCGGGTACCCCGGCTGCGACGGTCAACGACCTGCTCGCCGCCGTCGATATCGCCAGCGGCGTGAAGACGGTCTCGATCAGCGCGGGTGCTGCGACCATCTCCACCAGCGTCAACCAGACCGCCTCGAGCGTCGGCTCCGCCAAGGTCACGCTGAACAGCTCCACCGGCGCCGATCTCAGCGTCACCGGCAAGGCTGACCTGCTCAAGGCGCTCGGCCTGACCTCGTCGGTCGGCGGCGGCAACGCCACCGTGAACGTCGCCCGCACCACCAGCGCAGGCTCGC